>NZ_JBXARP010000006.1:0-446063 GCF_058808375.1 Caulobacter sp. GW821-FHT11E10
GGCCACAGCGCCGCTGACCGGGTCGACATTGTCGGCCACGCCCGTGATCGACGGCGCGTCCGGGGCCACCAGGTCGATGGTGACGCCGTAGGTCCCCGAGGCGGTGCTGACATTGCCCGCCGCGTCCGTGGCCGTCGCCGAGAAGCTGTGCGCGCCCGTCGCCAGGGTCGGGGTCGTGAACGACCACAGGCCCGAGTTGTTGGCCGTCGTCGTGCCCAGCAGGGTGGCGCCGTCATAGACGCTGACGGTCGAGTTGGCCTCGGCCATGCCGCTCAGGGCCAGTTCGGTGTCGTTGCTGAAGCCGTTGTTGGCCACCACGCCCGCTTGCGGGTTGGTGTTGTCGATCACGCTGGTCAGGGTCGGGGCCACCGGCGGGGTGGTGTCCACCGCCAGGACGTAGCCGGCCGAGGCCACGCTGACATTGCCAGCCGCGTCCGTGGCCGTCGCCGTCAGGGTGTGGACCGCCTGGCTCAGGGCCGAGGTCGTCACCGACCAGGCGCCCGCGCCGTTCGCCGTGGTCGTGGCCACCAGCGTCAAGCCGTCATAGATCTTCACGACCGCATTGGCTTCGGCTGTGCCCGACAGGGTCGGGGTGGTGTCGTTGGTCGGACCGCCGTTGGCGACCGAACCGGTCACCGGCGACACGTCGTCCACCGCGCCGGTGATCGCCGGAGCCGTCGGCGAGACCGTGTCGACCCTGACCACGTAGTCGGTCGAGGCCGCGCTGACATTGCCCGCCGCGTCCGTGGCCTTGGCCGTCAGGGTGTGGTCGCCGTCCGACAGGGCCGTGGTCGTGTAGGTCCAGGCGCCGGCGCCGTCCGCCGTCACCGTGCCCAGCTTGGTCGCGCCGTCATAGATGTCGACGGTGGCGTTGGCCTCGGCCGTGCCGGCCAGGTCCAGGGTCGTGTCGTTGGTCCAGCCGTTGGTCGCGACATTGCCCGTCACCGGGGCGGTGTTGTCGCCCGCCGTGGCGATGGTCGGCGCGATCGGCGAGACCGTGTCGACCTTGACCACGAAGTCGGCCGAGGCGGCGCTGACATTGCCGGCCGCATCCGTGGCCTTGGCGGTCAGGGTGTGGGTGGCGTCCGACAGGACCGTGGTCTTGTAGGTCCAGTCGCCCGAGGCGTCGGCCGTGACCGTGCCCAGCAGGGTCGCGCCGTCATAGACGCTGACGCTCGAATTGGCCTCGGCCTTGCCGGCCAGGTCCACCTGGTTGTCGTTGGTCCAGACGCCCGTGCTCAGCGAACCCGTCACCGGGCCCACATCATCCAGGCCGCCCGTGATCGTCGTACCCGTCGGCGCGGCCGTGTCGACATTGACCGTATGGCTGGCCGAAGCGTCGCTGACATTGCCGGCCAGGTCCGTGGCCGTGACGGTGAAGACGTGCGGAGCGTCGCTCAGAGCGCTGGTCGTGTACGACCAGCCGCCGCTGGTGGCGACGACTTCGGCCACCTTGGAGCCGTTGTCATAGATGGCGACGGTCGAACCCGTCTCGGCCGAGCCGCTGAGCAGCAGGCTGGTGTCATTGGTATAGCCGTTGTCCGACACACCGCCCATGACCGGCGCGGCGTCGTCCTGGACGCCGGTGATCGACGGGGTCGCCGGCTTGGCCGTGTCCACATTGACCACGAAGTCGGCCGAAGCAACGCTGGTGTTGCCCGACGCGTCGGTGGCCTTGGCGGTCAGGGTGTGGGCGGCGTCCGAGAGCGTGCTGGTCGTGTAGGTCCAGGCGCCGGCGCCATCGGCCGACACCGTGCCCAGCAGGGCCCCGCCGTCAAAGATCTCGACGGTCGCGTTGGCCTCGGCCGTGCCGGCCAGGGCCAACTGGTTGTCGTTGGTCCAGCCGCCCGTGACCACCGGACCCGTCACCGGGCCCACATTGTCCGTGCCGCCCGTGATCGCCGGGGCGACCGGAGCCGTGGTGTCGACGGTGACCGTGTAGGCGCCCGACGTGGCGTTGTTGCCGGCCGCGTCCGTGGCCTTGACGGTGAAGCCGTGGGCGGTCTGCGACAGGCCGGTGGTCTGGAAGGTCCAGGTCGAGCCGGTCACCGTGGCCAGGCCCAGCGAGGTCGCGCCGTCGAAGACCTCGACGGTCGAGCCGGCCTCGGTCGCGCCGCTCAGCAGCAGCGAGGCGTCGTTGCTCTTGCCGCCGCTGGCGATGTTGCCGGTGGCCAGGGCGACGTTGTCCTCGGCGCCGGTGATCGTCGGCGTGGTCGGAGCGGTCGTGTCGACCTTGACCACGTAGCCCGCCGAGGCGACGCTGGTGTTGCCGGCGGCGTCCGTGGCCTTGGCCGTCAGGGTGTGGGTCGCCTGCGACAGGGCGCTGGTCGTGTAGGTCCAGGCGCCGGCGCCGTTCGCCGTCACCGAGCCCAGCTTGGTCGCGCCGTCATAGATGTCGACGGTCGAGTTGGCCTCGGCGGTCCCGCTCAGGGTCGGGGTGGTGTCGTTGGTCCAGCTGCCGTTGGCGACCGCGCCGGTCACCGGAGCGAAGTCGTCCTGGGCGCCCGTGATCACCGGGGCGTCCGGAGCCGTGGTGTCGCCGGCGCCGACGGTGACGGTGAACGAGCTGCCCGAGGCGCTCTTGTTGCCGGAGGCGTCGACTTGGTAGGCGGTCAGGGTGTGCGTGCCCGTCGCCAGCGTCGAGGTCGTGTAATTCCAGCTGTCGTTGAAAATACCCGTGCCGGCGGTGCCGAGGAAGGTCGAGCCATCGTAGATCGCGACCGTACGGCCGCCAACGCTCCAATCGATGGTGCCCGAGACCTTCAGGTTCGCGTCGTCGGTCGTGTCGCCGCTCTTCAGATTGCCCTTGCTGGGGCCGAAGTCGTCGGCGACCGTGGTGATCGACACGTTGTTGGCGCCGGGGCCGGTGGTGTCGACTTCATAGTCGAACTTGCCGCTGGCCGGGCCCTTCTCGCCGTACGAGTTCACGATGTAGGCGTAGAGGTCGTGGTCGCCTTCAGAGAGCGTGGGCGTGGTGAACGTCCAGGTGTTGCCCGCTTCGAAGATCGTGTAGCCGAGCAGCGTGCTGCCGTCGTACACGCCGATCATGTCACCCGCCTTGCCGTTGGCGTACGTGCCATGCAGCGTCAGGGTGGTGTCGTCGCTGACGCCGTTGTCATTGATCGTGCCGGTATAGATGCCCGCGTCGTCGGTGCCGTTGCTGATCGAGACCGTACCCGTCGGGTTCGTGGTGCCGATGTCGAGCGTGAAGCTGTTGGACGAGCCGCTGACGTTGCCGGCGGCGTCGGTCGCCTTGGCCGTCAGGGTGTGCGAACCAGCCGCCAGCGAAACATTGGTGGTGATCGACCAGGTGCCGTCGCCGGCGACGGTGCCCGTGCCGCGCGCCGTGGCGCCTTCGTACAGGGTGATGGTCGCGCCGACTTCGCCGGTGCCGTGGTAGGTCGGCGTCTGGTCGTTGGTCAGGTTGCCGTCGATCAGGTCACCCGTGAGGGCGTCGACGTTGTCGACGGCCTTGGTGATGACAGGCGCGCCCGGCGCAGCCGTGTCGACAGTGACCGTGAAGGCGCCGGTGGTGTTCAGCAGCGTGCCGCCGGTCCCGGTTCCGCTATATTCTCTCACGGTCAGGTTATGGAGGCCCGACGAGAGCGCCGGCGCGGTGAAGATCCAGTCGCCGTTGTTGTTGAAGAGGGTTTGAGAGGCGATGAGGGAGCCGCCGTCGTACAGCGCATAGGTGCGCGTGTTGGACCCGTTGGTGTTAATATTGACCACAAAAGCAAGCGTGGTGTCGTTGGTGCTTGCGCCGGAAGACAGGACACCGGTGTTCGGGCTGACGCTGTCGGTAACGCTCGTGATCGAAACGCTCATCTCTTAATCCCCTTTTCCCACCTGCGCAGTGGGCGCTAACCCGCGCCCCACCGGCGCCAAATCCCCTGTTCCAAAATGGGACATCGGGGACCCTGTTGTACTCAACCCTAGGCAAGGGCCGTGCCACGACGGCGAAGCTCCGGCTTGGGGCCGGGAAATTCGGGTCGCGGAAAGCAAGGGAGGGAGATTTCGCGTGGCCCCCGAAACGGCAGGCCTCAACGGCCTCGTTCCAGGTTTCCCAGAACCACAGTGACACCCCCGCCCCAGCTCACGCCAAAGCTTAGTCGATCGACGTTATGCCGCTGAAGGCGTCGTTAATCAATCCTTAAAATTTACAGATAGTTAATAGTTAATAAAGTCGACATGCCGACGAAAGAATTCATCCCTTCCCAACATAGGCGAACATATGCGGGATAGCGGAACAATATACGTGCGCTTATCTTGGTTATGTTCTGTAGAACCCAAAAACGGGATCGAACCGCTTTAAATTGTCACCTGACATTATTTCTGTAGTGGCGCGACATAGTCTGGATCGGTCGCGCCAGCTTCAACCCTGGCGATAGCACCACATTTGATCAGGTCATTTTCAATCTAATCACCGGTAAGTCTCCGGATCGAACAGCCGCGGCGCACTCTGCCTCTAACTGGCCTTTGGACGGGCAGCGGTGATCAAATAAATGATGCTCGCCATCGAGTGGGTGTCGCGCCAAAGGCAAAGCTTGCAACGATCTTCGCGACGATCAGATGAGCCAAGACGCCCTCCCCCGTTCGCCACCTCCCCGGGATTCGATCGCCCGCATCGGTTCGATATGAAAACGAACGGCCGCGCCGGAGGAAGCCGTCGCCTTTTCAGGACAACACCACCCGCCTAGCGAGAATCTGACCCATAAAGTGACGCTTGGGGTCGTCGACGTGATCGTCGCTCGCCCGCCTGGATCAGGCGCGTTAAGGGTCGATCACGACCGGCTCCAACTCGACCCCCGAGGTGCACCTTGCTCGACCGCCGCCAATGGCTCGCCGGCGCCGCCCTGGCCGCCATCAATCTAGCCTCGAGCGCTCACGCCCAGGCGACGTCCGGGGTCAATCGCTCTGACGTCCTCGACGCCATGCGCAGGGCGACCCGGTTCATGACCGAGAAAGTCGCGGTCGAAGGCGGCTATGTCTGGAGCTACCTGGCGGACATGTCGCGCCGCTGGGGCGAGATGGAGGCCTCCCCCTCCATGATCTGGACCCAGGCCCCGGGCACGCCCGAGATGGGCCAGATCTTCCTGGACGCCTATCACGCCACCGGCGATGAGCTCTATTACGACGCCGCCGCGAAGGCCGCTGAGGCGCTGATACGCGGACAACACCCCTCGGGCGGCTGGAACTACATCATCGACTTCGCGGGCGAAGCCTCGCTGAAACGCTGGTACGCCACCATCGGCAAGAACGGCTGGCGCCTGGAGGAATTCCAGCACTACTACGGCAACGCCACCTTCGACGACCATGCCACGGTCGAGTGCGCGCGCCTGTTGCTGCGGCTCTATCTCGAGAAGCGCGATGCTCGCTACAAGGCCGCGCTGGACCGAGCGATCGATTTCGTCCTGGCCGCCCAGTATCCGTCCGGCGGATGGCCGCAGCGCTATCCCCGCGCGGCCGAATTCAAGAACCACGGCCGCCCCGACTACACCGGCTACGTCACCCTCAACGACGAAGTGGCCGAGGAGAACATCGATTTCCTCCTACTGGTCTTGCAGCAACTCGGCGAGGAGCGGGTGCGCGAGCCGATCCAGCGGGCCATGGACTGCTACATCAAGCTGCAGCAGCCGGCGCCGACGCCCGGCTTCGCCTTGCAATACACTCCCGACGATCTCAAGCCGGCCGCCGCCCGCACCTACGAGCCGCGCGCGATCTCGCCCCACACCACGGGCGCGGCGCTGGTCAAGCTGATGGACTTCTATCAGCTGACCGGGGATCGCAAATATCTGGCGCGCGTGCCGGAAGCGATCGATTGGCTGACCAAGGTCGAGGCCCCGAAGGCGGCCTGGAGCGGCGGCCGCAACCACTTCCGCTATGTCGAGGAAGGGACCAATCGCTTCATCGCCGTGCATCGGCGAGGCTCCAACGCCCAGAACGGCGAGTACCATGCCGACTACGACATGCGCGGCGCGATGGCCGAGAAGCACGTCAACACCGCCGCCCTTCGGGCCCGCTATGAGCGCCTGGCCGCCACCGCGCCCGAGGTCGCCACGCGTAACTCGCCGCTGAAAGGCGGCGGACCCAGTCTGCTGCCGCGTTATGTCGTCGTGCGCGTGGCGGGCTCGGATCTCAACATCGACACCTCCCGGGCGGCGACCGTGGCGAACCTGGTCTCGGGGCTGAACGCCGAGGGTTACTGGCCCGTGGAACTGCGCACGACCAGCCATCCGTACCGAGGCGACGGTCCGTCGACTCCGCTCACGGGCTTCGTCGATCGGGGACAGGTTGGCGACGCCTGGGACACCTCGCCCTTCACCGAGCCTACGGGTCCGATCGGCATCTCGACCGGTACCTACATCAACAACATGAGCGCTCTGATACGCCACGTCGCGACAGCCACGGATTGAGGGCAATGCCGACCGGCCGGCGAACGAAGGCGGCGCCGCTATTAAAGTGAGAACGACCGCCCGTCGATTGCGCTCCCACAAGATGGATGTACTGTTCATTTTATGGGAGCGCCTTCCGGCGCGAAGCTCGGTCGGCCCTGATGTCGTTTCGGTCCTACGCCCGCCGCTTGGTGCGCATCGCCTTGCTGTCGGCGCTGGCCGCAACCGCGAGCGCCACGTGTTGGGTTGAAGCTCAGGCTGGTCCCCAGGCTGCCCCCCTACTGGAAGAGAGGCCGTCGCGCGGGGCCACCCGCATCGCTGACCGGGCCCAAGTGGCTGAAATCCGGGTCGAGCGGAGCGCTCATCCCGTCGTGGCCATCGCCGCGAACGACCTGGCCGAGGACCTCCACGCCGTCACCGGCCTGCGCCCCACGATCCTGGGCGGCAAGGATCCCGCCATCGGCGCGAGCGAAATCTGGATCGGCACGCTGGGCGCGGACCCGCGTATCGACCGACTGATCGCCACCGGCAAACTCAAAACCCACGACCTGAAGGGCGCCTGGGAGAGCTATGTCATCGCCACGGTTCCGGCTCCGGCGCCTGGCGTGAGCTCGGCTCTTGTCGTCGTGGGCAGCGACCCGCGCGGCACGGCCTATGGCGTCTACGAGCTTTCGCAGGCCGTCGGCGTTTCGCCGTGGAACTGGTGGGCCGACGTGCCCGCCAAGGTCCGGACGAGCCTCTACGCACCCGAGGGCTCGCATCGCTTTGGCCCGCCCTCGGTGAAGTACCGGGGGATCTTCATCAACGACGAGGACTGGGGCCTGCATCCCTGGGCGGCGCGCACCTTCGATCCCGAGCTCGGCGATATCGGACCCAAGACCTACGAACGCGTCTTCCAGCTGCTGCTGCGCCTGAAGGCCAACACGCTGTGGCCGGCCATGCACGCGGTCAGCGGCGCCTTCAACAATCGCCCCGAGAACGCCGCATTGGCCGCGCGCTACGCCATCGTCATGGGCTCGTCCCACGCCGAACCGATGCTGCGCAACAATGTCGGCGAATGGAAAGCCGGCGCGGACGCCTTCGATTACACCAAGAACCGCGACGGCGTGCGGGCCTATTGGGACGAGCGCGTCCGCCTGAATGCCAAGTTCGAGAACATCTACACCCTGGGCATGCGCGGCATCCACGACAGCGGCATCGTCGGACCCAAGACGGTGGAGGAGAAGCGCGCGGTGCTCGAGCAGGTGTTCGTGGACCAGCGCGCCATGATCGCCGCCCACGTCGACCCCAGGATCGAGCGCGCCCCGCAGGTCTTCACGCCGTACAAGGAGGTGCTGGATATCTACGACGCGGGCCTGAACGTGCCGCCGGACGTGACCCTGGTCTGGCCGGACGACAACTTCGGCTACATCCGCCGCCTGCCCAACGCCGCCGAGAGGGCCCGGCCCGGCGGGTCGGGCGTCTACTACCACCTGTCCTACCTCGGCGCGCCCCTGTCGTACCTCTGGCTGTCGAGCACGCCTCCGGCCCTGATCTGGGAAGAGATGTCGAAGGCCTATGAGCAGGGCGCGCGGAGGCTCTGGATCGCCAATGTCGGCGACATCAAGCCGGGCGAACTCTCACTGGACTTCTTCCTGCAGATGGCCTGGGACCACGAACGCTGGACCGCCGAGACGCTTCCGGCCTTCTTCACGCAGTGGAGCGCCACACAGTTCGGCCCGGCCCACGCCCTCGAAATCGGCCAGATCCTCGCCGAACACCATCAGCTCAACTTCGAGCGCCGCCCCGAGCACCTGCAGTGGTGGCTGCCTGGCGAACGGCCGCGCATGAGCAGCTGGACGAGCAAGGAAGCCCAGGCGCGGCTGGATCGCTTCGACGCCCTGACCGACAAGGTCTCTAAGCTCGAGGCCCTGACCCCGTCGGAACAGCGGGACGCGTTCTTCGAACTGGTCGCCTACCCGGTCAAGGCCGCGGCGCTCGCCAACACCCGCGTGCTCCAGCTTGAAGCCTATCGAAAGATGATGGAGAGCGACCTGCACGCGGCGCGCGTCCACGCCTTCGCCGCGCGCCAGGCGGATGAAACGATCGCGGCGCTCACCCGGCGCTACAACGAAGAGGTGGCGGGCGGTAAATGGCGTCACCTGATGGCGCAGGAGCCGGCCGACCCGCTATGGCCGAGCTTTCGGACCTCTCCCCTGGCCTTGCCCGCCCCCGGACTGACCGAAGCTCCCGCCGATGGGCGGTCGCCGCGCCTGCCTGGAGACGCCGCCCAGCGCCCAGGTCTTGTGATCGAAGCGGAGGACTTCACACCGATGGGGGGCGCGACAAAAGACTGGACGCTCGTCCCAGGCCTGGGTCGCGGCGCCGGCGCGATGCGTGCGTCAGGAGCTTCGACGCCCCTCACCTATCGGGTCAAGCTCGATCGGCCCGGCGCCTGGCGGGTGCGGGTCGACATACTGCCCACCTTCCCCCTGGCGGATCAGGCGTCGCTGTCGGCGGCGATCGCTTTTGACGGCGGGGAGAAACACTCGGCGGATTTCGCACGAAAGGTCGGCGGTCCGCGCTGGGCCTGCGAAGTGCTGGACAATCTCGCCAGCGCGATCATCGAGACGCCATCGGTCACGGCGGGCAATCACACAGTCGCGCTGTATGGGCTGTCGCAGGGGATGGTCATCGATCGCATCACGCTCATTCCGCCTGACGCCAAACCCGACCCAGGCTGCTCGGCGCGATAGGTTCGCCCGCCGCGATCGGGACGGAGAACAACGCTGTGCGCGCGGCGTAGGATCGACCTCGCCGCGCGCATGGGATGTCGCACCAACGCCTAGAAGCGCATGCTTAGCCCGGCGGTGATCCGGCGATCCGTAAGCCCTTGGAAGCACAGGAGCGCCTTGTTGTTCACGCAGTATTGCACCTGGTCGCCGCGAAGAAGATTGGCGCCCTCGAGGCCCAAGGTGAAGCGATTGCCGAGGGCATAGTTGAGGCTGGCGTTGAGCTGTCCTCGGGCGCCGTTGATAAGCGGCAGGCCGAAGTAGAACGGGTCGTCGGACACGTAGCTGGAGCGCCAAGTGTAACGCACCCGAGCATTGAGCCCGTATTTGTCATAGAACAGCGTCGCATTGTACGCGGTCTTCGACAGATTGGTCAGCGTGATCAAGTCCTTGGAATTCGGCTTGCCCAGCAAGGTGAAGATCGTCCTCGGACCATCCGCCGCGCGATACTCCTTCGCATTGCCGCCCGACTTCTGAAGGGTGACGTTGCCGATGACACCAAAGCCCGAAGCCCAGCCGATCCGGTCCTCCCAGGCCGAGAAGTCGTGCTGGAAGGCCAGCTCGATACCCGACTGCGTCGTCTCGCCCTGCACGTTGAAGGTCGAGCTCAGCGGGACGCAGATACCAACGCCCTGTATCGGGCTGTTGATGTTGCGATTGGCGATGGGGTTGTAGATGCCGCCGTTTTCGCACGGCGGGGTGATGTCGATATTGAGCTGACCGTTGATCAGGTTGGGCGCCGGGTCTTCCTGTCTCGCGGCGAACAGATTGCCGCGGATCTTGTGGAACAGGCCGATGCTCACCAGGCTCGACGGCGCGAAATAGTATTCGCCCGAGATGTCGAAGGACCAGACGGTCTCCGGCACCAGCTTCGGATTGCCGACGGCCACCGGCGTGTTGGCGCCCGTGCCGAAGGACAGCGACGTCGAAAGCTTATCGAAGTCCGGACGGCGGATGTCGCGCGCCGCGCCGAGGCGGACGAGCAGCTTTTCGGAGGGCTCCACCACCAGGCTGAAGCGCGGCAGGTAGACGTCGTACGAGCTGTTCTCGACGATCTGGGTGGCCGATGTAGCGCTCGACACGTTGTTGCCGATCGAGGTGATCTTGGTGCTGACCCAGCGCAGGCCCGCATTGCCCCGCACCGGCGCGCCGGCGATTTCGGTCTTGATGTTGGCTTGGACGTAGAGGGCGTTCGTGGTTTCGCTGATCTTGAAATAGCCGGCGGCGGACTCCGTCGGCGCGGCCAGCGATGGGAGATCGGATCCGGTCGTCTTGGCGCTGTTGCTCGCGACGATCGCGGAATTGAGCGCGGCCAGGACCTTGGCCGGATCCTTGAAGGAGGCGTTGGGATCGATCAGCAGGAAGTCCGGGAAGAACAGCGTCCGGTCGTCAGCCGCGTTGAAGTTGTTCGGCCCGGGGCTCAGGACGCCGGAGAACAGGTTTCCGGACGGTCGGTTCCAGGCCGTCGTCGTGTTGGTGTAGCTCACATTGTTCGTGACGACGTCCTTGATCGCCGACGTCTTGTTCCAGCGGTAGCCCGCGTCGATCGAGGCGACAAACGGCAGGATGTGCGACGTCTCGTAAGAGAGGTCAGCGCGCGCGGCCTTCTCCTCGTTGTCGGCCCTGTCGTCGTTTTGCGCGACCTGTTGAAGCTTGTAGTTCTTCGGATCCAGCAGTTCCGCCTTCGTCGGCGCGAACGGGCTGGCTTGATCCATCCCAAATTGCAGCGTGCCGTTCCTCAGGTCGAAGGCCAACGGCACGCCGTTGTCGAGGCTCCTGGCAAAGGCAGGCTGAGGCCCTCTTGGATTGATGAAGTCCAGGGTCGTCGAGAAATTGGGGAAGTGGGACTTGGACGTCGACAACGCCGCTTCAGCGCGCACCGTCAGGCGGTCGCTGGCCTGCCACTCCGCGCCGAAATCCAGAACACGGCTTTTGGTGACGCGTGAGCCGGTGTCGCTCGATGTGCGCATGTTCGGGTCAACCACCGCCCCGGTGACGCCGGCGATGCCCATCGTGCCGGCCAGCGCCGCCTGCACGGACCCAAGATCCAGCGGCCCGCCGGGGCCGTCGAGCGTTCCGAAGTCGACGGTCTCGAAGTCTGTATTGTTGGTCGTATCGACCACGCCCGTGGCTGAAACGCCGGAGATCTGAACTCTGTAGCTGTGTTGCGCGCGCTCCTGATTGTTGAGCGTGCTGTCCAGATAGAGCCTCAGATTATCGGTCGGCTTCCACTCCAGCGCGGCCGTGCCATTGTAGGTTTCATACTCATAGTTCTCCTGCCCCTGCTGGAAGAACTGGATCCGCAGGAACGGAAAGGATTTGGCGCTCGGGCTGGAGCCTGGCGTCACCAGGGCGTCACGATCGACCCGAGGGTTGAAACTGGCGACGTCCTGCCGGGCATAGCTGCCGCTCACGACGAGGCCGATCTCGCCGACGGGCGTATCCCACCGATCGCCAAGGGTGCCCGACAGCCGCGGCAAGGTCGATCGAGACAGGTCGCTGCGCTCGCCTTGCGCCCGAGCCGCGATCAGGGGCCCATTCAGGCTGAGGGGCCGGATGGTGCGCAGATTGATCGTGCCGCCAACCGAGCCCTCGACCGTCTGGGCGGTTGAAACCTTGGTCACCTCGACGGAGGAGATCAGCGCCGCCGGGAGATCATCGAAGCTGATCCCGGAGCGGCCGGAACCGGAGCCGACCGTCGAGACGCCATTGATCTCGACCCGGTTGGCGTCTGTCCCCCGGATCTGGACGGCGTTGCCGACGCCAGCCTCGCGGGTAATCTGGATGCCGGTGACATTCTCCAGGACCTCGGCCAGATTCTGGTCCGGAAGCTTGCCGATATCCTCGGCCTTGATCACCTCCACCAGATTGTCGGCGTCGCGCTTTTCCACGAGCGCGCTCTGCAGCGAGCGCCGAATCCCGGTGACGACCACTTCCTCGACCGTCGCTACGCCCTTGTCCTGCTCCACACTCTGGGTCGCGACCGCCTCCGCGGCGGGCCTCGCCTGTGCGTGAGCGTCGATCGTGGTCAGCGGCAGAGCGATACCGCACAGGAGAGACGCGCGAAGCGCGCGTCGGGCCAGGCGTGGCTGGTGGATCATCGGTTTCCCCTCCTACGACCCGTCGATACGCGGGTTTACAGAGAGGCTTGCCGATTGGCGGCACATTGTCAACCATTTGGCCAGCTGATTGCTCGGCCAAGTGGTCAGCCAATTTTAGCGATGGAAGCGCCTCTCGCGACCCCGATGGCCCGAAACCTCAGGCCTACCCGCCCGGCGCCTACGACTCAAAGGGGCCATCTATCTCGATCAATTTCAAATACAGGCCTACCCTTCAGCGATGCCGAAATGGTCGACCAATTTATCTACCAAATAGGCCGGATGTCGAAACGACGGCATCCGTGATGGCGCGGCAAGCGACGCCCCGATTCTGGTCAACGAGGTGAAGGTCCCGGGCTGGGGCCCAGGCCGTTGGCGCCCCGCGCGGCGCAAGAAGAGAAACCGAAGTCCGCCCCCGCCTGGTCTGGCTAGGCGCAGGGAGCGGCGCTCCATAGCCCTAGGCAGGCAGTTCGGGGTCCAGGGTGGGACAGAAAAGCCCCGGCCTCTTCCGGCGCTCGCTCACGACGCAGGGAAGAACCGCCGCTCGATCGCCCGAAAAGCGACCTCGTTGCGATTTTACAATTAAATCAATGCATTGAGGGGGTGGCGGAGACGGAGGGATTCGAACCCTCGATACCCTTTTGAGGTATGCCGCTTTAGCAAAGCGGTGCCTTCAGCCTCTCGGCCACGTCTCCTCCTGAGAGGGAGCGGTTCGATAGCCTGTTCGCTTCGACATGACAACGGCGATGTAAGGAAAATCTCGCCGTTAACGCGGCGCTCAGACGGCCACGCTAAGTTGAACATGGTTTTCTCAAAGTCGAGCGCCATGCGTACCGCGCCCCCATCCGCCGCCAACGCCGAATCCACCGTCGCTTTCGTCGCTCCGGCGGCCGCCTCGCCGCGCGCGACAGGCGGCGGTGATCCTGGTCGCGCCCGGCGTGGTCCGTTCCGTCCTGGTCAGCTGATCCCCTCTCGGGCGCGCGTCGAGGCGCGGGTCCTGGCTCGCACATTCCGCGGGGTCGACATCCTGGTCGCGGCGATTCTCGCGGTGGCGGTGACGATCGAGGGCCATCCGATCGCGGCCGGCGTCTGGGCGATCACCGTCCTGATCGCCCTGCGCGCCCTCGACGCCTACGCCTTTCCCCGCAGGCAGGACTTCGCCCGCCATCTAGGCCGTGTCGCGCTCGCGCTCGCCGCCGCCGCCCTCGGCGCGGCCGCTGTCGTCCTGACGTCCGGTCATTCGGACGCGACGACACTCTGGACCCTGGCGACCGCCACGGCCGCCTTCGCCACGCTGCATGCCCTCTGGTGGACGATCATCGCGACCGGCCGCCATCAAGGCCGGCTGACGCCCAACATCGTCGTGGTCGGCGCCACGGCCAACGCCGAGCGCCTGATCCGCGCGGCCATGCGCACCGGCGAGGTCAATGTGCTGGGGGTGTTCGACGACCGCCTGGATCGCGCGCCCGAAAACATCGGCGGAGTGCCCGTGCTGGGCGACACCGCCGCTTTGCTCGACCATCGCATCATGCCGTATGTCGATCGCGTGGTGATCGCGGTGCAGTCCACCGCCCAGGCGCGGGTGCGCCAGCTGGTCGAGAAGCTGGGGATCCTGCCCAACCCGCTGAACCTTTTCATCGACGTCGGAGGCCCCGCCGAAGACGACGCCGCCCTGGCCCGTATCGCCGCCGGCGGTGAAAACGAGCTGTCGGGCGCCGCCACCGGCGCGCGCCATGCCTGGGTCAAGCGCGCCCAGGACCTGGTCGTCACCTGTGCGGGCCTGGTCGTCGCCGGCCCGATCATGATCGCCGTCGCCATCGCCGTGAAGTTGGACAGCCCCGGCCCGATCTTCTTCCGCCAGCGTCGCCACGGCTTCAACAACGAGGAAATCCTCGTCTGGAAGTTCCGCTCGATGCGCCACGAGATGGCTGACGCCACCGCCGCGCGCCAAGTCTCGGCCAACGACGACCGCGTCACCAAGGTCGGCAAGTTCATCCGCAAGACCAGCCTGGACGAGCTGCCGCAGCTGTTCAACGTGCTGCGCGGCGAGATGTCGATCGTCGGTCCTCGCCCGCACGCCATCGGCATGAAGACCGGCGGCGTCGAGTCCGCCAAGCTGGTCGCCCAATACGCCCACCGTCACCGCATGAAACCCGGCCTGACCGGCTGGGCCGCCATCAAGGGCTCGCGCGGCCCGGTCGATACGCCCGAGAGCGTCCGCCTGCGTGTGGCCCTCGACGTCGAATATATCGAGCGCCAGTCACTGTGGCTGGACCTCTATGTCATCGCCATGACGATCCCCTGCCTGCTGGGGGATCGGTCGGCGGTGCGCTAGGCGGCCGGCGATGTTCTGGCGCGGGGTTCTCGGCTATCTGCCGGTCAATATCGTGCAGGGCGTGGTGGGCTTGCTCACCATCGTCCTGTTCACGCGCATGCTGGATCCGGCGCAATACGGCGTCTACGCCCTCGCCTTCTCGGTCGGCAGCCTGACCCAGACGGTGTTGCTGACCTGGACCGAGGCCGCCATGGCCCGCTTCCTGGCGACGCGGACGGAAGACGGACGGGTCGCCGACCACTTCGCCACGCTCTATCGCCTCTGGATCGCGGCCGCCGTTGCGGTGCCCGCGGTCTGCGCCGTGGTGGCGCTGCTGCCGCTGAACCCGCCCCTGAAGATCGCCGTGATCGCCGCCCTGGGCTCGACCCTGGCCAACAGCCTGATGAAGCTGGCGCAGGAGCGCCGCCGCGCCGCCGGGGAGGTCTCGGGCGCGGCGCTGCTGACCATAGCTCAGACGGCAGGCGGCTTCGCGCTCGGCCTGGGCCTCGCCCTCGCTGGCCTCGGCGGCGCCGCGCCGATCCTGGGCGTGGGCCTGATCTCAGCGCTGAGCATGGCGTTGGTCCTGCCGGGCGAGCTCAAGCACATGGTCGGCGGCCGCTTCGACAAGGCCCTGGCCAAGACCTACGCGGCCTACGGCCTCCCGGTTTCCCTGTCGCTGATCCTGGCCCTGGTGCTGGCCAGCACCGACCGCCTGCTGCTGGGCGCATTTCTCGACGAGGCGACCGTCGGCGTCTACCACGCCGGCTATTCGCTCGGCAGCCGCACCCTGGACGTGGTCTTCATCTGGCTCGGCATGGCCGGGGCGCCCGCTCTGATCTCGGCGCTCGAGCGTGGCGGCCAGCCCGCCCTGACCGAGGCCGCCCGCGAACAGGCCGGTTTCATGATCCTGCTGACCCTGCCCGCCGCCGTGGGCCTGGCCCTGGTCGCCCGCCCGCTGGCGGATCTGATGGTCGGTGAAGCCCTGCGCGAGGGCGCCAGCCACGTGACGCCCTGGATCGCCGCCAGCGGCTGGCTGTCGGGCGTGACCACCTACTACCTGCTGCAGGCCTTCACTCTGGCGCGTCGCACGACGCTGCTGATCGCCAGTATGATCGCGCCGGCGGCGGCCAATGTGATCCTGAACCTGGTCCTGATCCCGATGGTAGGCCTGGACGGCGCTCTGTGGGCGACGACTATCAGCTACGGCCTCGGCGCCGTGGCCGCCTGGGCCCTGGGCCGTCGCGCCTGTCCCCTGCCGATCCCTTGGGGCATCCTGGCCAAGGCCGGCGGCGCCAGCCTGGTCATGGTCCTCTGTGTCCGAGCCCTGCCCGCTCCAGGCGGCGTCACCGAGCTGGTCCTGAAGGCCGGCGTCGGCGCCCTGGTTTATGGCGTGCTGGTCCTTGGCCTCGACGTCGGCGGCTTGCGCGGCAAACTTTCCCTGATCCTCCGTCGGAGGGCGCCGGCCCTATGACCATGCCCATCACCGAAATCCGCATCGAGAACGCCGCCTGGGCCCAGGCCCAGCCGCGGCTGTCGGTCCTGATCCCGACCTTCCGCGACGACCCCGTCGCCCTGCTCAAGGCCCTGGACGATCCCAGCGCGGGCGCCGAGATCGTGGTCCTGGACGACGGCGGCGGCGACGACGCTCTCGCCGAGCGCATCGCCCGTCGGGTCGAGAAAATGCGCGTCCCGATCCGCTTCGTGCGCCTGTCCAGCAACGAAGGTCGCGCCAAGGGCCGCAACCGGCTGGCCAGTCACGCGCGCGGCGGCCACTTCCTGTTCCTGGACAGCGACATGCTGCCCGACACCCAAGACTTCCTAGGTCGCTGGGCAGCGGTGGCCGACAGCGGCACGCCGGTGGCTTTCGGCGGCTTCACCCTGGACCAGACGCCTCTGAGGCCAGAACACGCCCTGCATCGGGCCATGGCCTTGCGCAGCGACTGCACCCCGGCCCCCGAGCGCGCCAAGGCGCCGGAAAAGCACGTCTTCACCTCCAACCTGCTGGTCCGCCGCGACGTCTTCGAGACCATCGGCTTCGACGAAGGTTTCTCGGGCTGGGGTTGGGAGGACGTGGAATGGGCGATGCGGGTCGTTCGCCGGCATCCGATCTTGCACATCGACAACACCGCCACCCACCTTGGCCTCGACGCCGCCCCGACCATGGCCGCCAAGTACGAGCAGTCGGCGGCCAACTTCGCGCGCGTGGTCGCCAGTCACCGCGACATCGTCAGCGCCTATCCCAGCTACAAGGTCGCCAAGGCCTTGAAGCCGTTCCCCATGCGGGACGTCTGGCGTCCTCTGCTCAAGCGCATCGCCCTGGCCGAGGCCGCTCCCGTTTCCCTTCGCGCGTTCGCCATGCGGCTCTATCGCGCCGCGCTCTATATCGAGGCCGTCTGATGCAGGTCGAATTCGAGAAGGTCGACGCCTACGAGCCCGACCGCACCCTGAAGGGCAAGCTGCGCCGGCGGCTGATCCGTCTGGCCTATCGCCGCCCGGCCAAGGTGGCGCTGGAACGCCCGATGGTCTCATTCAGCTTCGACGACGCGCCCGCCACGGCCTGTGAAGCCGGCGCCCTGGCGCTGGAAGCCCGAGGCTTGCGCGGCACCTATTACTTCGCCGCCGGTCTGGCTGGCCGTGACGGCCCGATGGGTCGCTTCGCCACCGGCGACGATGCGCGCCGTCTCCACGAGGCCGGCCACGAGATCGCCTGCCACACCTTCTCGCACCTGGACTGCGGCCAGTCGTCCCGAACGACGACCCTGGCCGATGTCGACCAGAACGCCGAAAGCCTCGCGGCCTGGGGGGCCGGCGATCCCGTCAGCTTCGCCTATCCTTATGGCGACGTCGGCGCGCCGGCCAAGACGGCCCTGGCCGGACGCTTCAAGACCCTGCGCGCCCTGCACCACGGCCTGATCGCCGACGGCGCGGACCTCAACCAGGCCCCGGCCGTGGGCATAGAGGGCGAGGACGGCGAGGCGGTCGCCAACGGTTGGCTGGACAAGGCCAAGGCTCGCAAGGCCTGGCTGATCCTCTTCACGCACGACGTGGCCACCGAGCCCTCGCAATGGGGCTGCACCACGGGCGCGCTGGAGCGGCTGATCGATCGGGCGGTGGCGGAAGGCTTCGACGTCGTCACCGTGGCCGAAGGGGCGAAACGGATCGGGCTCTAGCCCTCGGCCTGGGCGCGGTCCGAGAAGGCCAGCTTCGCCGCCAGGGCCACGAACACCGCCCAGCGGAAGTCGTTGTAAACCACGGCGATGCTCTCGGTCAGGCTGACCAGGGTGAAGACGATCAGGAACGGGAACGCCAGCATCGCGCCCCGCTCGCGGAACACCGCGATCAAGGCCACGGCCATGGTCTGCAGGTAGAAGAAGCCCCAGGCCACCAGCCCAACGACGCCGATGCCGATCAGCTGCTCGATCCACGAGTTGTGGGCGTGCTGGGGCGTGAACTTGGCGTCGTGAACGACCCAGGCCAGCGGCCCCCAGCCGGACTTGTCGCTCCACACCGCCGCATAACCGTAGCCCAGCCACGGCCGCTGCTCGATCTGACGCATCGCAGCCGTCCAGATCTGGGTGCGGCCGGTCAGGGTGGCGTCCTTGCCGAGGATCGCGAAGAAGACGTCCGAGGCGAAGACGATGAACATCGCCAGCATCACGAAGCCGGTCACCCCGACCCAGGTCGCCGCCGCGCCATAGGCCGGACCGCGCTGGCAGATCCAGACAAAGCCCAGCGCCATCAGGCCCAGCAGCAGCGAGGCCAGCGAGGTCTTGGACTGCGACATCAGAACTAGGCCGACCGCCAGAACCGCGAACGAGACCCAAAGCCCCGCGCGAGGTTTATCCAGCAGGGCGGTTGCGCTGAGCAGGCAGCAGCCCAGGGCCATCATTCCGCCCAGCGAGTTCTTCTCCAGCCACAGGCCGCGCCAGGCGCCGGGGAACAGCTCGGTCATGATCCCGACCGAGGGAAAGACGATGCAGGCTATGTAGCAGGCGACGATCAGCACACAGAAGGTGATCGAGAAGACCCGCGCCAGCTCGACCCAACGGAAGCGGCTGGCCAGCGCCAGTCCGGAGATCGTCGTGCAGGCGACCGCGAAGCCGCGCCGGATCGAGACATCGGGCTGGATCGACCAGGTGATCGACGCCGCCACGACACACATCAGGATGATCAGAAACGGCTGGCGGATCGTGGCCCGGATCATGTTCCACGGCCGGCCCATGACGAGAAAGAAGCCCAGGGCGTAGGCGGGCAGGAACGCCACGCGCAGCAGGCCCGAAGCGGACTCGTCGGCTTCCTCGCCGAACAGGGGCAACTGCCACCCACCCGTGTAGATCAGCAGCATGATCACGGCCGCGGCCATGGTCAGCATCGAGGGCGAGAGCGCCTCACGCTCCCCTTCCCTCGGCATGTCCCACGTCACGGCAGGATCGCCTTCAGGAAGGCGGGCGGCTGCACCGTGACGCGGTTGAAGAACATGCCCGCGCAGCGACCGCCGGCTGCCGAGATGGCGTCCCGCAGCATCGCCGGCTGGCGCACGTCGGGCTGATCGGCGGCGACGACCAGCACCGTCTGGTCCATGTGCTGGGCGATGGTGGGCCCGGCCTGGGAGCGATCAATCGAGGGGCAGTCGACGACGATGACCTCGGCGTGCTTGCGCAACGCGCGCCAATAGTCAGCCGACGGAATGACATGGGCTTGCTGGCGGCCGCGCAGGGCTTCGCGATTGAAACGCGCGACCCACAGGCGCGGTCCGCCGACGCTGTGGCCGACCAGGAACTTCGAGTCCGGCCAAACACCACCCTCGGCCCGGGGCGCGGGCGGCTGGACGGTGAAGAAGGCCGATCCGTCGGGCGAGGCCGCGACCGGCGGGCCCAGCGGTCCGAAACGGTTCGGGTCGGCGGTCAGTTCACGCAATTGGCTGGGGTTGGCCAGATCCAGGTCGATCAGCCAGGTCTTGCGCCCGGCGCGACGCGAGGCGAAGCGGGCGAACTCGCGAGCGACCGTCGAGGTCCCCTCGCCGCGTCGCGCGGAAACGAACTGGATGACGTGCGGACGGCCGACGGGTGGCGCTCCCAGCGCCCCCCACAACTCCGTCATCTCGACGTTCAAATCCACCATTACCGAATCGCCGCGCACTCAGAGGCTCGCAACTTGCGATATTAACCTTGTCGACGAAAGGCGACGAAAGCGCTCACCGCTTGACCCCGGCCGTGGCCAGCACAGGCATGCCCAGGGTGCGCGAGGCTGAGGCCGGCGTCTGCAGGCCCGGCCGCAGGAACATGCGCACCAGCCCGACACAGAGGGCCGAGAAGGCCCCGAACATGATCGCCAGCGCCAGGACGGGCTTCTTCAGGCTCTTCCCGGTCGACGGAGCCACGGCGCGCTGGACGATGCGGATATTGTCGCTGCCATCGGCCGACATCTGACGCTGGGCCTCGTCCTGCTGTTCCTTGACCGTGAAGTCGCGGACGTTGGTCGAGAGCACGTCACGGTCGCGGGTCAGCTCGTTGAACTGCGGCTCCAGCCCGGCCAGGCGCAGCAGGCGGTCGTTCACGTCCTGGATCTGTTGGGCATAGGCCAGCTGGGTCTGCTGCAGGGCGGCGACCTCGGCCCGCAGGTCGTTGCGGGTGGTCGTCAGGGTCTGCCAGATCGGATTAGGGCCGCTCCGGCGCGCGCCTTCGCCCGCCGCGCGGCCGGCGGCGAGGCCCTGCTCCAGTTGAGCGATCTGGGCGTTGATCTCTTTCACCGGGTCCGCGTTCGGCGTGTAGCGCGCCATCAGGTTTTCCCGGTCCAGCTTCAGCTGAGTGAGCTTCGTGGCGGCCGTCATGTCGACGTCGCGATACATCACCGATTCCGCCGGCGTGCGCCCCAGTTCGGCCTCGACGACCGACAAACGGCTCACGCGATCGCCCAGCTGGGCGTCCACCTGATACTTCTGCTGCTCCACCTGCGCCTGAAGTTGGGTCAGGGCGGCCTTCTGGGCGGTGAAGTCGCCGATGTCGTTGGTGGTCAGGAACGATTGGTAGGCGGTGTCGGCCTCACCCAGCTTCTGCGCGAAGATGTCGCGCTGGCGTTCCAGGACACGGTTGTCGCCGCCGATCAGCAGGCTGCGGCGATAGATCAGATATTCCTCGAGCAGGGTGTTCAGCACCCGCTCGGCGACTTCGGGATCGTTGTGCTCGAAGCCCAGGCGGATGATCGAATTGTCGGGCGCGGTCTGGATCTTGAGGTTCTTGCCGATCGAATCGCGGCCCTCGGCGATCAGCTTGCGTTTCCCCTCGGGCGTCGCGCTGGCGTACTTTTGCGCCGCATCCGGGAAGATCTTGGCGAAGCCGATCTTGCGGATCACGCGTTCGCGCAGCTCGCCGCTGCCCAGAATCTCGGCTTCCGACTGGATGACCTCGTCATTGGTCGGCACGGCGCCACGCCCGGCGTCGCCGGCGCGAGGTTCGTAGACGTATTCCTGGCCCAGGCGAACGAACAGGCTCGATTCGGCCGTGTAGCTCTTCTTCAGCGTCAGGGCGAAGGCGAAGCCCAGGGCCGCGATGATCAGGAAGACGCCCAGCATCAGGAACCGCTCGCGCCACAGCAGGGTCACGAAATCGGTGGGCGCGTAACGCGGGCGCGCGCCGGCGCCGACCACCGCCATGCGAGGCGGCGAGTCATGAGGCACGCTGGTCCAGGCGCTCGTCGACATGCGAATCCAGTTGGTTCAATCTGCCTCGCACCCTGGGGCGGGCGGCCTTAAGGGTTCGTTACCCATTCCTGTTAAGACTTGTCGCATGCAGAGCCGCACGCATTTCATGACGGCCTTGGCCGTGGTCCTGATGGCCGGCGGGATTTCCGCCTGCGGCCATATCGACGCGGAACCGGTCACGCCTGGCCCCAAGCCTACGGCGAATTTCTCTAATATCGGTTACGCCGACTGGTCGGAGGAAGAACCGTCCTACCGCTTCTATCCAGGCGACGAGGTCGAGGTGACCGTGCCGTCGGCGCCCGAGCTGAGCAAGGCGGCCGTCGTGCAGCCGGATGGCCGGATCAGCCTGCCCCTGGTCAGCCCCGTCATGGCGGCGGACCGAACGGTCGAAGAACTGCAAGGCGCGATCGGCCAGGCCTATACCGGCACGCTGCTGCGGCCGCAGGTTCAGGTTTCGGTGAAGTCGACGACGCCGCTCAAGGTGTTCGTCGGCGGCGAGGTCAAGAATCCGGGCGTCTTCGACATGGCCGGTGACGGTGACGCCCTGCGGGCCATCATCCAGGCCGGCGGCTTCACCAATGGCGCCAAGCGCAATCAGGTTGTGGTCATTCGTCGCGGGGTCGACGGGCGGGCCATGATGCGCACGGCCAATCTGCTGCAGGGGCTCACCAGCCCGGGCAACGCGGATCTCGTGCCCCTGCGCCGCTTCGACGTGGTCTACGTGCCGCGGAGCGGCGTGTCGGAGGCCGGGCTCTTCATGCAGCAGTATTTCAGGGACCTGCTGCCGGTCAGCTTCAGCTACGCGGTGGGCGGCAACATCCGCTAGGACGGCGCCTCAAAACGGTAGCGTGAACCCGGGAGACCGGGTTCAGCCGTGGGCGAGCCATTCGCGAGCCTGACGCTGGGCTTCGGCGACTTCATCGCTGGCCATCTCTTGCGACAGCTCCTTGCGATAGACCTTGGCTTCGACCGAACCGCGCATCGCGGCAAGATTGAACAGCATGTGGGCCGAGACGTAGTCCAGCGGGGCGCCGCCCTGGCCGGTCGAATACAGCAGGCCCATCCGGAACAGTTCGTCCCCGGTCGAGGCGGCGGAAGGCAGCGGCAGCGTGGCGACGACGGCCGGCGGTTCGTTCATCAACATCATGGCTCATCTCCTCTCTCAGTGCTCGCCCCGACGTTCTGCCGGATCAGAGCCTGAGAGAAGAAAAGTCCACCGCCACTGAACATATAGTTAAGCGCGCGAACATCATGAATGTCGCACCCTGTATACTAGTTCTTCAAGGTCATTACTGCGCGTAAACGCCAGTATACAGCGTGTTAACGCGCTCGCTGGCCAAAAAGGACTCTGCGAGCCTCTTCCGCAGCTTTTCCAGACGCTTGCAGCCCTCCGGACCGCAATTCCGCGCCCAATTTGAAACCCTTCTGGACGGCCTCGCGGGCGCCGACGCGCTCAAACCATGCTTTCAGATTGGGGAATTCTTCGAGAATGATGCCCTGGTTTTTCCACGGAACAACCCACGGCCAGCTCATGAAGTCGGCGATGGACAATTGGCCGCAGATGAAATCACGCCCTTCGAGGCGCTTTTCGAGCACGCCATAGAGGCGATGGGTCTCGTTCGTGTAGCGAATGGCGCCGTACGCGATCTGGCGCTGATCGGCGATGAGGGCGGGCGCATACTGGCGAAAATGGTGCGTCTGGCCCGCCATGGGCCCGAGGCCGCCCATCTGCCACATCACCCACTGGTCGATGTCGACGCGATCACGTTCGGTCTCGCCGTAGAATTGCCCGGTCTTGCGTCCGAGATACTGCAGGATGGCTCCGGACTCGAAGATCGAGATCGGCCCGCCATCGGGACCTTCGGGATCGACGATGGCCGGCATGCGATTGTTGGGGCTGATCGCCAGGAATTCCGGCTTGAACTGCTCGCCCTTACCGATGTTCACGGGGATCATCTCGTAGGGCAGTCCCATCTCCTCCAGGGCGATGGAGATCTTCCAGCCATTCGGCGTCGGCCAGTAGTGCAGTTCGATCGGACGGCTCATCGGCCTTCCCTCCCGTAATCGTGCTTGTTCCAGAACATGGTCGCGGCGCCCTGTCGCGCCAAGGGTGACGCTGCGGGATCGATGCGAAATGCCTGACAGCGCCATTCAGCCTGGGTTCAGCCGAAAGCGACCATCGTGCGTTTCAAGGTCGAGGGAAGTTTCTAGGCGGCGCTTCGACAGCCGCCCGACCAGTAGGAGAAGACGACATGAAACGTCTGCTGCTCACCATCGCCGCCGTGGCCTCCGTGGCCGGCCCGATGGCCATGACGGCGACCGACGCCGCGGCCCAGGATCGGGGTCGTTGGGATCATCGCGACGACCGGGGTCGCGACCGCGATCGCGGCGACTGGAACCGCGGCCGTGACCACGATCGAGGCGGTTGGGACAATAACCGTCGCGGTGATTGGGACCGTGGCCGCCACAACGGCTACTATTACAACAATCGCTGGTCCTACGGCCCGCCCCCGGCCGCCTACTACGGCAACCCTGGCTACCGCCCCGGCTACAACGCCTGGCGTCGTGGCGCCTATCTGCCCAGCTACTATCGCGGCGACTACTATGTGGTGCGCGACTACCACCGCTACCAGCTGCGCCAGCCGCCGCGTGGCTACTATTGGTACCGTAGCGGCAATGACTACATCCTGGCCGCCATCGCGACCGGCCTGATCTTCGACGTTATCGCCAACCACTAGACCTGAACGCTCTCCGGCGTTCGAAGACGGCGTCCTGGGCTTTGCCTGGGGCGCCGTTTTGCGGCCATATCCGCCGCAACCTCGCCGCGTGTGAGGCGTAAGCGCCCGATTGCGAAGTCATTTCGACCGCATTGCCAAGCCAGCGTTCGCGCCGCGTCACTCTCCGACGCTGCAGCAACATGGTCCCCACGCAATGACGACCCTGCGCATCACCACCGCCGCCCTGGCCCTGGCCGCCGCGGCCTATGCCGGCTCGGCCCTGGCTCAGCAGACGACGACGACGCCCCCGCCCACGGATCCGGCCCAGACGACGACCCCGTCGACCACCCTGCCGCCGGCCACCAGCACCGATCCGGCGACCCAGGCTTCGCCCGAAACCACCCCGCCGGCCGATAGCGCGACCAGCGCCGGCACGCCGAGTTCGGCCACGGCTCCGGCGACAGAAGAAGCCAAGCCGGCTCCGACCGACGACAAGGCCGCCAAGAAGGCCAAAAAGCACAAGAAGACGGCCGAGGAGCCCACCGCTCCCGCCCAGCCGCAATAAGAAAAGTTCGCATCAACGAAGAAGGGCCCGCGGCTTCCGCCGCGGGCCCTCGTCGTTTCGGCGTGGCCTATCGCGCTATTCGGCGACGCCGAGCTTCTTGCGCAGCAACTCGTTGACCGTGCCCGGATTGGCCTTGCCGCCGGTGGCCTTCATGACCTGGCCGACGAACCAGCCCAGGGCCTGCGGCTTGTCCTTCACGGCCTCGGCCTTGTCGGGGTTGCCGGCGATCAGGTCGTCGATGGCCTTCTCGATGGCGCCCGTGTCGTTGATCTGCACCAGGCCGCGCTTCTCGACGATCTCGGAAGGACGCCCCTCACCGGCCCACATGTGCTCGAAGACCTCCTTGGCGATCTTGGACGAGATGGTGCCGTTCTCGATCAGCTCGACCAGTTGGGCGATGTCCGATGACGGCAGCGGCGAGGCGGCGATCTCGTGGCCGTTCGCCGACAGCTTCGACAGCAGTTCGTTGGTCACCCAGTTCGACACCAGCTTGGCGTCGCGGCCTTTGGCGGCGGCTTCGAAGTAATCGGCGCGATCGCTCTCGATGATCAGCACGCCGGCGTCATAGGCCGACAGGCCATACTGACTCTGCAGGCGCGCCTTCTTGGCGTCCGGCAGCTCCGGCAGGGTCGCTTCCAGGTCCTTGACCCAAGCCGGATCCAGGATCAGCGGCAGCAGGTCCGGATCGGGGAAGTAACGATAGTCGTGCGCCTCTTCCTTCGATCGCATCGAGCGGGTCTCGAGCTTGGTCGGGTCGAACAGGCGCGTTTCCTGGTCGATCTTGCCACCATCTTCCAGGATCTCGATCTGGCGGCGCGCTTCGTACTCGATGGCCTGCTGGATGTAGCGGTAGGAGTTGACGTTCTTGATCTCGCAGCGCGTGCCCAGGTGGCTGAAGCTGCCGGTCTCGCGGAACTTCTCGTAGTCGCCGGGGCGGCACACCGAGACGTTGACGTCGGCGCGCAGGTTGCCCTTCTCCATGTCGCCGTCGCAGGTGCCCAGATAGACCAGGATCGTCCGCAGCTTCTTGACGTAGGCGGCGGCCTCTTCCGAGGTGCGCATGTCGGGTTTGGAGACGATCTCCATCAGGGCCGTGCCCGCGCGGTTCAGGTCGACATAGGTCGCGTTCGGATCCTGGTCGTGCAGCGACTTGCCGGCGTCCTGTTCCAGGTGCAGGCGCTCGATGCGGACTTCGAAGGTCGTGCCGTCGTCGCGCTCGACGACCACGACGCCCTCGCCGACGATCGGCTGGTCGAACTGGCTGATCTGATAGCCCTGCGGCAGATCCGGATAGAAGTAGTTCTTCCGATCGAAGCGGCTCTTCAGGTTGATCTGGGCCTTCAGGCCCAGGCCCGTCTTCACGGCCTGCTCGACGCAGAACTTGTTCAGGACCGGCAGCATGCCCGGCATGGCCGCGTCCACGAGGCTGACCTGCTCGTTCGGCCCCGCGCCGAAACCGACGGCGGCGCCCGAGAACAGCTTCGACTTGCTGGCGACCTGGGCGTGGACCTCGAGGCCCAGAACGATTTCCCAGGGGCCGGTGCGGCCTTGGATCACTTTGGAATCTTGCGTCATGGCCGTCTCTCTACATCAAGGGGGCCGGGCCGGAAAAGCTTTCGGATGCCTGTCACGAGCATGTTTGCGCTTTGACGGCGAACCCGCGCTGGCCGGAGCCTGAAGTCTTTTTCAAGCAAGCGGAACCGTTCGCTTTTGATTTCCCGAAATAAGGCGACAATTCGTCAAAACACGCACCATTGCGGGGCAAGGGAACCGCTGAGTTATCGCGCCGTTCGATTCCCCGAACAGCTCACTCACGGAGGTAGAAATGCCCACCGCTCGTCCGACTCTCAATTTCGACGCCCCGGAACCGGTCACCACGACCGATCCGAATGCTTCAGCTCTGTTTCCGACCCAGCCGGTCTATGCTCGCACGCCGAAGAAGAAGGCGTCGGGCAATCTGCCGCTGATGGTCGGCCTGCCGGTGGTCGCCATCGCCGCCGGCGGCCTGCTCTGGGCCATGAGCGCCAATCGCGCCGAAGCGCCGACCGATCCGCAATCTCTGCAGACCGCCGTCGCCGACACCCCGGCTCCGGCCACCACGCCGGCGCCATCGAACATCGCCGCCACGCCCGCCCCGATCCCGGCCCCGACCGAAATCGCCGCCAACGAGCCGGCTCCGGTCGCCCGTTCGACCGCGCCGCGCGCCGCCGCTCCGGCCCGGGCCACCGCCCGTCGCGTTGCTCCGGTCCGCGAGAGCGCGCCGGACGTCTCGAGCGCCTCGTCGAATGTCAGCGCCACGGTTCCCGCCCCGCCGCCGGCGGTGAGCGCCCCGGCCGTGCCGGAGCCCGCCCCGCTGGTCATCCCGCCGCCGGCCGCCCCGCAGCCGACGCCGCAGCCTGACCCTAGCGCGCCGATGTAATCGACTCTCGCCTCTCAGAGAGAACCCAAGAAGAAGGGCGGCTCCGCCAGGAGCCGCCCTTTTCACGTCATCGCCAAGTCTCGGCTTTCGCCAGGAGCCTTGGTCTCACCACCACTTTTCGGCCTTCGCCGAGAAGTTCGCGGCCTTCTCGACCGCGCCGGCGACCGAGAACACCGTCGCCTCGTCGAGGGGCTTGCCGATGATCTGCAGGCCCAGCGGCAGACCGTTGGCGTCCAGGCCGGCGGGAAGCGACAGGCCCGGAAGGCCCGCCAGGTTGGTCGTCACCGTGAAGACGTCATTCAGGTACATGGCGATCGGGTCGTTGCTGTTCTCGCCCAGACCGAACGCCGCCGAGGGCGCGGTCGGGGTGAGGATCGCGTCGCACTTTTCCCAGGCGTTGTCGAAGTCTTCGGCGATGCGGCGACGCACTTTCAGGGCCTTCAGATAGTAGGCGTCGTAATAGCCGGCGCTCAGCACATAGGTGCCGATCAGGATGCGGCGCTTGACCTCGTCGCCGAAGCCCGACGCGCGGGTCTTCTCATAGATGTCGGTCAGGTTGGCGCCGTCCTCGCGCAGGCCGTAGCGCATGCCGTCATAGCGGGCCAGGTTCGAGGACGCCTCGGCCGGAGCCACGATGTAGTAGGCCGGCAAGGCGTACTTGGTGTGCGGCAGGCTGATGTCGACGATCTCGCAGCCCGCGTCCTTCAGCCAGGCGATGCCATCGGCCCACAGCTTCTCGATCTCGGCCGGCATGTTGTCGACGCGGTATTCCTTGGGAATGCCGATGCGCAGGCCCTTCACCGACTTGCCGACGAACTGGGTGAAGTCCGGAACGGCGATGTCGAGGCTGGTCGAGTCCTTGGGGTCGTGACCGGCCATCGAGGTCAGCAGCAGGGCCGCGTCCTCGACGGTCTTGGCGATCGGGCCGGCCTGATCCAGCGAACTGGCGAAGGCCACGACGCCCCAGCGCGAGCAGCGGCCGTAGGTCGGCTTGATGCCGACGGTGCCGGTGAAGGCGGCCGGCTGACGGATGGAGCCGCCGGTGTCGGTGGCCGTGGCGCCCAGGCACAGGTCGGCGGCGACGGCGGCGGCCGAACCGCCGGACGAGCCGCCCGGGGTCAGGGCCTTGTTGCTGGCGGTCGAGCGCCAAGGGTTGGTCACCGGACCGAAGTACGAGGTCTCGTTCGACGAGCCCATGGCGAATTGGTCGAGGTTCAGCTTGCCCAGCATCACCGCGCCGTCGCGCCACAGCTGGCTGGTCACGGTCGACTCGTAGGTCGGGATGAAGGTCTCGAGGATCTTCGAGCAGGCCGTGGTCCGCACGCCTTCGGTGCAGAACAGGTCCTTGACGCCCAGGGGAGCGCCTTCCAGCGGGCCGGCTTCGCCCAGCGCCCGGCGGGCATCGGACTTGGCGGCCATGTCGAGCGCCTTTTCCGGGGTCTCCAGGATGTAGGCGTTCAGGCCGCGCGCGGCCTCGATGGCCTCGACGTGGGCCTGGGTGAGTTCGACCGAGGTGAACTCGCGGGCGGCCAGGCCGTCGACGGCGGCCTTCAGGGTCAGCTTCGTCAGCGTGCTCATTATTCGACGACCTTCGGCACGACGAAGAAGTTGTTGATCGACTTGGGCGCGTTGCTGGTCACGCGGGCCGGATCGCCGCCCATGGTCACGGCGTCCTCGCGCAGCGGCAGGCCGGCGGCCACGACGCTGGTCAGCGGCTCGACGCCGTCGGTGTCGACCTCGGCCAGCTGCTCGATCCACGTCATGATGCCGTTCAGTTCCTGAGCCAGCCCTTCCAGGCGCTCTTCGGGCTCGGCGATGCGGGCGAGCCGGGCGACCTTCCGCACGGTGGCGGCGTCAATGGCCATGGGGATCTCCTGAAATTCGAGTGCGTCGGTTACCCGGCCAGACGCGAGGTTTCAAGCGCGCCGGCTCCTGTTATGGAGAGACATGCCCGTTCTCGACATCGAAGCCTTCGCCGCCGCCCTCCCCCAGTACGCTCCGATCGTGGGCCTGGACCCCGGCGAGAAGACCCTCGGCGTGGCCGTCTCGGACGTCACCCGCACCGTCGCCAGCCCCCTGGCCTTGATCGAGAAGACCAAGTTCACCCAGGACGCCGAAGCGCTGTTCAAGTTGATGGATAGCCGTGGGGCGATCGGCATCGTCGTCGGCCTGCCGATGAACATGGACGGGACGGAGGGCGTGCGATGCCAGTCAAACCGGGCCTTGGCGCGCAACCTCCTGCGCATCAAGCCTGAGCTGCCGATCACCTTCTGGGACGAGCGCCTGTCGACGGCCGCCGTGACGCGCGTGCTGATCGAAGAGCACGACGTGAACCGTAAGCGCCGGGCCGAGGTCGTCGACAAGATGGCGGCCGGCTGGATCCTGCAAGGCGCGCTGGAGCGGATCAGGACCCTTCGCGGAGAAGGCTAGGCCGCGTCCTGCAGGAAGGTCTCGCTGTGGGCGTGGCAGGCCCAGCCGTCTTCGCCACGGATCCAGGTCGAGCTGTCGGCGGCGCGCATTTCCTGCGACTTGCCCTTCATCTTGACCGTCTGGCGCACTGTGTAGGCGATGATCGCCACGTCCGGCGCGGGGGTGGACACCTCGACATCGTCGAAGCTGTACGATTCCAGCTCCCAATCGCCTTCCTCGGTCATCGCGCCCATCTTGTCCTTGGAGATGCTCATGACCCCTCGGGCGCCCGTGACCAGGCTGGTCCGGCCCGACAGCTTGGCCGTCTTGCCGCCGTCCTTGGCCTTCATGGCGTCCCAGTAGGATTTTTCGAGGGCGATGACCTCGTCGCGGGTCGGCTTGGCATGGTCGGGCATGGTGGTCTCCTTCCAGACGCTATCAAAACCAGCCGTTCGGAGGACGGTTCCTAGGGCGCCGCTACGGTGCGCGCGCCGAATAGTCCGCCCCGCGCTTCCCTTCCCCGCCAAAGCCGCCTAAGACGCGGGCTCATGACGGCTTCAGCCCATGATCCTGCCCGCGCGGCCATCGATGCGATCCGCGCCCGCGTCTTTGCCTTCCCAAAACGCCACTTTTTGTCAGCTGGCGACCTGAACGCCCCCCAGGCGACGGATCTGCTGGACCTGGCCGACGCCTTCGTCGCCTTCAACCGCCAGCCGTCCAAGAGCCTGGACATCCTGCACGGCCGGACGCTGATGAACCTGTTCTTCGAGAACAGCACCCGCACCCAGAGCTCGTTCGAGCTGGCCGGCAAGCGGCTGGGCGCCGACGTCATCAACATGAACCCCAAGACCTCGTCGGTGGCCAAGGGCGAGACCCTGATCGACACCGCAGTCACCCTGAACGCCATGCGGCCCGACCTGCTGGTGGTGCGCCACGCCTCGTCGGGCGCCGCCAGCCTGCTCAGCCAGAAGGTCAGCGGACACGTGGTCAACGCCGGCGACGGCCAGCACGAGCACCCGACCCAGGCCCTTCTGGACGCCCTGTCGATCCGCCGCGCCTTCGGTCGGGTCTCGGGCCTGACCGTGGCGATCTGCGGTGACGTGCTGCACAGCCGCGTGGCGCGCTCGAACGTCGCCCTGCTGCACACCCTGGGCGCCAGCGTGCGCCTGGTCGGTCCGCCCACCCTGATGCCGGCCCAGGCCGAGCGTTGGGGCGTCACTGTCCATCACGACATGAAGTCGGGCCTGGCCGGCGCGGACGTCGTCATGATGCTGCGCCTGCAGCTGGAGCGGATGCAGGGCGCCTTCGTGCCTTCGACCCGCGAGTACTTCCGCTTCTACGGCCTTGATCGCGAAAAGCTTTCCCGCGCCGCGCCCGGCGCCAAGGTCATGCACCCGGGCCCGATGAACCGAGGTGTCGAGATCGATTCCGACGTGGCCGACGATCCGGCCGTCAGCCTGATCCAGGATCAGGTCGAGATGGGCGTCGCCGCCCGAATGGCGGTGCTGACCAGCCTCGCGGCTCGCATCGAGGCCAAGCAATGACCGCCGCCCAGCCCCTCGCCCTCGTCAACGCCCGCCTGGTCGATCCGGAAAGCGGCTATGACGGCCCCGGCGGCGTGATCGTCTCCGAGGGCGTCATCTCGGACGTCGCCAAGGGCCGCGAGTTCGGCAAGCTGTCGAAGGCCGTGCGGGTTGTGGATTGTGGTGGGGCGCTGCTAGCGCCCGGCCTGATCGACCTGCGCGTCCGAACCGGCGAGCCGGGCGCGGAGACCAAGGAAACCTTGGCCAGCGCCGCCAAGGCGGCGGCGGCCGGCGGCGTCACCTCGATGGTCGTCCAGCCCGACACCAACCCGGCCATCGACGATCCCAGCGTCGTCGACTTCATCCTGCGCCGGGCCCGTGACATCGACAGCGCCCGCATCCTCGTGGCCGGCGCGGCGACCAAGGGCCTGGCGGGCGAGCAGATGGCCGAGATCGGCCTGATGCGCGAAGCCGGTTGCGTCTACGTCACCGACGCCGGCAAGCCGATCGTCGACAGCAAGGTCATGCAGCGGGTCCTGACCTACGCGAAGGGCTTCGACGCCCTGCTGGCCCACCGTCCGATGGACCCGTGGCTGGCGAAGGGCGGCGCGGCGACCGGCGGCGAGTTCGCCGGCCGCATGGGCCTGCCCTCGATCTCGCCGATGGCCGAGCGGATCATGCTCGAGCGCGACGTCGCCCTGCTGGAAGCCACCGGCGGCAAGCTGCTGGTCGACCAGATCACCTCGGCCCAAGCGTTGGAAACCCTGGCGCGGGCCAAGGGCAAGGGTCTGCGGATCAGCGCCTCGGTGTCGATCAACCACCTGTCCTTCAACGAGCTCGACATCGGCGACTACCGCACCTTCGCGAAGCTGAACCCGCCCCTGCGCGGCGAGGACGATCGCCAGGCCTTGATCGAGGCGCTGGCCAGCGGCCTGATCGACGTCGTTGTTTCGGCCCACAACCCGGCTCCCGCCGAGGACAAGCGCCTGCCGTACGACGAGGCCGCTCCCGGCGCCGTCGGGCTGGAAACTCTGCTGCCGGCCCTGCTGTCGCTGTATCACGACGAGCGCATCGCCCTGGTGGACCTGATCCGCGCCGTCACCCTGGCTCCGGCCGAATTGCTTGGCCTGCGCGGCGGCCGCATCGCCCCCGGCGCGCCGGCCGACCTGGTGCTCTGCGACATCGACGCCCCGATCATCATCGACGCTGCTCGGCTGCTGTCGAAGTCGAAGAACTCGCCGTTCGACGGACGTAGGCTACAGGGCCAGGTGCTGATGACCGTGGTCGACGGACGGGTAGTGCACCGGGCGGAGGGGTAGCCCCCATCGACAATCTCGACTTATGATTGCACCCGTGGCCGTGGCGAAGGTCGCGCTCAATTGCGGAGGCGTTCATGGTCGAGGCCCGCCAGTCTCGCGGCTTTGTCTTCTGGATTTTCGCTCTGCTGGGACCCCCGCTCGTGCTGGCGCTCGCCGTCGCCGAGGCGTTGATCAAGGGGGCGCTGGTTCAGGGCGATATGACGATCACCGTGATGACCGCCTTCTTCTTCCTCAACCCACTGAGCCTGGCTATCGCCTGGGCCATCCTGATCCTGCCCTTCTCGCTCACGGGCCTTCTCGCCTTGAAGCTTGAAGGCCGCGTGGACGGTGCGCGCTTCATCGCCGCCTGCACACTGGCCGGCGCCACGCTCCTCCTGCTGACCATGGGCCTGCTGGGCGGGTTCCCCGATCTTACGGCCATTGCCGAAGGCGCGATTGCCGCCCTGCTCCCAGCATTGCTGGCCAGGGTCGGAAGACGCCCCAGCCCCGACCTTTTGCCCAGCTCCTGAGTCTGCACTACACGTAAGATCCACAACTCTCGCTTGCGCAGCGGTTGAATTCGCGCGCAACTCGCCTTAGGGTCGAAACGTGCAAGATCTCGCCGCCGCCACCTATCTGACGCTCGCCATCACCATCGTCGGCGGCTACCTGCTCGGGTCGATCCCGTTCGGGCTGATCGCCACGCGGCTGGGCGGGGCCGGCGACATCCGGCAGATCGGCTCGGGCAATATCGGCGCGACCAATGTGCTGCGCTCGGGCCGCAAGGACCTGGCCCTGATCACTCTGCTGGGCGACGCCGGCAAGGGCGTGGTCGCGGTGCTGCTGGCCCGCTTCCTCACCCACGGCAATCCGGCGGTGATCGCCCTGGCCGGCGGCGCGGCGTTCCTGGGCCACCTGTTTCCCGTCTGGCTGAAATTCAAGGGCGGCAAGGGCGTGGCTACCTTCTACGGCGTGCTGCTCAGCGCCTGCTGGCCCGTGGGCCTGCTGGCCGGCGCCACCTGGCTGGCCATGGCCGCCGTGTTCCGCATCAGCTCGCTGGCGGCCCTGACCGCCGCCGTCCTCGCCGCGCCCTTCGCCCTGGCCACCGATCAGCCCTATCCCATCCTGGGCCTGTGCCTGTTCATGGCCGTGCTGATCTTCATCCGCCACCGCGAGAACATCGCCCGACTGCTGAAGGGCCAGGAGCCCCGCATCGGCAAGAAAAAGAGCGCGGAGGAAACCCCTCCCGTTGTCGACGCGCCGTGACGCCAGGCCGCCTCTCGGACATCCAGCGCTTCGCCTGGCTACGCCTGGCGCGCACCGAGACGGTCGGCCCCGTCGCCTTTGACCACCTGCTCACCCGCTACGGCACGCCGGAGCGGGCGCTCTCCGCGCTTCCCGACCTCTCGAGACGTGGCGGCCGCGCCGTGCCCCTGTCCCTGCCGCCGCGCGAGGCGATCGAGCAGGAACTGGAAGCTGGCGCCAAGCTGGGCGCGCGCCTGCTGTGCGGTTGCGAGCCCGACTTTCCGCCTCGCCTCGCGGCCCTGGACCCGCCACCGCCCGTGCTGTGGGCCTTGGGCCGGGCCGAACTGCTCTCCGAGCCCAGCCTGGCCATCGTCGGGGCGCGCATCGCCTCGGCCGCCGGCCAGCGCTTCGCCCGCCTGCTGGCCACGGAGCTCGGGACCGCCGGTTATGTCGTGGTTTCGGGCATGGCGCGCGGCATCGACGGCGCGGCGCATGAAGGCTCCCTGGCCACCGGCGCCGTGGCCGTCCTGGGCGGCGGGGTCGGCGACGTCTATCCGCCCGAGCACGACAAGTTGCACGCCCGTCTGGCCGCCGAGGGCTGCGTGGTCTCCGAGAGCGCGCCGGATCGCCGGGCCCAGGCCAAGGACTTCCCGCGCCGCAACCGCATCATCTCCGGCCTGTCCCTGGGCGTGGTCGTGGTCGAGGCCGAGCTAAAGTCCGGCTCGCTGATCACCGCCCGCCTGGCCGCCGAGCAGGGTCGCGACGTCTTCGCCGTGCCCGGCTCGCCGCTGGACCCGCGTTCGAAAGGCACGAACGACCTGATCCGCCAGGGCGCGATCCTGTGCGAGGGCGCCGAGGACGTGCTGCGTTCGCTGTCGGGCCAGGTCCACCTGCGCGAACGCGATCGGGGCTACGAGCCCCTGCCCGACACCGACATCGACCACGACGCTCTGCGCGAGCGCGTCGCCGCACTGCTCTCGCCCACCCCCGTCTCGCGCAACGACCTGGTCCGCGCCGCGGCCGCCCCGGCCTCGGCGGTGATGGCGGCGCTGGTGGAGCTCAGCCTCGCCGGCCGAGCGGAGCTGCTGGACGGCGGGCTGGCTGCCACGCTCTAGCCGCCCCGCCGCGCGCCCTTGGCGAACAGCAGGTCCGACCATCGCCAATGGCCGCCACCCAGGGCGAAGCGGGCGGAGCGGGGACCGTCGTTCAGGGAGATCAGCACCAGGCCTCGCATAGGTTCGGCGCGGCAGGCAGCGGGCGCGAAGGCGACTTCCATCATGATCATCTCGCGCAGGCCGGCCAGGCCGTCGCCCTCCTCGCCGCTGACCCGGGCCCAATCGCCGCTCCAGACCAGGGGCGCGCGGCCCGCGCCGACCGTGGCGCTATGAGCCCGCATCAGCGAGGCGCGAGCGCGAGGGTTTTTGCGCAGGCCTTCCTGCAGCAGCCGAACCATGTCGCAGCCGGCTCCGCCGCCACCGCCGCCTGAACCCGAGCCGGCGGTCGCCGCGCCCATCAGTTCGGACTCGCCCAGGCCGAGCACGGGGCTGGGTCCTGGGTTCCGGCTGGCCGGGAGCGGCGTCATGTCCTTGGGCGGCGGAAGCTTCGAAACCCGCAAGGGAGCGCGCGGCGCGGCCTTGGGCGCCGCCTTGGGCTCCTCGGGCGAAGGCGGTTTGGCCGGCGCCTTCACCGGCGACTTGGGCGCCTCGTGCGGCGCGGGCGGCGGCGGAGGGGGTGGCGGAGGCGGCGGAGGCGGCGGCGGATCGACCAGCGAAACCATCACATGCGGTGGCTCGGGCGGTGACGGCGTCACATGGGTCGCGAACAGGACCGCCACGGCGGCGACGTGCGCGCCGATGCTCACGGCTAGGGCCGCGCCCTTCGCGCCGCGTCGTCTCCAGTGCGACATCAGTCCGCCATGCCACGGGCCGAAGCGCCGGCCCAAGCGCTTTGCAAATCACGTCCCCGCGTCAGGAACGTGGCGATTAGTGAAGTTTGGAGTTTGGATCAGACCGAAAGGTCGACCAGCAGGCCGGTCCCGGCCGCCGGAGCCGCGCGCACGGCTTCCTTCAGCCGATCGGCGATCTGCGCGCGTTCGGCATTGGAGGTCACGGCCTTGATCGGTTGGATCGGCGAGACATAGGCCTCGGTGGCGATCCGATTGACGGTCATGTCCATCGTGAGTCACTGCGGTCACAAAACTAGCCTTCGCACTATCACGCGATCGTCTTAACAACCGACTACCAGCCCCCAAGCGAGACTGTTTGTGGGGCGTCACGTTGACAGACCCCTATACAAGCCCCCACTTTCCCGGCGCTCGCCTTCCGGGCGATCCGCTTTCCTGAACAAGAGTCCGAATGAACGTCGTCGTCGTCGAGAGCCCGGCCAAGGCCAAGACCATCAATAAGTACCTCGGGTCCGACTACACGGTTCTCGCTTCCTACGGCCATATCCGCGACCTGCCGTCGAAGGACGGCTCGGTCGAGCCGGACAACGACTTCGCCATGACCTGGGAAGTCGACGCCAAGGCCTCCAAGCGCGTCAGCGACATCGTCGACGCCCTGAAGAAGGCCGACCGCCTGATTCTGGCCACCGACCCGGATCGCGAAGGGGAAGCGATCAGCTGGCACGTGCTGGAAGTGCTGAACAAGAAGAAGGCGCTCAAGGACAAGACCATCCAGCGCGTCACCTTCAACGCCATCACCAAGAGCTCGGTGCTCGAGGCGATGGCCAATCCGCGCGACGTCGACATGGAGCTGGTCGAGGCCTATCTGGCCCGCCGCGCCCTGGACTATCTCGTGGGCTTCACCCTCTCGCCGGTGCTGTGGCGCAAGCTGCCCGGCAGCCGCTCGGCCGGTCGCGTGCAGTCGGTCTGCCTGCGGCTGATCGTCGAGCGCGAGATGGAGATCGAGCGCTTCAAGACCCAGGAGTACTGGACCGTCGACGCCGACGTCTCGGCCGGCGCCGATCCGTTCCTGGCTCGCCTGGTCAAGCACGAGGGCAAGAAGCTCACCAAGTTCGACCTCGGCAACGAGACCTCTGCCCTGGCCGCCAAGGCCGCGGTCGGCGCCGCCGTGTTCAAGGTCGCCGCCGTCGAGAAGAAGCCCGGCAAGCGCTCGCCCGCCCCGCCCTTCACCACCTCGACCCTGCAGCAGGAAGCCTCGCGCAAGCTGGGCTTTTCCGCCCAGCGCACCATGCAGGCCGCCCAGAAGCTGTACGAAGGCATCGACATCGGCGGCGAGACCGTCGGCCTGATCACCTACATGCGGACCGACGGCGTGTCGGTCGAGCCGGAAGGCATAGCCGAGGCGCGTAGCGTCATCGGCAGCGTCTACGGCGCGCCCTACGTCCCCGAGACCCCGCGCTACTACAAGGCCAAGGCCAAGAACGCCCAGGAGGCCCACGAAGCCATCCGCCCGACCAGCCTGGGCCGCAACCCCGGCTCGCTGCGCCTGGAGTCGGATCTTGGCCGCCTGTACGAGCTGATCTGGAAGCGGATGATCGCTTCGCAGATGGAGAGCGCCCGCATCGAGCGCACCACGGTCGACCTGGAGAGCGCCGACGGCCAGACCGGCATGCGCGCCACGGGTCAGGTCGTGCTCTTCCCCGGCTATCTGGCCGTCTATGAGGAAGGCCGCGACGACGAGGGCGACGAGGACAGCGCCCGTCTGCCGGTGATCGAGGAAGGCGCCAGCGCCAAGGTCATCGAGGCTCGCGCCGACCAGCACTTCACCGAACCGCCCCCGCGCTATTCGGAAGCCAGCCTGGTCAAGAAGATGGAAGAGCTGGGGATCGGCCGTCCGTCGACCTACGCCTCGGTCCTGACCGTGCTGCGCGACCGCGAATACGTGAAGATGGAGAAGCAGCGCTTCGTCCCCGAGGATAAAGGTCGCCTGGTCACGGCGTTCCTGGAGCAGTTCTTCAAGCGCTACGTCGAATACGACTTCACCGCCGCCCTGGAAGAGCAGCTGGATCTGGTCTCCGACGGCAAGCTGGACTGGAAGCAGTTCCTCCGCGACTTCTGGAAGGACTTCCACGCGGCCGTCGGCGAGATCGCCGAGCTGCGCACGACCAATGTTCTGGACGCCCTGAACGAGGCCCTCGGCCCGCACATCTTCCCGGACAAGGGCGATGGCTCCAACCCGCGCCTCTGCCCGACCTGCAACAGCGGCCAGCTGTCCCTCAAGACCGGCAAGTTCGGCGCCTTCATCGGCTGCTCGAACTATCCGGAGTGCCGCTACACCCGCCAGCTGGGCGTGTCGGAGGGCGACGGCGACGCCGAAAGCGCCGACAAGGAGCTGGGTCTCAATCCGGCGACTGGTCTGGCCGTGTGGCTGAAGAACGGGCGCTTTGGCCCCTATGTCGAGGAGCTGGCGGCCGCCGACAGCGGCGACAAGCCCAAGCGATCGTCCCTGCCCAAGGGCTGGATCGCCTCGGCCATGGACCTGGAAAAGGCCCTGCGCCTGCTGTCCCTGCCCCGCGAAGTAGGCAAGCACCCGGACGACGGCAAGGTCATCACGGCGGGCCTTGGACGCTTCGGGCCGTTCGTGCTGCACGACGGGACCTACGCCAATCTGGAGAACGCCGACGAGGTGTTCGACGTGGGCCTGAACCGCGCCGTCGCGATCCTGGCCGACAAGCGGGCCGGCGGCGGGCGTCCGCAGCGGGGGACCGCGGCGGCCCTGGCCGAACTCGGCAATCACCCCGAGGACGGCAAGCCGGTACGGGTGCTGTCGGGCCGTTTTGGTCCCTACATCAAGCACGGCGACACCAACGCCAACGTGCCGAAGGGCAAGGATCCGGCGTCCATCACCATGGACGAAGCCGTGGCCCTGATCGCCGAGCGCGCCGCCAAGGGCGGCGGCAAGAAACCGGCGAAGAAGGCCGCCGCGCCGAAGAAAGCTACGGCCAAGGCGGAAGGCGACACTCCGGCCAAGAAGGCGGCCGCGAAGAAGCCCGCCGCCAAGAAGCCGGCGGCGAAGAAGGCCGCGCCCAAGGCTTCAAAAGACAAGGTGGCGGTCGAAGCCTCCTCGGACGACGGCGCCGCGCCGTGGGACGACGAGGCCTAAATCTGTTCAGCCGGCCAGGACAGGAGTAGACTTCGAGCATGACGACGCTGGAACGTCCCCTGCCCCTGCATGTCGTGGTGTCCGCGCTGATCCTGTGCTGCGTGGGCGGCTTCGCCATGGGCGTGACCAATGCGATGAAGCTGGATCGCGGCGGCCCCGAATTGTCGAAGGCCCCGCTGGCCGAGATCTCGGGCGTGCCCGTCAAGGACGCCGCCCCCGCGCTCGCCTACGAACCCCCGCCGGTGGAGGCTCCCAAGCCCAAGGCCGTCGAGGTCCAGACCGTCGAGCAAGAAGCTCCGCCGCCGATCATCCAGGCGCCGCCCGTGGCCGCCCAGGCGCCGCCGCAGGAAGCCGCGCCCAAGCCGGTCGAGCCTCCGCCCCCGCGCTCGATCGAGGACCTGTACTAGGTTCCGCGCGTTTCCTTTGGCCATCCGCCCCTCGATCGGGGTAAGGCAAGGCATGGCCAAAATTCGCCCGCCCCAGAGCGCCAAGAGCAAGACCTTCAAGCCCAAGCCCGCCGCGGGTCTGCCCGACCGCGAGACGCTGCTGGCGTTCCTGCGGGACGCTGGTGAGACCGGCAAGGCCGACATCGCCCGCCACTTTGGCCTGAAGGGCGCGGACCGCCGCGCCCTGCGCGAAATGATCCGCGAGCTCGAGGCGCAAGGCGCCCTGGCCAAGCGCGGCCGCAAGGGTTTCGCCGAGGCCGGCTCCTTTCCTCCTGTCGGGGTCGCCGACGTGGTCGAGCGCGACGCCGATGGCGAGCTCTATGTGAAGCTGACCAAGTCCGACGACGATGTGCCAAACGTTCGCCTCGCGCCCGGCAAGGGCGAGGCCGCCGGCGGCGCGCCGGGCATGGGCGACCGCCTCCTGGTCCGCTTCGAGCGCCTGGAGACCGGCGAGGTCGAGGCGCGCCTGATCAAGCGCCTGGGCCAGAGCGCCCACAAGATCCTCGGCGTGATCCGCAAGCAGCGCCGCGAGATCCGCGTTGAGCCGGTCGATCGCAAGTCCAAGGATGTCCTGCTCCTCGACCCCAGCGTCGCCCACGACCTCAAGGACGGCGACCTGGTTGTCGCCCAAGTCGGCACGCACGGCGGCCGCTACGGTCCCAAGCCCGGCAAGGTGCTGGAAGTGGTCGGCAACGAGAACGACCCGCGCGCGGCCTCGCTGATCGCCATCCACAGCCACGGCATCCCGACCGGCTTCTCGGAAGCGGCCGAGGAAGAGGCCAAGGCCGCCGTCGAGCCGACCCTGGCGGGCCGCGAGGACCTGCGCGACCTGCCGTTCGTGACGATCGACCCGGTGGACGCCCGCGACCACGACGACGCCGTCTACGCCCATCCCGACGAGGACGAGACCAATAAGGGCGGCTGGGTGGTCTGGGTGGCCATCGCCGATGTAGCCGCCTATGTCCGCCCCGGCTCGGCCCTGGACCGCGACGCCCGCGAGAAGGGCAACAGCGTCTACTTCCCCGACCGGGTGGAGCCGATGCTTCCCGAGACCCTGTCGAACGGCCTGTGCTCGCTGCGTGAGAGCGAGAACCGCGCCACGCTGGCCGTGCGGATGGTGTTCGACAAGTCGGGCCGCAAGAAGGGCCACAAGTTCGTGCGCGGCCTGATGCGCTCGGCCGCCAAGCTCAGCTATGAGCAGGCTCAGTCCGCCATCGACGGCCAGCCCGACGACAAGAGCGGCCCGCTGCTGGAGCCGATCCTGCAGCCGCTGTGGGAAGCCTATCGCACGATGAAGATCGGCCGCGACGCGCGGTCTCCGCTCGCCATCGAGAGCGACGAGCGCCGCATCATCATCCGAGAGGGCGAAATCCTCTCGATCACCAAGCGCCCCAGCCTGGAAGCCCACAAGCTGATCGAGGAGATGATGGTGCAGGCCAATGTCTGCGCCGCCGAGAGCCTCGAGGCCAAGCGCTCGCCCCTGATCTATCGGGTCCACGACACGCCCAGCCTGGAGAAGGTGCAGAACCTCGCAGACTTCCTGCAGACGCTGGAAATCCGCTGGGACAAGGGCCAGGCCCCGCAGACCGCGCGCTTCAACAAGCTGCTGGACGAGACCCGCGAAGGTCCCAATGCGACGATCATCAACGAGGTGGTCCTGCGCACCCAGATGCAGGCCCACTACAGCGCCGACAACATCGGCCATTTCGGCCTGAACCTGGCCAAGTACGCCCACTTCACCAGCCCGATCCGCCGCTATGCCGACCTGATCGTCCACCGGGGCCTGATCCGGGCCCTGGGCCTGGGCATGGACGGCCTCACCGACCAGGACATTTCCCAGATCAAGGACACGGCCGAGGTCATCACCCACGCCGAGCGCAGGGCCATGGCCGCCGAGCGCGACGCCACCGACCGCTACATCGCCGCCTTCCTGGCCGACCGCGTGGGCGCGACGTTCGCGGGCCGGATCACCGGGGTCACCCGCTTTGGCCTGTTCATCAAGCTGGCCGACACCGGCGCCGACGGCCTCGTGCCCGTCTCGACCTTGGGCGCGGAATTCTTCGTCCACGACGACAGGATGCACGCCCTGGTCGGCGAGCGGACCGGCAAGCGCTGGCCGCTGGGCATGAGCGTCGAGGTCAAGCTGGTCGAGGCCACGCCCGTGACCGGCGGCCTGCTGTTCGAGATGCTCAGCGATCCCGTCGCGCCGGATCCGAACGCCCCGCGCCCGCGGCTCGGTGCGCGTCGCCAGGCGGCGGTGAAGCCGCGCGGCGGTCTGCCCAAGGGCGTACGGCGCGGCAAGCGGCGCTAGTTCGCCCGGATAGCCGCTTCCAGCCGATCGGCCGTCATCCGTTGATCGGCGGCCGAGGGGTGCCAGTGGCAGGCGCCGCGATCCATGCCGGTGATCCGCACCGCTGTCGCGCCCGCGCGGCCGGCGACGTCGCCCACATCGTCCGCGAACGTATCCCCGGCGATCAGGAAGACGCGCGCGCCAGGACGGCTCGCCTTCAGATCTTGGACGAAGGCGACATAGGCCTCGCGATAGGCGGCGCGTAGCCCCGCCTCGTCGGCCCAAGCCTCGCCGGCATGCAGCGGCGTCGAGAAGTCGTTCGTACCGAGACCGATCACCACCACGTCCGGCCTCCACGGATCGCTCGACGTGACGCGGGGCCGGTCCTGGCCCGGGATCAAGCGCGGAAACAGCGCCGGCAGCGGCTGGCCCGGCGCGACGCCGTTGTAGTTCCGCACCACGCCTCGCCCCGAAAAGGCGACGATGCGGTAGTCGGCGTCGAGCCGGGCGGCCAGGATCGGACCGAAGGCTTGGCTGGTGTCGGTGAGATCGTGAACCTGTTGCTCGGTGCAATCTCGGCTGGTCGAGCGGACGCCATAGCCGACCGTGTGAGAGTCGCCAATGAACTCGATGCGGCGCGGCCGGGTCTGCGCCGGGAGCGCCCTGCCCTTCGGCCCGACAAAGAAGCCTTCGAACCGCGCCGAGCCCATCTGGCTCTCCGTCAGCTTGTCCAGGCGCACGACATGCTCGCCGGGGCCAAGGTCGTCGATCGCCAGGCGCGTCTCGCCGGACTTGGTCAGCTCAGCCTTGCGCGCTCCGTCGATGCTGATCGCGAGATGGTCCGCGCCCGTGTCGACCGCCACCTCGACCGAGGGACCGGTGAAGCGACCCTCGAAATAGACGCCCGGCCAGCCGAAGTCGTAGGCGCCGGCCGGAGCAGGAACGACGCGGCCGCCGATGTTCAGCGGCAGGGCGGTCTGGGCCAACGCGGGCGTGGCGAAAGCCAGAGCAAGGGCGAGGGTGAGGAAACGCATGTCCCTCTTCTCATGCGGGATGCGCGGCGCGTCAAACCTGGCTAAGCAACGATCATGCGCGCCGAGCTCGAACCCTTTCACGCCATCGCCATCAGCCGCCTGGCCCACCAGTTGAAGGCCGAGGGCCGCTCCATCATTCACATGGAGTTCGGCCAGCCGTCGACCGGCGCGCCGAGCAAGGCGCTGGCCAAGGCCCACGAGATCCTCGACGCAGAGGCCATGGGCTATTGGGAAAGTCCGCTGCTGCGCGAACGGATCGCCGCGCGCTACCACACCCTCTACGGCGTCGTGGTCGAGCCCGAGCGGATCATCCTGACCTGTGGCGCTTCACCGGCCCTGGTGCTGGCCCTGTCCAGCGTGTTCACACCCGGCGACCGCATCGCCCTGGCCCGCCCCGGCTATGTGGCCTACCGCAACAGCCTGAAGGCTCTGCACCTCGAACCCGTCGAGATCGCGGCGGGGCCGGAGGATCGTTTCCAGCTGACCGCCAAGCACCTGGCCGAGCTCGATCCCGCCCCGGCCGGCGTCATCGTCGCCAGTCCGGCCAATCCGACCGGCACGATCATCGCGCCCGAGGAACTGGAGGCCATCGCCCAGGTCTGCCGCGAGCGCGGCATCCGCATCATCAGCGACGAGATCTATCACGGCCTCAGCTATGCGGGCCGCACGCCCTCGATGCTGGAGTTCGCGCCCGACGCCCTGATCGTCAACAGCTTCAGCAAGTACTTCAGCATGGCCGGGTGGCGGCTGGGCTGGCTGCTGGCGCCGAAGGGTGAGGACCTGGAGCGGGCGCGGGCCTATGTCGGCAACCTGTTCCTGACCGCGCCGTCGCTCTCGCAGCACGCCGGCCTGGCGGCCATGGACTGCATCGACGAGCTGGAAGCCCACATCGACGTCTACCGCGCCAACCGCCAGCTGATGCTGGACGCCCTGCCGGCCCTGGGCCTGCGCAAGATCGCTCCGCCGGACGGGGCCTTCTACATCTGGGCCGACATCGGCCACCTGACCGACGACTCGTTGGGCTTTTGCCAGCAGCTTCTGAAGGACACCGGCGTGGCGACCGCGCCGGGTGTCGACTTCGACCCAGTCGAGGGCCACCACTTCATCCGTTTCAGCTTCGCGGTCTCGACGGCGGAGGTCGAGGAGGCGCTGAAGCGGATCACACCGTGGTTCGAGGCGCGGGCGGCGGCGACGCGGGTATAGATGCTCCCCCGCTGGGGGAGCTGTCGCGGAGCGACTGAGGGGGCAGCACCGCCAACGCCGAGCTGCCCCCTCCGGCCCTCCGGGCCACCTCCCCCAAAGGGGGAGGAGAGGTTCGGTCGCCCCTACTTCTTCTCCAGATAATCCAGCGCCATGAAGACCTCGGCCTTCACGCCGGTCTCGAACACCGCCTCGTCGACATCGAAGAACGGCGAGTGGTTGGCCGGCGCGGTGGCGGCGGGCACGTCCGCCTTGCGTCCGCCCAGCTGGACGAACACGCCCGGGACCTTCTGGGCGTACATCGAAAAGTCCTCGGCCCCGGTCACCAGGGCGGCGTTGTCGTCGACCTTGCCCGGCGAGGCCTTGAGCAGGGACGCCTTCACCCACTTGGACAGTTCAGGATTGTTGTAGGTCACCGGATAGGGCTGGGTGAACGCCACCTCGGCCTTGGCGCCGTAACGGTCGGCGATGGCGGTGACGCTGCTGGTGATTTTGTCGATCAGCTGAGCCTTACGCTCGGGCGAATAGGTCCGCATCGTCCCCTGCATCGACAGGTCCTCGGGGATGATGTTCTGGCGCATGCCCATGTTGATCATGGCGATGGTGACGACCGAGGGCTGGACGCCGACGTCGACCTGGCGGGCCGCGATCTGGTTGGTGGCCTGGACGATGTCGGCGGCGATGCTGGCCATGTCGATCCCGGCCCAGGGCCTCGCGCCGTGGGTCTGCTTGCCTTTCACCGTGATCGTGAGGCGGTCCGAGCCGGCATAGAAGCCCTCGGGACGATAGTTCAGCAGGTGCGCGTCGCCCGGGCCGATGTGCAGGCCGAAGATCGCGTCGACCTTGGGCTGGTCCAGAGCGCCGTCGCGGATCATCAGCTTGGCGCCGCCTTCCTCGCCGGCCTGCGGGCCTTCTTCCGCGGGCTGGAAGATCAGGACGACCGTACCCTTGATGTCGGCCTTCATGCCGGCCAGCACCGTGGCGGTCCCCAGCAGCATGGCCACATGGGTGTCGTGACCGCAGGCGTGCATGACCGGCACGGTCTTGCCTTCCCAGGTCGCCTTGACCTTGGAGGCGAACGGCAGGCCGGTCTTCTCCTCGACCGGCAGGGCGTCCATGTCGGCGCGCAGGGCGACGACCTTGCCGGGCTTGCCGCCCTTCAGGATCCCGACCACGCCGGTCTTGCCGACGTTCTCGCGGACCTCGAAGCCCAGGGCCTTCAGCTCCTTGGCGATCAGGGCCGAGGTACGGACCTCCTGGTTGCCCAGTTCAGGATGCTCGTGGATGTCGCGCCGCCAGGCGATGACCTTCGGCTGGACGGCCTTGACCGCCGCCTCGATCTTGGTCGGGGCGGGCGCGGCCATGGCTCGCGAGTTCAGGGCCGGCGCGCCCAAGGCCAGGCCGGCGGCCAGCGCCAGCGCCAGCGTCGAAATCCGTACGATCATGGAGAGCCCCTCACAAATGCGGCGCGAGCTTGGGATGCGTCGTGGCGGAGGGTCAAGCGCCTCCCCCGTTTGACGCCGCGTAGCCCTATGCAAGCGTGCATACGGGTCTAACCTGCTCCCATGTCCCTGCCGCCGATTGACGCGAAATTCGACACGATCAACGACGGCGCCGTGCGCGAGACCGGCGCGGCGCTGAAGCCCCGGCACGCGGCGACCGTGATCATCGCCCGCACCGACGGTCCGGAACCGCGCCTGCTGATGGGCCGGCGCAACGGCGGCCACGCCTTCATGCCCGACAAGTGGGTGTTTCCCGGCGGCCGGGTCGACCGCACCGACTACGACGCCCCCAGCGCCAGCGAACTCGCGCCCGAGGTCGCCGCGCGACTGTCGCTGGAGGCTCGCCACCCCCGCCCCGCTCGCCTGGCCCGCGCCCTGGCCCTGGCGGCCGTGCGAGAGACCTTCGAGGAGACAGGCCTGCTCCTGGCCAAGGAGGCCCCGGACCGCCCCGCCGCGGGCCCCTGGCGCCCCTTCCTGGCCCAGGGCGCCCTACCTGACTTGGCGCCGCTCGCCTTCGTGGCCCGGGCCATCACCCCGCCCTATCGCCCCCGCCGCTTCGACGCCCGCTTCTTCATGGCGCCGGCGGAGGCGCTGCTGTCCCTGGATCGCCGCCCCGATTGCGGCGAATTGGACGAGATCGCCTGGGTCGACTTCAAGGAGGCCATGGCCTTGGACCTGCCAAACATCACGCGCTTCGTGCTTCACGAGGTAGGCCAACGGCTCGCGGAGACTGGACGCCCGGCGCCCTTCATGCGCTTCCTGAACGGCAAGCGTCATCTGACGCATCTCTAGCGGGAGCCGCCGATGATCGCCTCGATCCTGGCCTTGGCCCTGGCCGCGACACCCGCCCCGCCGTCGACCGACATCGACAAGCTGGGCTTCATGGCCGGCTGCTGGACGTTCACCCGCGCCAACGGGGCCAAGGTCGAGGAGCAGTGGTTCGCCCCGGCCGGCGGCGCGATGGTGGGCATGAGCCGCACGGTCCGCGACGGCAAGCTGCGCGAATACGAGTTCATGCGCATCGTCCCGGGCGATGACGGCAAGCTGCGCTATGTGGTGATTCCCTCGGGCCAGGCCGAAACGACCTTCCCGCTGAAGGAGGTCGCCGCCGACTCAGCGGTCTTCGAGGCGCCCGAGCACGACTTTCCCCAGCGCATCCGCTATCGCCTCGTCGACAAAGAGACCCTGGCGGCCAGGATCGAGGGCTCGATCAACGGCCAGGCCCGTTCGGCGGATTTTCCGTACAAGCGTTGCCCCGCCGGTAACTGACTTCCGGCAATTGACTTTGAGCTGCCGATGAGTATGTTCCGCGCCTCTCATTTCCAACGCGCGGGAACCTGCGCGACCACCGCAGGGATTCGACTATGGCCAAACCGGCTTCCATCAAGATCCGCCTGAATTCGACGGCGGACACCGGCTTCTTCTACGTCACCAAGAAGAACGCCCGCACCAAGACCGAAAAGATGGTGCTGAAGAAGTACGACCCGGTCATCCGCAAGCACGTCGAATTCCGCGAAGGCAAGATCAAGTAAGATCGCTTTACGCGCTACGACACTAAAACGCCCGGCTAGCGATAGCCGGGCGTTTTTGATTCCGGGATGGGTTGGCCGCCCGTTCGGGGGACCTAGGCAGTCACTCCCGCCCGCCGATCCAGAACCAGCGGAAGAAGGCGACACTACCCCACAGCACGGTGACGATCAGCAGCACGGGCCCGACGCAAACGGCGGCGAAGGCGCTGAGGACGGCGATGACCGACACGGGGTCGGACGCGTTCCCCAAACTCGAAGGTGCCGCTTGCGCGCCCCACCAGAACAGCACTCCGCACGCCAGAAGGCCCAATAGGAGCCAGCCGGCCGGGAATGGACGCTTCTTGACCCTGGTTCTCGCACGCATCACCACGCCCCCTGCGCATCGGATGTATGCAGAGAGTGCGCGCCATACGTGCATCAAAGCTTAAGAAGCCGCCCTAACCCTCGTTAGCAATGCTGGCCGTAGACCAGCGGGCGACACACCCCATCGACATCGGCCGGCGGCTTGACGCCCGTGACGGCGGCGATGGTCGGGGCGATGTCGACGGTGTCGAGCGGCAGGATTCGTTCGTGCGGGGTCGAACCCTTCCACCAGAACAGGATCGGCACGCGGCGGTCGTAGTCCCAGGGGCTGCCATGGGTCGAGACATAGGTCGCGCCTGGGGTCGCCGGTACGCGATACGGCTTGAAGGCGACCAGGATGTCGCCGACGCGGCCCGGATAGGCGCTACGGCGCATGCGTTCGGCCACCGACAGCTCCTCGGGCGAGGCGTCGGCCGGCGCGGGCTCCAGGGTCAGAACGGCGTTGCCGTCGACGGCCTCGGCCACCGCCGTGTCGCGCTTGACCAGGGCCAGGGTCGCGGCGGCGATACGAGCGCGGTCGACGATCGAGGGCGTCTTGCGATCGGAACCGACGACATACAGCTGGTCGATGCCGCCATCGGCGACGAGCGGGTCCCAGGTCAGGCCCAGATCGGCGCGCAGCTGGGCGTTCAGCTTGGCCAGCCACGCCTTGCCGATCACGCGCTCGGTGCCGTAGCCCTCGTCGTGCAGGCGCTCGGCGAAGTCGCCGCCGCCATGGTCGGCGGCCAGGACGACCAGGACGCCGCCCTTCACCTTGTCGAGGCTCTTCAGGAACACGCCCAGACGGTCGTCGAGACGGGCGATCTGATCGCACATCTCTGGGCCGCGCGTGCCGTAGCGGTGGCCGATGAAGTCGGTGGCCGACAGGCTGATCGTCAGCACGTCGACCTGCGGCCCGTCGCCCAGGCCGTAGGTTTCGCGCAGGTTCTGGGCCAGTTCCAGGGTCGCCTGGTCGGTATAGGGGCTGGCATAGAGGTCACGGCGCTGGTCGGCCTCGCTGGTCACGGGGGCGATCGGCAGGGCGGCGCGCCACTTGCGGCCGCCGGTCTCGTAGTCGGTCTCCAGCGCCTTGCAGCGCTTGGCCGAGGCCGGGGCGTAGTTCCAGACGAACGGATGCTTCTTCAGGTCCGCCGCCAGCTTGGCGTTGACCGCCGCGACGGGCTTCAGGCGGGCTTCCGCCATCTGTCCCTCCCGCACGAAGGTCGTGAAGCCGAAGCCCGGCTGGTACCAGAACTGTCCGTCGGCGTTATGGCCCGACATGGTGATCGCGCCGCGGTCCTTGCCGGCCACGCCGAACACACGGCTGGTCGGTGAGACGGCCTTCAGCCAGTCGCCATAGGTGGTGGCGACCATGTTGGCGGCGCTGACCGCCCTGCCCTTCGGGTCGTCGGCCAGGGTGACGCTGGCGTCGGCCAGACAGTAGACCTGCTTGCCCGTGGCCTTGTCGTACCAGTCGTTGGCGCTGATGCCGGTCTTGTTGGGATGTTTGCCCGTCAGCAGGGTCGAGTGGCCCGGGCACGTCTCGGTGAAGGCGTGCGACTGGTAGCCGTTCGGATAGACGATCCCCTGGCTCAGCGTGCCGAGCCCGCCAACATATTCCGGCCGGTGCTGGGCGTAGAGATTGGCGCTGAACTGGTCGATCGAGATGACCACGACCAGTTTCGGATCCGGCTTGACCGAGATCGTGGACGCCTGGGCGACAAACGCGGACGAAAAGGCGGCGGCGAGGACGCCGCAGGTAAGCATCTTCTTCATCCGAAGCGATTTCGCCCGAACGGGTGCTCCGTGCAAGGAAGGAAGGGTTTCAGCGTTGAAATGAAGCCTAGTTTGGCTTGCCGCTGGTCATCCCAAGCCGATACGGCGGCTCGGTCGCCGCCACCGGCGCGGGGCGCTCCGTCGGCTTCAGCGCCGTCGCACCGTCCAGGCCACGGCCAGTGACGTTGCTGACCGCAAGCTTCGCCCCCTCGGCGATAGCCACATCGACGTTCTTCAGCGTGACGTTGCGCATGTTGGCCAGGCTCATCCCCTTCCCGGCCGTTCCCGTGATGTCCTTTAGCGTGAAGCCGTCGAGCGGCTTGTCGGGATGAATGTTCACCGCCTCGACCAGCACCGGGACGTCGGTGACCTTGATCCGCTCGAAGGTGAAGTTGCGGACCGTTGGGATGCCGTCGAGGCCGGCGACCGGGAATTGGTCCTGTTTGCCGCTGTCCAGGAAGTTCAGGCGGAGGAAGCCATTCCGGGCTCCGGAGACTTCCAGGTCGCGCATGACGATGTCCTCGATGAACGCCCCGCGCCCCGGCCGGCTCTTGATGTAGACGGCGAAGGTATAGGCCGCGAGCATCCGGCAACGCTCGACCCGCACCCGGCGGATGCCGCCCGAGGTCTCGCTGCCGATGCCGATACAGGCCCAGCGATGATCGCGGAACACGCAGTCGGTGATGACCACGTCCTCGGTCGGCCGCGCCAGCACGTTACCTTCCATGCCCCGACCTGATTTCAGCGAGATGCAGTCATCGACCGTGTCGAAATCGCAGCGGTCGATCAGCACGCGGCGGCAGGAGTCGACATCGATGCCGTCGGCGCCGCCTCGCACCTCGACGCCCCGGAAGACCACGTCGTCACAATAGACCGGGTGGATCGACCACATGTCGTTCTGCTCGGTCCGCACGTCGGTGACGGCGAGGTTCTGGACGTCGACGAACTCCAGCAGAGCCGGATGGCGCAGACCCGTCTCCTTCTGGACCCGCCCCTTGATCGTCTTGGAAGCGACGATGCGCCCCTTGCCGGCGATGGCGACATTTCGCGCGCCCTGGCCCCAGACGAGGCCGATATAGCCGGGAATCCAGCGCCCCTCCCAGCGCACCTGGACGACGGGATAGTCGGTCAGGTCCGGCGAACCCTGCAGGGTGGCTCCCTCGTCCAGCCGCAAGGTGGTGTTCGAGCCGATGCGAATGGCCCCGACCAGCCAGGTTCCCGCGCCCAGCACGACCTCGCCGCCGCCGAGGACGGCGCAACGGTCCAGGGCCAACTGGATTGCGCCGGTGTCCTTGGCCACGCCGTCGCCAACCGCGCCGAAGTCACGCGGATCGACGCGCAACGCCGGCTTGGCGGGTTGGACGGGTTTGGTGGGCTTGGCTTGTGCGGCGCTTGCTGGAGACGCGGCGGCCAGGGCTCCAAGGCCGGCGATGGCCAAGACGGCGCGACGATTGGCGGACATCGGCGGACACTCCCCAACGAACTCGACCGGTCATGACACCGGTTTCTGTCGTCGAGGATGCACAGGGCGCGAGCGCTCCGCCAATCCACAAATATCGAAGCTGGAAAGGCCTAGGCGGCCTTGCCGACCACCGCGTTCCGGCCCGAGGCCTTGGCCTGGTAGACGCCCTCATCGGCCCGCTTGAGCAGGGCTTCGGGGGTGTCGTGCTCGCCGGCCGTGGCCGAGACGCCGATCGAGATCGTGACCGTCAGCATTTCCTTGCCCTGGGCCACCCGGAAGGGCGAGCCCGAGACGTGGTTGCGGATCCGCTCGGCGATGCGCAGGGCGTCGGCCAGGGCGGTGTCGGGCATGATCACCACGAACTCCTCACCGCCGTAGCGGCAAGGCAGGTCGATGGCCCGGACGTTGGAGGCCAGGCGCAGGGCGAATTCGCGCAGCACCTCGTCGCCGATGTCGTGTCCAAAGGTGTCGTTGATCTTCTTGAAGAAATCGATGTCGATCAGCAGGGCCGAGACCGGCTCGCCGCCCATGGCCGCGCGCTTGACCAGCGAGTCGAGTTGGCCAGTCATGTAGCGACGGTTATGCAGGCCCGTGAGCTGGTCGGTGACGGCCAGTTCCAGGCTGTGATCGAGGTTGTTTCGCAGATAGTCGGTGTAGCGCTTGCGCTGGATCTGGGTCTTGACCCGAGCCGACAGCTCTTGCGGGTCCACCGGACGCGGCAGGATGTCGTTCACCCCGATTTCCAGCGCCTTGACCATGCGGTTGCGATCATCGGGATCGACCATGGCCAGGACAGGCAGCTGACGCGTGCGCTCTTCGGACCGCAGGGTCGCGGTGAAGCGCAGGCCATCGAAGCCCTTGGCCGCGCCGTTGACGATGACCAGGTCGACCGGACCACTGGCGCTGATCTTGGCCTTCTCGGGGTCGCTCTCGATGACCGGGCGATGCTCGACGCCCAGCTCGGCGGCGATGCGCTGGGCCTGGCGTTCGTTGTCGTCGACGATCAGCACCCGACCGCCCAGGCCGTCAAGGCGAGCGGCCGCGCCCGCGATCACGCCCATGCGGCGGCCCGAGGCCTCGCGCTGGCGCAGTTCGTCGATGACGAGCTTGAAGCGGGTCAGGCTGCGCACGCGAGCGAACAGCATGACGTCGTCGATGGGCTTGGTCAGGAAGTCCGAGGCGCCCGATTCCAGGCCCTGGATGCGATCAGCGCGGCCGTCGAGGGCCGTGATCAGCACCACGGGGATGTGGCGAGTGATCGGGTCTTCCTTGAGCTTGCGGCAGACGGTGAAGCCGTCCATGCCGGGCATCATGACGTCCAGCAGGATGATGTCGGGCAGGTCGCGGGCGGCCATGGCCAGGGCGGTCGGCCCGTCCATGGCGCTGGAGACCTCGTAATACTCAGCCGTCAGCTTGGCCTCGAGCAGGCGGACATTGGCCTCGATGTCGTCGACGACGAGGATGCGCGCGCTCATGCGACCGGGACCTTGTCCAGGAGCCGCTTGATGGTGTCGAGGAAGTGGACCACCGAGATCGGCTTGGAGATGTAGGCCTCGCAGCCGCCCTCGCGGATACGCTCCTCATCGCCCTTCATGGCGAAGGCCGTCACGGCCACCACCGGGATGTGAGCCAGCTCGTCGTCTTCCTTGAGCCACTTGGTGACTTCCAGCCCCGAGATCTCGGGCAGCTGGATATCCATCAGAATCAGATCGGGCTTGTTGTCACGGGCAATAGACAGCGCAGACAGACCCTCACGGGTCTGCAGGGTCTCGTAACCCTGGGCTTCGAGCAGATCATGAAAGAGCTTCATGTTCAGCTCGTTATCCTCCACGATGAGGACCTTCTTCGTCATCCTTACCCCGACCAAAAGGTCACGTGGCGACGCCTAGGGATTCGCGCCGTCTTCCAGAACCAGATGCCACGAATATCCTTAAGCCCGCGCTAATCGCGTTAAGACCCAACGATCCGAACTCATGGAACCGCGTTTGTCCGACCTCCAGGCCTGCGCCATCTCGCCCGCCGCGCCGCTGGTCATCGTCGACGTCGACGAGGTCCTGGCCCAGTTCATGCGCGGCTTCGGCGCCTTCATCGAGCGCCATGGCTTCGAGCTGAGGATCGATCGCTTCGCCTTGTTCCAAAACATCTATCGCCCCGGTGAAACGGAACACCTCGATCTGATCGCGGGCAAGGCCCTGTTCGACGATTTCTTCCGCGATGGGGCCGATGACCTGATTCCGGCGGTCGGCGCCGCTGACGCTCTGGCCGACCTTTCGACCCGCGCCGAGGTGGTCATCCTGACGAACGCGCCCGAGCACGGGCGTCTCGCGCGCATCAAATGGTTGAAAACTCACGGCTTCGACTATCCGCTGATCATCAACAGCGGCCCCAAGGGCCCGCCGGCGGCTGAGCTTTCGGCCCGCACCTCTGGACCGGCCGTCTTCATCGACGACCTTTTGCCACAGCTGGAATCGGTGGCCGAAAAGGCGCCGGCCGTCGGGCGGTTCCAGATGGTCAGCGACGAGCGCCTGCGCCCGTTCGCCCCGTCCGCCCCCGATCGCCACCTTCGCATCGACGAGTGGGATGGGCTGAAGATCGCCATCCAGGAGCGCCTCTTTTCATGATCCGTTTCGGCGTCGATTTCGGCGGCACCAAGATCGAGGCCGCCGCGCTCAATGAGGCCGGCGAGTTCGTGGCGCGGGTGCGCAAACCCAATCCCGGAAGCTATGAGGCGGCCTTGGATGTCGTGGCCGGCCTCGTCGCCGACGCCGAGGCCATGGCGGGCGCGACCTGCGCCAAGCTCGGCATGGGCATCCCCGGCTCGATCTCGCCCCGAACAGGCCTCATCCGCAACGCCAACAGTGTCTATCTGAACGGCCAGCGGTTCGGCGAGGACCTGGAAAAGCGCCTGGCCCGTCCCGTGCGCTTGGCCAACGACGCCAACTGCCTGGCTCTGTCCGAGGCCGCGGACGGCGCGGGAGCCGGAGAAGGCGTGGTCTTCGCCGCCATCCTCGGCACCGGTTGCGGCGGCGGGGTGGTGGTCGACGGCAAGATCGTCGAGGGCCACAACGGGGTCGGCGGCGAGTGGGGGCACTCTCCCCTGCCCTGGCCTCGGCCCGAGGAGTATCCCGGCCACGATTGCTGGTGCGGTCGGAGCGGCTGCCTGGAAACCTGGATCGCCGGTCCGGCCTTCTCGAAGGACGCCGGCTTCGCGACCGGCCAGGCGACCATGGACGCCGTCGAGGCCGGCGACGCGGCGGCCCTGGCGGCGCTGGATCGCTATATCGACCGCCTGGGCCGTGGCTTCGCCGTGGTCTGCGACCTGATCGATCCCGATGTGATCGTTCTGGGCGGCGGCATGTCGAACGTCGAGGCGCTATACGCTCGTCTACCGGCCGCCATCGCCCCCCATGTCTTCTCCGACGTGTTCGAGACACCCGTTCGCAAGGCCAGGCACGGCGACAGCTCCGGCGTACGCGGCGCGGTCTGGCTGTGGCCACCAGAGTCCTAAGAGCGCTCCGATGAAGTCCCTGTGCCGCGACTGCGGATGGACGGGCGAGGCCAAGGCCGCGCGCTGCCCGTCCTGCGCCTCGCCGCGCACGCTCTTTCACGAGGAACTCGGGACGCTCTCGATCGCCCACCTGGACTGCGACGCCTTCTACGCCTCGGTAGAGAAGCGCGACGATCCATCCCTGCGCGACAAGCCGGTGATCGTCGGCGGCGGCAAGCGGGGTGTGGTGACCACCGCCTGCTACATCGCCCGCATGAGCGGCCCCCGCTCGGCCATGCCGATGTACAAGGCCCTGAAGCTGTGTCCGCAGGCCGTGGTCATCAAGCCCAACTTCGCCAAGTACAAGGAGGAGAGCCGGCGGATCCACGAGAAGCTCGACAAGCTGACGCCGCTGATCCAGCCGCTGTCGCTCGACGAGGCGTGGATCGACCTGACCGGCACCGAGCGCCTGCACGGCGCGACGCCGGCGGTAATGCTGGCCCGCCTGCAGGCCGAGATCGAACGCGACATCGGCCTGACCGTCTCCATCGGCCTGGCCCCCAACAAGTTCCTGGCCAAGATCGCCTCGGAACTGGACAAGCCGCGCGGCTTTTCCGCGATCGGGGCGACCGAGGCCCAGACCTTCCTCGCGAGCAAGCCGGTCAGCATCCTGCCGGGCGTGGGCCCAGCCACCGTCTCCAGCCTCGCCGACATCGGCCTGCGCACGGTGGGTGACATCGCCGCCGCCGACCTGAAGCTGCTGGCCAACCGCCTGGGGTCGGGCGGCCTGCGCCTGCACCGCCTGGCGCACGGCCAGGACAGTCGCATGGTCGATCCCGACCAGTCGCGTAAGACGATCAGCTCCGAGACCACCTTCAACGACGACCTGCACAAGCGCGGGGACCTGGAGGACGAACTCTGGCCGCTGTGCGAGAAGGTCGCCAAACAGGCCCGCAAGGAAGGCGTCGCCGGCCGGGTGGCGACGCTGAAGCTGCGCACACCGGACTTCAAGATCCACACCCGCCGCCGCACCCTGGCCGTGCCGACCCAGACGGCCCGCACCCTGTTCCAGGTGGCGCGCGAACTGCTGGCCGCGGAGCCTAAGGGCCTGTCCTATCGCTTGATCGGCGCGGGCCTGACCGAATTCGTCGATGCCGAGACCGCCGATTCGGACATGTTCGCCGACGACGAGCGCCGCACCCTGAAGAACGAGACCGCCATCGACGCCCTGCGCGGCAAGTTCGGCGCGGCCGCAGTGGTCAGTGGACGCGCGCTCAAGGGGCGTTGACGCAAAGTTCTCGTTATGTTCTCATCTCCATCTTCGAGGGAGATCATCACCATGGCCGCGCTGCGCATCATCGTTCCCGCCGTCGCGGCGGCGATGGCTGTCGCCTCCACCGCGATCGCGGCGCCCGTCGCCACGGCGCCTATCGTCGGGGAGACCGCCATGCGCCACGCCAAGGGATTGTTCGACGTCAGCACCAAGCCGATCGAACAGGACAAGAGCCAGGGCTCGACCCTGGGCCGCTTCTCCCTGGATAAAATCTATCACGGCGCCCTGGACGCCACCGGGAAGGGCGAGATGCTGACCGTCGGGACCGAGGTTCCGGGCTCGGCCGCCTATGTGGCCACCGAGCGCGTGGTCGGAACCCTGGACGGCCAGACGGGAAGCTTCGCCCTCGTCCATCGCGGATCCATGCGCGGCAAGGACGTCAGCATGATCATCGACATCGTGCCGGACTCCGGCGCGGGGGCGTTGGCCGGCATCACCGGCCGGCTGATCATCACGGTCGTCGAGGGCAAGCATCACTACGAGCTCGAATACACCCTCCCCGGGCGCTAACCGGCGACGCTGAGCGGCTCTACCCGATTCGTTCGGTCGGGGCCTATTCCCACGCGAACACCCCTCTTGCGCGACACCCTACCGCGCACCATTTGGGCCTCTCGCCCCCGGAACCGTTCGCGCTCGGTCTTCGCTCTCCCAAACGTGAAGCCGATTTCCGAGGCGCCCCTGTGCTAAAGCGGCGCAGCGGCGCATCGGCCTCTTCCAATGCCGTCGCGTTTCCATATCTAATTCATTGAGGCGGGTGATTTGCCGCCGGGAGAGACCAAGTCGATGGCCGAGCGGAAGCAAGGCGGACAAAGCAACGGCGCTGGGTCGTCGGTCGTCACGGAAGTGAAGCCGAAGACACAGAAGCCTTCGCTCTATCGAGTTCTGATTCTCAACGACGACTACACTCCGATGGAATTCGTCGTCTACGTGCTCGAACGGTTCTTCAATAAGTCGCGCGAAGATGCGACCCGCATCATGTTGCATGTCCACCAGAACGGCGTGGGTGTGTGCGGTGTCTACACTTACGAAGTCGCAGAAACCAAGGTCGCCCAGGTCATCGACTCGGCGCGACGCCATCAGCACCCCCTGCAGTGCACCATGGAAAAGGACTGAGGAGCCCCCCTTGCCCTCTTTTTCGCGCCCCCTGGAAGAGTCCCTGCATCGCGCCGTCGCCTACGCCAACCAGCGTAAGCACGAGTACGCGACGCTGGAGCATCTTCTGCTTTCCCTCACCGATGACGAGGACGCCGCCGGCGTTATGCGGGCGTGCGACGTGGACCTCGCCGCGCTGAAGAAGAGCCTCTCGAACTATCTCGACGTCGAACTGGCCTCGCTGGTCGTCGACGACGACGAGGACGCCAAGCCGACCGCCGGCTTCCAGCGCGTGATCCAGCGCGCGGTGATCCACGTCCAGTCGTCCGGCCGCGAAGAAGTCACCGGCGCCAACGTGCTGGTCGCCATCTTCTCCGAACGCGAGAGCCATGCCGCCTACTTCCTGCAGGAGCAGGACATGACGCGGTACGACGCGGTGAACTTCATCGCCCATGGCATCGCCAAGAAGGCCGGCGCCTCGGAAGCCAAGAGCGTCAAGGGCGCCAGCACCGGCTCGAACGCGACCGAGGAGGACGGCGAAAAGCCGAACACCAAGACCGGCGGCGAGGCCCTTGAGGCCTATTGCGTCGACCTCAATGAAAAGGCCCGCCAGGGCAAGGTCGACCCCCTGATCGGCCGCGCGAACGAAGTGGAACGCGCGATCCAGATCCTGTGCCGCCGCACCAAGAACAACCCGCTGCTCGTCGGCGACCCCGGCGTCGGCAAGACCGCCATCGCCGAGGGCCTGGCTCGCAAGATCGTCACGCACCAGGTCCCCGAGGTCCTGGAAGGCGCCACCATCTTCTCGCTGGACATGGGCGCGCTGCTGGCCGGCACCCGCTATCGCGGCGACTTCGAGGAACGCGTCAAGCAGGTGGTCAAGGAACTCGAGAACCACCCCAACGCGGTGCTGTTCATCGACGAGATCCACACCGTGATCGGCGCCGGCGCGACCAGCGGCGGGGCGATGGACGCCTCCAACCTGCTGAAGCCGGCTCTGGCCTCGGGCACCCTGCGCTGCATGGGCTCGACCACCTACAAGGAGTTCCGTCAGCACTTCGAGAAGGATCGGGCCCTGGTCCGTCGCTTCCAGAAGATCGACGTGAACGAGCCGACGGTGGAAGACACCATCAAGATCCTCAAGGGCCTGAAGTCCTATTACGAGGACTTCCACAAGCTGAAGTACACCGCCGAGGCCTTGAAGGTCGCGGTGGAGCTGTCGGCCAAGTACATCACCGACCGCAAGCTGCCCGACAAGGCGATCGACGTGATCGACGAGGCGGGCGCTGGTCAGATGCTGCTGCCGGAAAGCCGCCGCAAGAAGGTTCTGGGCGTCAAGGAGATCGAGGCCGTCGTGGCCAAGATCGCCCGAATCCCGCCGAAGTCGGTTTCGAAGTCGGACACCGAGGCGCTGAAGGAGCTGGAAACGGACCTGAAGCGCGCCGTGTTCGGCCAGGACGATGCGATCATGCAGCTGTCCTCGGCGATGAAGCTGGCCCGCGCAGGTCTTCGCGACGCGGACAAGCCGATCGGCTCGTTCCTGTTCAGCGGTCCCACCGGCGTCGGCAAGACCGAAGCCGCCAAGCAGCTGGCCCAGACCCTGGGCATCGAGATGATCCGCTTCGACATGTCGGAGTACATGGAACGCCATACCGTGAGCCGCCTGATCGGCGCCCCTCCCGGCTATGTCGGCTATGATCAGGGCGGCCAACTGACCGACGCCGTCGACCAGCACCCGCACGCGGTCGTGCTGCTCGACGAAATCGAGAAGGCTCACCAGGACGTCTACAACATCCTGCTGCAGGTCATGGACCACGGCGTCCTCACGGACTCCAACGGCAAGAAGGTCGATTTCCGCAACGTGGTCCTGATCATGACCACCAATGCCGGCGCCTCGGACGCCCAACGCCAGTCCATCGGCTTTGGTCGCGACAAGGTGGTCGGCGAGGAAGAGGCCGCGCTCAAGCGCCTGTTCACGCCGGAATTCCGCAACCGCCTCGATGCGGTCGTGGCCTTCAAGTCGCTGACGCCGGAGATCATCCGCCAGGTCGTGCAGAAGTTCGTCATGCAGATGGAGGCCCAGCTGGCCGACCGGAACGTGACGATCTCGCTGACCGACGACGCGGCCGACTGGCTGGCCAAGAACGGCTTCGACGAGCTCTACGGCGCCCGTCCGCTGGGCCGCGTCATCCAGGAGCATATCAAGAAGCCCCTGGCGGACGACATTCTGTTCGGACGCCTGGTCCGCGGCGGCCACGTCAAGGTCGTGCTCGAGAACGGCAAGATCGGCTTCGAGATCGAGGGCACCCCCGATCCGAAGGCCAGCAAGACCGACGAAGCCGAACCGGCCATGGCCGAATAGGCCGCGAAGACAGACGCGCGAAGGGCCCGGAGCGATCCGGGCCCTTTTCGTTTGAGCCTACAGCGCCGCGCTGATCTTCGCCGCGAGCACTTTCAGCTCTTCCATGTTCGCCATGCCGCCCTCGCCATGGCGACCCAGTCCCTCTCCCTCGTAACGAGGGATCACATGGAAGTGCAGGTGGAAGATGGTCTGGCCGGCGGGAGCGCCGTTGAACTGGGTGACAACCACGCCGTCCGGCTTCAGGGCCTCGGCCACCGCGCGGGTCAGCTTCTGGGTCGCGGCGGCCAGTTCATTCACCACGGAGGGCTCGGCCTCGAGCAGGTTCCGGGCATGGCTGACCTTGGAGATCACCAGCGCGTGGCCGCGCGATTGAGGAAAGACGTCCATGAACGCCAGCACCCGGTCGTCCTCGAACACCTTCACGCACGGGATCTCTCCCCGGATGATCTTGGCGAAGATGTTGTCGGCGTCGTAGCGTCCGTCGAGGCTCATGACCGTCTCCCTTTGACGAGACGGTCGTAGCAAACGGGGAGGCGCGCGCAAATGTCGATGAGACGGCAATGGTCCCGCCGCGCTGTCCTGGCGGCCGCGCCAGCTCTGCTGACCACGACCGCCGCTCGCGCCGACAACCTGCGGCGCACCGAACTCTTCACGCTGACCGACGACGGCGTCCGTATTCATGCCCGCGAAATCGCTCCGCCCTCCCCTCGCGGCGCGCCCTTGATCCTGGTCCACGGCGCCCGCGCGCCGGGCGTCGCGTCCTTCGACCTTCCCGTCCCCGGCGGCTCGATGGCGGCCGATCTGGCGCAGCGGCTGGGCCGCCGGATCTATCTGATCGACGCCCGAGGCTATGGCGGCTCGCAACGGCCCGCCGCCATGGACCAGCCGCCCGAGCAGAGTCGCCCGCTGTCCCGCGCTCATGAGGTGGTGCGCGACCTCGACGCGGTCGTGAAGCTCGCCGCCAAGCGCAATGGCGGCTCGCGGCCAGGCCTGATCGGTTGGGCCACCGGCGGCCTCTGGGCCGGCTGGTACGCCGCCCTTCACCCGGAGGCCGTCGCCGGCTTGGCGACGCTCAACGCCCTCTATGGCGGTTCAGAGATCCATCCGATGCTGGGCCCGGGCTCGGCCTTCGCCCAGCCCGGCCAACCACGCCGGTTCGATCCCACGACCGGCGGCTATGCCCTCTATCCTGGGACCTCGCTGCTGGACCGTTGGAACTCCAACATTCCAATCGCCGACAAGGACGCTTGGCGCGATCCGGTCGTGGCCCACGCTCTGGCGGCGGGCGCCCTGGCCAGCGACCCAAGGGCGGCGGCGCTCTCCCCGCCCCGGTTTCGAGCCCCGCTGGGCGCGTTGGAAGACAGCTTCCACCAGGCCTGCGGACGGCGGCTGTACGACGCCGGCTCGATCACCGCCCCCGTTGTACTCGTGCGCTCCGGCGCCGACTTCTGGAGCCGCCGGGCCGATGTCGAAGCCTTCACCGCCGACGCTGAACGCAGCCCCAAGGTCACCAGCGTCGAGATCCCCGACGCCACCCATTTCGTCCATCTGGACCGGCCCGAGCGCGGCCGTGACCGCCTGCTGGCCGAGCTGACCACATTCTTCCAAGGACTTCCCGCATGAGCAGCCAAGGTCTCACCGAACGCCAGCAGAAGTGGTTCGCTTCCGTCCAGGCCAGCCTGGAGCGCGACACCGGCAAGACCATCGACCAATGGGTCGAGATCGTCCGCCGCGACTGCAAGGAGACCAAGCCGGGCGCGCGGGTCCAATGGCTGAAGGATCACTACGACCTGGGCGTCAATCGCTGCGCTCACATCCTGTCGATGGCCTTCCCCGAAGCCGGCGGCTGGGACGACGCCGACGCCCTGCGCAAGGCGCTGTGGACCGACCCTGCCTCGCTCGCGATCCTGGAGGCAATCGAAGCCACCGTCGCCGACTTCCCAGGCCTGGTCACCGGCCAGCGCAAGGCCTTCACCGCCTTCTCCAACAAGGTGCAGTTCGCCTCGGCCAAGCCGGTCAAGGGCGGGACAGTTTCGCTGGGCCTGGCCCTGACGCCCGACGCCTCGCCGCGCCTCGCCACGCCCAAGAACGAGAGCTGGTCGGAACGCCTCAAGGCCAAGGTCGCCCTGGCCTCGCCGGCCGAGGTCGACGACGAGATCAAGGCGCTGCTGAAGGCGGCGTGGGAGCGGTCGTAGCTGCGCCTTAGGAACGGCCCCGCGCGGCTGTCGTTGGGTCTTCAAACAATGGAGACCCACGATGTCCAAGGAAGCCGATCTGGCCGCCAAGTTCTGGAAGGCCCTGAAGTCCGACCGCACCGTGATGCTGGGCCTGCCCGACGTCGACGGCGGCCGCGCCCAGCCGATGACCGCCCTGATCGAGGGCGACCATTCCGGCCCCATATGGATCTTCACCTCGTCGGAGACCGATCTCGCCCACGCACTCGACGTGGAGGGGCGCGACGCCTTCATCCACTTCGCCGACAAGGGTCACCACCTGTTCGCGGCGGTCGAGGGTCGCCTGCGGATCGATACCGACTACGAGACGGTGAACCGGCTCTGGAACCCGTTCATCGCCGCCTGGTTCGAGGGCAAGGACGATCCGAAATTGCGCCTGCTGCGCTTCGAGCCGGCCGACGCGCAGATCTGGCTCAACGAGAACAGCCTGTTCGCCGGCGTCAGGATGATGCTGGGAGCCGATCCGAAGAAGGCCTACAAGGACAAGGTCGGCGAAGTGCGACTGCACTAGCGACCGTCTACCGCTGCTCCCGGAACGGCGAGAACTCTTCCGTCAGCATCGCCATGTCGCCCTCGACCGCCTCGCGCTCGCGTTCGAGGTAACGGGCGACTGGCTCGCGCAAGCGCGGGTCGGCGATCCAGTGGGCCGAATAGACCGGGCTGGGCAGATAGCCCCGCGCGATCTTGTGCTGCCCCTGGGCCCCGGCCTCGACGCGCGGCAGGCCCAGGCGAATGGCGTGCTCGATGGCCTGGTAATAGCAGAGCTCGAAATGCAGGAACGGCACGTCCTCGGTGCAGCCCCAGTGGCGGCCGTAGAGGCAGTCGCGGCCCACCAGGTTCAGCGCCCCGGCGATCCAGGGACCGCCCGGCCGGCGCGCCAGGATCAACAGCACCTTGTCGGCCATCCGCTCCTGCAGCAGTGAAAAGAACCGTCGGTTCAGGTAGGGCCGGCCCCACTTGCGGCTGCCCGTGTCCATGTAGAAGGCGAAGAACGCGTCCCAGTGATCCTCGGTCAGTTCGTCGCCGGTCAGGGCGATGATCTCGAGCCCTGCCTGGGCGTCGCGGCGTTCCCGGCGAATGGTCTTGCGCCGGTTGGCAGACAGGGCCGCCAGGAAGTCGTCGAAGGTCGCGTAGCCGCGGTTCTCCCAGTGGTACTGCTGGTCCTGGCGCAGCAGCATCCCGCCCTCGCCCATCCAGCGCCACTCGTCCTCGACGGGGAAGGTCACGTGCAGCGACGAGGCGTCGAGGCGACCGCACAGCGTCAGCGCACCGCCCAGCAGAGCCGCGCGGCCCTCGTCGATATCGACGTCCGGACGCACGATCAGCCGCGATCCGGTCACCGGCGAGAACGGCGAGGAGCACTGGAGCTTGGGATAGTAGCGCCCGCCGGCCCGCTCATAGGCGTCGGCCCAGGCATGGTCGAAGACGTATTCGCCCTGGCTGTGGGACTTCAGGTAGAGCGGCATGACACCGGCCACGGCGCCAGTCTCGTCCAGCACCGACAGGTGTTGTGGCTGCCAGCCCGTGCGGCGGTTGACGCAGCCGCTCTCTTCCAGGATCGACAGGAAGTCGTAGCCGACGAAGGGATCGCCCGTGTGGGCGGCGCAGGCGTCCCACGCCTCCCTGCCGACTTCGCCGATCGCGCTATGGACGCGAACCGCCGACTGGACCCCCACCGGGCCTGGCTTCACGCCGTGAAGCCCTCGAAGATCAGATTGTCGCAATGGTCACGCACGCCTTCCCACTGGTCGGGCGACCGGACCGTCCAGGCGATCACCGGCATGCCCTTGGCGCGATATAGGTCGGCGCGCGTGCTGGGCAACATGTCCAGGCCCAGGGCCAGGAAATCGGGCCGCGCCAGCTCGACCTGTTCCAGAGCCGCCAGCGATTTGCGCATTTCCGGGGCCAGCTTGCGGGCGCCCTCGTCGTTCCAGCTGTAGCTGTCGAGGCCGCGCAAGATCTGCGGATGGTGATCAGCGAACCAGGCGTGCGAGTACGGATTGAAACCGATCACCGCGGTCGGGCCGTTGTGGTCGATCAGCACGTCGGTCACCCGCTTCTCCAGCGGGCCAACCTCGCCGAAGGGCGTCTTCAGTTCGATGAACACCATGGCCCGGTGACCGATCAGGGTCAGCACGTCGGCCAGGGTCGGGATGGTCTCGTCGGTGTTCTTCAGGGCCATGGCCCCGAGGTCGGCGGCGGTGTGGTCGCGCAGGCGGCCCTCGTGCCCCGTCATCCGCTCAAGGCGGTCATCGTGGAAGACCACGGCCTCGCCGTCGGCGGTCAGCTGGACGTCCAGCTCGATGCCGTAGCCACCAGCGCAGGCGGCCTGGAAGGCGGCGCGGGAGTTCTCCGGCGCGCCATCCGGGGTCCAGAGGCCTCGGTGAGCCACCGGCGGATCGAACAGGCGCTCCCACGCCTCGCCGAAGACATCGGTCGAGGGACGTTCGCGCGAGCGCATCAGGCGATCTCCACCACCGCGTCGACTTCCACTGCGAAGCCGAGGGGCAACTTGTAGACGCCCACCGCAGAGCGGGCGTGGCGGCCGGCGTCGCCAAACGCCTCGACCATCAGGTCCGAGCAGCCGTTGATGACTTTGGGAATGTCGATGAAATCGGGGCCGGCCTGGACGAAGCCGCCCAGCTTGACCACCCGCACCACGCGGTCGAGATCACCCTCGCAGGCGGCCTTGATCTGGGCCAGGAGGTTGACCCCGCAAAGACGCGCGGCCTTCTGGGCGGTCTCGGTGTCGACGTCGACGCCGACCGTGCCCTTGATCCCGCCGTCCGCCGCGATCGAGATCTGGCCGGAGATGTGCACGAGGTTGCCGGAGCGGGCGAAGGGCACATAGTTGGCGACCGGCGCGACCGGTTGGGGCAGCTCGACCCCAATCGCCTTCAGGCGTTCCTCGACCTTCGACATGCACGCGCTCCACTGACTGTGGGGTCATGCTTAACGCGGCCCAGACCAGGGCACAAAAGGAAAAGGAGCCGGACCGTGGTCCGGCTCCGAGGGGGTACAAAAAGAAAAAGGCCCGGACCTTTCGGCCCGGACCTCTTCAGAGTTGGATTGGCCAGAGCGCCGGCGGGGCGCTCGACCAGAAGCTGCCCTTAGCGAGCGGCTTGGAACTTCTCGACGGCGGCGCTGACGCGTTCGTTCAGCGGCTTCACCGAGTCCTTGATCGAGGCCGAGACGATCTCCGAGGCCTTGCTGACCTGGGCGATGTAGGCTTCCAGGGCCGACTTGGCCCAGGCGGTCTGCAGCTCGACGGCTTCCTGGACGCTCTTGGCGCCGGCCAGCGACTTGGCGGCGGCGACTTGGTCCTCGGCGGCCTTCTTCGAGTAGGCGAAGGTCTGGGCGCCCAGCGCTTCAGCGCCCTTGGTCGCGGCGGTCACCGAGGCGACGACGGCTTCCAGGTTCTTCTTCGAGTGGGTGTTGGCCTCGGCCAGCGCGGCCAGCGACTTCTCGACGCCGTCCTTGAACGCTGCGTTCGAGGCGGTGCTGAATTGTTCGACGGTGTTCTTGACGGTTTCGGCGGCGGCCATGGGAATTCTCCTGGGGAGGGGTCGGAGGCGGGGCGAACGGTCGAGCTGCAACTCGGCCATCTGCGCTTGGAACAACGTGGGTTTGCCATGTTGCAGTGCAGCAGTCAACAAAATTGTGCAGCGCACCATGACGCAGGGGCATGCCCTGCAAGCTGCAGCATTGGAACCACGCGCCCGCTTTTTTCCCGCCTGCGGCAAGATCGCTCACCAGTTGTTTACTTTAGCGAAAGACCGACTCCATCATGCTACGGGTCACGCGTGTGGCGGTGCGGAACCGCTTCCCAGTTCAAATGACGGACGCTGCTCGATGTTCGCCAAGCTTACCTCCGCCCGTTCTCTGCTAGCCGCCGCTGGCCTCGCGCTCTCGTGCCTGTTCGGCGCGGTAGCTCCGACCGCCGCCTCGGCGGCCATACCCTATTTGCAGCTGAACGCTTCCGAGCCGAAGTACGCGGCCATCGTGATCGACGCCAATTCGGGCGAGGTCCTTTACGATAAGCGCGCCGACAGCCCCCGCTATCCTGCCTCGGTCACCAAGGTCATGACGCTGTACCTCACCTTCGAGGCGCTGAGCGAAGGCCGCCTGAAGCTGACCGACCGCATCGTCATGTCGCCCCGCGCGGCGGCCCAGGCCCCGACCAAGATCGGCCTGCCGCCCGGCGAGACCATGAGCGTCGACGACGCCATCAAGGCCATGACCGTGAAATCCGCCAACGACGTGGCCGTCGCCATGGCCGAGCGCCTGGCTGGCAGCGAGTCGCGCTTCGCCGCCCTGATGACCCTGCGCGGTCAGGAACTGGGCATGCGCAACAGCCGCTTCGTGAACGCCTCGGGCCTGCCCGACAGCCGCCAGATCTCGACGGCCCGCGATCTCGCCATCCTGTCGCGCGCCACCATGCGCGACTTCCCCCAGTACTACAGCTACTTCTCGGTGAAGGGCTTCTACTTCCGGGGCAACTACGTGAAGGGCCACAACCGCCTGCTGGACAGCATGGAAGGGTTCGACGGCCTAAAGACCGGCTACACCAATGCCAGTGGCTTCAACCTCGCCGGCTCCGCCGTGCGCGACGGTCGCCGTCTGATCGCCGTTGTCCTGGGCGGTCCGTCGACCGCTTGGCGCGACAACAATATGGAAGACCTGCTGCTGACCGGCTTCGACGTGATGAAGCGTCGTTCGCGCGGCGAACGCACCAGCATCGCCGCCAACATCTACGAGGAAGAGCCTTCGGGCCCGATCGAGCGTCCGTCGACCGAACAGGGCGATGGGGACCAGGCCGGCCTGAAGATCGTCCTGACCGAGAACCCTCGCAATCCGGGCCCGGTGAAGGTCTCCCCCACCCTACGCGCCGCTCAGGCTCCGGCCAAGACCGTCCCCGCCAAGAAGGCCAAGGGCGAATGGGGCGTGCAGGTCGGCGCCTTCAAGTCCAAGTCGCTGGCCAATGATCAGCTGAAGCTGGTGCGCGGCCGTTTCGCCAAGGTCGTCTCGGACGCCGAGGCGGCGGTCGAGGGCGCCGGTGGCAACTTCCGGGCCCAGTTCCAGGGCCTGACCTCGGACGCCGCCCGCAACGCCTGCTCGGCCCTGAAGGCCAAGCGCGTGCCGTGCATGGTGCTGTCGCCGCGCTAGGCGCGACACGATCATCGCCGATCAAAGAAAAACCCCGGAAGGTTCGCCCTCCGGGGTTTTTTCTGTCTAGGCTTCGGCCATCACCTTCGAGATCAGCCGCGCGATGCGTCCGACGCCCTCCTCGATCTGAGCGTCGGTCGGCAGCGAGTAGCTGAGGCGGATGGCGTTGGCCCTTGGGACCTCGGCGAAGAAGGGCGCGCCGGGCACGAAGGCCACCCGCTCCTCCGCGATCGCCCGCGCCAGCAGCGCGGCGCCGTCGAGCCCCTCGGGCAGGTCGATCCAGACGAACATACCGCCTTCAGGATGCGACCAGGTCACGCCCTTGGGCATCGACCGCTCCAGCGCCGCCAACATCACCCGCCCCTTGCCGCCATAGGCGCCGCGCAGGCGGTGCAGATGCTGATCATAGCCCTCCGAGACGGCGCGATGGGCGACCATCTGGTTGATCGTCGAGACGTGCAGGTCCGCGCCCTGTTTCAGCAGCACCAGCTTCTCGATCACGGGCTTGGGGCCGCAAACCCAGCCGATGCGTAGGGCCGGTGACAGGGTCTTGGACAGAGTGCCCAAGAACATGGTTCGAGCATTGTCGACGCCGCCCGATCGGGCGATGTCGAGGGCCAGCAAGGTCGGGGTCGACTCGCCACTGAAGCGCAGCTCGCGATAGGCCGCGTCCTCGACCAGGGTCATGTCCAGTCGATCAGCCAGAGCCAGCAGCGCCTCGCGCTCGGCATGGGTCAGGCTGACGCCGGTGGGGTTGGCGAAATCCGGCACGAAATAGCCCAGCGGACGCGGCGCGCGGCCGGCCATCAGGGCCTCCTCGTCGACGCCGTCGCTCAGCGCGTTTTCCGGCAGGTCCAGATAGGCCGGTTCGTAGCCGTTGAACGCCTGCAGCGCGCCCAGATAGGTCGGGCGGGCCACCATCACCGTGTCGCCCTTGCTGAGGAACAGCTTGCCGATCAGGTCCAGCGCCTGCTGCGAGCCCGCGGTCAGCATGATGTTGTGCGGCTCGCACGGCATGCCATCGCGGGTCATGCGCTCGGCGATCCATTGGCGCAGCGGCAGGTAGCCCTCGCTGACCGAGTACTGCAGCGCCTGACGCGACAGCACCGGATCGGCCAGGATGGCGTCGTAGCCGGCCTGGATCTGCTCGGCCGGGAACAGGCCGGGATCGGGGATGCCGCCGGCGAACGACAGGATGTCGGGCTGGTCCAGCAGCTTGAGAAGTTCGCGGATCTCGCTAGCGCGGACGCGGGCCATGCGGTCGCTGAAACGCGCGGCCCAGTCTTGGCCGTGGTCGGAGGTCTGGGTGGTCATGGGATGATCGAAGTCCGAACTGAAGAATGACGCCTGAAGCCACGCACGGCGGCTCGTTCTCTGAACAAGGTCAGAGCGTCATACCGCGCAGGTCTGGCCGGATGACCGGCGGCGCCAGAAGCGTTCGCGATGGATCATGATCCAGTCCTAACTCAGCGGCGTCGCTTGATCAAACGGTCCCGCGCGGCATTCAGCTGAGCCGCCAGGCCCTCGGTGCCCCCCTTGTCGGGATGGGCCATCTGGATCAGGCGGGTATAGGCGGCCTTCACCTCGGTCAGGCTGGCGTCGGGTCCAACGCCTAGGATGGCGCGCGCTTCCGAGAGGCTGAGCTCGGGCTTGGGCGGCTGGACCATCTCGCGGCGGATAACGGGCCGCCGGCGCGCCTCGGTGACGCTCCACAGGCCGATGACGCCCAGGACGATGCCCGTGCCCCACGAGCCGCGAATGGTGGCATAGGCCGCCCCGGCGAAGGCGGCGATCGAAGCCGCCCCCGCCCCGACCCGCCAGCCGTCGCCCTTCAGGAACGACCGACCTTTCGGCCAGAGCAGGAAGATCAGGATGACCGCGCCCAAAAGCAGATAGAGCATCGGAACTCCAGACAAGGAACGGGCGGCAAGGTCGCCCCGGCCGCCCGCTTGGTCTCGAACTTTAGACGAGCGCCTACTGCGCCGCCAGCAGGGTCTCGCCCGAATAGGCCGAGAGGCCCAGGCTGTGCATCAGCGCCCGCAGCTCCTGGCGCGCGGCCAGATGCTGCAGCGACACCGGCACCGGGCGCACTTGCGGCGAGAGGTCGGCAATGGTCAGGCCGAACGGGAACAGTTCGCGATAGATGACCCGGTCGCGCAGACCGGGGCCGATGCGGAAGCCGACCCGCTTGGCCAGGGCCGTCAGGCGATCTTCCAGGCGCTTGCGGTTGCGGGCCTCGGTGGTGGCCAGGCGGTTGCGCAGCACCACCCAGTCCATGGCCTGGCGCTGACCCGACAGGGCGCGCTGCTTGCGGCCTTCCCAGACGGTCAGCGAATAGAGGCTGGGCTTGGTCAGCTCCATGGTCACCGGATCGACGGTGCCGAGCATGTCGAAGTCGACGAAGCTGTCGTTCATCGGCGTGACCACGAGGTCCGCGAGGCCGTGAGCCAGGCGGGTGATGGCGCTGTCGCCGCCGGGAGTGTCGATCAGGACGAAGTCGCACTCGGCCTTGGCCCGGGCGAAGGCGGCCTCGAAGCCCGCGACCTGCGCGTCCTCGCCCTGTTCGGCCAGGGCGATGTCGTTGTCGCTGAGGGTCAGGGACAACGGCATGGGCAAATCCAGCTTCTTGCTGGCTGTCCAGGCTGTTCGGTTCTCGAAGAACCGGCCGGAGGTGCGCTGACGCAGATCGAGGTCCAGGACCGCGACCTTGGCGCCGCCGTACAGCAGCGCGGTGGCGAGGTGGACAGCGATGGTGGACTTGCCCGCCCCACCCTTTTCGTTGCCGACGACGATGACGCGCGTTTCGGCCATGGATCTCGATCCTCGATGCGTCGCGACTCGCGCGACCTTGGACTGAAGGTTAACACGATGTTACCGCGCCCCGAGGGGGTCAACTGCTTCAATCCACAGACCGAATTGTCGCAGCCAGAAGTTGGGCGCCCTGTGGGTGACCTTGCGTCGTGGTGGACCTTCGCGCTTGCGAAGGCCATAAGCGCGGCCTGTCCGCGTGGAGACTTCGCCCATGACCAGCCCGACCATCGTCCGCACCGTCGCCGAGATGCGCGAGCATGTGCGCGCCTGGAAGGCCGCCGGCCAGCGCGTGGCCCTGGTCCCGACCATGGGCGCCCTGCACGAGGGCCACCTGTCGCTGATCCGCCTGGCTCAGCGGCACGCCGAGCGAGTGATCGCCACGGTCTTCGTCAATCCCAAGCAGTTCGCGCCGCACGAGGACTTCGACGCCTACCCACGCGGCGAGGCCGATGACGCCGAGAAATTGGCCTCGGTGGGCTGCGACCTGATGTTCGCGCCCAACGCAACCGAGATGTACGCGCCTGGCTTCTCGACCACGGTGTCGGTCTCTGGCGTTTCCGAGCCGCTGGAAGGCGCGGCGCGCCCGCAGTTCTTCGCCGGCGTCGCCACGGTGGTGGCTAAGCTGTTCCTCCAGTCGCAGGCCGACGTCGCGGTGTTCGGCGAAAAGGACTACCAGCAGCTGCAGGTCATCAAGCGCATGGCGCGCGACCTGGACATTCCGATCGAGATCATCGGCGCGGCGACCGCGCGGGCCGAGGACGGCCTGGCCCTCTCCTCGCGCAACGCCTATCTGTCGCCGCCGGAACGCGCGGCCGCCGTCACCCTGCCCACGGCCTTGAAGGCCGCCGCGGCAGCCGTGGCGGCCGGCGGTCGCATCGACGAAGCCGAGCAGGCGGCCGTGGCCGCGCTGAAGGCGGCCGGCTTTGGTCAGGTGGACTATGTCGAGGTGCGCGAGGCCAGCGATCTGTCGCGCCTAGGGCCTGGACCGATCGGCGACGCCGAGGGCCGAATCCTGGTGGCCGCGTGGCTGGGAAAGACGCGGCTGATCGACAACATGGCCGTCAGCTGAACCCTTCCCGGGCTAGCCGACCGGCTTGAGGGCGATGAACAGCCCCACGATCATGCCCACGAACAGCATCCCTACGCCCAAGGCGGCAAAACCGGCCTTCATCGTCATCCCTCCGCTACCCTGCGACAAGATGACACCCGCCACGGTTGCCATTTAACTAACGGATCGCGCGAAAGTTACCAGGCGCCGAGTTCGCGCAATTGCCGCGCGAGGTCGGGCGGCAGGTCAGCGGCCTCGGCTGCGGTGAGATCCGGCGGCGCGTCCTCCGGCCTCAGATAGCGCCAACCCTGAAAGGCCCGGCGCGGCTGCGGCGCGACGCGAATGATCGGCGGATCCACCGTCACTTCGCAGCGTGAAGCCGGTCCCGAGCCGACGGTGTCGATGGCCAGGATCTTTTGCCGGCACAGCACCTGCCCCTTGATCACTCGATACAGCGAGCCACCGTCCAGCACCTCGTCCACCCGCTTGGGCGTCATGCGCGTATGCATGATCCAGGGACGGTCGGCCTCTTTGTGCCAGGCCAGAAGATCGTCGATCGTATCGCAGCCGACGACCAGCTTGATGATGTGCAACGCCATGGGGGCTAGATAGCCCGTCTTTTGGGCAAGGCAAGAATACCGTTCGCCCTGAGGGGGAAAGCGTTCGACGATCCGCATGACAGCGTTATCGCTATAGGGGATCGCGCTTCTCGCTGTAGCGCAGTCCGGGCCCGCGAGGCTCAATGCCGCCGTTTCGGACGCCTTGTGGGGGGCCGTCCTTAGCGGCGGTTTTCGTTTGAGCCCGAATATCGCCGGGCTGCGGGTCAAGCCCTCCTCGCCAGCATGACCTCCGGGATCATGTCGCGGCCGCGACACCTGCTCTAACCAATCGTGCTGCGCGGCCCTGGAGCCGCATCTCGATAGGCGCGGAGACGGATCGATGTCGGTTGGACGCAGGGATTTCCTGAAGCTCGGCGGCGGGGCCGTCGCCGCGACGGTCGCGCCCGGCGCGCTGGCCGCCCCCGCCAAACCGCGCCGCATCATCGACGTGCACATGCATGCCTATCCCGCCACGACGGTCTTCACCGATCCCATCGTCAATCCGATCACCGGCGCCAAGAGCCCGATCCGCAACGGCGCCGAGCACATGGAAGCCTGCATCGCCGAGATGAAGCGGCACAATGTGGTGAAGGGCGTAGTCAGCGGCGGAGACGGTGACCGGCTAAAGGCCGCGACCGATTGGCATGATCGCGATCCCAGCCGCTTCGTCGCCGGAGCGGGCGTCCGTGGATCCGACGACACTCCGCTGCCGCCGCTTGATACGCTGCGCAAGGCGTTCGCCGACGGCAGCATCAAGGTGCTGGGCGAACTGACTTCGCAATATGCCGGCCTGCCGCTCGGCGACCCGAAATACGATCCGTATCTGTCACTCGCCGAGGAGTTCGACATTCCCGTGGCTCTGCATACCGGGTCGATGCCGAGCGGGACCACCTTCGACCCTTGCTGTCGCACGGCCCGGGCGCGTCTTGGCAATCCGGAATATGTCGAGGAAGCGCTCAACAAGCATCCCAGGCTGCGCCTCAACCTGATGCATGGGGGCTGGCCCTACCTGGGCGAGACGATCGCCATCCTGATGCTGTACCCGAACGTGAACCTCGACACGGGGGCGCTGGCCTGGCTGCTGCCGCGCCCCGCGTTCCACGGCATCCTGCGGCAGTTGGTGGAAGCCGGCTTCAGCAAGCGCATCATGTTCGGCTCGGACCAGATGTTCTGGCCCGACGCGATCGGCCTCTCCATCCAGGCGGTCGAGACCGCCGCCTTCCTGACCGAGGCGCAGAAGCAGGACATCTTCCACGACAACGCCGCCCGCTTCTACAAGCTGGCCGACGCCTAGGGAGCCGCGACGCTAGGCGCTGGCCGCCGCCTCCAGCCGCGCCAGCACCACGCCCTCGCTGACCTGGCCGCCGGCGGTCGCCGACAGTTCGGCCACCACGCCATCGAACGGCGCGGCCAGCGCGTGCTCCATCTTCATGGCTTCAAGCGTCAGCAGGGTCTGACCCTTGGTGACCGTCTGGCCGGCCTCAACGGCGACCGAGACGATCTTGCCCGGCATCGGCGACAGGATGGCGCCGTCGGAGGCAGCCCCCTCGCCCGCTCCGCCGACCTTGGCGGTGAAGTCGAACTCGCGGACGTCGCCGCCCTCGAAGGCGTGGAACGGGCCCTTGCCGTAGATCCCCGGCAGCACCTCGACATCGTCCAGGGCGCGGCCGTCCTCGACGGTGATGTCCCAGGACCAATCGTCGTCCTGTCCTTCGACCAGGGCCACCCGCAGCGGCGTCCGGTGGCCGTCGACATTGAACGGTAGATCCATGGCCGCGCGCGGGGCGTTCATGCGGAAGCCCAGCAGGCGCGAGGGCGCGCTGGTCCAGGGATCGGCGCGGGCGGTGTCGGCCTCGCCGAAGGTTTCCAGGCGCTGGCCGATCGCGGCCAGGGTCGGGGCGTCACTGAAGACGCGCTCGGTCAGTTCCTCAAGGCGCGCTTCGATGAAGCCAGTGTCGACGGCGCCGTCGACGAAGTCGGGATGGCTGGCGCACTTGGCCAGGAAGGCGGCGTTGGTCTTGACCGGCCAGACCTCGACCAGGCCGCAGGCCTCGGCCAGACGCGCGGCGGCGTCCTCGCGGTCGACGCCGTGGGCGATCAACTTGGCGATCATCGGGTCGTAATAGGGCGTGACCTCGCCGCCCTCCTCGACCGCGCTGTCGACACGGACATCGCCTTCGGGCAGGCGGAAGTGCTTCAGCTTGCCGGTCGAGGGCAGGAAGCCGGTGGCCGGGTTCTCGGCGTAGAGACGGGCCTCCATGGCCCAGCCGTCCAGCGTGATCTCGTCCTGCTCCAATGGCAGTCGTTCGCCCGACGCCACGCGCAGCTGCCACTCGACCAGGTCCTGGCCGGTGACCATCTCGGTGACCGGGTGCTCGACCTGCAGTCGGGTGTTCATCTCCATGAACCAGATGCGGTCGGCGCGCAGGCCGTCGCTGGCGTCGGCGATGAACTCGACCGTGCCGGCGCCGACATAGCCCACCGCCTGGGCGGCCTTGACCGCGGCGGCGCAGACGGCGGCGCGGGTGGCCTCGTCCATGCCGGGGGCCGGAGCCTCCTCGATGACCTTCTGGTGGCGGCGCTGCAGCGAGCAGTCGCGCTCGAACAGGTGGACGACGTTGCCGTGCTGGTCGCCGAACACCTGGACCTCGATGTGGCGCGGGCGGGTGACGTACTTTTCCAGCAGCACCCGCTCGTCGCCGAAGCTGGCCGAGGCCTCGCGACGGCACGAGCCCAGGGCGGCCTCGAAGTCCTCGGCCCGCTCGACCTTGCGCATGCCCTTGCCGCCGCCGCCGGCCACGGCCTTGATCAGCACCGGATAGCCGATCTTGCCAGCCTCGGCCGTAAGGCGTTCAACCGACTGATCCTCGCCCAGATAGCCAGGCGTGGTCGGCACACCGGCGTCGATCATCACCTTCTTGGCCGCGTCCTTCAGGCCCATGGCGCGGATCGCCGAGGGCGGCGGACCGATCCAGACCAAGCCGGCGTCCGTCACGCTCTGGGCGAAGTCGGCGTTCTCGGACAGGAAGCCGTAGCCGGGGTGGATGGCGTCGGCCCCCATCTGCTTGGCAGCCGCCAGGATCTTCTTCGGGTCGAGATAGCTCTCCCTGGCCGGCGCCGGACCGATCAGGATCGCCGCGTCGGCCTCCATCACGAAGGGCGCGTTGGCGTCCGCCTCGGAATAGACGGCGATCGTCCGCACGCCCAGCTCGCGAGCGGTGCGGATGATGCGACGGGCGATCTCGCCTCGGTTGGCGATCAGGACGGAGGAGATCAAGGGCGGCCTACATTTGGGCAAGGGTGAAGAGCATGAGCCCGGTGAGCAGCACGCCGAACGACGTCACGCTGATCATCCAGACGATGAACGTCTTGAAGAGGGCGCCGATGACGCCGGAGCCGTAGCCGCCGCGCAGGGTCTGGAAGAGATTGATCGGCGTCCACAGTGACAGGATGCCGAAGGCCGCCGGCCAGGCGGACATCGGCAGCACCATGCAGAACGCATTGGTCAGGAACGAGAACGACAGCAGGTTGGTGGCCACCAGAAGGTGGTCATAGATGAAGTACTGGCGGCGGTTCACATAGACGAGCGCCAGGGAGAGGCCGATGATCGGCAGCAGCAGCACCGCCAGGCGGTGCGCCCAGCCGAACATCACCAGCAGATAATAGTCCGGGTTGGAGATGGCCTTGGCCAGGCCTTCCTTGAACCAGTTCTTGGCCTCGTTCTTGGCCGTGGTGCCGTTTCTATCAGCCTTGGCCTTCGCCTCGGCTTGCGCCTTCGCATCCGGAACGACGACGTTGAACTGCTGCCCGCCGATCTGGGCCTCGGCGATCTTGTTGGCGCCGGCCTGGAGCTTGGTCGGGTCCTGGAAATCCAGGCCGCGGATCTGTTCGGCCGCCTGCACGCCCCTGTTCTGGATCTTGGCCAGGGCTTCGGCGCCGGCGTTGGGATTGTCCTGCAACGCCTGGGCCTTGGCCATCTCGCGGGCGTAGCGGTCCTCGGCCTTCTTGACGTCGTCGGCATACTCCTCGGCGATCGCGGCCTTGTCGGGGTTCTCGCCCTTCAGGTCCTCGTCGCGCTCGGCGACGGCCCCGTCCAGCCGCTCCTTGCGATCCGAGGTCGCGTCCTTGCGGATCTCGTCGGCCTTGGCCTTGCGGCCTTGCGGCGTCATCAGCGCCTGGGCCTCCGCCTCCTCCTTCAGTTCCTGCTCGTGGCGGATGCCGTGAATGGCGTGCTCGGCCGCGAAGATGAACAGCAGCAAGGCCACCAGGAAGGTGCGGAACGGCGGCACGTGCCGCACGACCCGACCTTCCATGTAGTCCTTGGCCAGCTTGCCGGGCCGGAAGAACAGCAACGGCAAGGTGTTGGCCAGGCGGCCGTCGAGGTGGAACATCCCCTCGATGGCTTCCCAGATCAGGTGCAGGATCGAGCGGTGATGGGTGTCGGCGTTCTGGCCGCACGAATAGCAGTACCAGCCCTCAAGGGGCGTCCCGCAGTTCTTGCAGGGCTCGCCCTTGTGGTTGAAGGGCTTCTTCTTCGAGCCGACATAGCTCGTCGCCGAGTCCGCCGCCGCCGCTTCCAGTTCCGCGCCTGTAATCACGCCCGTCTACGCCCCCTGAAGTTGAGTCTATTCAGACCACGACGGTTTACGACGGGCGAGGAAGGCGCGCACCCCTTCTTGGCCCTCTTCCGACACACGGCGGCGCGCGATGCGCTTGGCGCTCTCTTCGATCAGGCCCTTGTCGATTTTCTGCCCAGCGAAGTCGTTGACCAGGGCCTTGGCGTCGCCGATCGCGCCGGGGGCGCAGGGGGCCATTTCCTCGATGAGGGCGTCGCGGGCGACTTCCAGGCTGGCGACGTCCTCGAACACTTCGTCGACCAGGCCGTAGCCCCAGGCGTCGTCGGCGTCGAAGACCCGGCCAGTGGCGAACAGCAGCTTGGCCGTGCGCGGGCCCAGGGCCTGGATCACGTACGGGCTGATGGTCGCCGGGGTCAGGCCCAGCTTGACCTCGGAGAACGAGAACTTGGCGTCGACCAGGGCGATCGCATGGTCACAGGCCGCCACCAGACCAGCGCCGCCGCCGAAGGCAGGACCTTCGACCAGGGCCACGGTCAGGGCCGGGATGTCATGCAGGGCCTTGAGCATGTGCGCCAGCTCAAGCGCGTCCTGGCGGTTGTCGTCCTCGTCCCAGTCGACGGACGCGCCCATCCAGGTGAGGTCGGCGCCGGCGCTGAACGCCCCGCCCACGCCGCGCAGGAAGACGACCCGCACCCCCTCGGCCCCATGCAGGGTCTCGAAGGTCTGGCGCAGGGCGGCGATGGTCTCGGCGTCGAAGGCGTTCTTCTTGTCCGGGCGGTTGATCCACACGGTGACCGCGCCTTCCGGCGTGCTGTCCATGTGGACCAGCGGGCTCATCGCGTCGGTGTCGTTCACCTCGACGATGGGATCGGCGATCGGGTTGGTCATGTGCGGATCCTTTTTGCGGCGTTACATTCTGAAAACGCCGAAGGTGGTCTCCGGGATCGGCGCATTCAGCGAAGCGGAGATGGCCAGACCCAGGACGTCGCGGGTTTGAGCCGGATCAATGATCCCGTCGTCCCAGAGCCGCGCGGTCGCGTGATAGGGATTGCCCTCATCCTCGTAGCGCTGGCGGATCGGCGCCTTGAAGGCCTCGGCCTCCTCGGGCGACCACTTGGCGGCGTCGCGGTGGACCGTGGCCAGCACGCTGGCGGCCTGCTCGCCGCCCATCACCGAGATACGGCTGTTGGGCCAGGTGAACAGGAAGCGCGGGCTATAGGCGCGGCCGCACATGCCGTAGTTGCCGGCTCCGAAGCTGCCGCCGATCAGGACGGTGAACTTCGGCACCTCGGCCGAGGCGACGGCCGTGACCAGCTTGGCGCCGTCCTTGGCGATGCCGCCGGCCTCGTATTTGCCGCCCACCATGAAGCCCGAGATGTTCTGCAGGAAAACCAGCGGGATCTTGCGCTTGCAGGCCAGCTCGATGAAGTGCGCGCCCTTCACGGCGCTCTCGCTGAACAGCACGCCGTTATTGGCCAGGATCGCCACCGGCTGGCCCCAGATGCGGGCAAAGCCGCAGACCAGGGTCGTGCCGTACAGCGCCTTGAACTCGTCGAAATGGCTGCCGTCCACGATGCGGGCGATGACCTCGCGCACGTCATACGGGGCCCGGACGTCGGTCGGGACAATGCCGTAAAGCTCTTGCGGGTCGTACGCCGGCGGTTCGGCGTCGGCGATGACCAGTTCCCGCGGCTTGGTGGTGTTGAGGTTGGCGACGATCGAACGGACGATCTCCAGCGCGTGCTCGTCGTTCTCGGCCACGTGGTCGACCACGCCCGAACGGCGGCCGTGGGTGTCGGCGCCGCCCAGCTCCTCGGCCGAGATGACCTCGCCCGTGGCGGCCTTCACCAGCGGCGGGCCGGCCAGGAAGATGGTGCCCTGGTTGCGGACGATCACCGTCTCGTCGCTCATCGCCGGGACATAGGCGCCGCCGGCGGTGCACGAGCCCATGACGCAGGCGATCTGGGGGATGCCCACGGCGCTCATCCGGGCCTGGTTGAAGAAGATGCGGCCGAAATGGTCGCGGTCGGGGAAGACCTCGGCCTGATGGGGCAGGTTCGCGCCGCCGCTGTCGACCAGATAGACGCACGGCAGCCTATTCTGCGCGGCGATCTCCTGGGCGCGTAGGTGCTTCTTCACCGTCATCGGGAAGTAGGCGCCGCCCTTCACCGTGGCGTCGTTGGCTACGATCATCACCTCGCGGCCGGACACCCGACCAATACCGCAGATCATGCCCGCGCCAGGGGCCTCGCCGCCATAGAGATCGCAGGCCGCCAGTTGACCGATTTCGAGGAACGGGGAACCAGGATCCAGCAGCCGCTCGACACGCTGGCGGGGCAGGAGCTTGCCACGCGAGGCATGGCGCTCGCGCGAACTCTCGGGACCGCCCAGCGCCGCTTCCGCGACCTTTACGCGCAGTTCGTCGGCCAAGGCGCGGTTGTGGGCCGCGTTGCGGGCGAAAGCGTCACCGGACGCGTCGATAACGGAGTTCAACTTCGGCATGACCGACGCTTAGCCTCTTCCACCCAATCCCGGAAGTCGTAGTTTTTTGGACCCCGAACAAGCCAGTTCAGAGCCAAAACCGTTCTCGACTATTTCGCTTGCCAGAGCAACAGTTGCGCCCGAACCCGGCCTTGTGGTCAAGCCTGCCGCTTCAGGCTAGCGTCCCGCCCGTGGAAACGCCCCTGCCCGACGACTCGGCCCTGGCGCGGCTGTTCGCCCGCGAGCGGCGAACAGGCGCGGCGTCGTGGTTTTCACTGCCCGGCGGCGCCACCCTGTTCGAGCCTGGCGAGGACGCCGACCAGCTCTATTTCCTGAAGACCGGACGCCTCGGAGCCTTTCGCCGGGAAGAGGGCCAGGAGCCGCAATTCCTCGGCGTGATCCGTCCCGGCGAGCCCGCCGGCGAGATGGCGCTGGTCGGCGGCACAGCCCACTCGGCCAATATGGTGGCCCTGCGCGACAGCGAGGTGCTGTCCCTGCCCCGCGAGGACTTCTTCGAGGCGGCCGAGAGCGACCCGACCGTGATGCTGGAGCTGTCGCGGCTGATGATCCGCCGCGCGCGCCAGGCCCAGACCCATGCGGCGATCGGTGATCCGTCGGTGTTCGGCTTCATCGCCGTCGAACCGGGAGCGGCGATCCGGCCGGTCATCGAGCGCCTGGCCCGCTGCATCGAGAACCTCGGCTATTCGGTCACCGTCGAGGGCGGCGAGTCCCTGCTGGCCCCCACCGAGTGGTTCAGCAATGTCGAGCGCGAGCACGACTTCGTCCTCTATGTCGCCGAGGCCGACGAAACCGCCTGGAAACACGTCGTCGGCCGCCAGGTGGACCGTCTGTTCCGGGTCGGGCGCGGCGAGCGCGAGCCGCCGGCCAGCATCCCCTCCTATGCCTCGGGCCCACTGCAGGCTCAGCGGCTGGTCGATCTGATCTTGCTTCAGTCGGCCACCCTGGATCGGCCCAGCGGCTCGGCGGCCTGGGTGGCGGCGACGCAGGCCGCGCGCCTGTTCCATCTGCGGGAGAACGGCCTCGCCGACATGCAACGGCTGGCCCGCGTGCTGACCGGCCAGTCGGTGGGCCTGGTGCTGTCCGGCGGCGGCGCGCGAGCCTACGCCCACATCGGCGCGATTCAGGCCATGCGCGAGCGCGGCATCCCGATTGACTTCGTCGGCGGCGCCTCGATGGGTGCGATCGTATCGGCGGGGATCGCCATGGGTTGGGACGACGGCGAACTGGAGGCCCGCATCCGCAAGGCCTTCGTCGACACCAGCCCACTGGACGACATCGCCTTTCCCCTGATCGCCATGACCCGGGGCGAGAAGGTCCAGGCCCGGCTGAACGAGCATTTCGGCACGGTCGATATCAGCGACCTGTGGCTGCCGTTCTTCTGCGTTTCATCGAACCTGACCTCGGGCGCCTATCACTTGCATCGCACGGGCGACCTGCAGTCGGCGCTGCGCGCCACGATCTCGCTGCCCGGTGTTCTGCCGCCGGCGACCGAGAACGGCGCGGTTCTGGTCGACGGGGCGGTGATGAAGAACTTCCCCGCCGATGTGATGCGCTCGTTCCAGCTAGGCCCCATCGTCGGCGTCGACGTCACGCGCGGCCGCAGCATCACCGCCGATGATGTCGAGCGCCCTCCCTCGCTCTGGACCTGGATCATCTCCGGCGAGTGGCGCAAGGGCCCGCCGATCGTGGCGCTGCTGATGCGGGCGGCCACCGTCACCACCGGCCGCGACCTGGCCGCGGCGCGCGAGGCTACCGACGTGCTGATCACGCCAAAGCTGGAAGGCGTCGACATCCGCGACTGGCGCGCCTTCGATCCCGCCGTGAAGGCCGGCTACCTGGCGGCCGCCTTCGCGCTGGAAGGGCTTCACCTGCCAGTCACTGAATTGCGTCGACGGCCGAGCCTCGCGGAAAAGCGCGCGGCCCCTCCCCTCGCCAAGGCGCGATAGCCGAAGGGGGCGCCGGTTTCGGCGACCATCGCGCCGCACAGTCGGGCCGGCTGGTCCGATCTAGGCGGAGACCACCGGGATCGGGCCGGCACGCGCGACGATGAACAGCCGCTTGAACGGGAACAGGGTCACGCCGTCCTCGCGGCGGGGATAGTCCCGCGCCAGCCGTGCTCGCCAGGCGTCCAGGAACGGCTTCTTCTCGTCGTCCGGCAGGGCGTCGAGATAGGGACGCAGGGTCGTGCCCATGGTCCAGTCGACGATGGGATCCTGGCCGTGCAGCGCGTGCAGGTAGGTCGTCGACCAGATGTCGATCTCGGGACAGAACGGCGCGAGCCAGGCGTAATAGTCCTCGGGACTATTGGCCGCCCGGACGCCCTCGACCCCGGCCAGCCGCGCGGCCCAGGGCCCGTCGGCGGCGATCTCGACCAGACTGGCCCGCCAGCCCAGGCCTTCGACCACCGGCATCTGGACCGCCAACACGCCTCCGGGCGCGAGGCTCCCGGCCAGGCGGGGGATCAGGCTGGCATGGTCGTCGACCCACTGCAGGGCCGCGTTGCTGAAGATCAGATCGGCCGGGACGTCGGGCGCGAAGTCTCCGAGATCGCCCAGCACCCACTCGACAGCCGTCGGCAGAGCCCTGGCCCGCTCGAGCATCTCCGGGCTGGAGTCCAGGCCCCTCACCCGCGCGCCCGGATGCCGGGCGGCCAGCAGGGCGGCCTGTTCGCCAAGGCCACAGCCCAGGTCCCAGATCTCGCGCGGCGCCAGGTCTCGCGGAATGGCGGTCAGCAGGTCCAGCGCCGGCCGCTCGCGATAGCGGCGGTAGAGGGCGTAGACGTCGGGGTCCCAACTGGCCATGCGAATCCCTCCTAGGCTCGGCGCAGGATGGTGGCGCCGCCACGCCTCATTGAAAGGCTTCTTCGCGTTTCGGGGACCGCGACGTCGCGTCGCGCGAGATGCCCCCTTTTCTCCGGCGAAAACGGGTCCATATTCGTCTGGTGTTGTTCAACCAACTGAAAGGAGGTGACCAGTGTCTCATTGTCTCCAACCGCGGTCGCAAGTCGTGACCTGGAGCCTTATGAATGAGGTCTCCGCCTAAGGCGTTGAACGCCTGAGGTTTTAAGTCACACGCTGCGAGAGCGGCTACGACGATGGAGGGCCGTCCCGAGCAATCGGGGCGGCCCTTTTCAATTGAAGCCTACGCCCCGATCAGCTCGCGGCCGATCAGGAAGCGGCGGATCTCGTTGGTGCCCGCGCCGATGTCGTAGAGCTTGGCGTCGCGCAGCAGGCGCTCGACCGGCCACTCCTTGGTGTAGCCCGCGCCGCCCAGGGCCTGGATGGCCTCCAGCGACACCTTCACCGCGTTTTCGGACGCCATGAGGATCGCGCCGGCCGCGTCGAAGCGCGTGGTCTTGCCCGCGTCGCAGGCCCGGGCGACGGCGTAGACATAGGCCCGAGCCGAGTTCAGGGCCACGTACATGTCGGCGATCTTGCCCTGCATCAGCTGGAACGAGCCGATGGCCTGGCCGAACTGCTTGCGGTCGCGGACATAGGGCAGAACGATATCGAGACAGGCCTGCATGATGCCCAGCGGGCCGGCGCTGAGTACGGCGCGCTCGTAGTCGAGGCCGCTCATCAGCACCCCGACCCCGCCGCCGACCGGACCCATGATGTTCTCTTCCGGGATCTCGCAGTCCTCGAACACCAGTTCGGCGGTGTCGCTGCCACGCATGCCCATCTTGTCCAGCTTCTTGGAGACGCTGAAGCCCTTCATGCCCTTTTCGACGATGAAGGCGGTGATGCCGCGACTGCCTTCGCCGGTCTTGGCGTAGACCACCAGGGTGTCGGCGTGCGGGGCGTTGGTGATCCAGAACTTGGTGCCGTTCAGGATGTAGCGGTCGCCGACCTGCTCGGCGCGCAGCTTCATCGAGACGACGTCAGACCCCGAACCGGCCTCGCTCATGGCCAGCGAACCGACGTGCTCGCCGCTGATCAGCTTGGGCAGGTAGCGCTGCTTCTGCTCGGGCGTGGCCCAGCGGCGGATCTGGTTGACGCAGAGGTTCGAGTGGGCGCCGTAGGACAGGCCCACCGAGGCCGAGGCGCGCGACACCTCCTCCATGGCGATCACGTGCTCGAGATAGCCAAGGCCGAGGCCGCCGAACTCTTCCTCGACCGTGATGCCGTGCAGGCCAAGGTCGCCCATCGGGACCCAGAGTTCGCGAGGGAATTCGTTGGTCTCGTCGATCCTGGCCGCCAGCGGAGCGATCTTGTCGGCGGCGAAGCGGGCCGTGGTTTCACGGATCGCGTCGGCGGTCTCGCCCAGCGCGAAGTCCATCGAGGGTGCGAAATTCGTCATGATAGCTGCTCCCATAGCACGAACGCCCGCGGATCATGGAGACCCGCGGGCGTTCTTGCTCAGTTTCCCCGAGGGAAGCAAAGAAAACTATTCGTCGCTCGTATCGGGGCCGGCAAGGCGGCGCAGCAGAAGATACGCCGAAACCACGAAGCAGATAGCGCCGACCATGCTGGCGCCATAGCCGAACAGCTTCACGCCGCTGTCCGAGCCCGCGCCGACCGTCAGGATCCACAGCACGCCGCCGCCGAACAGGGCCAGGCCCAGGATGCCCAGACTGACCAGCAGGCTCATATTGCCGAAGCGCGGCTGTTCGGATTCGACCAGCGGCACGTCCATCGTGCCGAGGGAGACCTCGTCGCTGGTCGAGAAGCCGTCGAGATTGAACACCGACGGTCCGCCGATCCGCGCGCCGAAGAGCGTGGGTTCGGCGGGATAGGGCTGGGAGACCGCGAAGCTGTCGACCGGGTCCGGCTTCGCCACCTCTTCGACCGGCTGCGGCGTCAGGCGGAACGGCGTGAACTCGACCGGGGCGACCGGCGTGGATTCGACCGGGGCGGGGCCCGGCTCTTCCTGGAACAGGGTCGGCTCGGGCTCGGCCGTCGCGGCGATGCTCGGAACCGGCGGTTCGGGCAGACCAAGGTCGTCCTGGCGCGGCGCGGGCTTGGCCGGGGCCGCCGTCTCCTCGGACAGGATGGCTTCCAGACGCGCGCTGACAGCGGCGGCCGATTGCTCGGTGGCGGTCGGACCGTCTTCTTCCGGGACGACCACGTTCAGCGGCAGGCCTTCCTCACGCTCCGTCATCACCCGGTCGCCTTCGGTGCGGGTGTTGACCGCGGCGGGGGTCTGGCGCGGAATGGCGCAGCTGGCGTCGTAGTCGACCTTCGGGCGCAGCACGGGGCTGGGCGCGGGCACCCACTCGCCGTTGGCCGGCGTGAGGAACAGCGTCTTCTCGGCCGAGCGGCGGCGGACCAAAGCGTCGATGACGATCCGCTCGCCCTCGAAATCGGCCTTGCGCCACATCTCCATCGCGCACGCCGCTTGCAGGAGCGAGCCTTCGTTGATCCGGCGCAGCACGCCCGAGCGGAGGAAATTGTCGAGACCGATGTTGAAGGCGAAGCAGACCAGGCTGTCGAACTGGTTCTGGTTCAGCGGCGCATAGGTGTGTTCGTTGACCGAATGGGACACCCCGATCAGGTCGTACAGCAGCAGAGCCTCGGCGTCCTTTTCAGAGACGGAGGCGCCTTCGCGCGCTGTCAGGGTATGGCCGTAGCCGACCGTCCAGCGCCCATCGGGGAGCTGAGCAGCCTTCTGACGGTAGCCTTCGAATCTCTTGATGAGATCGACGGCGGCGCGGGAGACCTGGTGACGCGGTTTCATCGCCTAGATTGACCCAGTTTGAGACAGACGCGGATGCGTTCGCCTGTCTCGGCGCAAGGTCGGCGCCAGTTTCGCTATCTAGGGGAACTTTGTCTCAGTGCAGCAGCAGGGACGCGATCAGCAGCACGGCGAAGAAGCCGGTGAAGTCGGTCAGGAAGGTCACGAAGATCGACGACGACACCGCCGGGTCCCGGCCCATCTTCTCCAGGGCCAGAGGCGCCAGGATGCCGCCCAGGGCGGCCGTGAAGATGTTGGCGATCAGCGCCGCGCCGACGATGATCGCCAGCTTGCCGTGATGCTCGTTGGCGCCGAAGAACAGGTAGGTCGCGGTGCCCATCACCAGGGCCAGGCATAGGCCGTTCACCAGGCCGACCAACAGTTCGCGCAGCACGATCCGGCGGGCGTTGGCCGTGGTCAGTTCCTTGCTGGCCAAGGCGCGCACAGCCACGGCCAGGGTCTGGGTGCCGGCGTTGCCGCCCAGCGACGAGACGATCGGCATCAGGATGGCCAAGGCCACCAGCTGCGCGATCTCGGCCTGGAAGATCGCCACGCCGCTGACGGCGAGGGTCGCCGTGGCCAGGTTCAGCATCAGCCACGGCAGCCGCGACTTGACGATCTCGACCACGGAAGCGTCACGGCCGGCGTCGGACACACCGGCCAGGGCCAGGATGTCTTCCTCGGCCTCGTCACGGATGACTTCGACGATGTCGTCAACGGTGATCTGGCCCACCAGCCGCCCGCCCGGCTCGATCACCGGGGCGCTGATCAGGTGGTATTTGTCGAAGATGTAGGCGACCTCTTCCTGGTCCATCGCCACATCGATTTCGGTGACCGCCTCCATCAGCTCGGCCAGCGGCGTCTCGCGGCGACTGCGCAGCAGGATGCTGATCGGGATGGCGCCCACCGGCTTGTAGGTGGGGTCCACGACATAGACGTCGAAGAACAGCTCGGGCAACGAGTCGCCCGCCTCGCGGACGTGGTCGATCGTCTGGCCGACGGTCCAGAACTCCGGCGCGGCCAGGAACTCGCGCTGCATCAGGCGACCGGCGGTCTCGTCCTCGTACGACAGCGTCGTCTCGATGGCGGCGCGGTCGGTCTCGCCCATGGCGGCCAGAACCTGGAAGCGCTTGGTGTCGTCCAGGTCGTCGATGACGTCGGCGGCGTCGTCGGTGTCCAGTTCCTCCAGCGCCCGGGCCAGAGTCACGGATGGGGTGGCCTCCAGAACCTCCTCGCGGATGTTCTCGTCCATCTCCGAGATGATCTCGCCCAGCGCCTCCGGATCGAGAAGCGGGATGATCTCCTCGCGATAGTCGGCGGTCAGGAAGCCCATCAGGTCGGCGACGTCAGCCGGCTCCAGCGCGCCGACCAGCTCGCGCAGGCGCTTCAGGTCACCGCTGTCGGCGGCGTCGATCACCATCTCGACGTATTCGGGATTGAGGGCGTAGTCGTCGCCTAGGGCGAGATCTTCCAGCTCCTCCGGGGTCTCGGCCTTGGCCAGCGGGATGTCGTCCAGCACGTCGTCGGTCAGTTCGGCGGTGTCCCGGGTCATGGGGGCCTCCTGAGCTCTAGGCTGGGTTCGTTAGGCTGGGTCCGATGAAGCGCGCTTGGGGCGAAACCAAGGCCTGAAACGATTAGAGCGCCCCCAGCGAGTCGGAAACCGATTTCGCCAAGCGCGCTCTACTCTTGTTTCACCACTGGTGCGGTCGAGAAGACTCGAACTTCCACGGGTTGCCCCACAGCGACCTCAACGCTGCGCGTCTACCAATTCCGCCACGACCGCTCGTGGTGAGGGGCGGCAGGTAGCAAACTGAATCGGCTTTGGGAAGTCGGAAGTTCGCTATGCGCGAACTTACAGCCCGCGGCCTATTAGGCGCCGCCGGCCATGTAGTCGTAGACGTCGGCCGCGCGGGTCACCTGGATGGCGATGCGGTCGTCGCTGATCTGGATTTCGCCACGCGCGATCGGGTGGTTGTTGGCCAGGATCCAGACTTCGTCATTGGTCTTGGCGTCCAGCGGGATCACCGCGCCGCGGCCCATGCGCAGCAGTTGCTGCATGGGCAGGATCGAGCGCCCCAGCAGGACGGAGATCTCGACATTGACGGCGTTGACCTGGCTCACGAAGTAAGACCCTTGACTGACACACACGACCGACCGGGTCGCCACGTCTCGATTGCAAGATTAGGGCCGTATGCTTGCTCTCCCGTTAAACCCTGAAAATACTGGGCTTCCGACCATGGGACGCGATGACGCCGCGCCCGTGGGGTGGGCGGTTTCGACCGAGCGGGTCGCCTACCCGGCAGCCGTTGCCGCCATGGAGGCCCGCGCGGCCGCCATCGCCGAGGGGACGGCGGGCGAGCTGATCTGGCTGCTGGAGCATCCGCCGCTCTATACCGCCGGCGTCTCGGCCAAGGGCGGCGACCTGATTCAGCCGGACCGTTTCCCGGTGTTCGAGAGCGGGCGCGGCGGCCAGTACACCTATCACGGGCCCGGCCAGCGGGTGGCCTATGTGATGCTGGACCTGACCAAGCGCGGCCGCGACGTGCGCGCCTTCGTGGCGGCGCTGGAGGCCTGGATCATCGACGCCCTGGCCGCCTTCAACGTCACCGGCGAACTGCGCGACGGCCGCGTCGGCGTCTGGGTCGAGCGCAAGGGCCCAGGCTGGAGCCGCGAGGACAAGATCGCCGCCATCGGCGTGAAGCTGCGCAAGTGGGTCAGCTTCCACGGGATCAGCCTGAACGTGGAGCCGGAGCTGGACCACTTCTCCGGCATCGTGCCCTGCGGCCAGACCGAGCATGGGGTGACCAGCCTGGTGGACCTGGGTCTGCCGGTGACGACGGACGAGGCCGACGCGGCGCTGAAGGCCAGCTTCGCGAAGGTGTTCGGGCCGGTCGAGGACGCCCCGTCTCCGGTCTAGGGTCATACGCCTACGTCCTCACGCGGCGGGCCGCTGAAGATGTGAAAGGGACCGCGGAGCGCCGGGCGTCGCCCGGAGTGTGAGAGTTTGGATACCGTTTCGGCGAGGACCGTACGCTCCGCGCGGTCGTTATCCGGTGAGCCCGCGAGGCGCGGGGTCTTAACCCGCTCTCGCCGCTAGGCCCCCGACGGGCGGAGGGATTGGCCATCCCGTCCGGACTGCAAGGGCGATTTCAGCCCCGCCTGTTGCACTGCCAGCCTGCGTCCAACGTCGTTTTTGTGTTCCAGGGTCGACTACCTCAGGATGGACGAAGTTGCAGAGTCGCCTCCGCACCGGCGAGCGCTACCCGCTCGACCACCCCTGACAGCCGCCCAAGTCGCCGGCCGGACGTCCCTTTCAAGCCATCAGGTGCAATGAGTATGGGGGCGGTTCCAGACGCGGATGATTCAGCGGCGCGAAAAATCGACAGGCCGTTGATTTCGTTGAGTTCAACGGAGCGGACTCCGGGGATAGACGTCCGCCAATCCCCTTTCCCCAGGAGAGAGGATCTTGGCGGGATGCTCTAGACCGAGACGGCCTTCAGCGGGTTCACGCCGTAGCGGTTGGCGCCCTGCTCGCCGCCCATGACGCCCAGCTCGACGACCGCCCAGGCGATCACCAACACAAAGGCGAAGTCCCAGAAGCGCGTGGGCTGCGGCCAGACAGCGATCACCGCGATCAGGATCAGCATCGACCACCATCCCGAGCGCCCTCGGTCATGAAGGCGCTTGGACAGCACACAGGCGCCCGAGAAGAGCAATACGGGATAGGCCAGCCAGCCGGTCAGCAGGTTCAGGGTGTGACGGGAGCCGACCAACGCTTCATAAAGCGCCGCTACGCCCAGGATCACGCCCGCCGCGATCAGGAACGGCGTGCGCGACAGCCTGCCGTTCGACGACAGGAACAGCTCCGCCCATTCGCTACGTTCGCTCATGCCCGCCCTTGCAGCCTACGAGTCGGCCGTTCGCCGACGCGGGCAATCTAGAGCCTGGAAGGCCGCTCAGAAAGGGGCGTCGGAGCGAGCTCAGTCGAAGGTCTTGCCGACGTCCAGGCCAGACCCGGCGTGCCCCTTGGGCGAGGCTCCGTAGCGGTTGGGGCCCTTCGTGCCGTCGATGAAGCCGTAGTCGATCAGCATGTATAGCGCGATCACCAGGACAACGAGGCCGAGCATGCCGCCTGACATCACATCACCCGCCTGGATCAGCCAGGAGCCGCTCCAGCTCGTCCCGTAGATCAACGCCATCAGGATGCCCGTGAAGCGAGCCGAGCGGTTCCGATCATGGCCACGCTTGATGGCGAGCGCCGTGTAGGGCCAGAGAAAGACCAGATCCAATCCGATCCGCAGCGGAAAAGAATTGCTGGCCTGCATCCAGCCCATGCCCAGAATGGCCGTCGCGAGTCCAAGCGCCACGAGGCGCACCACGGCTAGGCCGATGCCGGCGATCCAGTATTCGGAGCGTCGAAACCGGCCGTCAAAGCCGAAAAGTCCGTCGATGAGGGGATGAGTCTTTTTCGCCATAAGGTGAAGCTAGCGACTCCACCTTTGGCTGCAAGGCCCAATCCCTAGGCGAACTCCACCAGCACCTCGTCGGCCGCGACCGGGTCGCCGCCCTTGGCGTTGACGGTCTTCACCACCCCGTCGCGCTCGGCGCGGATGATGTTCTGCATTTTCATGGCCTCGAGCACGCAGACGACCTCGCCCTCGCGAACCTGCTGGCCGGCGATGACATCCATCGAGACCACCAGGCCCGGCATCGGCGACAGCACCAGCTTGGAGGTGTCGGCGGCCTGCTTCTCGGGCAGCTTGTCGTGCAGCTCTGCCGAGCGCGGGGTCAGGACCAGCACCCGGGCCTTGGCGGCGCGGTGGCGGATGTCGAAGCCCTCGGCGGCGGGCGCGGCCTGGACCGTGAAGGCCTTGCCGTCCAAGGCCGCCTTGAAGACCGGCTTGCCCGGACGCCAATCGACATCGGTCAGAACCAGCGTGCGGTCCTCGTCGAGCATTTCGACGGAAAGGTCGCCCTCCCCGCTCACCTTCACGCGGCGCTTGGTATGGCCGACGGCCACCACCCACTCGTCGCGCGGCGCGGCGACCAGGCCCGAGGCGTAGGAACGCGCCCGGGCGGCGTAGACCCGCTGCATGGCCGCGCCGACGGCGGTCAGAATGTCCATCTGCTCGGCCGTCGGGGCCACGCCGGTGAAGCCCTCGGCGAACTCGTCCTTGATGTAGTTGGTCGAGATCTTGCCGGACCGGAACCGCTCCTGGTCCATCACGGCGGCCAGGAACGGGATGTTCTGGCCCAGGCCCTCGATGTGGAAGTCCTCCAGCGCCCGCCCCATGCCGTCGATGGCGGCCAGGCGGGTCGGCGCCCAGGTGCAAAGCTTGGAGATCATCGGGTCGTAGAACATCGAGATCTCGTCGCCCTCGCGGACGCCGGCGTCGTTGCGGACCGTATAGCCGTCCTCTTCCCCCTCGGCCGGCGGGTCGTACCGCACGAGGCGGCCGATCGACGGCAGGAACTTGCGGTACGGGTCCTCGGCGTAGATGCGGCTCTCGATGGCCCAGCCGTTGATCTTCAGGTCGGATTGGCCGAACGCCATCGTCTCGCCAGCGGCCGAACGGATCATCTGCTCGACGAGGTCCAGCCCCGTGATCAGTTCCGTGACCGGGTGCTCGACCTGCAGGCGGGTGTTCATCTCCAGAAAATAGAAGCTCTTGTCCTGGCCGGCGACGAACTCGACCGTGCCGGCGCTGTCGTAGTTCACGGCCTTGGCCAGGGCCACGGCCTGGGCGCCCATGGCGGCGCGGGTCGCCTCGTCCAGCAGAGGCGACGGGGCCTCCTCGATGACCTTCTGGTTCCGGCGCTGGATCGAGCATTCGCGCTCGAACAGGTGGACGACGTTGCCGTGCTTGTCGCCCAGCACCTGGATCTCGATGTGGCGCGGGCTCTCGATGAACTTCTCGATGAAGATGCGATCGTCGCCGAAGCTGGCCTTGGCCTCCGCGCGGACGGCCGGGAAGCCCTCCTCGACATCCTTGCGGTTCCAGGCCACCCGGATGCCCTTGCCGCCGCCGCCGGCCGAGGCCTTGATCATCACCGGATAGCCGATCTGCTCGGAGATCGTCACGGCATGGGCGGTGTCGTCGATCTCGCCGATGTGGCCGGGCACGCAAGAGACGCCGGCGGCCTGGGCGAACTTCTTGCTCTCGATCTTGTCGCCCATGGCGCTGATCGCGCCGGGGTTCGGACCGATGAACACGACGCCCTCGTCGGCGCAGCGCTGGGCGAAGCCGGCGTTCTCGGACAGGAAGCCGAAGCCCGGATGCACGGCCTCCGCGCCCGTCTGCTTGCAGGCGGCGATGATCTTGTCGGCGACGAGATAGGACTGGGCGGCGGGCGAGGCGCCGATGTGGACGGTCTCGTCGGCCATCTCGACGGCCAGGCTGCCGGCGTCGGCGTCGGAGTAGACCACCACGGTCTTGATCCCCAGACGGCGGCACGTCTTGATCACGCGCACGGCGATCTCGCCCCGGTTGGCGATCAGGATCTTGGAGAACATCGGCAACTTCCGCCCGTAGTTTTTGTGCTTTGCAGCATGGCCTATCAGGCCTCGTCGGGTTTGCAAGCATGCCCTTACGGCGCTACACCAGCACCCAGGCATGACACCGGTTACCAAGAGTACGGGACCGAGATGGACGCCATCGGGAGGAGACGGTTCGTATGAAGGCGATTTTCCTGGGCTCGACCTGCGCCCTGATCCTGGCCCATGCGGCGACAGCCGCGGCCGCGCAGACCGCTGAGCCGGCGCTGCTGTTCAAGGTTTCCGGCGATAAGGGCCTGGTGGCCGACATCGCCTCGGGCGACCCCATCCCCAACTTCGCCGACAAGGTCACGCCGATCGACAACGGCAAGGCCGGCAAGGGCTTCCACGCCGAAGACGACGGCGTCGTCTCGTGGAACGCGCCCGGCAACATCCAGGCTCAGCGCGGCACGTTGTCGTTCTTCTGGCGCTCGGGCTATCCGGTCGGGGTCGCGCCGTTCGTGATCTTCCGCGTCGGCTATGCCGACCACTCCAGCTGGGACATGGCGTTCCTGCGCATCGACTGGAACGGCCACGGCTTCGACGCCTTCGTCACCGACAACGGCCTGGCGCGCACCCGCGTCTCGTTCAAGGTCGACAAGAACCCGGCGGCCGACGCCTGGACCCACCTGGCCTTCACCTGGGACGAAACCACCGGCGTCCAGCTCTATGTCGACGGCAAGCTGGCGGCCAAGACCGAGGCCAAGGCCGTCTACGACGCCGGTCTCGACCAGTTCGGCGTCGCCGGCCGCGTGATCGCGCCTCACCAGGTGCAGAGCCGCTACAACTTCACCCGTGGCGGCGACCTGGACGAGCTGCGCGTCTATGACCGCCCGCTGGTCGCCGAGGCCATCGCCGCCCTGGCCCGCAACGAGGCGCCGGCCGCCGCCGCGCCGATCGCAACGCTGTCCGACCCCGCCGTCCACGCCGCGTGGAAGCAGCGCTACGGCTGGAACAAGGACCTCCCGCCCTATTTGGCCGACGCCCAGACCACGATCCGCAAGGTCGAGTTCGCCGACGCCAAGGACATCAAGCAGTGGATGTGGCGCGCCAACGACGGCATCTCGGAAACCACCTGGCCCGGCGTCTACAACCGTTCGCGCCTGGCCGGTCGTGACGACTACTTCCAGCTGCCGGACTGGAACGTCTATGTCGACGGCGGCAAGGCCCTGACCTTGGCGCTGCCTGACGAGGCCATCAACCGCGTCGAGATCCAGGGCCCGGCCTATGGCGATCTGTCCTGGTCCGCCAAGGCCGGCGACAAGGGCTCCAGCGTCGGCGGGCGCGCCAAGGACCAGGAGCGCACGGTCAACACCTTTGGCCAGCCGCTGAAGGGCGGCGTCCTGACCTTCACCAACCTGGCCCAGGAAACCCCGATCCAGGAGCTCTGGGCCTATAACGTCACCGCCGGCGCCGAGCCCAAGAACGCGTTTAAGATGAGCTACACGGTTCGCGCCGACGTGGCGCCGGACTATCTGAACCTGGCCGAACTGAACGCCTATATCGCCGGCCGCCACCCGGCGGGCGAGCGCGCCACGGTCGTGGCCGTTCCGGACGCCGCGCCGACCCGCCCGCGCCCGGCTGGCGACCTGCCGGCCAAGGGCCTGCCGATCGTCCACGTCCTGATCCCGTCGGGTTTCGGCGACGCGCCGGCCGCCAAGCCCCTGGCCCGCAACTGGGCCTATGGCTGGGAGAACGCCCGCGACGGCCTGGACGGCGTCGCCATCGACATCCCCGCCCTGCCCGGCGCCGCTGGGACGACCATCCCGCTGAACATCCAGGTCAAGGATCCGATCTGGCCGGGCCGCAACATGATCGACGTCAGCGTCTCGGTGAAGGCCGGCGAGGCCCGCACCGTCTGGCTGGACATGCGCGACCGCATCCTGACGCCCGACAGCCTGTACCTGACCATCGCCGCCGACAGCACCGACTTTGGTCCCAAGGCGCTGGACGGCGCCAAGATCCGCCTGGTGCTGAAGGACCGCGACAAGGCCAAGGCCGAACACGTCGCCGACCGCCTGAATCAGGTGAAGGACAACTGGGCCTTCCTGGTCGAGGAGCACACGACCTCCAAGCGCCAGGGCCTCTATCGCCGCCTCTACGCCGACATCTCCGACCTGCTGCGCGTCGATCCCGACAACCAGATCGGCCGCGAGTACTGGGGCGACATCACCTATGGCAGCCAGGGCTGGCCGGCCTTCGACCAGCCCAAGGCGCCGGCGGGCACGCCGCTGTGGGCCTTCCGCCAGACCGAAGACCTCAAGCTGGTCAGCAAGTTCATCAACTGGTGGATCGACGAGCGCCAGGTCGACTACGGCGACTTCGGCGGCGGCCTGTCCGACGACAGCGACCTGCTGCAGCAATGGCCGGGCGTCGCCCTGATGGGCGTTCAGCCGGACAAGATCACGACCTCGCTGAACCGCATGGCCGACGCCGTCTACAAGAACGGCATGTTCACCGACGGTCTTTCGACCATCGTGACCGACGAGCTGCACGCCTATGAGGAAGGCATCAACTCGAACTCCGAGGCGATGTACCTCAACTACGGCGACCCGCTGACGGTCGAGCGCCTGTTCACGACCGTGAAGGCCCTGCCCCGCGTGGTCGACAAGAACCCGGCCGGCCACGTCCACTTCAACACCAACTGGTACAGCGGCAAGATCTCGTACCGCGAAGGTCCGTGGGAGTGGCAGAAGCCCTATTCGTTCGGCGTCGCGCATCCCTCGATCCTGATCGCCGACTACAATGGCGATCCGACCGCCCGCGACATCGTGCTGGGCTTGGCCGACGGCTATCTGGCGCACGTCAACAAGAAGGACGGCTCGTACCCCAACGAGATCAACTGGCGCAGCGACGCCGAGCGTGGCGGCACGGTGCTGCAGGGCTCGGGCGCGGGCGGGCCGTTCCAGGTGTTCTGGGCCGCCTATCGCCTGACCGGCGACCAGAAGTACCTGACGCCGATCAAGTGGCGGATCGGCAAGAACACCATCCGCTCGCTGGGCGACATCAACGACAACGCCCTGAGCGAGATGAAGCTGGGCGCGCCGAACAAGGACCTGATCGTCGGCGCCGCCAAGCGCGGCGGCGCGCTGGAGCGCTACAGCGCCTGGACCCTGACCGGCGACAAGACCTTCCTCGAGGACCTCTATGCCGACGAGATCCAGTGGAACGCCCAGCACATGTACATGCACACCGAAGGCCACTGGTGGTCCGACCGTGTCGAGCTGCCGTCCGACATCCTCCAGCGCACCCGCCTGGGCGGCATCGCCAATAAGCGCGGCCAGATGACGCCCGGCCACACCGTCTCGTGGCGCTTCGACAACGCCGACGGCACGGACGTGGCGGTGCTGGTCAAGGACGCGACCAAAACCGGCTTCAAGGTCATCGCCTACAACACCACCGACAAGCCGGTGACGGCGACCATGACCGGCTGGAACGTCGCGCCCGGCCAGTGGAGCCTGGCCCAGGGCCTCGACGCCAACGGCGACGACGCCATCGACGGGTCGGCCGAGACCCGCTCGGTCGCCTTCGAGCGCAGCCTGGGGACCAAGGTCACCCTGGCTCCGCGCCAGACCACGGTGATCGACATGAAGCTGGCCACGCCCGGCGACGATCCGGCCAAGCGCGCCGACCTCGGCGTCGGTCGCGGCGACGTGACGGTGAAGGGATCGGCGGTCACCGCCAAGGTCCACAGCCTGGGCGCCCAGAACGCCGCGGCGGCCAAGCTGGAACTGGTCGACGCTTCGGGCAAGGTCCTGAACAGCGCCGCCATTCCGGCGCTCAAGGCGCCGCTGGACTTGCTGCCCAAGACCGCTTCGGTGAAGCTGAAGATCCCGGCGGGCGTGAAGGCGGCGGGCCTGCGGGTCCGCATCGTCTCCACCCAGTCCCAGAACACCGCCCTGAACGACGAGGTCGTGCTGCCATGAAGAAGACTCTCGCCCTGATCGCCGCCGGTTTTGTCTTGTCCGGCGCGCCGGCCCTGGCCCAGACCGCCCCGGCTCCCGCCGCCGCGCCCGCGCCGCCGCCCGCTCCGGCCTATTCCAGCCGCGTCATCACCCTGGCGGAGGCCAAGGCCGTGGCCGCGGCCGCCGAGGCCGAGGCGCGCAAGAACGGTTGGACGATGGTCTTCGTCATCCTGGAGTCGAACGGCCAGCAGGTCTTCGCCCAGAAGATGGACGGCACGCAGTACGGCTCGAACGAGGTCGCGCTGAAGAAGGCCCACACCTCGGCCAACTTCCGCCGCCCGACCTCCTACTTCCAGGAGGCCGTGAAGGCCGGGACGCTGAACTCGATCTTCACCGGCGCCACGGCCGTCGAAGGCGGCGAGTTGCTGCTGGTCGACGGCAAGATCGTCGGCTCGATCGGCGTCTCCGGCGGCACCGGCGCCCAAGACGGCGTGGTCGCCCGCGCCGGGGCGGCGGCGCTTAAATAGGTTCGATCGCGAGTAATAATTCCCGCGTCATCCCGGCCGCAGCGCGAAGCGCGGAGAGCCGGGACCCAGGGGCGATACACTGCGCTTGGCCCCTGGGTCCCGGATAGCCTCTGCGAGGCTTCCGGGATGACACGAGTTTTGATGGCGTTGGCATGCGCCGGAAGCCCACAAGTTCCGGGCTCCTATCCCGCCGAAAATTCTCTAGCGAACATCGCCTCGTAGCCCGCGATCATCGCCTCGGCCTCGGGCGCGATCAGGCGTGCGACGGCGGCGGCGAAGGTCACGGGCGCCAGGCCCGAGGCGCTGACCAGCTTGCCGTCGGTCACCGCCTTGGGCGTGTCGACATAGCTGTCCGAGCCCGCATAGCCGGGCGCGACGCCTTCCAGCCAGTCCTTGCCGTTGGAGGTGTGCTTGCGGCCGTCGAACAGGCCCGCGCGCGCCAGGGCCGTCGTGCCGGCGCAGATGCCGGCCACGATCTTGCCGTCGGCGAGCGCTTGACGGATCAGCGCCGTGACCGCGGGGTTCTCGCCCTTGGTCCATTCGTCGCTGCCGATCAGGATGTAGACGTCCGCATCGCTCAGCACCGGGTCGTCGAAGCGATAGTCCGCCGCCGCCAGGATGCCCCCGATCGAGGTCTCCGGATCGCCGGTCGGCGTGGCGATCTCGATCTGAACCTTCAGGTGCTCGCGCAGCAGGACCAGCACGCCGCCGGCCTCCCAATCGGCCCAGCCCGGCTGCAGGAATGCGACGGCGATGGTCATGGGGAACTCCTCGGGTCTCTACCGGATCAACGTATGAACGCTTACATTGGCGTTCATGACAGACGCAGCCACCCTTTCAACCGCCGGCTTCGACCTTACGCCGCCGACGGAGCCGGAACGCGAACGCCTGGAAGCCGACCTGACGGCCGAAGAGGCCCGCGTTCTCCTGCACCACGGCACCGAGGCCCCGTTCTGCGGCGGCCTGCTGGGCGAGAAGAACCCCGGCGCCTATTGCTGCCGCCTGTGCGGCCTGCCGCTGTTCAAGCACGAGACCAAGTTCGAGAGCGGCACGGGCTGGCCCAGCTTCTACGCCCCGTTCGCCGAGGATCACGTGGTCGGCGTGCGCGACACGGCGTACGGCATGGTCCGCATCGAGACCCGCTGCGCCCGCTGCGACAGCCACCAGGGTCACGTCTTCCCGGACGGCCCGGCCCCGACGCGGCTGCGCTACTGCATCAACTCGGTGTCGCTGCAGTTGGTGAAGGCCGGCGATCCCCTGCCCGATCCCCTGCATCGGGGCGACAAGATCGGCTAGAACGAACTAAAATCCCGGTCTCGCCCCAGCTTTTCTGAATTCCTATCGAATTGATATGAATTGAGCGAAGGGCCGGACCGGGCCTATCTGCGCCTCGACGGTTCCAGCCTTCGAGTTTCGCATGATGATGCACCCACCTTCGGCCTTCGAGCCCGCGCGTTCCTATGGCGACGGCCACAACGGTCCGCCGATCCTGATCGTGCCCGGCCTCTACAATTCCGGTCCCGACCACTGGCAATCGCACTGGCAGCGCGAGCTGCCGAACGCCGAGCGCGTCGACCAGCAGGACTGGGAGCGCCCGCTGCTGGGCGACTGGACGATCAGCCTGGCCGAAGCGGTGCGGCGGCGGCCCGGCGCCATCCTGGTCGCTCACAGCCTGGGCTGCGCCCTGATCGCCCACTTCGCCCAGGTCACGGGCGGACGCGGCGTGGGCGGGGCGATGCTGGTGGCGCCGGCCGACGTCAATCGAGAAGGCCCGGCCGGCCGCCTGCTGGTCGGCTTTTCGCCGATCCCCCGCCAGCGCCTGCCCTTCCCTAGCCTGGTCGTGGCCAGCCGCGACGACCCCTATGTCGAGATCGAGCGCGCCAAAGCCTTCGCCAGCGGCTGGGGCGCGGAGTTCGTCGACCTGGGCCGCGCCGGGCACATCAATGTCGACTCGGGGCATGGGGCGTGGACGAAGGGGCGCACGCTGCTGCGCGGCCTGATCGACCGGGTCGGCGCGAGCACGCGCCTCTGAATTCAGAAGAAAAGATGGTGCGGGCGGTCGGGGTCGAACCGACACTCCTTTCGGAACCGGATTTTGAGTCCGGCGCGTCTACCAGTTTCACCACGCCCGCGTGCTTCGCCTTCGCGAAGGGTGGTCTTCCTAGCAGGCGTCGGGAGCGAATTCCAGTCTTGCGGCGGCAGGTTTAGCATTGCTCCACACGGAGATTCTCAATGCTCACGCCCGGCCCTCGCAACCTGATCACCGACGTCCCGGGCCTGCTGGTGGGCTGCGTCGAGGACGAGGCCGTGAGGACCGGCGTGACCGTCATCCTCTGCCCCGACGCCTGGACGGCGGCGGTCGACGTGCGCGGCGGCGGGCCGGCGGTGCGGGAGACCGACACCCTGCGGCCCGAGAACAGCTTCTCTAAGGCCCATGCGATCTGCTTCTCGGGCGGCTCGGTGTTCGGCCTGGGCGCGGCCGATGGGGCGGCGATCGCGCTTTCGGTCAGCAACCGGGGCCTGAGGATCGCGGAAGGCACGCCCGCCATTCCGATCGTGCCGGCGGCGGCGCTGCACGACCTGGGCAACGGCGGCGACAAGGCCTGGGGCCTCTCCCCGCCCTATCGCGACCTGGGCATGAGGGCGGTCGAGGCGGCCGGCGAGAATTTCCCGCTGGGCTCGTTCGGCGCGGGGCGCGGCGCCATGGCCGGGATCCGCAAGGGCGGGCTCGGTTCGGCGTCGCTGGACCTGGGCGACGGCTTGATCGTCGGGGCGCTGGTGGCGGCCAATCCGGTCGGCTCGCCCTACATGCCGGACGGCGAGACCTTCTGGGCCTGGCCGTTCGAGATCGACGGCGAGTTCGGCGGCAAGCGGCCCGGCCCCATGCCGCCCGTGGTCGAACCCATCCCGGACGATTCCAAACTGGCCGCCCGCCTGAAGGCCGGCGCCAACACCACCCTGGCCTTGGTCGCGACCACCGCCGATCTCACCACCGCCGAGGCCCAGCGGATGGCGATGATGGCGCACGACGGCATGGCCCGGGCCGTACGGCCGTCGCATACGCCTTTCGACGGAGACGTCGTCTTCGCCCTGGCCTCGGGCGCGGTTGCGCTGGGCGATGGTCCGATGCGGGGAATTCAGCGCGCGCGCATCGGCGCGGCGGCGGCCGACTGCCTGGCGAGGGCGATCGCGCGAGCGGTTTACGAAGCCGCCGCTAGGGCGGACTGATCGTCTCGCCGCCGGTCAGCTGGATGGCGGCGGTCTCGAGGTGGTCGAGCAGGCGCTTGAACATCGCCACCTCGTTGGGGGCCAGGCCCGCCAGCAGGGTCGCCTCATAGGCCAGAGCCAGGGGCGCGATCTCGGCGAACAGGCGACGGCCGGCGGCCGTCAGTTCCAGGGTGTGCGAACGGCGATCCGAGCGCACGGTCGTGCGGGCGACCAGGCGACGGACGACCAGCTCCTGGGCGGCGCGGCTGACCCGGACCTTGTCCATGGCCGTGCGGGTCACCGCCGTGTGCTGGGTCAGGTTGCCCTCGGCCAGCACCGACATCAGCCGCCATTGCGGGATGGTCAGGCCGAAGCGGTCCTCATAGGCGCGGGCGATCAGCCGGCTGACCGCCGCCGAGGCCGTGGCCAGGCGATAGGGGACGTAATCGATGAGGCTGACGCCCGTCTCGGGCGTTTCGGGGGTGCCAGACGTGATCGGAGACACAGTCGCGGTCATGTCCCTTCCTTTCGTCCTCCCAGGCGCGGCCGCCTCGAAGGAGCAGCCTTCGCCAGTCGATTTCGCTTTTCGGGCCTCGGCGTTGCGACCCAAGCTGATTCTTGTTGTGAGCGTCCCTCGCCTTCGCCTCAAACGGCGCGGCGAGCTGGCTCGAACGAAGGCGCAGCTTCGCACGCCCCTTGGGCAGAGAATAGCCGTCTCGCCTCTCTGATCGGCGTTCTTATGATCCGGCGCGGGGAATCAAGCGGGTGACCCGCGCGCCCTGGTCGTAACGCGACGGCCCGCCATAGACGGTCACCTCGCAGAGGATGTCGCCGCCCTCATCCGAAGCCCAGATGTAGCTGCGCTCGACCTCGACATAGCGACCGGCCGGCGAGATGCCCTCGAAGGTATCGCCCCAGGGGACGATGCCCTTCAGGTCCTGCCAGCGCAGGGTCACGGCGCGCGAAAGCTCGTCGCGCGCCATCGCCTCGAGGTCGGGATCGTTGACCGGATCGCTCACCGGGCCAGGCCTCAGCCTTCGCCTTCGGCCGTGTCGCGGAAATAGGCCTCGACGTCGCCCTGCAGCTTGATCGTCATCGGATTGCCCTTGCGGTCCATGGTCTTGCCCGCGGCGACGCGGACCCACTTCTCGCTGATGCAGTACTCCTCGACATTGGTCTTCTCGACGCCCTTGAAGCGAATGCCGATGCCGCGCTCCAGCAGGTCGGCGTCGTAGTGCGGGCTGTCGGGATTGACGGAGAGGCGGTCGGGAGGCGTGTCGCTCATGGTCTCGGCTTTCGGTCTGGGCCGCGCGGCCCGTGTCTGGCCGGCGGTGATAGCCACGAAACGCCGAAAATCCAAATCCGACGATGCGTCCCGCTGTTCGGCGGTTCTACTGATCGCTCTTCATCGGATCAGCCGCCGCCGTCGTACATCCAGGAGGACAAGCGCCGGCGCCCCTGCTAGCAACGACCCGATAGTTTCCTCGGAGTCCGCATGCTGCGTCGCCTCTACGACTGGGTCATGGGCCTGGCCGCTTCCCGTCACGCCTCGAAGAGCCTGTTCGTCGTCTCGTTCGCCGAGAGCTCGTTCTTCCCGATCCCGCCGGACGTGATGCTGGCCCCGATGTGCCTGGCGCGGCCTGAGAAGGCCTGGCGCTACGCCCTGATCTGCACGATCGCCTCGGTGCTGGGCGGTATGCTGGGCTATGCGATCGGCTACTTCCTGCGCGACGTCGGCCTGTGGATGATGGCCGCGACCGGCCATGCCGGCGGTTTGGCCGAGTTCCAGTGCTGGTACGCCAAGTACGGCGTCTGGGTGATCCTGGCCAAGGGCCTGACCCCCATTCCCTACAAGCTGGTGACCATCGCCTCGGGCCTGGCCGCCTTCGCCTTCCCGGTGTTCATCGCCGCTTCGGTCGTGACGCGCGGCGCGCGCTTCTTCCTGGTGGCCTTCATCATCAAGAAGTTCGGCCCCACCCTGCTGCCGATCGTCGAACGGCGCCTGGCCCTGTTCGCCGGAATCTTGATCGCCCTTCTTGTCATCGGCCTCACCGCCAGCCACTTCCTGGGCGGGGGCGGACATGGTGGAGCTTGCGCCGCATGACGAATGAAGAGACCAAGATCGCCAGCAGCGGCTTCATCGCCCGGGTCTATGACCTGGTCACGCGCCACTGGCCGCTGATCGCCTTCCTCTCCAGCGCCCTGATGCTGGCCATCGCCCACAGCTTCGAGAAGTTCGGCGGCCTCGCCCCGTGCCATCTCTGCCTGAAGCAGCGCGAGGTCTACTGGGTGGCGGGAACCGTCGGCCTGATCGCCTTCATCCTGCAGCGGACGCCGCTGTGGCCCCGCCTGCGCCTGCCCGCCAACCTGCTGCTGGGGGCGATCTTCCTCTACGGCGCGGGCCTCGCGGCCTTCCATGCCGGCGTCGAGTGGAAATGGTGGCCGGGTCCGAAGACCTGCACGGGCGGCGGCGTGGCCGACGCGGCCAGCCTCTCGGCCATGCTCAAGGGTGAAATCAAGCTCAAGCCGCCGATGTGCGACGAGGCCGCCTGGGTGTTCCTGGGCCTGTCGATGGCCGGCTGGAACGCGCTCGCCTCGCTGAAGCTGGCCGTCTGGTCGGCCCTGGCCGGCCTGCGCAAGGCGGAGACGCTCAAGGGAGAGATGGGCTAATGACCCGCCCGGTCCCGCCCCGTCCCGGCCAGGGCGCGCTCGCGTCTCGTCTCGCCGAGATCCTGCGCGTCGACCAGGCCGGCGAGCTGGCCGCCGTCCACATCTATCGCGGCCAGGCGGCGGTCATGCGCGCCAGCCCCGGCCGCGAGCGGATCGCCGACCAGCTGAAGGAGATGGAGGGCCACGAACAGGTCCACCTGACCCGCTTCAACGAGATGCTGACCGAGCGCGGCGTGCGCCCGACCCTGATGTCGCCGATCTGGCGCGCGGCCGCCTTCGCGCTGGGCGCCGGCACCGCCCTCCTCGGCGACAAGGCGGCCCACGCCTGCACCGAGGCGGTCGAGAACGTCATCGAGAAGCACTATGCCGGCCAGATCGAGGAACTGAAGGATCGCGATCCGGCGCTCGCCGCCGAACTGACTCAGTTTCGCGACGACGAACTGGCCCATCGCGACCTCGCGGTCGAGGAAGGCGCGCACGAGGCGGCGGGCTATCCGCTGCTGACCGCGGTCATCCAGGCCGGCTGCCGCGCCGCGATCAAGATCAGCGAGAAGATCTAAGCGAAAGCTTCGCACTCTTGGCGCCCGTCCGTCGGGAGCCTACCGATACGCCCAAGCAATTCTTGCGTTGGGGAGTCGTCCGCTTGTCGTTCCGTATCCGCACCCTCGCCGCCTGCGCGGCGTCGATCCTGGCCCTGTCCGCCGCCCAGGCGCTGGCCCAGGAGCCTCTGAAGACCAGCGATCTCAGCCTCGAGACCGGCGGCCCGATGCCCGCCGAGCAGCAGGCGCTGGGCTTCGACCATGCCGACCTGAAGTTCAAGATCCTGCCCGAGAAGAAGGCGATCGAGGGCGAGGCGACCCTGACCTTCACGGCCAAGGCCCCGCTGGACAAGCTGGTCGTCGACTTCGACCGGGTCTTCTCGATCCGCAAGCTGACGATTGACGGCAAGGCTCTGAAGCCCACCGCCTGGAGCAATCCCGAGGGCCGCCTGACCATCACCCTGCCCAAGAAGGTGGCCAAGGGTAAGCAGGTGAAGCTGGCCGTCACCTATGACGGCGTCCCGCACGAGGCCAAGCGCGCGCCCTGGGACGGCGGCTTCGTCTGGGCCAAGACCGAGACCGGCGAGCCCTGGATCGCCACGGCCGTCCAAGGCGACGGCTGCGACCTCTTCTGGCCGTGCATCGACTATCCCACGGGCGAGCCCAAGCTGGTCGACCTGCACATCACCGTCCCCGCTCCGCTGGTCGCCCCGGCCAACGGCGCCTTCAAGGGCATGACCGAGAAGGATGGCTGGCGGACCTACAACTGGCAGGCCAGGAACCCCAACACCTACGCCATCGCCCTGGATGTCGGCCCCTATGAGGAGCTGACCGCCACCTACAAGAGCCGCTACGGCGACAGCTTCCCGATGACGTTCTGGCACCTGAAGAGCCGGACCGAGAAGGCCAAGGGCCTGTTCGCCGAGTTCGCGCCGATGCTCGATTTCTACGAGGCGATGATCGGTCCCTACCCGTTCCGCGACGAGAAGATGGGCGTGGTCGAGACCCCGCACCTGGGCATGGAGCACCAGACCATCAACGCCTACGGCAACAACTACGCGCTGGACGGCTGGGGCTTCGACTGGCTGCTGCAGCACGAGTTCGCCCACGAGTGGTTCGGCAACCAGCTGACCGACGTCGACAACGACGACATGTGGCTGCACGAGGGCTATGGCAGCTACATGCAGCCGCTCTATTCGCAGTGGCTGCATGGCGACATGGAGTACATGGCGCGCCTGAACGGCCAGCGCCTGGGAACCCGCAACAAGTACCCGATCGTCTCGGGCCGCGCGCTCAAGGAGGACGAGGTCTACAACGCCGATCGCGGCCCGGGGAACGACATCTACGCCAAGGCTTCGAACGTGCTGCACACCCTGCGCATGCTGGTCGGCGACGAGGCGTTCTTCAAGATCACCCGCATCGCCATCTACGGCCGCGACGATCCCAAGCCGGGCAACTTCAGCCCGCGCTATCTGGGCACCAAGGACTATGTGAAGATCGTCAACGACGTGACCGGCAAGGACTATGGCTGGTTCTTCGACGCCTATCTCTACCAGGCCATGCCGCCCGAACTGGTCGAAACCCGCGAGGGCGGCGATCTGGCGCTGCGCTGGAAGACCCCGAGCGGCAAGCCGTTCCCGATGCCGGTGGAGGTCAAGGTCGGCGGCAAGGTGGTCACCGTGCCGATGGCCGACGGAACGGGTCGCGTGACCGTTGGCGACGCCGTGCCGGTGATCGTCGACCCGGCCTCCAAGATCCTGCGGCGCCAGCCCTATGTCGAAGCGTTCCAGGCCTGGAAGAAGGCCAAGGACGACGCCGACAAGGCCGCGGCGGAAGCCAAGAAGAAGGCGGAAGCTGAAGCGGCCGCCAAGAAATAGGACCGGTCATCTTGCCTTCCTGGGCTCTACGTCCAGGAAGGCGGATGCGCCGGGTGACCTCTCGCTAACCCTGTCGGTTTACCGGATGGCGCGATCTTGGCCGCTAGGAGGGATATCCTCCGGAGTTCGCATCCATGCTCAAGCCCGTCCATTTCGTCACCGCCGCGCGCCTCGCGCTGCTGGTCGGGTCTCTGGCCGTGACGGTGCTGACCCTGGGTCCGTTCCAGGGGGCCGAGCAAATCTTCGGTCTCAGCGACAAGGCCGCCCACGCCATCGCGTTCGGCGGTCTGCTGGCCATCGCGTTCCTGGCCTTCCCCCGCATGCGCCGGGCCGACCTGACGATCGCCGCCCTGGTGCTGGGCGGGGCCATCGAGGCGGCCCAACTCTTCGACAGTCGTAGCGCCAGCGTCTTTGACTGGCTGGCTGACGCGGGCGGAATCCTGGCGGTCTATGCCGTCAGCATGACCGAGACGATCCGCCGAACCGCCCGGGTGCAGGGTGACCTGACCTTCGCCCAGATCGCCGCCGCCGACCGTCGCCAGGTCAGCCTTCGCCAAGCCAAGACCTTCGAGCCCGCGGCGGCCGCGGAGGAAGCGAAGGAACGGGCGCTCAGCTTCGCCGAACGCGCCGCGCGTCGCTTCCCCCGTCACATCAGGTAATACGCTTGACGCTGACCGGGTCGCTGCCCGGGAAGCTCTCTTCCAGGCCCTCGTCGAGCAAGGCCTCCTGGCGGCTCTCGGACTTGGCCACCTTGGCGGCCAGCTGGTCGTGCTTTTCGCCTTCCTGGAGGGGCCGCTTGGCTTCGCGCGCGTGGGGCGCGTCGATGTGCTTGTCCTCTTCCCGGATCCGGCCCTCGGCGGCCATGTCGGCCGTCGACGCGGACGTCCCGTGCGTGAAGTGGCGTTGGTCGCCGCCCTCTGTGGTGGGTCGGTTCATGGCGTGTCTCCCGTGGCTGTTGCCTCGGTATAGAAACCCACCGGCCGAGGTTAGGGTTGCATCGCCCTGGCGTTGTGTGTCCGCGTTGAAATATTTTTACGGCAGGGCCTGGAACCTTCGCCGTAAGACTGCATTTTAGGGTCAGCTTGGCGGTCAGATCCCCTTCCGCCTCATAGCCGACGGCCCGGGATTGCCATTCCTCAAAACGCCAGCCCGGGCCGTTTTGCTATCTGGAGCGCGGCGCTCCCTAAGCCTCCAGCTCGATGTCCCAATATAGATAGTCCAGCCAGCTGACGTGCAGGCGGCCGGGCGGGAACCGACGTCCCCGCTCCTGCAGCTCGTGCATCGACGGGCGGCGGGCGTGGTGGAAGGGCTGCATGCCCGCCTCGCGCGGCGTGCGGCCGCCCTTGCTCAGATTGCAGGGCGCGCAGGCGGTGACGATATTCTCCCAGGTCGTGCGACCGCCCCGCGAGCGCGGGATCACGTGGTCGAACGTCAGGTCCTCGGGCGAGCCGCAATACTGGCAGCTAAAGGCGTCGCGAAGGAACAGGTTGAAGCGGGTGAAGGCTGGCGGACGCTCCTGCGGGACGTACTGCTTCAGCGACACGACGCTGGGCAGCCTCATCTCGAACGACGGCGAATGGACCACCTGGTCGTAGGTCGCGACGACGTCGACGCGGTCCAGGAAAACCGCCTTGATCACCTCCTGCCACGGCCAGAGGGAAAGCGGATAGTAGCTGAGCGGCCGGAAGTCCGCGTTGAGCACGAGAGCCGGCATGCCGGATGGTGGGCGCGTGAGGACCTGCATCAGATCCCCCCCTCAAGACGGACGCGAGAACGCGCCAAGCCTCGGCTGATGAAACACGCGACAGGACTGAAGACGGGCCTCCTTCCTACGCAATTCTGGGAATCGCCATCCATTCCCGAACGCAAGGAAAGGATGATCCGAGTCAGCGACAGAACCAAGACATCTCGTTGACGGGTTTCAAAAAGGCGCGATCTCGCGGCGTTTGACGGCGCCGTAGCAGGCCCACAGCAGGTGGGCGGCCACGCCCCGATAGGGCCGCCAGAGCTCGGCGCGGCTGTAGGCCTGTTTCTCGTTCGGCCGGACCTCGGCCTTGTCGGCCCAGCGCATGGCCTCCTGCAGGGCGACGTCGCCGCCGGGGAACATGTCCATGCGCCCTTGGGTGAACATCAGATAGACCTCGGCGGTCCAGCGACCGATGCCGGTGATGGCGGTCAGGGCCGCGACGGCCTCGTCGTCGGACAGGCCCGGCAGGGCGTCGAAATCGCATGCGCCGGTGACGTGGGCCTCGGCCAGGGCGTGGGCGTAGCGGGCCTTGGGCCGCGAGAGGCCCAGCGACAGCAGATAGGCCTGGTCATGATCCATCACCCGCTCGGGCGTCATCTCAGGCAGGCCCGTCTCGACCCGCGCCCAGATGGCGGCGGCCGAGGCCAGCGAGACCTGCTGCTGCACCACCATCTTGAGAAGGCCCGGAAAACCGCCCTGGGCGACGCGCCAGGCGAAGGGCGGCGTGACGGCCTCCATCGCCGCGAGGGCGGGATCGAGGGCGGCCAGATGCTTTCGGGCCTGAAGCAGCGCTTCGGCGGTCGGCGGAACGAACATGGTTCGCAGGTGGGGCAGCTTGGCTGGAATGACAATCCGGAACTTGCTGAACTATGCGATCGCGGTGATCTCGACTTCGCCGCCAGGCGCGGGCGAGACGTCGCCGACGACCTTACCCAGCAGGGCGCGGGCGATCGGGGCGACATAGGAGACCGAGCCCTTGGCCGGATCGGCCTCGTCCTCGCCCACGATGCGGAAGGTCTGCACGCGGCCGTCTTCGCGCTCGAAGGTCACGCGGTCGCCGAACTGCACGACGGTCTTGGCGGGATCGCGTTCCAGCAGCTGGGCGGTGGCGCGGCGGGCCGACCAGTAGCGCAGGTCGCGCGTGGCGCGGGCCATGGCCGTGCGATCGCCATCGGCCGCCCCGCCGGCGCTCTGGGCCGAGGAATAGGCGGCGCGCGCGGCGGCCAGCTCGGCCTCGATCTGGGCCAGGCCCTCGGGCGTGACGAGATTGGGATGGGTGGAGATCGGGCGATCGGGCAGATCGGCCGCGAAAGCTTCGCTGTCGCCCTCCTTGGTGAAGGCGACGCTCATGGTCGGTAGATGTCTTGGAACATGGGGAAAGCCTGCGACGCGTACGGATGAATGGCGTCGAGGGCCTAACGCGTCCTGGTCTGGTTAGCTCCGCTCCCCGAAGGGTTCAAGGCGGGACCGAACGCGGCGGCGGGCGACTTCTGGGGGATCAGAAGGGTCAGCCCGCCGGTCACGAGCAATCGGTCCTTACAGCGTCACGCCGGCGACGGCGGCGGCGAGGCCCAGAGCGATCACGAGAAAATAGCCGGCGGCCAGGCGGTCGAAGGCGGTTTCAAAGGCGTTGAGCGTGCGTTGCATGGCGATAGTCCCTCTCTTTTGTTGCCCAAACCCCCGATGGGTCATTGGCCGCCGTGCCGGCGAGCCAATCTGGACGATGCTTAGATAGCATGTATCTAAACGCCGTCAAGATGATCTTTACAGCGTTTGGATGAAAATTTAGAAAGGTGCTGTTACAGTGAGGGACGATGAGCACCGCCACCGCCGAAACCCGCCCCTATCACCACGGCGACCTGAGCCGCGCCTTGATCGACGCCGCGCGCAAGATTCTCGAGACCGAGGGTCCGGCGGCGCTGTCCCTGCGGGCGGTGGCGCGCGAGGCCGGGGTCAGTCCCGCCGCGCCGTATCACCATTTCAAGGACAAGAACGAGCTGCTGGAGGCCGTGGCCCACGAGGGCTGGCACGAGCTGGACCTGGCCCTCTCCAAGGCCCGCGCCGCCGCGCAGGAAGGCCGGACCCGGATGACCAATCTGGGCGTGGCCTATGTCTGCTTCGCCCGCGACAACCCGGCCCTCTATCGCGTGATGTACGACCGCTCGCGCGACAAGGACGCCCTGCCCGACCAGCTGAAGGACGACGGCGCCTACTGCCAGGTCCGCGACACGATCAACGAGAACGGCGGCGGCCAGGTCACCGACATCGACCTGGAGCTGGCGACGATCGCCGCCTGGTGCGCCGGCCATGGCCTGGCCGAGATGATCAGCTTCAAGCAGTTCGCCCCGCTGAAGGCGTTGCTGGGCGGTGAGGAGGCCTTTCTCCGCGCCGTGTTCGAGCACCTGGGCATGTTCGCGAAGTTCTCCGACCGGGACTGAGGCCAGCGTGGGCTTCGTCACCCGGTTCGCCCCGTCACCGACGGGCTATCTGCATCGCGGCCACGCCTTCTCGGCCCTCACGGCTTTCCAGGCCGCTCAAGCCGCCGACGGCCGGTTCCTGCTGCGCATCGAGGACATCGACGCCACCCGCTGCCGGCCCGAGTACGACGCGGCGATCTTCGAGGACCTGGCCTGGCTGGGCCTTTCCTGGGAAGCGCCGGCGCGCCGGCAGTCCGAGCATCTGGCCGACTATCACGCGGCGATCGAGGCCCTGCGCGAGCGCGGCCTCGTCTATCGCTGCTTCAAGACCCGCAAGGAAATCGACATCGGCCGCGCGCCGCACGAGCCGCAGGTTCCCTATGTCGGCGCGCCCCTATCCGTCGATGAGGAAACCGCGCGGCTGGATCGCGGCGAGGCCTTCGCCTGGCGGCTGTCGCTGGCCGCGGCGCGCGAGGCGCTGGGCGGTTTCGAGGCGCTGACCTTCGTCGAGGAAGGCGCCGGGCCGGACGGCGAAATCGGCCTGATCCAGGCCAGGCCGGAAACGGCCGGCGACATCGTCCTGGCGCGCAAGGATGTCGGCGTCGCCTATCACCTGGCCGTGGTCCATGACGACGCGCTGCAGGGCGTCACCCACGTCATCCGAGGCCAGGACCTGTTCGAGGCCGCCCATATCCAGCGCCTGCTGCAGGCCCTGCTGGGTCTGCCGACCCCGACCTATCGCCATCACGGCCTCCTCGTCGGCCCGGACGGCAAGCGCTACGCCAAGCGCGACAAGGCGCAAACGCTGCGCGAACTGCGGGCGGAAGGGATGACGCCGGAGGCGCTTCGCGCGGAGCTGGGCTTCTAGCTCCCGCCGCCGGCCTGCTCCACCAACTGGCCCATGGCCTTCAGGTAGCTGGCGAACGCCGCCCTGCCCGTCTCGGTCAGGCGCACCCGCGTCAGGGGCTTGCGGCCGACGAAGCTCTTGTCGATGGCCACATAGCCCGCCTCCTCCAGCTTGCGCAGGTGGACCGACAGATTGCCCTGAGTGAGCTCCAGCAGATCCTTGAGCTCGGTGAAGTCAGCCACCTCGGCGCTGGCCAGATAGGCGACGATCCCCAGCCGCACCCGGCCATGGATGACGTCGTCCAGCCCGCTGATGTCGAACTTGGGGGCCACGATCGTCTCAGGCGGCCGGCCGCATGGCCTGGCGCATCATGAAGAAGCCCGGGGCTCCCATGAACGCGAAGAGGCCGAAGGTCGCGATCGCCAGATAGAGGTCCGCGCGATGGATCAGCATCCCCATGGCCACGCCCGACACCAGCCAGCCGATGGCGACCAGCGCCATCCAGATCCGCTTGCGCAGCACGAAGATCACGTACCAGACCGCGCCCTGGAGGATGAACACCACCGCCGGATGGAAAAGCCAGTAGCGGAAGTCGTGGTTGCGCGCGGCGGCCGAGGCGAAGACCACGACCAGGGCCAGGTTGGCGATGCCCGTCCCCGAGAAGGCGGCGTTGACGGCGCGGTTGGTGACGCCGCGCTGGGGGTTCTTGCGATCGATGATGATGACGATGGTCATCAGGATCAGGAAGATCACCGTCGGCCCCCAGGCCATCACGATGTTCCCGGTCGTCCCCAGGCTCAGCAGGCCTTTCTCCTGGACGAAATAACTCAGGGTCTGGACGCCGTAGAGCACGCCGGCCGAACCGTAGAGCGCGCCGCCGGCCACGCCCAGCCCGCCCCGCTCGTTGCCGCCTTCGGCCAGGCCGCGCAGGAAAGCCAGGTCGTCCTGGGCCGTCTTCAGCTTGTCGTTCATGCGCGGGCTCCCTCGCGGCCATCATGCCGGGTCATAGGATTCGTCCCAACAGCGGCATGCGGCGCAGCGCCATCGTCAGGATCCAGCTGAGCACGATCGCGCCCAGCGTCACCGCCACGCCCTTGGCCAGGCCGCCCCACTGCTGCGGCAGCAGCATCCAGCCCAACCAGGCGGTGAAGACATAGTGGGTCAAGTACATGCCGTAGGCGTTGGCCTGCAGGCTGGCGCCGATCGGACCGGTCTTGCGGACGAAGCGCAGGACCGTCGCCAGGGCCGCGAACGACAGGGTGGCGCAGGACAGGGCGAACATCACGCTGCCGAACACGTCCAGCAACACCCGAGGCGGCGGGTTCGGCGAGAAGGCCATGATCATGACGGCCACGATGCAGATGATCGGCACGGTCGGCGCGATCTGCCAGAGCCACCAGCGCTTGGCCAGCTTGCCTTCCGGATCGGTCAAGCCGAAGCCGACGCCGGCCGCGCCGACGGCGATCCCGGCCAGGAAGTAGACGAAGTAGTGGCCGATCCGGGCGGTCTGGACCAGGAACGGTCCGACCATGGTCCAGTGACCAAAGGGTGTGGTCATCACCAGCGGCAGGTAAACCAGGAAGCTGGCGATCGCGAGGCCCCAGAAGAACCGGGCCGGCTTGGCCTCCGCGCCCTTGGCCAGGCGGCCCAGCGCGTCGGTCAGGCCGGGAAACAGCGCATGCGCGGCTGTGACGATCGCGCCGAACGCCAGCAGCACCCACAGGAACCAGGCCGGACCGCTGGGCCAGAACGGCAGGTGCGTCCAGGCCTCGGCGAAGGCCGGGAGCGACGGCGCGCCGCCCGCCTGCAGCCAGGCTGGGAAATAGGCCAGGGGGGCCAATAGCCCCGCGCCGAGGATGAAGGGGACGCCCAGGCGCACGGCCCGGCTCTTCAGGAAGCCGCCCGCGCCCTTGGCCTTCAGCCCGTCGGCGACGAACAGCCCCGAGATGAAGAGCATCAGCGACATGAAGAAGAGATCGTTGACCAGGGTCAGGATCCCGAAGCCGCCGAACCTCTGCGGGTCCACGACCGGAAAGGCCGTCCACAGGATCGGCGTGGCGCCGAACGCCTTCGGGACCGGCGCGTACGGGTGATAGGTCAGCACCGCGTGGTGGGCGATCACCAGCAGGGTGACGAAGGCGCGCAGGGCGCCGATCGGGGCGTTGCGGCCGCCGATCTGGGCGATGGTCGATCGTTCGGAGGCGCTGAGTGGCGCGTGCATGGACTTGGCTCCCCTCTGAAGGTGGCCGCACCATGCATCAACAAGTTTGTTTTGTAAACTTGTCTGCCATGACCTCGATTTCGCACCGATGCCGGACGGCGACCTCAGCCTTCAGCGGGTCCAGTAGCGATAGAGATAGGCGGGCTCGAAGCCTTCGTCGGCGTAGAGGGCGATGGCCGCGGCGTTGTCGGCCTCGACCTGCAGCCAGGCGCGCTCGGCGCCCAACCCCTTCGCCTCGGCCAGCAGGGCCCGCAGCACCCGGCGCGCCAGGCCCTTGCGGCGATGGTCGGGCGCGGTGCGCATGCCGAAGACGCCGACGAAACCACCGCCGACGGCGCTGGCCCCGATCGCGGCGGCGGCCCCGTCGATGTCGAGCCGCGCGAACCGAGCCGGCGGCGGGATGCGGCCGAGGGCCTCCAGACGTTCGCGGCCGTCCTCCGGATCGCCGGCGGTGGCGGTGAAGACGGCCTCGAAGGTCGCGTCCGGCGCGGCGGCGACGCGGACGGCGGGATCACCCTCCCCGCCCGTCGGGCCCAGCATGACCACGGTTTCCTTGCAGGGCGCATAGCCTCGGGCGGCCAGGCGCTCGGGCAGGTCGCTCGGCGCGAAGACACCGTCGGTCAGCTTGAAGCGCGGCGGCAAGCCGCGCGCGGCGAACCAGGCCTCGACGGCGTCCAGCGCCTCTTCCGGATCGCGGTCCGGCGCCGCCAGCGGCCAGCAGGCGTTGATCCGCATCGAGCGGCCAGACGACGCGTTCAGCCGCCACCCGCCCAGCCGGGCCCGCTCGCGAGCCGGCCAGGCGTCGTCGGCCAGGGGCTCAAGGATCGCGGGATCGATCACTTCTCGGCCAGCAGCTTCTCGACGATGCCGCGCGCCTCGGGGCCGGACCAGTCGGCCGGGCCGGCCATCCGCGCGCGCTCGCGGCCCTGGCGGTCGTAGATCACCGTGGTCGGATAGCCGGCCGCACGCGGTTCCATGGCGAACGAGAGCTTGTAGCCCGGATCCCGATACGTCTTCAGCGGCGGGTTGGCGGCCATCTCCTCGTTGACGAGGTTCAGGTCGCTGTCGCGGTCCACGCTGATCGGCAGCACGGTGACCGGCTGGGTCGCATAGGCGGCCTGCAGCTTGGCCAGGGTCGGCATCTCGGCCTTGCAGGGCGCGCACCAGGTGGCCCACAGGTTCATGACCACCACCCGCCCCTTGAAGTCGGCCAGGGTGGCCGGCTTGCCGTCCAGGCTGGTGAACACCGTGGTCGGCGCGGCGCGCGGTTGGGCCGGCACATCGAGCTTTTCCAGCGTCCCCTTCTTGAATTCTGTGAGGTTGGCGGGACCAGAGGGTTTGAACGAAGCGGTGGCGATGACGTATAGAACCGCCGCGACGCCCACCAGGGCGACGCCCAGGATCGCCCATTGCAACGGGTTGCGCTTCGGCGCGGCCTTACCGTCTTCGACCGAGTGGACTTCGTTCATATGACCGACAACGCCTCCAATACGCCCAAGCCCGCCAAGGGCCAGGGTCAAGCCATGTGGGGCGGTCGGTTCACGGCCAAGCCGGCGGAACTGATGCAGGCGATCAACGTCTCCATCGGCTTCGACAAGCGCCTTTGGGCGCAGGACCTGGCAGGCTCCCGCGCCCACGCGCGGATGTTGATGAACCAGGGCGTGATTTCAAGCAGCGATGGCGAGGAAATCCTCGGCGGCCTCGCGCGGATCGAGGACGAGCTGCTGACCGGGACCTTCCCGTTCCGCGACGAGTACGAAGACATCCACATGAACATCGAGGCGCGGCTGCGCGAGATGATCGGCGCGGCCGCCGGTCGCCTGCACACCGCCCGCTCGCGCAATGACCAGGTGGCGCTCGACTTCCGCCTGTGGGTCCGCGACGCCGCCGACCGGTCCGCCGATCAGCTGGAAGCGCTGCAGAAGGCGCTGCTGGCCCAGGCCGAGACCTATGCCGACGCCCTGATGCCGGGCTTCACCCACCTGCAGCCCGCCCAGCCGGTGACCTTCGGCCACCACCTGATGGCCTATGTCGAGATGTTCGGCCGCGACGCCAGCCGGTTCCGCGACGCCCGGGCCCGCATGAACGAGTGCCCCCTGGGCGCGGCCGCCCTGGCCGGCTCGCCCTTCCCGATCGATCGCCAGCAGACGGCGACGGCCCTGGGTTTCGATCGCCCGACCGCCAACTCGCTGGACAGCGTCTCGGCGCGCGACTTCGCCCTGGAAGCTTTGTCGGCCGCCTCGATCACCGCCACGCATCTGTCGCGCCTGGCCGAGGAGATCGTGTTGTGGACGACGCCGATGTTCGGCTTCATCAAGCTGACCGACGCCTTCACGACCGGCAGCTCGATCATGCCGCAGAAGAAGAACCCGGACGCCGCCGAGCTGATCCGCGCCAAGGTCGGCCGCATCCTGGGCTCTCTGACCACCCTGACCGTGGTCATGAAGGGCCTGCCGCTGGCCTATTCGAAGGACATGCAGGAGGACAAGGTCCCGACCTTCGAGGCCTTCGACGCTCTCGAACTGAGCCTGCTGGCCATGGCCGGCATGGTCGCCGACCTGACGCCGAACACCGAGACCATGGCCAAGGCCGCCGGCGCGGGCTTCTCGACCGCCACGGACCTGGCCGACTGGCTGGTGCGGACGCTGAACATGCCTTTCCGCGACGCGCACCACGTGACAGGCTCGGCCGTGAAGGCGGCTGAAACCCTTGGCGTCGACCTGGCGGATCTTTCCCTGGAGCAGTTCCAGGCGATCGAGTCGCGGATCACCCAGGACGTCTATGCCGTTCTGACTCCGGCCGCCTCAGCGGCCAGCCGCATGAGCTATGGTGGGACGGCTCCCGCCCAGGTCCGCGCCCAGATCGCGCGTTGGAAGGAAGTGCTCGCATGACCCGCTTTAAGAAGAGCTTTGGGCGTCCCGTCACCCTGATCGCCCTGGCGGCGCTCGCCCTGACCGCTGCGGCCTGCGGCAAGCAAGGCGTCCTGGAGCGTCCCGCGCCGATGTGGGATCCGGCCAAGAAAGCCGCCTGGGAGGCCGAGCGCCGCGCCGGCTCGGCCCAGGCCAACCAGCCGGCCCGCGCCGGCGGCACGCAGGAGGTCCGTGACCCGGCCTCCAGCAGCCGCACCATCCGCGCCGCGCCGCTGCCGGGCACCAAGGATCCGTTCGGCGGCCCGTCCGCCGCCGGCTTCCCCGGCGCCACCCCGAACTAAGGCGATCCGTTGAACCACTTCGAGTACGCCCCCCAGGGCCTGGCCTGCGAGGGCGTGCCCCTGGCCAAGATCGCGGCCGAGGTCGGCACGCCGGTCTACGTCTATTCCCGCGCCACCCTGGAGCGGCACTTCACCGTGTTCCGTGACGCCCTGGTCGCGGCCGGCGTGGTCGACCCGCTGGTCGCCTACGCCGTGAAGGCCAATTCCAACGTCGCGGTGCTGAAGGTGCTGGGCGACCTGGGCGCCGGCGCCGACACGGTCTCGGAGGGCGAGGTCCGCCGCGCCCTGGCGGCCGGCATCCCGCCCGAGCGCATTGTCTTCTCCGGCGTCGGCAAGGCCCGTCGCGAGATCGAGTTCGCCCTGAAGACCGGCGTCGCCGAGATCAATGTCGAGTCAGAGCCAGAGCTGAACCTGATCGCCGAAGTCGCGGCTGGCCTGGGCGTGAAGGCCAAGGTCGCCTTCCGGGTCAATCCGGACGTCGCGGCCGGCGGTCACGCCAAGATCGCCACCGGCAAGTCCGAGAACAAGTTCGGCGTCTCGTTCGCCGAGGCCGCGCGCCTCTACGCCAACGCCAGCAACAACGCCAATCTCGAGCCCATCGGCGTGGCTTGCCACATCGGCAGCCAGATCACTGACCTCACGCCCATGCGGGCGGCCTTCACCAAGATGCGGGGCCTGGTCGAGCAGCTGCTGGGCGAAGGCCTGTCGGTCGAGCGCCTGGACCTGGGCGGCGGCCTGGGCGTGCCCTATTTCAACCACCCCGAACCGCCCTCGCCGGCCGAGTTCGCGGCCATGGTCGGCGAGGTCACCAAGGGCCTGCCCGTGAAGCTGGCCTTCGAGCCGGGCCGGGTGATCGCCGCCAACGCCGGCGTGCTGGTCTCGGAAGTGATGCACGTCCACGAGCGTCCGGAAGGCCGCAAGTTCCTGGTCATCGACGCGGCCATGAACGATCTGATGCGTCCGGCCATGTACGACGCCTTCCACGACATCCGTCCGGTGACGAAGCGCGGCGGCGAGACGGTCTATGACGTGGTGGGTCCGGTTTGCGAGACGGGCGACACGTTTACACGTGATCGCGCCTTGCCGCCGCTGGCGGCGGGCGAGCTGGTGGCCTTCATGTCGGCCGGCGCCTACGGCTCGGCCATGGCCAGCGAATACAACACCCGGCCAATGGTGCCGGAGGTCCTGGTCGACGGCGACCGCTACGCGGTGATCCGCGCGCGGCCGACCTATGAGGAAATACTGGCGCGGGATCTCGTGCCGGACTGGGTCTGATCTGAGAAACCCCTCTCCCCTTGCGGGAGAGGGTGGCCCACGAAGTGGGTCGGGTGAGGGGTCGCGCCGCCCTATCGGACAGGCCTATCAACCCCTCATCCGTCGGCTACGCCGACACCTTCTCCCGCAAGGGGAGAAGGAAACCAAATCGTCAGTCCATCGCGCCGATGTACGGCAGGCCCCGGCTCTTGCCCTCGTCGTCGAGGCCGTAGCCGACCAGATAGCGCGCGGGCGCTTCCCAGGCGACGAAGTCGGGCTCCATGCCGCGATCCTTGGGCCAGGGCTTGCGGGCGAAGACGGCGGTCAGCACTTCGCTGGCCCCGGCGTCCTTCACCAGGCGCGCGGCCTCCGACAGCGACAGGCCGGTGTCGAAGACGTCGTCGACAACCAGGGCGCGACGGCCGATCAGCGGACGCTGCAGGTCGGCGCGGACCTCGCAACGACCCGTGCTCTTGCGCTCGTCGTGGTAGGAGGCCAGCCACAGGGCGTCGAAACGCACATTGCGGCCCGCCTTGTAGAGGGCGCGGGTCAGGTCGGCGGCGAACCAGAGACCGCCGGTCAGCAGGCAGACCACGACGGTGTCGTCGTCGATGCGCGGCGCGATGGCTTCGGCCAGCTTCTGAACCCGCTCGGCGATCTCGGCTTCCGAGATCAGGACTTCGGGCTGCGTGGTGTCATTCATGATGGGCGGGTTCGCGAGAGGGAGGGGAATTTGCCTCCCCGCTCTCATGTCCCGGGGGTTCCTGTCCAGCCGCTTCGTGCTCGACGGGGGCGTCTTGGGCCCCGCGAAGCGACAGTTCGGGTTCGTTTCCGTGGCCTTCGGGCTTCTTCAGGGCGGCTTTCACCGCCTTGGAGGCGCCGGCCTCGGTCGCGAAGCCGATCTGCAGATCCTTGGCCGTACGCGACGGGTTCATGAAGGTGATCGAGAAGTGGCGCACCTCGCCCGGCGGGATCTTGGCGTCGGCCGCCGCGGCCAGCTGACCGGCGACGCGCTTTGAATCCTTGTTCAGCAGCTCGACGCGCAGCGGCGGGGCCGTCACCGCATGCTCGGTGATGTTGCGGATCGAACCGGTGATGATCACGACGGCGTGGCCGTCCTGCATCGAGGGCTGTGCCTTGATGCTGTCGCGATCGATGACCAGGCCGACGGTGTTCACCGGCAGACCGACGGCGGCATAGGCCCCCGCCGAGCCGGGCAGGATGCGGACGACGTCGATGCGGAAGATCAGGGCGGCGACCACGACGACCGCCATGGCGGCGGCCATGCCGGCCCAGATGACGCCCGTGGCGGTGGCTTCGCGCAGGCGACGCTCGGCGTCGGCGCGGGCGCGGAAGACTTTCGGCAGCTCCTCGCCGGGCAAGGCGCTGACCGGCGGTTCGTCGGCCTCGCCGCCGGCGCCTCCGGCCAAGGCCTCGGAAACCTGATCGGCGCTCTCGGCCTGGCTGGCCAGGGTCGGGGGTTCAGGATCGTCGAAGAGGTCGTTCGCCTCTTCGTTACGGGCCGTCCAACGGTTGCCGCAGGAGGCGCAGCGCACGACACGGCCAGCCGAGCCGACCTTAGAGTCGTCGACGAAATAGCGGCTGGCGCACTCCGGACAGGTCAGTATCATGGCCGCGAATCGAACGCTCCCCACACAGCTCAATGGGGTCGCTGATTTTAACCCTCATGTCCAGAAAGCCCAGTGACGCGCCTTGCGGATCGACACACAACAGGGCGATGACGCCCTACCGGTGGTCCGCTTCGAAGGCGTCTCAATGCGCTACGGCCGGGCGCCGGAAACCCTAAGGGACATAAGCTTTTCCCTGGATCAGGGCTCGTTCCATTTCCTGACCGGGGCCTCGGGCGCGGGCAAGAGTTCGCTGCTCAAGCTGATCTATCTGGCCCACCGTGCGTCACGGGGTCGCGTCGAGCTTTTCGGCCGCGATGTGAGCCTGACTCACACGTCCGACCTGCCGTTCCTGCGCCGCCGGATCGGGGTGGTGTTCCAGGAATTCCGCCTGCTCGAGCATCTTTCGGTGTTCGACAACGCCGCCCTGCCGCTGCGGATCCTCAAGCGCAAGCCGGCCACCTATCGCGAGGACGTCGCCGAACTGCTGAGCTGGGTCGGTCTCGGCGACCGGATGCACGCCCTGCCCGCGACCTTGTCCGGCGGCGAGAAGCAGCGCCTGGCCATCGCCCGCGCCGTGGTCGACCGCCCCGACGTCCTGCTGGCCGACGAGCCGACCGGTAATGTCGACCCGGCCATGTCGCTGCGCCTGCTGCGCCTGTTCGTCGAGCTCAATCGCCTGGGCACCACGGTCCTGATCGCCACCCACGACGAGGACCTGGTGGCCCGCGCCGCCCGCCCGACCCTGCACCTCGAGCAAGGCCGCCTGGTCGATGTCGGAGGCCCGCGATGAGCGAGTTCTTCCAGGTCGCCCGCTGGAAACCCGGCCCGCTGTTGCCGCCGCGCGACGCCCGCGACGGGGCTCTGATCTTCGTCGTCGCGGTGCTGTGCTTCCTGGCCTGCCTGACGGGGTTCGCCGCCCTGGCCGCCAATCGCGCCGCCAATGGCTGGACCTCGCAGTTGACCGGCTCGGCCACGGTGGTGGTCCGCGCCCGCGCCAACGAAAGCCCCGACAGCGCCGCGGCCCGCGCCGCCGAAGCCCTGGCCGGGATCAAGGGCGTGGTCGAGGCCCAGGCCCTGCCGCGCGAGAAGGCCGAAGCCCTGCTGGAGCCCTGGCTCGGCAAGGACGCCCTGGTCGCCGACCTGCCGACCCCGCGCCTGGTCACCCTGGATCTCGATCCCAAGGCTCCGCCCACCGCCGCTATGCTGGACCGGGCCCTGAAGACGGCCGGGGTCGACGCCACGGTGGACGATCACAGCCGTTGGATCGCCGACATCGAGCGCGCCGCCCGCCTGGCGCGACTGGCGGCCCTGGGCGTCTTCGCCCTGATCGCCGCCGCGACCGCCGCCGTCATCGCCTTCGCCACCCGCGCCGGCCTGGCCGCGCGTCGCGACGTGATCGAGGTGCTGCACTTCTCCGGCGCCGAGCAAGGCTTCATCGCCGGCCTGTTCCAGAACCGCTTCGCCGTCATGGGCGCGGCGGCGGGCTTGCTGGGCGGGACCGGCGCGGCCATCATCGGCGTGATCGCGCGGTATTTCGGCGGTGGCGCGGGGGTTGCGCCGATCCTGCCGCTGGCCTGGATCGATCTGGCCGTCGCCCTGCCTTGTCCGCTGGTCGCCGCCCTGATCGCCGGAATCTCGGCCCGCCTGGCCGCCTCGCGCATCGTGGGGGAAATGCCGTGAAGAGCCTGGCCGCGCTGCTGATCGCCCTGATGATCTGGGGCCTGGGCCTGTTGGCCTTCGCCGGCCGCGTGGACCAGTCGACGCCCGCGCCCGAACCGCCGATCGCCGATGGCGTCGTGGTGCTGACCGGCGCGTCGAACGTCCGCCTGGAGGCCGCCACCAAGCTGCTCGAGGAGGGCAAGGGCCAGCGCCTGCTGATCTCCGGCGTCAATCGCGAGGCGACCCGCGCCGATGTCCAGACCGTCACCAAGGCGGTCAAGCCGATCTATGACTGCTGCGTGGACCTGGGGTTCACCGCCGCCAACACGGTCGGCAACGCCATCGAGACCGCCGACTGGGCCAAGTCCAAGGACTATAAGAGCCTGATCGTGGTCACGGCCGACTATCACATGCCGCGCTCGATGCTGGAGCTGCGGGCCGCCATGCCGGACGTGACGCTGCACCCCTACCCGGTCAAGACCGACCTCAACGCCCACCGCTGGTGGAAGACCAGCATCAGCGCCCGGCGGATGATCGTGGAATATTGCAAATACCTGGCGATCCTGGGCCGCGAGGCGTTCCTTGGGCTGGGACCAAAAGAGAAGGCCGCCCCGGCGGTGAAGGAAGCGTCTTGATCTATCTGCGTTCGTTTCTTTTCCAGCTGTTCTTCTGGCTGTGGTCGATCGGCTGGTCGATCGGGATGATCCTGACCTATCCCTTGCCCCGCCGCGCCAACACCTGGTCGCTGTCGACCTGGGCCAAGGGCTTGATCTGGGGCCTGCGCTGGCTGGCGGACGTCAAGGTCGAGGTGCGCGGCGAGCAATATCGCCCGACCGGCCCGGCCCTGCTCGCGCCCAAGCATCAGTCGATGTTCGACGTCTTCAGCCAGTTCGCCCTGCTGCCCGACGCCTGCTTCGTGATGAAGAAGGAACTGCTGATGGTGCCGCTGTTCGGCTGGCACGGACTGAAGGCGGGCATGGTCGTCGTCGACCGCGGCGGCCATTCGACGGCGCTGAAGAAGCTGGTCCGAGACTCCGTCGGGCGCATGCAGGAGAGCCGCCAGATCGTGATCTTCCCGGAAGGCACGCGCGGCGCCGTAGGCCAACCGGGCGAATACAAGCCCGGCATCGCCGCGCTCTATCGCGAACTGAACATGCCCGTCACGCCGCTGGCCCTGAACTGCGGCTCGCACTGGAACAAGGGCTTCATCGTCAAGCCCGGCACGATCGTCTTCCACTATCTGGAGCCGATCCCCGCCGGCCTGAAGCGCGGCGAGTTCATGCGCGAGCTGCAGACCCGGATCGACACGGCGACCAAGGCGCTCGAGGACGAAGGGATCTAGCGCCCTTCCCGCGCCTCGACCAACTTCAGCAGCTTCTCCATGGCGTGGTCATTCACGCCGTCCTCACGCAGATGCAGGACCAGGTCGCGGAGATAGTCGATGTTCGGCCCCGACAGGCCCTTGGCGCCGGCGATCAGTTCCGCCTGCTGCTCCAGGGTCAGCGCCCCGGCCCACTGGCCGTGCTTCATGTCCGACAGGAAGACCAGCGCCTCAACCCGCCCATCGCCGTCGATCTTCACCTCGCGGGAGGTCTCGAAATAGGTCTCGGTCGGCTGCTCGCGTTCGCGGAGATAGGCGTAGACGCCCTCCCACTCGCTGGCCGCCACGCGATAGGCCATGCCGCGCACCGAGCCGCCGGGGGCCAGACCCAGGACCAGGCCGGGACGCTCGTAAGTGCCGCGATGATGCACCGAATAGATGCAGAAGGCCCGCCGCCGCCCGTGGAGCACGGCCGTTCTTCGGTCTATGAACGGGAACCCGGGCCGCCACATCAGCGATCCGTACCCGAACACCCAGCGATCCTCGCCGCCGCTCTCTAAGCTCATCACCGTTCCCGACTGGACGCGCCCTTTACATGACCCATAACGACGACGCCCCGTCCCGCAAAGCCCCCCAAAAGGCTCGGCGCAGCCGTCTGTTCGCGCCCTTCATCCTCGCCGCTCTGGTCGCGGGCGGCTGGAGCTATGGCTGGTTCTGGCTGCGCGGTCAGGCCGAGCAGCGCATGGACGCCCAGTCGGCTGACCTGAAGTCGCGTGGCTACGACCTGTCATGGAGCGCCCGGACCTTCCACGGCTTCCCGTTCCGGATGGACATCGACCTGGCCGACGTCCGCATCGCCGAGCCCACCGGCTGGGCCGTCCGCGCGCCAGTGCTGAAGGGCGAGGCCGCCGTCTACGACCTGACTCACTGGGTGCTGGTCGCGCCGGAAGGCGTGGTTCTGACCCGTCCCGAGGCGGGCGACGTGACCATCACCGGCCAAGCCTTGCGCGCCAGCATCTCGCACGTCACCGAATATCCGCCGCGCGTCTCGATCGAAGGCGCCAAGCTGAACTTCCTCCCCGCCCCCGGCGCCAAACCGTTCCAGCTGGTCTCGGCCGACAACATGCAGCTGCACCTGCGCGCCGGACCGGATGACCAGGGCGCGATCTTCTTCAAGGCCGGCGGCGCCAAGACGGCGTTCACGGGTCTGCTCGGCCGCCTGGCCCAGGACAAGACCGCCTCGATGATCCTGGAGACCCGCCTCTCCCACGTCTCGTACCTGCGGGGCCGCAACTGGGAAGCCGCCGTGAAGCGCTGGAGCGAGGCGGGCGGCGAGATCACCGTCCAACAGAGCCACCTCCTGGCCGGCGACGCCGAGGGCAAGGCCAAGTCCGGCGTGCTCGGCGTCGACTCGCAGGGCCGCGTCACCGGCTCCCTGAACGTGGCGCTCAAGGAGCGGGCCGACCTGTCGCAACCGATCAGGACGCCCGAGCAGGCGCTCGCCGCGGCCGCCCAGGCTATGGGTCAGGAACCGGTGATCGAGGCCGATCTCCAGTTCCGGGACGGCCGCACGTTCCTGGGCGTGATCGACACCGGACCCGCGCCGACGGTCTACTGATCGGGCGCCAACCACGCAATTTTCTTCCCGTGCGGGCTGGCTATTGCGTGTTTGGCGGCAAAGACTATGGTCCGCCCTCCAATTTCGGGGAAGAACATGGGCAGCGACGCGACGGACGCCACACCGTCTCTCGAAGAAGTCCGATGGCGGCTGGACGCCATCGATGGTGAACTGCTGAAGCTGATCGACGAGCGCGCCAGCCTGGCCGGCGCCGTCGCGGCGGCCAAGCGCGCCTCGGGCGATACGGGCTTTGGCCTGCGTCCCGGCCGCGAGGCCCAGATCGTCCGCAAGCTGCTGGAGGCGCCGCGCAAGGGCGCCGGCGCTGGCCTGGTCATCCGCATCTGGCGCGAGATCATGGCCGACAACCTGGCGCGCCAGGGCCCTTATCATCTGGGCGTGTTCGGCGGCCGCGAGCCGGCCCGCGCCGTGGAGCTGACCCGCCTCCGCTTCGGGACCGCGCCGCGCCTCTCCATCGTTCCTACGGCACAGGACGCCCTGACCATCGCCCGCTCGCCCTGGGGCGTCGCCGTCCTGCCGCTCGTGTCCGACACGCCCTGGTGGGGCCGCCTGCTGGCCGAGCCCAAGCTGAAGGTCTTCGCCGCCCTGCCCTGTCTGGCGACCTGGGGTCCGCAGGCCGCGCTGGCCGTGGCCGAGGTGGACGTCGAGCCGACCGGCGGCGACCAGACCTTCTGGGTCACCGACTCGCCCAAGAACGCCGCCGCCATCGTCGAGACCCTGAGCCAGACCGACATCGCCGCCGAGCTGATCGCCGAAGCCGGCGGGCTGAAGCTGTTCTCGCTGTCGGGCTTCTTCCAGCCGCAGGACGAGCGCCTGGCCCGAGGGCCCGGCCAGCTCACTGGCGTCATCGGGGCTGCGCCCGAACAGTTCGACGTGTAAGAACCGGCCGCTCGCCCATCGAGCCGTCCGTAACCGAGTAGTCCGATGACCGCCGCTCCCACCGACCGCTTCGCCGCGCCCCGTCCCGTCCCCAAGCCCGGGATCATGGACATCCACGCCTATGTCGGCGGCAAGTCGAAGGTCGAGGGCATCGCCCACCCGGTGAAGCTGTCGAGCAACGAAAACATCCTGGGCAGCAGCGACAGGGCCCGCCAAGCCTATCGCGACGCCGTCGACCGCCTGCACATCTATCCGGACGGCAAGGCGGGCATCCTGCGCGCCGCCGTGGCCGAGCGCTTCAAGCTGGAGCCCGAGCGCCTGACCTTCGGTGACGGCAGCGACGAGATCTTCGCCCTCCTGAACCAGGTCTATCTCGAGCCGGGCGACAACATCGTCCAGGGCGAGCACGGCTTCGCCGCCTACGCCATCGGGGCCCGCGCCTGCCAGGGCGAGGTGCGGATGGCCAAGGAGATCAACCACCGCATCGACGTCGACGAGGTGATGAAGTGCGTCGACGAACGCACGCGCCTGGTCTTCATCGCCAACCCCGCCAATCCGACCGGCACCTGGCTGACCGGCGAGGAAATCCGCACCCTGCACGCGGCCCTGCCGCCGTCGGTGATCCTCGTCCTGGACGGCGCCTATGCCGAGTTCTGCAGCGATCCGCGCTTCGAGGACGGCCTCGACCTGGCCCGCACCGCCGAGAACGTGATCGTCACGCGGACCTTCTCGAAGATCCATGGCCTGGCCGCCCTGCGCGTCGGCTGGGGCTATGCGCCCAACCACATCATCGAGCCGATCGAGCGCATCCGTCCGCCGTTCAACACCTCGATCCCCGGCCAGGAAGCCGCCATCGCGGCCCTGTTCGACGACGAGTTCCAGGCCCGCTCGCTGGCCCTGGTCGAGCAGTGGCGGCCCTGGCTGGCCCAGCAGCTGGGCGGCGTCGGCCTGGAAGTGACGCCCTCGGCGGCCAACTTCGTGCTGGCGACCTTCCCGACCACGCCGGGCAAGACCGCCCGCGAGGCCGAGGCCTTCCTGGCGTCGCGGGGCTATCTGGTCCGCGCCGTGGGCAACTACAACCTGCCGGACTCGATCCGCATCACCATCGGCCTGGAAGAGCAGAACCGCGCCGTCGTCGACCTGCTCGCCGAGTTCATGGGCCGCTAGATGTCCAATCCCGGCGTCCTTTATCCCAAGATCACCGTCATCGGCTTCGGCCTGATCGGCGGCTCGATCATCCGCGCGGCCCGTGAGCACGGCGTCGTGGGCGAAGTCACCGTGGCCGACGCCAGCGAGGTCCACCGGGCCCGCGTCGTCGAACTGAATGTCGCCGAGCACGTCACCGGCGACATCGCCGAAGCGGTCAAGGACGCGGATCTGGTGGTCATCGCCACCCCGGTGCTGTCGATCCCCGACCTCGCCGCCATCGTGATCCCGGCCATGAAGGCCGGCGCCACCCTGACCGACGTCGGCTCGACCAAGGGCAATGTGGCCGAGGCCTTCCGCGCCCAGGACCTGTCGAAGATCTTCGCCATCCCCGGTCACCCGATCGCCGGCACCGAGCAGTCGGGCCCCGACGCCGGCTTCGCCGAGCTGTTCGAGAACCGCTGGACGATCCTCACCCCCCTCGAGAGCGAGGACGAGCGCTACGCGGCCGCCGTCGCCAAGCTATCGACCTTCTGGCGCGCCTTCGGGGCCCAGGTCGAGCTGATGGACGACAAGCACCACGACCTGGTGCTGGCCGTCGTCTCGCACCTGCCCCACCTGATCGCCTACACGATCGTCGGCAGCGCGGCCGACCTCGAGAACGTCACCGAGAACGAGGTCATCAAGTACTCGGCCTCGGGCTTCCGCGACTTCACCCGCATCGCCGCCAGCGACCCGACCATGTGGCGCGACATCTTCGTGGCCAACAAGGACGCGGTGCTGGAGATGCTGGGCCGCTTCACCGAGGACCTGCAGGCCATGAGCCGCGCGATCCGCTGGGGCGACGCCGACACCCTGCACAACCACTTCACCCGCACCCGGGCGATCCGACGCGGCATCGTCGCCGCCGGCCAGGAAAGCGCCGAACCGAACTTCGGGCGTGATCGCGGGAAGCACTGACCACGTCTCGCCCGGTCCGATACCGCCGCAATCTCGAAATAAGCCAGCAACAATCCAAGGCCATTCACACCGACCAGGGACATCTCACCCGGAAGGAAACACCCTCTATGCGCCGCACGCTTCTCGTCGCGCTCGCCTCGCTCAGCAGCCTCGCCGCCGGCGCTGCGATGGCTCAGGACGCTCCGCCCCCGCAGATGCGGATGCCGACTCCGGAAGAGGCCATCAAACGCCTCGACACCAACACCGACGGCGTCGTCGACAAGGCCGAGTGGACCACCGCCGGCCGTCCGGAAGACCGTTTCGCCATGCTCGACGGCGACAAGGACGGCAAGGTCACCGTCGACGAGATGAAGGTGGCCTTCGAACAGATGCGCGCCCGTCGCGCCCAGCAAGGCGGCCAGGGCGGCCCGCCTCCCGGCCCGCCGCAAGGCGCTCCTCCGCAGAACTAGGCGATCCCAAGGATCGTTTCGAAACCCCGCCTGGCCAGCCCGCCAGGCGGGGTTTTCTCTATTGGGCCAGCACCCGCGCCCGCAGCATCGACAGCGGCAGAGTTCCCGGCCACAGCACGTCGTCGTGGAAGGTCTTGGGGTCGAAGTCGCGGCCCCGGCGCTTGCGGGCGGCCTCGCGAAGGCGGACCAGTTCCAGCCACGCCAGCCCCTGGCCCGCCGCGCTGCCCGGCCCGATAGCGGCGCGTTCGACATCCTGGGCGATGGGCGCGAAGACGGGAGCCGGGCCTTGCAGGTCGGCGAACCAGGCTTCGGCCTTGGCGCGGCTCCAGCCCTTGGCGTGCAGGCCGGTGTCGACGACCAGGCGGCCGGCGCGAAACAGCATCCACTGCAGATAGCCCAGCTCCGACAGCGGATCGTTGGCGAAGGCGCCCTCCTCGTCGGCGACCTGCTCGGCATAGATCGCCCAGCCCTCGACAAAGCCCGGACAAGCAACCCGCGAGCGCAGCGGATGTGCGCCGGAGCCTTCCTCCATCGGGATCTGCAACATGTGGCCGGGCGCGCTTTCGTGGTGGACCACGCTGGCCAGAGTCCAGCTGGGGCGACTACGGATGGCGGCCAGGTCGACGAAATAGACGCCCGGCCGCTTGCCGTCGAAGCTCGGCGCATCCCGATAGCCTTGACGGGCAGCGGCCTCGTCGGCGGGCGACATGCGCGAGATCCTGGCGGTCCGGGTCCCGGGCGGCACGGCGCCGAACGATGTCGGCAGGCGAGCCCTGGCCTTGTCCAGCCAGACGTTCATGTCAGCGACGAGCTTGTCGCGGCCGGCATTGTCGTCGGCGTAGAGCCATCGTGGATCGCGTGACAGGGCCGTCAGCCGCGCGCCCAGCGTCCCCTTGGTCAGCCCCTGAGCCCGCAGCAACCTGTCGGCCCGCGCGCCGAACCGTCGGGCCGCCTCCAGACCCCGCGCGTGAGCCTCGGCCGGCGTGATCGCCATGCCGAGATTGGCCTTCAGGACCAGAGCGTAATAGGCCTCGGCGTCCTTGAAGCGAACGCCCGCGCCGTCGCCGGCCTTGGCCCTGAGGGTTGTCAGGGTTTCGCCCTGGCGCGTCAGGGCGGTCGCCAGATCGCCGGAGGCGCCCGCGCCCGCCTTGGCGATGCCCGCCACCAGCTTGTCGATCACGAAGGCCGGCGGGACCACGCCTTGGCCGGCGTCGGCGAGGATCCTGTCGGTCTCGATATCGAGCTTCACGCTCAGCGCGCCCGGCGACTCGCCGCCCGCCTTGACCGCGTCGGCGACCCTGAGCCAGGCGCCCGCACGGGGGGTGACCGCATAGGGCGAGCCGGGGCCCGTTCCAAAAGGGAAGCGGCTGACGATCTCGGCCTCGGATTCGAAGGCCTGGAGGACGGCGTCGCGATCGAGGCGGGCATTGGGCGACAGGCCCTCGGCCGGGAAGCCCTTCAACGCCGCCACACGATCGGCGGCCGCGCCCCCCTTGGCCAGCTTGTCGAGCAGGGTCCTGAGCGCGGCGTCGGCGGTCTCGCGCGCCACGGCGGTTCCGGTCGCCAGCAGAGCGCCACCGGCGACCACGCCTCCCAGGGTTTGGCGGCGGCTGAGCATGGCGTCCTCCCGGAGTCTGTTCCCTGAGCCTGTCTTACGCGGGCCGACACCGGTGTCCAGGCGACCGCGCCGCCAACATCGAGATACCGGTAACAAAGCTCGTGACAACGCTGTCGTCTTGCCGCTAGCTTGGCGGTCAAGGCGCGCGCCGAACACCTGGAAGACGCGCCGGGAGGAAGCGTTGATGCCCCGTCTGGCCGCCCTGTCGTTCGCCTCGTTGTTCGTGCTCGCGGGCGCCGCCCAGGCCGAGGAAGCGCCCCGCGCCATCCGCCTGAACCAGACCGGCCTGGAAGCCCTGGGCCCCAAGCGCGCCGTGCTGGCCGATCCCGCCAAGGACGCGCTGGACTGGACCCTGCTGGACGCCTCGGGCGCGGTCGCTGCCCAGGGCAAGACCAAGGTGTTCGGTGATGACGCCGCCTCGGGCGAGCACGTCCACCAGATCGACTTCTCGGCCTTTCACAAGGCCGGCGACGGCTACCGCCTCAAGATCGGCGCGACCGAGAGCCGCTCGTTCGCCTTGAAGGCCAAGCCGGACGGCAAGCTGACCCGCGCGGCCCTGTCATTCTTCTACCAGCAGCGCGCCGGCGTGCCGATCCAGGCCCGCTTCGTCGAACGCGCGGACCTCGCCCGCCCCGCCGGCCACGCCCCGGACAAGGCGACCTGCTTCGACCTCGCCGACGAGCGCGGCCAGGTCTGGCCGGGCTGCGACTATACGCTGGACGCCAGCGCCGGCTGGTACGACGCCGGCGACCACGGTAAGTACGTCGTCAACGGCGGCATCTCGGTCTGGACCCTGGTCAACGCCTGGGAGCGCGCGACCGTGCTGAAGCGACCCGGCGCGCTGAAAGCCCTGGGCGACGGCGCCCTGGCCCTGCCAGAGAACGCCAACGGCGTCCCCGACATCCTGGACGAGGCCCGCTTCGAGCTGACCTTCCTGCTGGCCATGCAGGTTCCGCGAGGCAAGACCGCCCAGGTCCCGGTCGGCAAGCAGAAGCCCTCGGACGGCAAGCTGACCCTGACCGCCATCGACGCCTCGGGCATGGCGCACCAGAAGCTCGCCGACCGCTACTGGACCGGCCTGCCGACCGCCCCGGCCGACGACAAGCAGGTGCGTTATCTCTACTATCCGACCACCGGCGCGACCCTGAACCTGGCCGCCGTCGCCGCCCAGGCCGCCCGCGTGTGGAAGACGATCGACCCGACCTTCGCCGCCCAGTGCCTCGACGCCGCCCGCCGCGCCTTCGCCGCCGCGCAAGCCAATCCCGAGATCTATGCGATCGGGCCGTTCACCGGCAGCGGCGGCTATGGCGACGGTGAGCTGGCCGATGAATTCTACTGGGCGGCCGCCGAGCTCTACGCCACGACCGGCGACGCCGAGTACGAAAAGGTCCTGCGCGCCTCGCCGCTGTTCCTGGCCTCGCCGACCGTGGGGACGCGGACGACCGGCGACATCGGCTGGAGCTCCGTCGGCGCCCTCGGCACGATCACCCTGGCGCTCGCGCCGAACGGCCTGAAGCCCGCCGAGATCACCCAGGCCCGCGCCAACCTGACCACCACCGCCGGCAAGTATCTGTCCGACGACATCAGCCAGGGCTACGCCCTGCCCTACGCCGCGCCGGGCTATCCGTGGGGCTCGAACAGTTCGGTGCTGAACCGGGCCATGGTGCTGGGCCTGGCCTACGACTTCACCGGCGAGATCGGCTATCGCTTCGGCGCGATCGACGCCATGGACTACGTGCTGGGCCGCAATCCGCTGGACCGCTCGTACGTCACCGGCTTCGGCGCGCGGCCGATGCAGAACCCGCACCACCGCTTCTGGGCCAAGCAGGCCGACGCCAAATATCCCGCCCCGCCGTCGGGCGTGCTGTCAGGCGGTCCGAACTCGACCAGCATGGGCGACCCCGTGGCCAAGGAGATGAAGGGCAAGTGCCGGCCCCAGACCTGCTGGACCGACGACTACCGCTCGTTCACCCAGAACGAGGTGGCGATCAATTGGAACGCGCCGCTGGCCTGGACCTCGGCCTTCCTGGACGACACGGCGCGCTGAGTCCGGCCGCCGGGCGGGACGTCTAGCGCTCGACGAACTCGCGTGGCTGCACGCAGCCGGGCGAGGACGGCTTGGGCGGCGCGCGCTCAGCGTCGGTCGGTCGGCCCACGCCGCGGATCACCTGCACCTGCTTGAGGCAGCGACCGTCGACGCCGCGCTCCATGCGGACCTTGCGGATCTCGAACTTGCGCGGCTCGGCCGCCTGCACCCAGGCATAGGCGCCGAGGCCGCCGGCGCCGCCGACGACGATCGCGACCATGGCGGTGGCCGCCATCCAGGCCGGTCCCCGCGACCAGCGCTGCGCGGCGAGGCGCAGCGCGGGCTGGCGCTCCTCATAGATCCAGCGATAGCCGAGCTTCGGCACCGTCTCGATGAAGCGCGGCGCGCGGGCGTCATCGCCGAGGGCGCGGCGCAGCTTGGCCACGGCCTGGCTCAGCGCCTCGTCGGAGCCGTCGACCTGGCCCCACACCGTTTCGATCAAATGATCGCGCGACGCGGTCAGGCCCGGACGCTCCACCAGGGTGAGCAGCAAATCGAAGACTCGCGGCTCCAGGCTGCTGGCGCCCGTGGGCGCGCGCACGCGGCGGCTCTCGACATCTATCGAGACCTCTCCGAAAGCCATGCGAGGTGGGCTTTTCAACAGTTCAGCTTTCCGAGAGATTTCCGTCAGGACTTCCACGCGGCGATCAACTCCCCATCCGTCTCATAACGCATAAGGAGACGAACTGTGCGGCGCAATTTGGTCATCTTGGCCGGAGTCGGCCTGACCCTCACCACGTTCTTGCCGGCGACGGCTCAGGAGCAACCGCCAGCGACGGCGTCGGTTCCCATCCAGGCGCCCGCGCCGGTCCCGGCCACGCCGGCCGAATACGCCGCGGCGATCGAGACTCTGGCGGGCAAACTGGAAGCCTCCTACCTCGATCCGAAGGTCGGCAAGCAATACGCGACCCTGCTGCGCGCCAACGCGGCGACCTACGCTCAGATCACCGATCCGATGACCCTGGCCAGGCGCATGACCGAGGATCTGCGCGCCCTGCATCCGGACAATCATCTGCGCGTCGCGCTCGAAAGGCCCGGGGGCCCTACCGGCGGCCCCGGCCCGCGCCGCGTCCGCATCGATGGTCCGGGTGGCCCAGGCGGTCCTGGCCCCGGTGGTCCTGGCCCCGGTGGTCCTGGCCCGGGTGGTCCTGGCCCGGGTGGTCCCGGCGGCCCGCGTCCACCGGCCATCGAGGATCCCAAGTGGATCGCGGACGGCGTCGCCTACATCAAGTTCAACATGTTCGACGGCAGGCCCGAGACCCTGGCGGCGCTGGAGACCTTCATGAAGGAGCACGCCGGCGCCAAGGCGATCATCCTGGACGCCCGCACCCATCGCGGCGGCGGCATGGCCGAGATGGACGTTATGCTGCCCTATCTGTACGCCCAGCCTACCCGCCTGGTGAGCATGGACGTGGCCCAGTCGCTGATCGACGCGCGCGGCGGCCCGCCCATGCGCGGCGGCAATATGCGCCAGGTGAAGGCGCCCGCCGGCGTCTTCCGTCAGGAACACTGGGTGACCCCCAACGCCGAGACCCGCCTGCGCGGCGCCAAGGTCTTCTACCTGACCTCGACCCGCACCGGCTCGGCCGCCGAGCACCTGGCCCTGGCGCTGAAGCGCACCCATCGCGGCGTGCTGGTCGGCGAGCACACCGGCGGCGCCAACCACTTCGGCGGTTTCGAGCCCCTGGGCGCGGGCCTGGTCGCCTTCGTCCCGGTGGGCCGAACCTTCGATCCCGACACCGACTGGGACTGGGAAGGCGCCGGTATCCAACCTGACGTCAGCGTCCCCGCCGATCAGGCCCTGGACAAGGCCTTGGAGCTGGCCAAGGGCTAGAGGCCCAGCGCGCCCTTCAGGAACGCATCCGCCCTGTCCAGCATGGTCGCGCGAGCGGCGGAATCGTCGAGCTGGTGGTCCAAACCCCGGAACTCCACCAGCTCGACCTTGCGGCCGGCCGCCTTCAGCCGAGACTGCATCAGACGCGACGCGCCGATGCGGACGTTGGAATCCTCGTCGCCGTGGAACAGCAGCACCGGGGCCTTGATGCGCTCGGCGTTCTGGGCGGGCGAGCCTTCCTTCACGTGCGGGCCGCGCCCGATGAAGTTGTCCCAGATCTTGAAGTTGCTGAAGGCGCGGTGGTCCTCGCGCAGGCTATCGAGGTCGGTGACCGGGGCCACGGCGACGATGGCCTTGAAGAGGTCGGGGTCCAGCACCGACGACTGCAGGGCCGCGTAGCCGCCGTAGGACCAGCCGACGATGGCCAGCTTGCCCGGCGCGGCGATGCCCTGGGACAGCAGCCAGCGGCCGGCGTCGTTGACGTCGCCGATCGCGGTCTTCCACGACTGGAAACCGTTCTGCTGGAACCAGGCCTCGCCATAGCCGCTGGAGCCGCGATAGTTCGGCTGCAGCACCGCATAGCCCTGGTGGGCGAAGAACTGGGCCAGCCAGTCAAAGCCCCACTCGTCGCGCGCGCTGGGACCGCCGTGCGGCATGACGATGGCCGGCAGGTTCTTGCCGTCGCTGCCCGGCGGCAGGGTCAGATAGCCGGGCACCAGGGTCCCGTCGGCGGCCTTGTAGCTGACCGGCTGCACGGTCGAGAGTTTGTACGACGCCAGCTCCGGCCGGCCGGGCATGACCTCGGCCAGCTTCTTGCTGGTCTTGTCGAACAGGTAGTAGTGGCCCGGATCGACGTCGCTGCCGGCCCAGAGCAGGAGGCGCGAACCGTCCTGGCTGGCGTCGACGAAGTGGACCGCCGGATGCCCCGGCAGGGCCTTGGTAAGCGCCGCCGCCAGGCCCTTGAGAGCTGGATCGAAGAACACCGCCTGACGCTTCTCGGTCGCGTAGCTGGCCCCGACCACGCGCCGGTCGCGACCGATCGCGATCAGGCGATCCACGTCGACGTCGTCGTGGGCGACCATCACCTCGCGCTTGGCGCTACCGTCCAGGCTGACCCGCACCACCGCCTGGCGGCCATTGATCCACTCGAAGCCGTAGGCGGCGTTGAGGTCGCGATCGACCGCCACGGGCATGAAACCGGTATGGGCGTCGTCGTCATAGCTGCTCAACGCGACCCACTCGCCGCCGCCGACGGGCCGATACAGGTAGTTGACGCGCACGGTGCTGTAGCCCGTGTTGGTCTTCAGACGCTGACCGACGATGCGCACCGTCCCGTGCTGGTCGGAGATGTACTCCGCCGCGTCGCCGCGCGGCGGCACGACCGGCGTGCGGGCCAGGGTGAGCGTATCCACGCGCTCGACGGCCAGACCTTCGCGCTGGTTGCCCAGCAGCGTGCCGGTGGTCCCCTCCTCCGAATAGTCGCGGGTCATCAGCACCGCACCGGAGGGGTCGTCGGCCAGCCAGTCGACGATGCCGCCACCGAACTGCTGGTAGCTCCACGAGAAGTTCCGGTTGCGGGTGCTGAGCTCAACGACCTTGCCGCCGTCGGCGTCCAGTGCGGCCAAGCGGCTGAAGCCCAGCTTCCGGGCGTCGCGGACCAGCAGCATGTAGATGTTGCAGGCCAGCCGGGTGTTCGACACCCAGCCGCAATCGGTCACGCGGTCGGGATTGCCGGTCGAGCTCAGGATTGGCTTGGGCTGGCTGGAGCCGTCCAGCGGCGCGACGAACACCGCCGTCGCCTGCGGATTGGCCAGGGACTGGACCAACGCCACCGACTTGCCATCGGGCGACATGCTGGCGTCGACCACGCTCTCTCGCGCGCCGAAGGCCTTGGCGGCGGCCGAAACTTCCGCGCCCGCCGTGGGCGCGACCGCCAGCAGAGCCAGGCCAGCGATCGCCCCGCTCGAAACTCTCGACATTCTACTCTACCTGAAATTGCCACCCCGATGAGGCGGCACTAAAGGTCAAGCCGTCGCGCAAGGCAAGGCGCCCATCCGCGCTTGAGTAGGCGCGCAAGCCGAGCTAAACGGGGCGTCCCTTTGGCGGGCGTAGTTCAGAGGTAGAACGTCAGCTTCCCAAGCTGAATGTCGGGGGTTCGATTCCCCCCGCCCGCTCCAAAGGTCCGGTCCAGGGCCGACGCCGTCTCAGTCCGCGTCGCGCAGGATCCGCATCAGGCTTTCCAGGGTGTAGGGTTTGCGCAGCAGCGGAAAGCCGTGCTCGTTCTCCTCGACCAGGATGTGGCTGTAGCCGCTGGTCAGAACCACGCGCAGATCAGGCCACTTCGCCCGGATTTGCCGCGCCAGGTCCAGACCGCTGGCCCCCGGCATCACCACGTCGGTGAAGACGAGGTCGTAGCCCGCCGGATCGGCCTCGATCGCCGCATAGGCTGTCTGGGCGTCGCCGACGCGGTGCACCTTGTGCCCCAGCTCTCCCAGCATGGACGCGGCGAACTGCCCGACCTCCAGGTTGTCTTCGACGAGCAGAATGCGAACCGGCCCGACGGCTTCCTGAAGATTGGGGCTCTCGGGCGCAGCCGCTGTCTCGGGGGCCGATCGGGGCAGGTAGAGGGTGAAAACCGAACCTTCGCCCAGCTGGCTCTCGACGCTGATCTCGCCGTTCGACTGCTTGGCGAAGCCATACACCTGGCTGAGGCCCAGGCCGGTTCCTCGGTTGACGCCCTTGGTGGTGAAGAAGGGTTCGAAGATGTGCGAAGCGACTTCCGGCGACATGCCCGTGCCCGTGTCCGCGATGGCGACGGCCACGAAGTCGCCGGGGGCGCCGGCGTGTCCCCGCACGGGCGGAACGCTGGATGCCGGCGTGACGCGGAGCTTGATCCGCCCGCCCTCCGGCATGGCGTCCCGGGCGTTCACGATGATGTTGATGATCGCGTTGTCGAACTGGCCCGGATCGGCGCTGACCCAGAGCTCGCCGCCCCCGAACACCAGGTCGACCAGGATCGGCGAGCCGACCGAAGCCATGATGATCTGCCGCAGGCCCTCGAGCCGGGCCACCACGTCGAAGCTTTTCGGCTGCAGCGGCTGACGCCGCGAGAAGGCCAGCAACTGGCTGGTGAGCAGGGCCGCGCGCTCGGCCGCCGACGCGATCGCCTCGACATACTTCTCGCGTCGCGAGGCCGCCAGATCACTACGCTGCAGCAGCTCGGCCGAAGACCGGATCACGGTCAGCAGGTTGTTGAAGTCGTGGGCGACCCCGCCGGTCAATCGCCCGATGGCCTCCATCTTCTGGGCCTGAGCCAGGGCCTCCCGGGTGCGTTCGATCTCTTCCTGGACGCGCCGCTTCTCGGTGATGTCCCGCGTGACCTTCGCGAAGCCCAGCAGGCGACCGTTCTCGTCATGGATCGGGTCGATCAGCACGTGGGCCCAGAAGCGTTCGCCGTCCTTGCGCACGCGCACGGCCTCGCCTTCGAACTTGCCGTCGCGCTGAGCGGTCGCCAGGGCTCGCGCCGGCGCCCCGGCCGCGCGGTCCTCCGGCGTGTAGAACATCGCGAAGTTGCGCCCCACGACCTCGCCGGCCCTGTAGCCCTTGATGCTCTCGGCGCCGCTGTTCCAGTTGGTAATGTTGCCGACCGGATCCAGCATGTAGATGGCGTAGTCGCGCACGCCCTGCACCAGCCGCTGAAAGCGCTGCTCGCTCTCGTAGAGCGCCTGGTCGACAGCCTTGCGGGTCGAGACGTCACGCGTGACCTTGGCGAACCCGACCACGTCGCCGGCCGGGTCGATCACCGGATCGATGACCACATGCGTCCAGAACCGCGAGCCGTCCTTGCGCACCCGCCAGCCTTCGGACTCGAAGCGCCCCTCTCGCGCCGCGGTTTCGAGCGCCCGCGCGGGCGCCCCCGCCGCGCGGTCTTCCTCGGTGTAGAATGTCGAAAAGTGCCGGCCGAGAATTTCGTCGGCCGAGTAGCCCTTGAACAGGGCCGCCCCCGCATTCCAGGTCGCGACGGTTCCATCCGCGTCCAGCAGATAGATCGCATAGTCCTTGACGGCGTCCACGAGCAGCTGGATGCGCTCGGCCTCGGCCAGCTCGATCAGCTTTCGCTGCCGTACGGTCATCTTGGCGCTACTGATCCTCAACCCCCATGGCCAGTATAGCGTCGCGAAGGCCGGAGCAATCTCGATCGGCCTTCGATGGAAGACTTCAACCCGCGAAAAACAAATGGGTTTCAAGAAACCTTCACTGGACGTGCAGGCCGCGCCCGGCGGACGTCGACGCCCGCGTTGACGCCCGTCGGCTTCCGGCGCACGATCGGCTCAAACAGATGTTCGGGAGAAGCGCCATGGCCGATGGCGAAGACCATCCACACGCCCATGACCGGGCGAAGTTCCACGCCATGACCGACGGCACCGCCGAGGACTGGGGCATCATCGCCAACGCGTCGATGGAGTTCGGGCGCGAGCTGCCGACGCGCTTGATCTCGCACCTGAACCTGCTGAAGGGCGATTGCGGCGGTTTCGCCATCGATCGCCTCGATCACAGCCTGCAGACCGCGACCCGCGCCCATCAGGCCGGAGAGGACGAGGAATATGTCGTCTGCGCCCTGCTGCACGACATCGGCGACATCCTGGGCCCGCGCAATCACGCCGACATCGCCGCGGCGATCCTGCAGCCCTTCGTGTCGGAGCGGAACCACTGGATGGTGGCCCATCACGCCATCTTCCAGGGCTACTACTTCTTCCACCACCTAGGCCTGGACCGCGACCTGCGCGACCAGTTCCGGGGCCATCCGGACTTCGAGCACACGGCCAAGTTCTGCCACGTGTACGACCAGGAAGCCTTCGACCCGAACTTCCAGTCGATGCCGCTGGAGGCCTTCGAGCCGATGCTGCAACGGGTGATGAGCGTGCCCAAGCGCTCGATCTACATGGCCAAGCGAGCGGCCGAATAATAGATGCTCCCCCGCGGTGCGGGGGAGCTGTCGCGGAGCGACTGAGGGGGCCAATGCGGCCTCGATCCAGCTTGCCCCCTCCGGCCCTTCGGGCCACCTCCCCCGCTCGCGGGGGAAGATCTCTATTCCACCCGCTCGACCTTGATCCCCAGTTTGGCGAGCTGGGCCTGGACGCTGTCGCCGCCCACCAGGTGGCCCGAGCCGACCGCGACGAAGCTCACGCCCGAGCCGGCCAGCTTGGTCTTCAGCTGCTGCGCCCAGTCGACATTGCGCTTGACGATCAACAGCTCATAGAGCTCGGGATAGTCGCCCTTCATCTCGGCGATGAACTGGCTTTCCAATTCGCCGACGTCGCCGGCGGCCCAGGCGGCCACCATCTTGTCGATCTTGCCCACGCCCTCGTCGACGTCGTCGAGCGTGGCGCTGAGGAAGTCGGCCTCGCTCTTGGCCGGCAGGTCGGCGAAGAAGCGGATCTGCTGCTCCGGCGTCTCGAAGGCGTTCGAGGGCTTGCCGGCGGCGGCGATCTCCTTGCTCAGCACGTTCTCGACGCCGCTCTTGGGGTCGTAGCCGGCCTTGATCACCGGCCCCATGGACAGCGAAACCGCCGCCAGCCAGGGGCGCATCGCTTCCAGCATCTGGGGCGGCACGCCGCTGTCCTTGGCCACCGTGGCGGCGTGCTGGAACTTCTCGGCCGAGATCTTGGTCGACAGCGGGCGGGTGGGATCCAGTCCGTACTTCAGGATCAGCGGCTGCATGACCACCGGATCGTCGGCGCCGATGATCTCCAAGGTCAGGTCGCCGCTGCTGGTCAGGGCCTTGTCGATCTTGGCGGAGCGCCATTGGGTGGCCGGTTTCAGCACGTGGATCGTGCCGAACAGATAGATGGTCGAGTCGTGGTCCTTGATCTTCCACAGCGCCGGTTCGGCGAGGGCCGTCCCCGCGAAGCCGAGCGCCAGGACCGAGACCAGACCAGCCGTGATGCGGCGGGTCGAACGCGAGAGGTTGAAAAACATGGGATCCCCGATGTGCTTGAGACGAGAGTTGGAGGGGACCGCCGACCAGCGCAAGCGGCTGACGGTCCTGGATGACTATTTCAGGAAGGTCTCGACCGCCTCGGCGAAGGCCTTGGGCTGGTCCAGCATGATGAAGTGGCGGCTGTCGTCGACCCGCTTGAGGGTCACGCCCGGCAGGGCCGCGTAGGCGTCGGCATAGGTCTTGTCGATCATCGCGGTCGGCGCGCCCATGGCCGGGTCGTAGGGATAGAGCAGCGTGGTCGGCGTCTTGATGACCGGCAGGTCGGCGCGGGCGTCGGTGGTCAGCAGGTCGTACATGGCGCGGCCGACGACCGACTGGGACGAGGCCTTCGACCATTCCAGGGCCAGCTTCTGCCCCTCGGGCGACTTGACGAAGCGCGGCATGGTCATGGCCTGCTGGCTGGCGAAGGCCTCCGGGCTCATGGCGATCGTGCCATCGCGCATGGCGGCGGCCTGCGGTTTGACGCTCTCGACCGTGGCGGCCGGCGAGAACAGCACCGAGAAGAACGGCAGGCTGTCGACGATCATCAGGCGGCTGAGGTCCTCGGGATGACGGCGGGCCAGCAGCAGGCCGGTGAAGCCGCCCATCGAGTGACCGATCACGGCCGGCGATTTCAGCTTGTTGGCCTTGATATAGGCGTCGACGGCCTCGACCACCGGCTCGACGACCGGACCCTCGGCGTTACCGGCCGCCGGCGCGCCGGCGAAGCCCGCCACCTGGACGACGTGGACGCGATGGGTGGCCGACAGCTGCTTGACGGTGGCGTCCCAGACCGCGCCGGACGAGGCCAGGCCCGGGATCAGCACGACGTCGGGGCCCTTGCCCGTGACGGTCACCGAGATGCGGTCGCCCTTCGGGGCGGTCGTCGCCGGGGCCAGCGGGGCGGAATGAGCATGGTTGCCGCCGAACACGCCGCAGGCGGCGAGAATGGCCAGCAGGATGACACCGCCTCGGAACGAGACGCGGGGGTGGGAGGTCTTGCGGATCATGGTCTTGGTCCTTGGGATAGGCGCGCGCGGAAGGCTCCAGCGTCGCGCGCCGGGTGGAAGGTTTGGCGCGGCGGTCAGGCCGCGCCGTTCAGATCGAAATTCGGAAGGGCTCTAGGCGGCCAGGCCGCGCCGCCACATGACGACACCGGCGATGACCAGGTAGGCGGTCATCATCACGCAGGTGGCGTCCCACAGGGTCAGGAGGGGCAGCAGGCCCAGCTTCTCGCCCGCCGCCCACAGGAACAGCACGCCCTGCAGGATAACGAAGGTCAGGGCCGAGATCTCGGCCGTGGCGCGGCGCATAAGCTCGTCGCTGCGGATCCAGACCGAGATGTTGCCGGCCGTCTGGATCAGGAACAGCGCCACCAGGCCGATCATGGTCGCCGAAGCGATCATCGACGGAACGGTGTCGAACGCGGCCCGGACGACCACCGGCGCGGCCATCATCACGCCGGCCAGGACCAGCACGCCGCCGTTCTGGGCGTAGAAGCGCGCTTGGGTCGAGGTCGCCGGGCGGCCGCCCTCGGGGTCGATCTGGCGGCCCAGGGTCTTGCGGCTGACGCTGACGATCATGGTGATCACCCCGACGGTCAGCAGAAGGAAGGCCAGGAACATGGCCAGCACGTCGGACCAGCCGAGGCTCGGCGCGGTCCAGACGCCGGCATTCTCCAGACCGGCTAGATACTTGCCGAACAGATAGCCCAGCGGAGCGGCCACGACGGCGAAAACCAGGGCGCGGAGGCCGCGATTGCCGAGCGGTTTGGGAGATTTCGAAGCGAGGTTCATGGTTGCGTCCTCGAAGCAGGCGGGCCGATCAGGCCTCGTCCTGGAAAATGGATTCGATGGATTGCTCGAAGAGACGGGCGATCTTGAAAGCCAGCGGCAGGCTGGGATCGTATTTGCCCGTCTCAAGGGCGTTGATGGTCTGGCGCGAAACCTCCAGCCGGTCGGCCAGATCGGCCTGGCTCCAGTCGCGCTCGGCGCGCAGCACCTTCAGGCGGTTCTTCATTGATAGCGCCTCCGGACGAAGGGCTGGGCCAGGCCGAACGCGCCGCAGAACACCGCGAAGACCAGGTAGAGCGGGAAGTGCGGCAGCGCCCCGACGTTCTCCAGGAAGCCCCAGGCGGTGCAGAGCGTCAGGGTGACGCCGATGCCCCAGAGCATGGACTGGACCAGGATGGTGCGCAGGAACTCGTCGGTCTCTTCCATCAGGTAGAGGCCCATCACGGCGATCACCGCGATGACCGGCAGCGCCGGGGCGATACCCAGGGCCCACAGCAGCGGCCCCTTCGGATGATAGGTCTCGATGAACCAGAGCGATGCGAACAGCACCACCACATAGGCGATCATCGCGGGGAAGAAGCGGGCCAGATAGCGCCGACCTGCGGGCGTGAGGGGATTACCCATGCTCGTGCTCCTTGAATTCGATGAGGATTCAGCGCCGCCGCGCCAGCCACCAGCCGGCCCAGGCCAGCACGTAGCCAATGATCTGGGCGAGGAGCAGCGCGAACATGCCGAGAAGCACCCATCCGGAGGCTTCGAGCTCGCCGAACATCGCCGTCAGCTTCGCGGAACTCGACATCGCGGCGAGCGCGAAGGCGACGACCATTCCGACCTGACCGCCCCAGAACCACGCGAACTTCTGGGCCTCGCGAGCGGCCTCGTCGATCATCCGCCAATAGACCCAGAAGGCGATGGCCACGCCGACCAGCGCGATGCCGGCGCCGACGGTGATGACAGACGCGGGAACCGTCAGGTCCATGCGATCGATCGCGATGACGCCCCCGCCGATCAGCGCGCCGAACAGCCCGCTGCCAACGAGGATGCGCTGGGCGATCTCTTCCCGGGAGGTCTTCCGCCCGACTTTCTCTTCCATGACAAGCTACCCCGTCTAAATGACAAGGACATTTGTCACCACACGCCACAACATGTCAAGCGTGGTTGTCATTTTGTCATGGAGAGGCGACTAAACGACGGAGAAACTTGACGTTCTAGGCGGCGCGGCGGCCCAGGAACGGATCGGCCGACAGCGCGTCCTCGGCCAGGCCGCGCCAGTGAATGGCCTCGAGTCGCTTGACCGCGAGCGCGCGCCCCAGGACGCCGGGACGCGGCCGGCTGACGACCTCCCAGCCATAGCGGGAAAACCGGTCGGCGAAGTCGGACCAGCGGATCACCCGCCCCGCCCCATCCTGGCGCCAGACGGCCTTGTCGCAGCCCGGGATCCGGGCGCACCGCTCCCAGGCCTCGATGCGGCCTTGGAGGATCAGGAACGGATCTTGAGCAGTACGGGCCAATGGGGCCTCCGTGGACTTTCCGCCGTCCTCGGCGTCGGGCGGACTGAGTCGCGCCTCACGAGGACAAGGGCTAGAATTTGTGTAACAGCACCGTTTGTCCACTAGATGTGGTGCGGCGCGTTGCCGCGCGACACGGCCCGCGACACCTCATTGAACTCTCCGCACGGCATAGCCGCGCGCCTTCATCAGCGCCGGCAACCCCTCGTCGCCGGCCATGTGAAGCGCCCCGACAACGACCAGATCGGTCCCCTGGCCCTGCCGCATCGCGGCGTCCAGCCGGTCGGCCCAGGAGAAGTTCCGGCGGGCCAGCAAGGCGTCATACAGGTCGGGCCGCCGCGCCTTCATGGGCGCCACGAGACGCGTCCCCAGCCGGTCCATGTCACCCTTCAGCCAGGCGCGTTCCAGAGCCACGCCGTCCCGCGGCGGGGACAGCTGTTCGCGGGCGACGTCGTCGAGATAGGTCAGCTCGGCCGCCTCGGGCAGGGCCGCGAAGATCCGCAGCTGCTGCTCCAGGGTCTCGAAGGTCTCGATCGGTTTTTCGGCGACACGCGCGCGCCGGGTGGTGGCCGAGTCGACGCCGCTGGCGACGCTGCCGCCCTCGCGGGTCATCGGGGCGACCGACAGCATCATGGCCGCCGCCCAGGGCCGCAGGCGCTCGACGCGCTCCAGAGGCACGCCGCCGCGGTCCAGCACCGGACGCAAGGTGGCCAGGGCCGTCGGCGAAAGCTTTTCCGTCAGGGAGCGGTCGGGATCGACGCCGTAGCGGTCGACCAGGGCCTGGATCTGATCCGGCCCGACATCGACACGCGCCTCGAACCACACACGGTCGGCGGCGGCGTAGGCGCGATCGAAGGCCGTCGTGCGCCAGCGGACGTCCGGGCGCAGCACATGCATCGAGCCAAACAGATAGACGACGGAGTCCTTGTCGCGGACTTCCCACATGGCCGGGGCCGCGCTGGCCGCGCCGGCTCCCGCCATCCAAACGAGACCCGCCGCGATCGCCCCACGCGACAGACGCCTCAATACGCCACTAAACATCTCTTCAAGGCCCGACTAGAACGAGGCCCCGAGATAAGCGCGAGTCTGGTCAGCCGTTAGTGAACGGCCGCCGCGACATAACGACTCAGCGTGCGCCCGGTCAGCTCCAAGCCTTGAAGTGCTTGGACAATTTCAGGCCCTGGCGCTGGTAGTGCGACCCACCCTCGCCGTAGAGACGGGCCGGACGCGAGGTCAGCGGCTCATAGACCAGCCGCGCGACGGTCTGGCCGTCCTCCAACAGGAACGGCGTCTCGTGGCTGCGCACTTCCAGCACGCCCTTCGAGCCGACCGCAGAGGCCTCTTCCGTGCCGAAGCCCGGGTCGAAGAAGCCGGCATAGTGGACGCGGAACTCGCCGACCGACGGATCGATCGGGGTCATCTCGGCCGCTTCCAGCACCGGGATCTCGATGTCGTCCTTGGAGGCCAGGATATAGAACTCGCCCGGATCCAGCAGCAGCTCGCCCCGGCGGGCCTCCAGCGGCTCCCAATAGTCGCGCGGGTCGTGGCCGTCCTCGTGGTCCAGGTCGACGACGCCGGCGTGGCGACGGCCGCGGAAGCCAACGATGCCCGTCGTCCCCGGCGTCAGGTCGACCCCGACGCTGCGCGTCGCCAGCTTGGCCGGCTCGCCGCGCTTGAGGCGCAGCTGGTTCAGGCGGGTGCCCGCGCGCACCAGCACCGAGAAGGTCTGCGGCGCGATCTCGATATAGAGCGGGCCCGTATAGCCGGCGTCGACGTCGTCGAAGGCGCGGCTGTGATCGGTCAGCAGACGGACGAAGACGTCCACCCGGCCGGTCGAGCTCTTCGGGTTGCCGCGCGCCGACACGGTCATCGGCAGGGCCAGGCGCTCCTGGATCTCGGCGATATAGACGCAGCCCTTCTCCAGCACCGCGCCCTTCGACAGGTCCAGCTCGTGCATGGCCACGTCCTTCAGACGGTCAGGCACCTTGCGGTGCAGGCCGGGCAGGAACGAGGCGCGGATCCGCCAGGCGCGCGCGCCCAGGCGCAGGTCGAGGCTGGCGGGCTGCACCTGGTCGACATCGAACGGCGTCTGAGAGCTGATCGCCTCCTGGGAGATCAGCTCTTCGATGTTCTGGCAGGGCAGAATCCCTGCGGCGTGGGCGTCGGTCATCGGCGCGACACTCGCCAAACAAAGGCGCAAACGCAAGGCTGCGCCTGCCCGGTCGGTCGTTTCCTTCCAATGGGGGAACCGACTTCTTGGTTAAGGCTCCCCGTGTCGAACTCGCCTGTGACAATTGGCTTTTCGCGCGTGACAATTCTTGGCTTGAGAAAAAGCCCTTCACGCTTGACCGTGCCCCCCGCCCAACCCTTTATGCCCGCGTTTTTACGCGTTGGAGGCAGGCCGTGGCCGAGGATCCGAAAGACTGGGACGTCGCGACGAAATTGATCCGTGGTGGGATCGCGCGCTCGCAGTTCATGGAGACCGCCGAGGCCCTCTATCTCACGCAAGGCTTCACCTACGACAGCGCCGAGGGCGCCGACCGCCGGTTCTCGGGTGAGGACCCCGGCTTCGTCTATTCGCGGTTCAACAATCCAACCGTGAAGATGTTCGAAGACCGCCTGGCCCTGCTGGAAGGCGCCGAGGTGTGCCGCGCCCAGGCGACGGGCATGGCCTCGATCCACTCGGCCTTGATGGGCCTGGTCCGCGCCGGCGACCACGTCGTGGCCGGCCGCGCCCTGTTCGGCTCGTGCCGCTGGATCGTCGCCGAATGGCTGCCGCGCTTCGGCGTCGAGACCACCTTCGTCGACGCCACCGATCCCAAGGCCTGGGAGGCGGCGATCCGACCCAACACCAAGGCCGTGCTGATCGAGACGCCCTCGAACCCGGTCCTGGAGATCACCGACATCGCCGCCGTGGCCGAGATGGCCCACGCGGTCGGCGCCAAGGTCATCGTCGACAACGTCTTCGCCACCCCGATCTTCCAGAAGCCGCTGGAACTGGGCGCTGACGTCGTCGTCTATTCGGCCACCAAGCACATCGACGGTCAGGGCCGCGTGCTGGGCGGGGCCATCCTGACCAGCGAGGCGATCAACGAGGAATTCTACCGCGACAGCCTGCGCCACACCGGCCCGTCGCTGTCGCCGTTCAACGCCTGGGTCATGCTGAAGGGCCTGGAGACGCTAGACCTGCGCGTGCGCCGCCAGACCGACACCGCCTTCGCCCTGGCCAATGTCATGGCCGAGCACAAGAAGGTGCAGAAGGTGCTCTACCCCTTCCGCCACGACCATCCGGGCCACAACATCGCCAAGAAGCAGATGACCGGCGGCGGCACCGTGATCGCCCTGGACCTCGGCACGCGCGACGCGGCCTTCAAGTTCCTGAACGCCCTGGAGATCGTCGACATCTCCAACAACCTGGGCGACGCCAAGTCGATGGCGACCCACCCGCCGACCACCACCCACCGTTCGGTGCCGGAAGAGGAGCGCCCGTTGCTGGGCGTGACCGAGGGCGGCGTTCGCCTTTCCGTGGGCCTAGAAGCCCTGGCCGACCTAACGCGAGATGTGAACCGTGCGCTCGATCAGGCGTGAAACCTCACCGTCCATGCAGCGCATGCGCCGCCGTCGCGGCCAGGACGCCGCGACCTATGAAGCGCGCACGCGCGACATCGTCGTGAGGGTCTTCCCGGTCTATGCGGCCGAGGAATCCTCGCCCGAACAGGGTCTCTATCTGTGGTCCTACACGGTCGAGATCGAGAACCATGGCGGCGAGACCGTCACCCTGATCTCGCGCCGCTGGACGATCATCGACGCCTTCAACCGCGTGAACGACGTCGAAGGCAGCGGCGTGGTCGGCGAGCAGCCGGAACTGAAGCCGCGCGAGGCCTTCCGCTACGTGTCCAACTGCCCCCTCCCCACCCCTTCGGGCGCGATGAAGGGCAGCTATTCGATGGTCACCGAAGAGGGCGAACTGTTCGACGTCGAGATTCCCGAATTCTCACTGCACCTGCCCGGCGCGGCGCTGAAGCTGAACTGACGGACGAACGCGCGGAGATTGACAACGCGCGCGCGAAGGTTGAGCTTCGAAGACATCGTTCTTCGGAGTATCGCCATGCTGGTTCGGACTTCCGTTTGCGCACTGCTGCTGGCCGCCGCCTTGGCGCCGCAGACCCTGGCTCAACAGCCCTCGCACCCGTTCTTCAACGCGGCCCAGGCCGGATCGCCTGAAGCGCCGCCGGTCGAAATCGGCCGCGGCCTGGTGATCTGGCAAAACCACAACCAGCAGAAGCGCGTCGAAGCGATGATGCCGCGCATAGAAAAAGCGGTCACCGCGCAGTTGGCCCAGCCGGAGACCACCGAGCTGCGCGGCCTGCGCACCGGGCGCTATCAGCAGGCCATGGTCGTCTGCGGCTTCGTTGAGACCGCCGGTTCGGCGGGCGAAACGGAAAAGCAGCGCTTCATCGCCCGTCCGTCCATCGCCACGCTCGAGACCCCGGCCAATCGCGATGCCTTCCAGGCCGGCTGGACGAAGGTCGGCTGCGGGTTCTGACCCTCAGCGACACCGAGAACAAAAAGGCCGGCGCCTCGGGGCGCCGGCCTTTTTCTTTTCAAATCATCGGCGATCAAGCCGCGGTCGGCGCATCCAGCTTGTAGACACGCGAGCAGTACTCGCAGGTCACGTGGATCTTGCCGTCGGGCTCGACCATGTCGGCGACTTCCTCGGCCGAGAACGAGTCCATCACCACGGCTATCCGCTCGTCCGAGCACCGGCAGAAGGCGCGCATCGGCTTTTCCTCCACCAGGCGCACGCCGTCCTCGTTGAACAGCCGCCACAGCAGGGTCGCGGTCGTCAGGGTCGGATCGATCAGCTCGTCCTCGCCCGTGGTCTCGAACAGGGCCTGGACGTGGGTCCAGGCGTCCTGGGTGTCGCCCCGGGCTTCGTCGCCCGCGATGACCTGGATCAGGATGCCGCCGGCGCGCCACTTGGGGCCCTCGCCCGTATCGACCTGGCCGACGGCCAGGCGCACGCGGGTCGGGGTCTGTTCCGACTGGGCGAAATACTGTTCGGCGCACAGGGCCAGGGTCTCGCCCTCGATCGGCGTGACACCCTGGTAGCGGTCCATGTCGGCGCCCTGGTCGAGGGTCATGATGAAGACGCCGCCGCCCAGCAGGGTCTTGGCGCCCGGACGCGTGAAGCCTTCCGAGATGGCCGCGACCTCCTCGGCGTCGAACCGGCAATAGCCGCGCAGGCCGCCCGAGGTGTCGTAGTCGACCACGACGTAGCGGACCGGGCCGTCGCCCTGGGCCTGGATGATCAGCCGGCCTTCGAACTTCAGGGAGGAGCCGACCAGGGCGGCCAGGGCGCAGGCCTCGCCCAGCAGGTTGGCGACCGGCTCGGGATAGTCGTGGCGCGTCAGCACCTCGTCGACGGCTGCGCCGAGACGGACGATCCGGCCGCGCACGGGCAGGCCTTCGATCTGGAATGCGGAAACGACGTCGTCGAGGACGCCGGGATTGGGGGCGATGTCGGTCATGGCGCGGTTAGATAGGACGGTGGAGAGAGAATTGCGAGTGCAACGCCCTTTTCGCCCTAGCCGATCGCCCCGAACGCCCAGGCCAGCACGGATTTCTGGGCGTGGATGCGGTTCTCGGCCTCGTCCCAGACCAGCGAGCGCGGACCGTCCAGCACGGCGTCGGTGACCTCCTCGCCCCGATGGGCCGGCAGGCAGTGCAGGAAGACGCCGTCGGGCTTGGCCAGATCCATCAGGCGATCGTCGACCTGATAGGGCTCCAGCGCGGCCAGGCGCTCGTCGTGATCGGTGTCGCCCATCGAGACCCAGGTATCGGCCACGACGACGTCGGCGCCGCGCACGGCCTCCTTGGCGTCGGTGGTCATGCTGACCCGGCCCTGCAGGCTCTCGGCGCGGGCCAGGTCGTGCAGGTCGGCGTGGTAGACCGCCGGGCAGGCGATCTTCAGCTCGAAGCCCAGCAGCGGCGCGGCGTGGATGAAGCTGGAGCAGACATTGTTGCCGTCGCCGACCCAGGCGATCGTCCGGCCACCGACGTCGCCGAAACGCTCCTCGATGGTCAGCAAGTCGGCCATGATCTGGCACGGGTGGCTCTTGTCGGTCAGGCCGTTGATCACCGGCACGGTCGAGACCTGGGCGAAGCGCTCGACATCGGCGTGGCTGTTGGCGCGGATCATCACCGCATCGACCATGCGCGACAGCACCTTGGCCGTGTCCTCGATGGTTTCGCCGCGGCCCAGCTGCATGTCGGACGAGGTCGAGATGATCGCGTCCCCGCCCAGCTGGCGGATCGCCGCGTCGAACGAGAAGCGCGTGCGCGTCGAGTTCTTCTGGAAGATCATCGCCAGCACGCGGTCCCGGGCCGGCGCGTCGGCGTCGACCTTGCCCTGCGGCCAGCCCTTGCGGGCGGTCTTGCGGGCCTTGGCGTCCTCGAGCATCAGCCGAAGCGTCGGGCCATCCAGCTTCCACAGGTCGATGAAGTGGCGGGGGGCGGTCATGGGCCAAATCCCTCACGCCCGCTCCGGCGCACCGGAGCGGGGTTTCAAAGGTCAGGTAGGGTTACGCGGCGGCCTTGGCGCGCGCGGTCTCGCAAGCCTTCTCGAGCTTGGAGATCGCCTCGCTGGCTTCCTCGATGGTCAGGTTCAGCGGCGGCAGCAGGCGCACGCAGTTGTCGCCGCCGCCCGCGATCAGCAGCTTGTGGTCGCGCGCCATCACCATGAATTCGCGGTTGTTCGGCACGACCTTGATGCCGATCAGCAGACCCTTGCCGCGGATGTCGACGATGACGTCCGGGAAGCGGTCCTTCAGGCCGTTCAGCTGCTGGGTGAAGTAGCCCGACACGGTCTTGACGTTATCCAGCAGCTCGGGCGCGTTGATCGCGTCGAAGGCCGCCGCGCCGACCGCCATGGCCAGCGGGTTGCCGCCGTAGGTCGAGCCGTGGGTGCCGGGAGTCATGCCCCTCGCGCCTTCATGGCTGGCCAGGCAGGCGCCGACGGGGAAGCCGCCGCCGAGGGCCTTGGCCACGCACATGATGTCCGGCTCGCTGCCCGGCGCCCATTCGTGGGCGAACAGCTTGCCGGTCCGGCCCATGCCGCTCTGCACTTCATCGTAGATCAACAGGACGCCGGCCTCGCGGGTCATGTCGCGCAGCTCGAGCAGCTGGGCCTCGGTCAGGGCGCGCGCGCCGCCCTCGCCCTGCACCGGCTCGATGATCACGGCGGCCGTGGTCGGGCCCAAGGCGGCCTTGAGCGCTTCCAGGTCGCCGAACGGCAGCTGGACGAAGCCCGGCAGGCGCGGGCCAAAGCCGTCCAGATAGCCGGCGTTGCCCGAGGCGTTGACCGCCGCGTACGAACGGCCGTGGAACGAGCCCTCGAAGCCGATCACGTCGATCCGCTCGGCCTGGCCGTTGACCACGTGGTAGCGGCGCGCGGCCTTCAGGGCGCACTCGATCGCCTCGGTGCCCGAGTTGGTGAAGAACACCACGTCGGCGAAGGTGTGGGCGCACAGCTTGTCGGCCAGCACTTCCTGCTCGGGGATCGTGTAGATGTTGGAGACGTGCCAGAGCTTCTCGCCCTGGGTCTTCAGCGCGTCGACCAGGACGGGGTGGGCGTGGCCCAGGCCGCAGGTGGCGATGCCGGCCACGCAGTCCAGGTAGTCTTCACCGGTCGTCGACGTCAGGCGCGCGCCTCGGCCTCGCTCGAACGCCAGCGGAGCGCGGTTGTAGACGCCCATAATGTGGTGTTGCGAGGAATTCGACGACGACGTCTGAGTGCTCAAGACGACCTCCCAAAAAGGAAAGAAGCCCCCGCGCTGTTCGCACGGGGACCGGAAGGCCGCAGGTTGTCGCCGTGGAACCCCGTCGTGTCAATCAAACGGCCATGAAAGACTTATGAAATCCGGCGATTTTGTCGCCCGAGCCACAGGTCTCCCATAGGCCACCGGTGTCAGCTCTTCAGCCGGTAGCCCGTGACGAACAGGCGCCAGCACCAGAGGAACAGCGCCACGGTCAAAACGCCGGTGGCGACCACGCCGATCAGGATCGAACCATCCGCATGGCCGATGAAGCCGTAGCGGAAGCCGTCGATCAGATAGAAGAACGGATTGAAATGGCTGGCCGAACGGAACGGCTCGGGCAGCTTGTCGACCAGGTAGAAGGTGCCCGACAGGAAGGTCATGGGCATGATCAGGAAGTTGGTCACGGCCGCCAGCTGGTCGAACTTCTCCGCCCAGAGACCGGCCAGCACCCCGGCCAGGCCCAGGATCAGCGAGGCCGTCACGGCGAAATAGACGATCGCCCAGGGGTGGACGAACGAGAGGCCCGCGCCCGGCAGCACGCTGATGACCAGGGCGGTCACAGCCCCCACCACCACGCCGCGCGTCGCCGCGCCCAGGGCGAAGCCCAGAACCTGCTCCAGCGCCGACAGCGGCGGGGTCAGGAAGTCGGGCGTCAGGCCCATCATCTTGGCCTGGATCAGCGACGACGAGGAATTGGCGAAGGCGTTGTTCAGGATCGCCATCATGATCAGGCCGGGGGCCACGAAATGGCCGAAGCTCACCCCGCCCACGGCCGGCCGGCTGTCGCCCACCGCGACCACGAAAACCAGCATGTAGAGCAGGGTCGTGACCACCGGGGCGGCGACCGTCTGGGTGCCGACTTTCCAGAACCGGCGGATCTCGCGCTGATAGAGGGTGAGGAACCCGGACCAGTTCCAGCCGTGATAGTCGCGCGGCTGCGGCGGAATGACGCTCTCGGCCATGTCTCTCATCGCTCAATCCCTTGAATCCACGGGGATGTGCGCCCTACGGCGCCCTTCCGCAAGCTTGGGCTTGCGTGAATCAACATCTTGTTTCTGTGGACAGAGTCGATGGCGCCCATTGTAGGTTTTAACACATTCTTTACGATATCTAGTAGGACGACCGCCGGCGGGGCGGTTTGATCACCACATATGGGGTGTGGGGCGTGGGGACGCCCCTCGCTCCATCGGATGGCGGAGACGGGTTATGAGCTGGACCGACGAACGGGTCTCGACCTTGAAGAAACTCTGGCTGGACGGCCTGTCGGCCAGCCAGATCGCCAAGCAACTGGGCGGCGTCACGCGCAACGCCGTCATCGGCAAGGTTCACCGCCTTGGCCTGTCGGGCCGCGCGGCCCCTTCGCAACCGGCGCGTCCGGCCTTCAAGGCTCCGCGCCCCGCGCGTCCGGCCGCCCAGGCCATGCCCTCGGCTCCGCGTCGCGTGACGCCGGTCGAAGCGCCCTCGTCGGTTCCGGTGGCCTCCGCCCCGGCGCCGCTGCCGGCCTTCCGGCATGAAGAGCCGGGCTCGGCCACCGTGCTGACCCTGGGCGCGCACATGTGCAAGTGGCCGATCGGCGACCCGTCGGCGGACGGCTTCACCTTCTGCGGCCGCCGCTCGTCGGAAGGCCCCTACTGCGTCGAGCACGCCCGGGTGGCCTACCAGCCGCAGCAGACCAAGAAGAAGGGCGGCGCCACCGAGCTCGCCCGCTCGCTTCGCCGCTACATCTAAGAAGAACAACAAGTCTCTCAGGCGGCGGATCCCGGGCAGTCTCACGACTGCCCGGGATTTTCCGTTTCAGGACCCGCCTTGGCGCATCACCGCCTGCTGGCCTAGATAAGGCTCATGACGGACCTCGCGCCGAACGATTCCAATGCGCCGCCCTATTCGGTCTCCGAGTTGGCCTTCGCCCTCAAGCGGACGCTGGAGGACCGCTACGGCTTCGTGCGGCTGCGCGGCGAACTCTCGAAGGTCACCCACCACTCGAACGGCCACGTCTATCTGACCATCAAGGACGACAAGTCGGCGATCGACGGCGTCGTCTGGAAGGGCAATGTCCGGGGCCTGGGCGTCCGGCCGGAGCACGGGCTCGAGGTCATCGTCACCGGCAAGATCACCACCTATCCGGCCGGCTCGCGCTATCAGATCGTCATCGACAGCATGGAGGCCGCCGGCGTCGGCGCCTTGCTGGCCCAGTTGGAGCGGCTGAAGGCCAAGCTCGCCGCCGAGGGCCTGTTCACGCCCGAGCGCAAGCGCCCCCTGCCCTCGATGCCGGCCGTGGTCGGGGTGATCACCAGCCCGACCGGGGCGGTGATCCGCGATATCCTGCACCGTATCCGCGACCGCTGGCCCTGCCAGGTGCTGGTCTGGCCCTGCGTCGTGCAAGGCGACGCCGCCGCCGCCCAGGTCAGCGCGGCGATCCGAGGCTTCAACGCCATCCAGCCGGGCGGCCTCGTCCCCCGCCCCGATATCCTGATCGTGGCCCGCGGCGGCGGCTCGGTGGAGGACCTCTGGGCCTTCAACGACGAGAGCCTGGCCCGCGCCGTGGTCGAGGGGACCATTCCGCTGATCTCGGCCGTCGGGCACGAGACCGACACCACCCTGATCGACTTCGTCTCCGACCGTCGCGCCCCCACCCCGACCGCCGCCGCCGAGATGGCCACGCCGGTGCTGGCCGAGTTGCGCGCCCTGATCTCGGACTTCGACCGCCGCCTGAACCGCTGCGGTTCGCGGACGGTCGAGGAGCGCCGCACCCGCCTGATGGGCGCCGCGCGCGGCCTGCCCCGCCCCGACGACATCCTGGCCCTGGCCCAGCAGCGGTTCGACATCGCCTCCGGCCGCCTGGACGCGGCCCTGCATCGCAACACCAACGTCCATGCCCAGGACCTGCTGAAGACCACCGCGCGCCTGACGCCGGAGGTTCTGACCCGCCAGCGGGCGATCAAGGCCGAGCGCCTTGCCGACCTGTCCCGACGCCTGGACGCCTGTGGGACACGCGCGCCGGATCGCGCCGCCGCCCACGCCCGCCTGCCCGCCCTGTGGGATCGCCTGCGGACCGCCGCCGAGCGCCGCCTGGCCAAGGCCGAGGACCAGCTGACCGGCCTGGAAAAACTGCGCCGCTCGCTGGATCCGCGCCGACCACTGGAGCTGGGCTTCGCCCTGGTGCGTAAGGCCGACGGGACCATCGTCCGTTCGTCCGCCGCCCTGGCGTTGGGCGACCACGTGGCCCTGCAGTTCGCCGACGGCGAGCGCGAGGCCGTGATCGGCAATGAGGGTGCGCCGCCCACCGCCGCACCGGTCCGCCCGGCGCCACCGCCGCGCCCCAAGTCCATTCCGCCGCCGACCGAACAGGGCGATCTGTTCTGAGACGCCCGAGTGGCGTAGAGTAAGAGCCATGAACGCTTTCGATCGTGATCTCGGCAAGTCCGACGGCCTGGCCGTCCTGCACTATGGCGATGGCGAGTACGCCGTGCTCAGCCCGGGCCGCTTCGTGCTGTGCGCCGTGACCAGCAAACAGATCCCGCTGGACGCCCTGCGTTACTGGAGCCCCGGGCGCCAGGAAGCCTATGCCGGTCCCAGCGAGGCGCTGCAGCGTTGGCAGGCGGCCTGAGCCGCCGCGCGGTCCTCGCCGCGCTGCCCCTGTCCATCGGCCTGCCCGCCGCCGCCATTCCTGACGCCGCGCGCGCCGCCGCGCCTGGCCTGACCCTGTCCGGCAAGTTCGTGCAGGGTGGCTACGCCATCGGCCGCACCGCGCCCCGCGCGATCGTCGATGTCGATGGCCAGGTGCTGACCGCCGCCTCGGCCGATGGCTGGTTCGTGGCCGGTTTCGATCGCGACGCCCCACCGCCCAGCAAGCTGACGGTCACGACGGCCGACGGTTCGGCCACGCACGAGGCCACGATCGCCGCCGGCGACTTCGACATCCAGCGAATCGACGGCCTGCCGCCCGAGCAGGTGACCCCGACCGACCCGGCCCTTCTGGAGCGGCTGGCCGCCGAGAACGCCCGCAAACAGGCCGGCTTCGCGAGTCAGGCCGATATCGAGGGCTTCCGGGACGGCTTCATACTTCCGGTTGTGGGCGCGCGACGCTCGGCGCGCTTCGGCGGGCAACGGATTTTAAATGGGGAGCCCAAGCGTCCCCATTATGGGGTGGATCTGGCGGTCCCGGTCGGCACGGCGGTGCGCGCGCCCGCCTCGGGGCTGGTGTGCTTCGCCGAGACCGGACTGCATTTCGAAGGCGGCCTCGTCCTGGTCGATCACGGCCAGGGCCTGATCACGGCCTATCTGCACCTCTCAAAAACTCTCGTCTCGGCGGGGACTTATATCCGCCAAGGGCAGGCGATCGCCGAGTCCGGCAAGGAAGGTCGCGCGACCGGTCCACATCTCTGCTGGCGCATGAAGTGGCGTGGACGCAATCTGGATCCGTCCCTTCTGGTCGGAGCCGGCCCCTTTTGACTCTCAGATTCCCGCAATTCGCCCCTGGCGCGAGTTTCAATCATTCGTTAGCTATGCCGCCGTTATCGGAACAAGAGATCGCAGGGAGAGCGATCCCAAGTCCGGTCTTCCCGCGAGAACCTTGAGGAGGCTGCTCCCCCATGTCGGTGGCGCTCGAAAAGCTGCGCTTTTTGTTGGTTGACGATAACCAGCACATTCGGTCGATCGTCTCGGCGATCCTGAAGGGCGTAGGCGTCAAGCATATCCGCGAGGCCATGGACGGGGCCGAGGGCCTGCAGATTCTGCGGGACTGGCAGACCGACATCGCCATCGTCGACTTCAAGATGTCGCCGCTGGACGGGGTGCAGTTCACTCAGCTGGTTCGCAATTCGCCCGACAGCGTCGACCCGTTCCTGCCGATCATCATGCTGACCGGCTTCGCCGAGCGTCACCGCGTGTTCGAGGCGCGCGATGCGGGCGTGACCGAGGTGGTCGTGAAGCCCGTCACGGCGCGCTCGCTGCTGGACCGGATCAATACGGTGATCTTCCACCAGCGGCCGTTCATCCGCTCGGCTGACTATTTCGGCCCGTGCCGCCGCCGCCGCGTCGATCCGCACTATACCGGCCCTTTCCGGCGTTCCGGCGAGAAGGATGCCGGGGCGCTCGAAATCTAGCCTTCGGCCGCCGCCGCGCGCTCGCGTTCGGCCAGTTCCGCATAGACCTCGTTCGGCCACCGGCGGTGGACCCAGAACCATTCGGCCGGCCGCTCGCGGATGCGGTCTTCCATGAAGGCGTTGATCATCCGCACGCCGGCCTCGATGTCGGCCGTGCGGTCGCCGGTCTTGGGCGGCACGATCGGATCGTGCACCACCGCTCGGAAGCGCGCGCCCTTCAGGCGTTGCACCGACATCGGCTGCAGCACCGTGCCGAAACGCAGCGCCAGGCGCGTCGGTCCCGGCGCTGTGCGCGAGTCATGGCCGAAGAACGGGGCGGCCACGCCGTTGTTGAACTTCTGATCGTTCATCAGGGCGACCGACCTGCCCTCCTTCATGCCGTCCAGCAGTTCGCGGGCCCCATCTCCGCCCTTGGGCGCGAACAGGCGCACGCCGTAGCGGAAGCGGCTGTCCTTGATGCGCTTGTCGACATAGGGGTTGTTGGCCGCACGATAGGTCATCTCGCAGATCACGCCGCTGTCGACGATGGCCGCCGGCATGACCTCCCAGTTCGACAGATGTCCCGAAACGAACACCACGGGGAGCTTCTTCTCGGCGATCTCGGCCAGGCGTTCCTTGTTCACGACCTCGACCCGGCCGGTGGACGGCAGGATCTTGTCCATCAGCGGGAATTCGGCGAACGAACGGCCCAGGCCGTCCCACTGCTCGCGCAGCATCGTCTCGCGCCAGGCGGCGTCCTTTTCCGGGAAGGCCAGCTTCAGATTGCGCGTGGCGACCTTGTGGGCCCCGCTCATCGGCCCGAACGTGCGGCCAAGCCAGCCGCCGAAGTCCGAGGCGCGATCCACGCCCATCAGGCGCACGGTCCCAATGAACAGGTCAAAGCCCACGGCTTCCAACCGCCACAACAGGTCCTGGACCCAGGGTCTACGCTTTTCCGACATGACCCTCTTCTAGGCGCGCTCGTCCGCCAGGCGCAACGCCGCCTCGCGCGGCACGCGACTTGCGGCTGTGGACCCAGGCCGTTCCGTTTCGGGACGGGTCCGGTAACAAGTAGGGGGCATGGCTTCCATGGGCAACGACATCGATACCCACCTGGGCAAGCGCCTGCGCCGCCGCCGTCGTCTGCTGGGCCTGACCCAGCAACAACTGGCGGGTTCGGTCGGCGTGCGCTTTCAGCAGATCCAAAAGTACGAGTGCGGCGCCAATCGCATCTCGGCCGCGCGGCTGTGGCAGCTCTCCGAGGCCCTGGAAGTGCCGGTCGGCTACTTCTACGACGGCCTGTCGGACGCTCGCCGCGAGAGCGCCGGCGAAGCGGCCGAAGGCGGCGAGATGTTCGCTCGCAAGGAGACGCTGGACCTGATCCGCGCCTACTACCTGCTGGGCGAGCGTCCGCGTCGTCGCCTGCTGGACCTTGCCAAGTCGCTGAACGGCGGCGCCGAGCACGCTGACGCTTGATCATCCGCGGTAGCGCGTCGGAGGCGGGAACGCTAAACCCGCCGCATGACGCTCTCCGCTGACCAGCTCGCGGCGCTCGACGCCTTCATCATTGACCTGAACCGGGCTTCGGCGGGCGCGATCCTGCCGCTGTTCCGCGCCGACCATGGCCTCGAAGACAAGGGGGCCGGCAAGAACCTGCCGCGTGACACCCACGCGGCGTTCGACCCGGTGACCGAGGCCGACCGCGGCGCGGAGGCGGCGATCCGCCAGCTGATCAGCGAGCGGTATCCCGAGCACGGCGTCATCGGCGAGGAATATGGCGAGGACCGCCCGGACGCCGAGTTCGTCTGGGTCCTCGACCCGATCGACGGCACCCGCGCCTTCATCTCCGGCCTGCCCCTGTGGACCACCCTGATCGGCCTGCGCCATCAGGGGCGTCCCGTTCTGGGCTCCATCGGCCAGCCCTATATCGGCGAACTGTTCGTCGGCCATGCCGGCGGCTCGCGCCTGCTGGCCCGCGGCCAGAGCACGCCGATCAAGGTCCGCGAATGCGCCGACCTGACCGACGCCGTCATCGCCACCACCGATCCCGACGCCTGTTTCGACGGGGCCGAGCGCGGCGCCTGGCTGCAGGTGCGCGCCGCCGCCAAGCTGGCCCGCCTGGGCTGCGACGCCTATGCCTACGCCATGGTCGCCATGGGCAAGATGGACATGGTGATCGAGGCCGGCCTGAAATCCTGGGACATCGAGGCCGCCATTCCCCTGATCGAGGGCGCCGGCGGCATGGTCACCAACTGGCGCGGCGAGCCCGTCGGCCAGGACGGCGGCCAGATGGTCATCTCCGGCGACCGTCGCCCTCTGGACGAGGCCCTGGTCAGTCTGAGGCGTTCGGCGAAATAATCGGATCGCGCGGCGCGACCGGGTCGACGGTCTCGTCAAAGGCCTGCCAGAAGATCGCCCGGCGCGGATCGGTCTCGATCAGGATCTCGTGGAAGGCGCCCGGCACCTCGATGTAGCGGCCCTTGGGGATACGGCCGGCGATCGATTTCTGGTCAGGATTGAGCACCCGGTTGTCGAGCTCGGCGGCGGCGATGGTCACCGGAATGGAGATCGCCTCCACGCCCTTGCTCCGGCGCAGCCAGGCGCAGGCCGAGATGGCGAAGTCCGCCCAACCCCAGGTCATGCCGCCCAGGGCCAGCTGGGGCTCGGCGCGAAGCTGGGCCTGGTAGCGGTCGTAGCGCTTCTCGTCGTGGGTCAGGGCGTCGCCGGCGAAGGTCTGGGCCAGCGGGTCGTACTGGCCGCCCTGGACGTATTCGCCGGTCAAGCCGACCCGGGACATCGTCCAGGCCAGAGGCCTGGCGAACCAGGGCGGGACGCCGCCGCTGTTGAGGCCCAGCATTGGCGCGGACAGCACCGCGGCGGAGAACCGCGTCTCGCCGTGGGCCAGGGCCAGCATGGTCAGGCAGCCGCCCATGGAGTGGGACAGGGCGATCCACGGCTTGGGCACCCGCGTCTCGAACGTGTCGAGCAGCGCCCTGTAATCGGCCAGGAAGGTCTTGAAGCCCTGGGCGTGGCCCTTGAGCCGGTCGGGCAGGCCTCGAGCCGACAGTCCCTGCCCTCGCCAATCGTGGATCAGGACGGCGAAGCCGCGTCCCAGCAGGTCCTCGACGACCTCGAAATACTTCTCGATCGGCTCGCTGCGGCCGGGGCTCAGCACCACCGAGCCCCGCGCCCCGCCCGGATAGGCGAGGCTGTCCGGAAAAAACGTCGCGGCGCGGAGGGTCGCCCCATCCGCGCCGCTAAACCATTCGGCCTTACCGCTATCGGGAACCGAGGCCTCTGGAATCGAGACCAGACGCGCCGGCTCCGTCATCGCGGCTTAGCGCATCTTGGCGAACAGGGCGCCCATCTTGGGCTGCAGGGCCATGGCCGTGCCCATGTCCGACAGCTTCAGCTTGCCGGTCATCACCGCCATGGTCGGGTCCAGCGAGCCGGCGCCGATGGCCAGCAGGTCGTCCAGGCTGAGCGTCATGGTCAGGTCGGCGGGGCTGTCTTCGTTGGTCACCGTGCCGCCATCGATGTGGATGACGCCGGCGTCCTTCAGGTCGAACTTGAGGCTCTTGCCCAGACCGCTGTCGTCGCCCACGGCGCCCTTGATGCGATCGGTGATTTCCTGAAGCGTAGCCATGAGCGCGATCTCCCTCTGCGCGTATATGTGTTGGTGAAAAGCTAGACCGGGCAGAACGGGTAAGTAAACACCGTTCAGACGACCCAGGGCCTATTTCTTCCCCACATAGAAGGCGACCTTAGTCGGGGTTTTTGTCAACTTTACCTGCACGGCGCCCTTGTAATCTTCCGGTCGGAAGTACGGCATCTCCTTGGCCTCGGGAAGCGCCGCGGTGTGGCCGTCGGCGAAGACGACGACACCGCCCTCAGCCTTGAGGAAGGTGATGCCGGACATCTTCGGGGCCATCAGGCTGGCGATGCCCGCGGCCTTGCCGATCACGCCGTTGGTTTCGTTGACGGTCGCCGTCAGGTCGCGGACGTCATACGCCTGAGCCGGCTTCAGCGCCGGGGCGAGGTCCATCAGGGCGCCCATCTTCCAGTCGGCCGGCACGTCGAGGACGACGGTCGGGTCGCCGTCCAGCTGCGCGGCGGTCGGCAAGCGCTCGAAATGGCCCTCGGCGGTGACCGGCAGCGGCGTGCGCGTCCCGTTCTTCTCGACCAGGGTCGCCTTGAGATTCGGGATCATCTTGCCGTCGTGGCGGACCGCGTAGGACAGCTTCATCCGGCCCCGCTCGCCCGCCGGCACCGCCAGGAAACGCCCCAGGAACGGAAAGACCTTGTCAGCGGGCGCGCTCTGCTCGGCCAGGGCCGGGGTGGCGACCGCCAAGGCGGCGGCCAGGATCAGAACACGCCTCATTTCGGCTTCACGAACTTCAAGGTCATGCGGTCGCTCTCTCCGATCGCGTCGTACTTGGCGTGGTCGAAGCCCGGCTCGGCCGGCTCGCCGCGCGGCGCCGACAGGCGCGTGGGGGGCAAGGTCCAGACGCCGAACGGATGGTCCTTGGTGTCCTTGGGATTGGCGTTGACCTCGCTGGTCCCGGCCAGCACGAAGCCGGCCTCCTTGGCCATCTGGATCACATAGTCCTGCTGGACATAGCCGTCCGTCGCCAGCAGGTCCTGGACGCGGCCGGGCTCGCCGCGATGCTCCTCGACGCCGAGGATCCCCCCGGGCTTGAGGGCCGCCAGCGCGTCCTTGAAGGCCTTCTCGGCGATGCCGCCGGCCATCCAGTTGTGCAGGTTGCGCAGGAAGAGCACCAGGTCGACCGCCCCCGCCGGGGCCACGGGGCCGCTGGTGGGGCCGAAGGCGGTGAAGGCCACCTCGCCATAGATCTTCTTCTTGTCGGCCAGCTTGCGGCGGTAGGCCCCGACGATCTCGGCGGCCGCCGGATCGGATGGATCGGACGCCTCCAGCATGGCCTCGTAGAGCTTGCCGTGAGTGTCGGCCAGGAACGGCGCCAGGATGTCGGTGTACCAGCCGGCGCCGGGCCAGAACTCGACCACCGTCTGGCCGGGTTTCAGCTCCCAGAACCTCAGGCTCTCGACCGGATGGCGCCAGACGTCGCGGGCGCGGTCGGCGGGGCGACGCCAGTCGCCGGCCACCGCCGCCTCGATCGTATCGGGTCCGGTCTTCTGAGCCGCCTTGGCCTCGGTCTTGGCCGGATCGTTCTTCTTGCCGCACGCGGCGAGCCCCAGCGCGCCGACGCTCGCCAGAACTCCCCGCCGTGACCACTGCCCTGCTGGAACCATCATTTCCCCACCACACGCGCCAGCGTGCTCACCGACCTTGGCCAAAGTCAGGCGGGCCAAACCTAGGCGGGCTTCCGGAAGCGCAGGGTCATGCGGTCGCTCTCGCCGATCGCGTCGTACTTGCTGCGATCGAAGTTCGGATCGGCGGGCTGACCGGCGGGCGCCGACCGCTTGGTGGGCGGCAGGGTCCAGACGCCGAACGGATGATCCTTGGTGTCCTTGGGATTGGCGTTGATCTCGGACTTGGCGTCCAGCTTGAAGCCGGCCTTCTCGGCCAGGGCGACCACGGTGGCGGTGTTGAGATAGCCGTCGGCGGCCTTCTCAGAGCGCGGATCGGCGCGGTGATCCTCGATCGCCAGCACGCCGCCCGGCTTCAGCACGGCGAAGAAGTCGGCGAACACCTTGTCGGCCGTGACCGGGTTGCTGGTCCAGTTGTGGACGTTGCGGGCGGTCAGGACCAGGTCGGCCGAGCCCGGCGCGCCCAGCGGGCCCGACTGGCCGCTGAAGTTGACGAACTGTGGCTTGCCGTACTTGGCGGGGTCGGAGAAGCGGGCCTCGAAGTCGGCGCGCCCCTTCCTGGCCCCTTCGGAAATCCTCGGGTTCGACAGGTCGGTGACGCCGGCGACATAGGTCCCGCCGGTGGCCTTGGCGTAGGGCGCCAGGATCTCGGTCCAGTAGCCGCCGCCGGGCGAGATCTCGATCACCGTCTGCTTGGGCTTCAGCCCCCAGAACGACAGGCTCTCATAGGGGTGGCGCGCCCCGTCGCGGGCGACGTCGCCGGCGGGACGGGTCGGCGAGGCGACGGCGGCCTTCAGCGCCGGGTCGACGGCGGCGAAGGCGGCGGGCGCCGACAGGGTCATGGCCGCGGCGAGCAGAAGAACATTTCGACGAAGCAGAAGGGGGCGGCGAAGCGGCATGGGGACGTGTCCTTCGGCGTTACAGAGGCCGCGACCTTAACCGGGGCGAACGGTGCGTCAAACGATTCACGTTCGATGAATTGGCGCCCCTTGAACGTCCAAATCCGCTCACCAATTACCTTCACGAAGGCGCTGGTTATCCGGGCCTTCCGGACCAAGGGCGACGCCGATTTCGGGTCGCCACGGGACGCAACCCACAAGACCTTGCTTGATAAGAAGGATCTGAATTCCATGCGTACGATCGACCTTTCGCCCCTGTACCGCTCGCTCGTCGGTTTCGACCGCCTCGCCGCCCAGCTGGACGCGGCGGCCCGCAACGAAGCGGCCTCGGGCTATCCCCCCTACAACATCGAAAGCATCGGCGAGAACGAGTACCGCATCGAGATCGCGGTGGCCGGTTTCAAGCCGGAAGAACTGAACGTCGAGGTGAAGGAAAACCTGCTGACCGTCACCGGCCGCAAGGCGGCCAATGACGACGCCAAGCAGTACCTGCACCGTGGGCTCGCCGAGCGTAACTTCGAGCGCAAGTTCCAGCTGACCGACTACCTGGTGGTGGTCGACGCCGATCTGTCGAACGGCCTGCTGTCGATCGCGCTGAAGCGTGAACTGCCGGAAGCCCTCAAGCCCCGCACGGTGGAGATCAAGACGATCGCCTCGCCCCTGATCGAGGGCGAAAAGGCCGCCTAACCCCGGTCCCGTCTTCCCACACTCCCCTCTCTGACTTGGGCGGCGTCGAAAGGCGCCGCCTTTTTCGCGCGCGCCAATTCAGGTGGGGAGCCAAAACGCATCATCCCGCGGCAAGCGCGGGATGATGAGAAGCCACAAAGATGTAGGGAACGCCGACTAGGGCGCGGAGAAATCCAGACCCTGGACCTGGTTCAGGTCGACGCCTCGGAAACTGGCCTTGGCCGTCTGGGCGCCGGTGAAGTCGGCGCCGCGCAGGTCGGCCCCGTCCAGGACGGCTTCGGTGAGATCGCAGACCTGGCCCATCACATAGCGCATGCGCGCCGAGGCCAGGCTGGTGGGGGTCGAACGGCCGGGGCCCAGCGGCAACGGCGCGAGATAGGCTTGGCGCAGATCGGCCTTGGTCAGGTTGGCCCCGGACAGCTTGGCGCCGCGCAGGTCCGCGCCACGCAGATTGGCCATGCGCAGGTCGGCGTTCTGCAGGTTCGCGCCCTGCAGCTGGGCGCCGGACAGATCCAGGCCCACCATGCACGCGCCCTTGGCGCTCATGGCGGTCATCCGCAGGCCCTTGAGCTTGCCGCCCAGCGGCCGCAGGTCCTCGCCGTCGAGACGCGCCGCTTGGCCTTCCTTGCCGCCGGTCTGGCACCAGCGCTGGTTGTCGACGCAGCGGTTGTAGAGTTCCTCGGCCTTGGCGAGCGCTTCGCGGGTCGAACCGTGCAGGGCGCCGGTCATGTGGGCGCCGCTGACGCGGGCGGTCGAGGTGTCGACGCCGGTCATGACCGCGCCGGCGAAGTTGGCGCCTTCGAGATTGGCGCCCTTTACGTCGGCCCCATCCAGGATGGCCCCGACCAGATTGGCTTCCTTGAGGTTCGCGCCCGACAGCTTGGCGCCGCGCAGCGAGCAGTCGCTGAAATCGGCCTTGAACGCCGAGACACCTTCGAACCGCGAGCCGTCCAGGGTGGCGCCCGAAAAGTTGACCTCGTCGGCCTCGCCCTGACGCGTTTCGTGGCGGAGGGTGTCCAGGCCCTTGCGGGGATGCGGGATGGCGATCTGGCCTTCGCGGAAGTCGGCCTGGGTCAGGTCGGCCTGGGCGAGGTTGGCGCCGCGCAGGCAGGCGCCGCGCAGGTCGGCGCGCACCAAGGAGGCCTGGCGCATGTCGACCTTTCGCAGGTCGCAGCCGAACAGGCTCGCTCGGTCCAGCTTGGTGCGGACCATGCGGCACTCTTCGAGGATCGAGGCGGACAGGTCCGCGTCGGTCAAGTTTCGGAACGACAGATCAAGGCCCGACAGCTGCATGAAGCGTAGGGAAGCGCGTTTGCCGCCCTGCTTGCCGGTAACGAATTTCTCGTGCGCCGTTACGATCATGTCGAGCTCGGCTTGGCTCAGGCGACGACGCCCGGCCACGCTTTGCGCGGCGTTCATAACGCTTTGCTCCCGCTAGGTTCTATTTCCTCAGTTACGCGGACTGTAAGCGACGATGGACGAGCGAACCGTTAAGCCTGCGTCCGATTGTCGCGAATTTTCTCAGATCACGTCGTCGAGCCCCCGGGCTCCCAGACGGATCGCGCCGGTCAGCTCGACATCCTTCAGCTGCGCGCCCGTGAAGTTGGCGCGCGAGATGTCCGCACCCGACAGGCGGGCCTGTCGCAGGTCCGCTCGGGCGAGATCGGCATTGGCCAGGATGGCGCCGGTCAGGTCGGCCGGCAGCACGCGGTCGGCGGCGATCAGCAGCGGACCCAGCTGGGCGTCGCGCAGATCCGAACCGGTCAGCTTGGCGCCCTTCAGCCGCGCGCCGCGCAGGTCGGCCCGGCGCAGGTTGCAGGCTCGCAGGTCCGCGCCCTCCAGCTGGGCGCCCTGCATCTGCACGCCTTCCATATCGAGGCCGTAGAACACCGCGCCCTTGGCCGACAGGGCCGTGAGGTTGAAGCCGCGCACCGAACGCAGATTGCGCAGGTCGGCCTTGTCGAACACCGACGGCTTGCCCTCGGCGCCGCCCGTGTCGATCCACTTGGCGTGGTCGGCGATCATCTGCTCGTACGGCATGTCGGAAACGCTGGTGCCCGACGGTTTGTCGGTCAGGGCGCCGTCCAGATTGGTGTCGTTGATGTTCCACGACATGGTCTTGGCGCCGACCAGGACCGTGTTGCGCAGGTCCGCGCCGGTCAGGTTCGCACCCGACAGGTCGGCCCCGGCGAGATTGGCGCCGTTGAAATTGGCCTGCTTGAGATTGGCCCGGACCAGCTTGGCGTCCTTGAGGATCGCGTCGCTGAAATCGGCCTTGTGGGCGACGATACCCGACAGGCGCGAGCGTTCCAGGTTCGCGCCGCTGAGGTTCGCGCCGGAGGCGTAGGCCTCGCGCTGGGTCAGCTCGATGACGCGATAGCCTTCCTTGCGGTCGGCGGCGGCGATCGTGCCTTCGCGCAAGTCGGCCTCGAACATGTCGGCGCCGGTCAGGTTCGCGCCCCGCAGGCTGGAACCGCGCAGGTCGGCGCGGCGCAGCGAGGCGTCGGTGAGGTCCGCGCCCTGCATGTCGGCGCCGTAGCAGTTGGCGTTGTCCAGCTTGGTCTTGCGCAGGTCGCAGCCGACCATCATCGCGCCGGTGAAATCGGCGTCGCAGAGATTGCGGCCCGTCAACGACAGGCCCGAGAGGTCGCAGAAGGCGAACACGGCGCGCGCGCCGCCCATGCGGGCTGACCACAGGCGGTCGTGCTTGGCGCAGATGACGTCAACGTCATACTGCGTCAGACGCTTGTAGTCCTGAGTGGTCGGCGCGGCGACGCTCATGCTGGCATGGAATCCCAAAGGTTGAGATCACCATGCGCAGATCAAAATTAACGTCGTCTTTCCAACAGTTTCCGGTGAAGCTTAACCCACCGCGGGTAGAGCTTCGGCGCGGCTTTGGTCCAGATAGCGAACGCCGGTCGGCTTCAGCTGATCGTCCAGCTCGATCACCAGTGGATTGCCCGTCGGAATCTCAACGCCGACGATCTTGTCGTCCGGCACGTTGAACAGGTGCTTGACGATGGCGCGCAGCGAATTGCCGTGGGCGGCGATCAGCAGCGTTTCGCCCGCCTTCAGATGCGGCGCGATGTCGCTCTCCCAATAAGGCAGCACGCGGACCAGCGTCGTGGCCAGGCTCTCGGTCGACGGCAGGGTCGCGCCCTTGTAGCGGCGATCCTTGCTGAAGTCGTACTCGCCGCCCTGCGCCAGTTCCGGCGGCGGCACGTCGTACGAGCGGCGCCAGATCGTGACCTGAGCCTCGCCGTGCTTCTCAGCCGTCTCGGCCTTGTTCAGGCCGGTCAGGCCGCCGTAGTGACGCTCGTTCAGGCGCCAGTCCTTGGTCACCGGCACGAAGCTCTGCTGGGCCGCGTCCAGGGCGAGGTTGCCCGTGCGGATGGCGCGGGTCTGGACCGAGGTGAAGGCATGGTCGATCTGGATGCCGGCGTCCTTGATCAGTTCGCCGCCCTTCTTGGCCTGGGCCTCGCCCTCGGCGGTCAGGTCGACGTCGACCCAGCCCGTGAAGCGATTTTCCAGGTTCCACTGGCTTTGGCCGTGGCGGAGCAGGACGAGCGTCGGCATCGGGCTTCCTTCGTAGATCGGGAATTGTCAGGCGCGGGCTAAGGCCAGGCGGCCGCAGCGTCAAGCACGGAACCACCTCGCGCTCCCGCTTCCTCTCTCGTGCCCCCTCCCCCCGCTCCTCGCCCGTGCTATAGGCGGGCCATGCCTGATCGCATCTTCATGCCGCTCATGGGGCTGATCGCCCTGGCTCTGATCACCTTGTCCCTCGTCTGGCCGCAAGGCCAGGGCGACCGCTCCTGGGGGCCGTTCGGCCATACGCCGGTGCAGCAGACGCCCGAGATGAAGACCAAGATCCAGCGCGAGAAAGACGCCGCCCGTCGTCGCGACGAGGCCGCCAAGAAGGCCGTCGAGGCCGCGAGCCAGTTCCAGCAATGAGCGCTTTTGACGCCGTCGCGATCGGCCGCCGGGTGCTGAGCACCGAGGCCGAAGCCCTCCGCACGATGTCCGAGTCGCTGGACGAAGCCTTCGCCAAGGCGGTCGAAACCCTGTTCGACGCCAAGGGGCGCATCGTCTGCACCGGCATGGGCAAGTCCGGCCACGTGGCGCGCAAGATCGCCGCCACCCTGGCCTCGACCGGAGCCCAGGCGATGTTCGTCCATCCCGCCGAAGCCTCGCACGGCGACCTCGGCATGATCGGGCCCGACGACGTGGTGCTGGCCCTGTCCAAATCGGGCGCGGGCCGCGAGCTTTCCGACACCCTCGCCTACGCCAAGCGGTTCTCGATCCCGCTGATCGCCATGACCGCCGTGGCCGACAGCCAGCTGGGCCGCGCCGCCGACATTCTCCTGTTGCTGCCCGACGCGCCCGAGGCCACGGCCGAGGTCAACGCCCCGACCACCTCCACGACCCTGCAGATCGCCCTGGGCGACGCCATCGCCGTGGCCCTGCTGGAGCGGCGCGGTTTCACGGCCAGCGACTTCCGCGTCTTCCATCCGGGCGGCAAGCTGGGCGCCATGCTGCGCACGGTCGGCGACCTGATGCACGGCGACGGCGAACTGCCGCTGATCGGCGTCGAGGCCGCCATGCCCGACGCCCTGTTGGTGATGAGCGAGAAACGCTTCGGCGCCGTGGGCGTTGTCGACGGCTCGGGCCGCCTGGCCGGCCTGATCACCGACGGGGACCTGCGCCGCCACATGGACGGACTGCTCACGCACATGGCCGGCGAGGTCATGACCCGCGCCCCGCTGACCATCGCGCCCGGGGCCTTGGCGGCCGAGGCCCTGAAGATCATGAACGAGCGCCGGATCACGGTGCTGTTCGTCGTCGAGGCCGATCGACCCGTCGGCGTCCTCCATGTCCACGACCTGCTCCGCGCCGGGGTGATGTAGGTCGCCTCCCCCTTCCCCCGACGCCCTGTCATGGGGCCGCGCTAGCCGTCCGACCAAGAGACGGCTAAAGCGACCCCCTCAAACTGAAGCGAGCTTTCGATGTTCTCCGCTCCCCGCGCCGACCTCGTCCCCAACACCGCCGCCTACGAAAACGAAGCGCTGGTCAAGGCGACCGGCTTCCGCGAGTACGACGCCCGCTGGCTGTTCGGCCCCGAGATCAATCTGCTGGGCGTCCAGGCGCTGGGCCTGGGCCTGGGCACCTATATCCACGAGCTGGGCCAGTCGAAGATCGTGGTCGGCCACGACTTCCGCTCGTACTCGACCTCGATCAAGAACGCCCTGATGCTGGGCCTGCTGAGCGCCGGCTGCGAAGTCCACGACATCGGCCTGGCCTTGTCGCCGACCGCCTATTTCGCCCAGTTCGACCTCGACATCCCCTGCGTGGCCATGGTCACCGCCAGCCACAACGAGAACGGCTGGACCGGCGTGAAGATGGGCGCCCAACGCCCGCTGACCTTCGGTCCGGACGAGATGGGCCGCCTGAAGGAGATCGTCCTCGGCGCCCAGTTCGTCGAGCGCGAGGGCGGCAAGCTGATCCGCGTCCAGGGCGAGGCCCAGCGCTACATCGACGACGTCGCCAAGCGCGTCAGCCTCAAGCGTCCGCTGAAGGTGGTCGCCGCCTGCGGCAACGGCACGGCCGGCGCCTTCGTGGTCGAGGCCCTGCAGAAGATGGGCGTCACCGATGTGGTGCCGATGGACACCGATCTGGACTTCAACTTCCCGAAGTACAATCCCAACCCCGAAGACGTCGAAATGCTGCACGAGATGGCCCACGCCGTCCGTGAGCACAAAGCCGACCTGGCCTTCGGCTTCGACGGCGACGGCGACCGTTGCGGTGTCGTGGACGACGAGGGCGAGGAGATCTTCGCCGACAAGATCGGCCTGATGCTGGCCCGCGACCTGGCTCCGCTGCATCCCGGCGCGACCTTCGTGGTCGACGTGAAGTCCACGGGCCTCTACGCCACTGACCCGATCCTGGCGGAGCACGGCTGCAAGGTCGTCTACTGGAAGACCGGCCACAGCTACATCAAGCGCAAGAGCGCCGAGCTGGGCGCCCTGGCCGGCTTCGAGAAGAGCGGCCACTTCTTCATGAACGGCGAGCTTGGCTACGGCTACGACTGCGGCCTGACCGCCGCCGCCGCCGTCCTGGCCATGCTGGATCGCAACCCCGGCAGGAAGCTCAGCGATCTGCGCAAGGCCCTGCCGATCGCCTTCACCTCGCTGACCATGAGCCCGCACTGCGACGACGAGAAGAAATACGGCGTCGTCGCCGAGGTGGTGAAGGAATACGAGGACCTGTTCGCCGCGGGCGGCTCGATCCTGGGCCGCAAGATCATCGAGGTGATCACCGTCAACGGCGTCCGCGTCCACCTGGAAGACGGCTCGTGGGTCCTTGTCCGCGCCTCGTCGAACAAGCCGGAAGTCGTGGTCGTGGTCGAGAGCACCCGGTCGGAAGACGACATGCGCGCCCTGTTCCACGACGAAGTGAAGCCGCGCCTGGGCGACCGGGTCGGCAAGTACAACCAGGAAATCTGATCTATTCTTTCTGACCGATCAGCGAAGGGCCGGGGCGAAAGCTCCGGCCTTTTTCGTTTCACCCTCTTCCTCGTGTCATCCCGGAAGCGCCGTAGGCGCTATCCGGGACCCAGGGGTGCGTAAACGCCGAGCGCGCCGCCCCTGGGTCCCGGCTCTCCCCCGGCTTTCGCCGGGGTCCGACCGGGATGACACGGGTTGTTGGCGATGATCTCCGAAGTCATGGTCTGCATGCGGAGAAGACGCTAGGCGATGGACATGTACTCCCAAGGCGCTGCACAGCGGTCGAAGATTTCTCCTCCGCCCGTCGGCCTCCTGCTTCGCGAATGGCGGGCGGCAAGGCGCATGAGCCAGCTGGACCTGTCGCTGGAGACCGGCGTCTCGACCCGCCACCTCTCGTGCGTCGAGACCGGCAAGGCCCAGCCCAGCCGCGAGACCCTGTTTCGCCTGGCCGACGCCCTGGCCATGCCGCTGCGGGAGCGAAACGCCCTGCTGCTGGCCGCCGGGTATGCGCCGCAGTACTCGGAGAACACCCTCATCACTCCGGCCCTGGAGCGGATGCGCGAGGCGATCGAGCTGATCGTCGCCCACCAGGAGCCCTACCCGGCCTTCGTGATCAACCGCCACTTCGACGTGCTGATGGCCAACCAGGCCGCGCAGCGGGTCAATCATCTGCTGATGCGCGGCAAGCAGAGCCCGCACACCAATCTGCTGCGCCAGGTGTTCGACCCCGACGACTTCCGCGCGGTGATCGTCAACTGGCCCGAGGTCGCCCAGAAGTTCCTGCGCCACCTGCATGCCGACATCGCCGCCGTGCCGTCCGACAAGACCGCCCAGGCCCTGCTGGACGAGGTGCTGGCCTATCCCGACGTGCCGGCTCGGTGGCGCTTCAGAGAGGTCGATGTCGAGCCCGCGCCGGTGCTGAACCTGGTCTTCCGCAGTGAGCTTGGAGACCTGCGCTTCTTCGAGACCATCACCACCTTCGCCGCCCCGCGCGATGTCACGCTGGACGAGCTGCGGATCGAGTGCGCCTTTCCCGCCGACGCCCATACCGCCGAGGTCTGCGCCCGACTGGCGCGCGAGGCGACGACCGTCTAGACCGCGCCCATGATCCGGCTTCGCCCCTCCCGCCCCGAAGACGGCGTCCGCGTCCTGGAGATCTGGGCCGCCGCCGTCGATGCGACCCATGACTTCCTGTCACCCGAGGACCGCGCCGCCATCGGCGAGGAGGTCGAAGGCTTCCTGCCCACCGCCCCGCTGACCCTGGCCGTCGACGACCGCGATCGTCCGCTGGGCTTCATGCTGATCGACAACGGCCACATGGAGGCGCTGTTCATCGATCCCGAGCATCGCGGGGCCGGCGTCGGGGCGATCATGATCGACTACGCCCTGGCGGTGCACCCGACGCTGACCACCGACGTCAACGAGCGGAATGCCCAGGCGGTCGGCTTCTATGAGCACATGGGGTTCGAGCGCATCGGCTGGTCGGCCACCGACGGCCAGGGGCGGCCCTATCCGCTGATCCACCTGCGCTTTGGCGTCTGAGGCGGTTTTCGGCTTAGCTGCGGGCGTCCCATCGCGAGTCGCCCATGCGCCGTCTTCTCACCGCCCTCGCCCTCATCCTGACACCCGGCCTCGCGGCCGCCGCCCAGCCGGTCCTGCTCAAGCCCGCCAGGGTCTGGACCGCCGAGAACGCCGGCCCGCCGCACGAGGGCTGGGCGGTCCTGGTCAAGGACGGCAAGATCGCCGCCGTCGGCCCGGTCGGCCAAGTGGCGTCACAAGCCGATAGCGCCGGGGCCGAGATCGTCGACCTGCCCGGCGCGACGGTGATCCCCGGCCTGATGGACCTGCACAGCCACCTCTTCCTGCATCCCTACAACGAGACCCTGTGGGACGATCAGGTGCTGAAGGAGACGCCCACCTACCGCACCCTGCGCGCGGCGGTGCAGGCCAAGGCGACGCTGCAGGCCGGCTTCACCACCCTGCGCGACCTGGGCACCGAAGGCGTCGGCGCGGCCGATGTCCCGCTGAGGAAGGCGATCAACGACGGCCTGATTCCGGGTCCGCGCCTGTTCGTGGCGACCAACGCCATCGTCGCGACGAACACCTACGGCCCGGCGCGCAGGAACTACAATCCCGAGGCCGACCTGCCCCAGGGGGCCCAGGAAGCCAGCGGCGTTCCCGAGGTGATCAAGGCCGTGCGCGAGCAGGCCGGCGCCGGGGCGGACTGGATCAAGGTCTATGCCGACTACCGGATCGGCCCGGACGGCTCCACCCGACCGACCTTCTCCATCGAGGAGCTGAAAGCCCTGGTCGAGGCGGCCCATTCCAGCGGTCGCCCGGTTTCGGCCCACGCCTCCAGCGACGAGGGCATGCGCCGGGCGGTGCTGGCCGGGGTCGACACCATCGAGCACGGCTACGGCGGCAGCGACGCCACCTTCAAGCTGATGGCCGAGAAGGGCGTGGTGTTCTTCCCGACCCTGACGGCGGTCGAGAGCACCTCGACCTATTTCGGCGGCTATGTCGCCGGCAAGACGCAGCCCACCGCCGCGATGCAGACCGCCGACCGGGCCTTCAAGCTGGCCATGAAGAACGGCGTCACCATCGGCATGGGCAGCGACGTCGGGGTGTTCAAGCACGGCGACAACGCCCGCGAGCTGGTCTGGCTGGTCAAGGAAGGCATGACGCCGGCCCAGGCCCTGCTGGCGGCCACGGCCGTCGACGCCAAGGTGCTGGGCCGCGCCCATGATCTCGGCCAGCTCAAGCCCGGCTATCTGGCCGACATCGTCGCCGTGACGGGCGATCCGACCCAGGTCATCGAGGCGACCAAGGACGTCGTCTTCGTCATGAAGGGCGGCCAGGTCGTGCGGCGGCCGTGAGCCCTCTTGCGCGGAATCTGGAGACAGGGCGTTCTGCCGTCATGCGCCGCTTATCGCTCGTCCTGCTGCTGACCGCCCTCGCCGGCCCCGCCCTGGCTGGGACCGATCCCGGCACGATGCAGCAGCGCGACACCTTCCGCGACGCGGCGACCGCGCCGCTGGAGGACCTGAACCTCAAGCGCAAGTCGATCCCGCCCGTGCTGGCGCGGGCGGTCACCGATCCCTACGACGTGACCGGCCTGAACCGTTGCGAGCCGATCGCCGCCGAGATCGGCCGGCTGGACGCGGCTCTGGGTCCCGACCTCGACGAAGCGCCGCCGCCGGACGACCGCTCGAAGGGCAAGAAGGTCGCCGACGCGGCCTACGGCGCGGGTGTCGCCGGAGTCAGGGACACGACCCGCGACGTGCTGCCGTTCCGAAACTGGGTCCGCAGGCTGACCGGGGCCTCCAGGCACGACAAGGCGGTGGCCAAGGCCATCCAGTCCGGCGGCGTGCGGCGCGGCTATCTCAAGGGCGTGGGCATGCGGATGAACTGCGCCCCGCCGGCCGCGCCCAGCTGGTTCGTACCGGTCGAGGTCAAGCCCAAGCCCGCGCCCAAGGCGCCTGGCCTGTTCGAGAATTTCCGGAGCTGGTGGAACGACGTCCTGGCCTGGTGCAGGAGCCTTCTGGGCTAGGTCGGCGGCAGGATCGCCCGCACTTCGGCGACCAGCTTGGGACCGTCGAAGGGTTTCATCACATAGCCCCTCGCGCCCAGTTGCATGGCCTGGACGATCCGATCCAGGCGACCGTCGCCGGTCAGCATCAGCACGGGGATGTCGGCGTGCTCCGAGTCCTTGAGGGCCTTCAGCGCGTCCAGTCCGCTCAGACCGGGAATCCGCACGTCCAGCAGCACCGCGTCGGGCCGGCGCGGGGGGATCGCCGCGATCAGGCGGTCGGCGCTGGAAAATCCCACGACCTCGAGCCCCTCGCGGGTCAGGAAGGCTGCGATCAGCTCGAGCGTCGGCTCGTCGTCATCGGCGACATAGATCAAGGGAATACGCTGGAACATCGATCGAAAAACCTGGGCCGCATGCGGCGAACACCGTTCGCGCCGTAAAAACCTCAAGATGGTTAAGGCGTCAAACGCGTCGCGCGGATATCAGACCGCCCGCGACAATGTTTCGCGCGCCGTCATAGCCGCCGCCATCGCCTCGACCAGTCCGAGCGCCGACAGGGGCTTGGCCACGTGGCCGGCGAACAGGCCGTCGGCCGGCAGCGCCGAGGCGTCAGCCGAGAAGGCCAGGATGGGGCAATGGCGATTGCGCCCCTGCCCCTCGCGGATGCAGGTCGCGGCGGTGCGGCCATCCATTCGCGGCATCCGCAGATCCATCAGGATGATGTCGAAGTCCCGCGCCTCCGCCGCCTCGACCGCCTCATCGCCGTCCGTGGACTCGACCGGCGTGACGCCAAACGGCGCCAGGATCGCCCGGACCAGATGGCGGTTGGCCGGGTTGTCGTCGACGACGAGCACGCGGCATCCCTCCGGCAGTCCGGCCACGGCGTCCGGGGCGTCTTCCTCGGGGCCGGCTTCGGCGACGCGGGCGGGGATAGCGAACCAGAACCGCGAGCCGGTCCCCGGCGTGCTCTCGACGCCGATGTCACCGCCCATCGCATCGACCAGCCCCTTGCAGATCGCCAGGCCCAGGCCCGTGCCGCCCGAGTTCCGCGTCGCGGCGCCGTCGACCTGGGAAAAGCGCTGGAACAGCTGCCCAGCCTGCTCGGCCGCGATGCCGGGCCCGGTGTCGGAGACCTCGAACACCAACCGCTCGGCCTGTTCGTCGAAGCGGATCGCGACGGTCACCGCGCCACGCTCGGTGAACTTCACGGCGTTGCCGATCAGGTTCAGCAGTATCTGGCGCAGCCGGTCGGGATCGGCCTCGACCAGCGGCGGCAGGTTGGCCAGGCCCGAGGCCCGCAGCCCCACGCCCTTGTCGCGGGCCTGAGCGGCGAACAGCTCGATCGACTCGCGCGCGAGGCTCGCCGGCGACATGGGCTGGGGCTTGATGTCGACCTGGCCGGCCTCCAGCTTCGAGAAGTCGAGGATATCGTTGACCGTGGCTCGCAGCGCCTTGCCGGCATTGGCCACCCGCTGGACGTAGGCGCGGGTCTCGTCGCTGAGCTCGGGCTGCTGCTCGACCAGCTGAGTGAAGCCCAACACGGCCGTCAGCGGCGTGCGCAGCTCGTGGCTCATATTGGCCAGAAACTCGGCCTTCACGTGGGCGGCTTCCTCGGCCTGGGCCTTCAGGCGGCGACGCTGGGCGCTGGTCGAGGCCAGAGGCAGGGCCGAGAAGATCGCCACGACCAGGAAGAGCTGCAGGAACAGGGCTTGTTCGGTCAGGTCCTCGGCGATCAGGCCCACCGGCCCCGAACCCAGGGCGGTGAAGACCACCGCCATCGCACCGACCATGACCACGCCCACGGCGGCGCCCAGCACCTCCAGCTCCAGAGCGACGAACGCCAGGACCGGCGGAACCAGGAACAGCAGCGGATAGCGGCTTTGGCCGAACACCAGCAAGGCGACGGCGTCGAGGGCCCCCAGGGCCAGCCAGCCGCGCCGGGTCAGCGGTCGGTCGGCCAGCAGGTCGCGCGCCTGGCTCAAGGCCAGCAGGCAGGGAACCAGGACCATCAGGCCCAGGGCGTTGGCCAGGCCCCAGCTCATCGCCCGCAGCGGCAGTCCGCCCCAGCCCATCGCGGCGAAAGTCGCCGTGGAGATCCCGGTGGAGATCAGGGGGCCGCAAACGGCGAACAGCGCCAGATAGCCCAGATCGCGAGGCCGGCCGATGGCGATCGAGGCGCCGACGACGCGCCGCAACGCCCAGGCGCAGAACAGGTATTCGGTGACATTGGCCACCATCAGACCCAGGGCGAGGCCGAGCTTGGCCTTCAGATAGAGGCTGGCCAGGAAGGTCCCGGCGGCGGCGCAAGCCACCAGCAGCGGCCAGCGGCGCGGCTCGGTGCGCAGCAGCGCGGTCAGCACGAAGGCGTTGGCCAGCCAGATCGGAGCGTTGTGACCGAAGCGCCGCGGCAGATCGATACAGGCATAGGCCATGGCGAAGACCACCAGCCCCAGGCCGAGCGCGGCGGCCAGATCGCCAAGGCGTCCGGGGCCAGATCGGGAATCGGAGCGGTCGTCCATCGTCACCAACACTGCCAGTCATGCCGGTCATAGCAACTAACGACTGACTCGGCTTGCGCCTTGATCATCAAAGGAAAGTCGACACGTGAACGCGCTTCGCCCCTTGGGCGGGCGCCGCGCGGGGGCTAAGGAGGCAGGCTGCACCGTAGGAGTCGCCATGCGCCTGCCCGCCCTCGTCCTGGCCTGCCTGTTCCTGATCGTTTCACCGGCCCTGGCTCAGAGGCTGGACGAAACACCGCGCGTCGCGGTGATCTCGGCCTTCCCGCCCGAAATCGGCGCCCTGAACGCCGCGACCAGCGAACAGAAGGCCTTCGAGGTCAACGGCGTGCGCTTCACGACCGGCCGTTTGGAGGGCAAGCCGGTGGTGGTATTCCTCAGCGGCGTCTCGATGGTCAACGCGGCCATGACGACCCAGATGGCGCTGGACCGTTTCAACATCACCCGCATTGTCTTTTCCGGCATCGCCGGCGGGGTCGACGAGGGTCTCGACATCGGCGACGTGGTGGTGGCCGACCAATGGGCCCAGAACCTGGAAAGCGCCTTCGCCCGCGAGACCGACAAGGGTTTCGAGGTCTCACCCAGCATCCGCAACAGCACCCTGGCCAACTACGGCATGATCTATCCGCGCGGCGTCCTGCTGCCGGGTACCGACCTGGAAACCCCGGCGCGCATCTGGTTCCCGGCCGATGCGACCCTGCTGGACACGGCCCGCAAGGTGGCGGCCAGCGTGGCCCTGCAGCGCTGCGCCATCGACAAATGCCTGGTCCATCCGCCCAAGGTCGTCGTGGGCGGCAATGGCGTCTCGGCGTCGGTCTTCCTCGACAACGCCGGCTATCGCAAATACCTGCGCGCCACGTTCGAGGCCCGTGTGGTCGACATGGAGAGCGCGGCCGTCGCCCACGTGGCCCTGGTCAACAAGACCCCGTTCATCGCCTTCCGCAGCCTGTCTGACCTGGCCGGCGGGGGCGCGGGCGCCAACGAGATGCACACCTTCATGGCCCTGGCCTCGGACAATTCCGCGACGGTGGTGAAGGCGTTCGTGAAGGCGCTGGCGGACTAGGCCAGCCGCTTCTCGTCATCGATCAAGGTCAGGCGCGAAGGGGGGCCCGCGCCCCAGGAAAACAGCACCAGGTTCATATCGTCGGCGCCGGCGCCGCGCGCGAAGCTTCTGACGAGCAGGCCCTGGTAGCCGGCGCCCGCCACGCGACGCGCGAAGGCCTGGGTTCTCGCCCCGCCGTTCGCCGTCATCCGATCCCGCCAGCCGGCGTCCGCCAAGGCCTCGCCATCCATGCCCTCGACGGCCAGGGCGGCCGCATCGCGCGTGTCGAAGACCCGCTCGATCTCGGCGTCGTAGCAGACCAAGGTCGTGGGCTGCAGGGACCCGACCTGATTGGCCTCGCGCAGCGCCGTCATGATGGTGAGCGAGGCATAGAGCGCCGGCGTCCCCTTGGCGTTGAACCGGCCGCCATAGAGCTCAGCGCCCCGCCCGGACAGCGGCTCGCGGGCATAGACCGGGTTCAAGGCGCGATAGAGGAGCCCTCGGTACATCCGGATCAGGCGTGGACGCCAGCGTCCACGGCGTCGATGTAGTCCAGCACCTCGTCGACGCGCCCTTCGCGGACGAGCTGCATCGCCGTGTGCCCGGAGAATCCGGGCAACGGCTCGGAACGATACCAGGCGTAGGCGATCAGCTCGGAGCCGAAGCGAGGTTCGACCTTGTTGATGACCTCGACCATTTCCCGCAGGCGGCGCTGGGTCTTGGGCGAACGGAAGCGCTCCCGGCGTTGAACCGCATCCCTGCCCAGCCCGGCCGTGCGGGCGACTTCCTCGCTGGTCGTGCGGAAGGCGTCGGCGATCTTGCGCGGGGCGAAGAACCCGTCGTCGGCATATTTGGCCAGGCCCATGGGATGCCTTTCGTCATTGCCGGTCAGAATGACGAATATGGCGTCAATTCACGCGGCAATCAAGGCGCTCGCCTGGGAACCGGACTTGCCCCCTACCGCGTTCCGAACGTTCGGTCCCCAGCATCGCCCAGCCCCGGCACGATGTAGCCCTTGTCGTTCAGCTTGGCGTCGACCGCCGCCGTCCAGATCGGCACGTCCGGATGCGCCTCCTGCAGGGCTTCTACTCCCGGCTGGGCCGCCAGCAGGCAGACGAAGCGCAGGTTGGTGACGCCATAGTGCTTCAAGCGCGAGATGGCGGCGATGGCCGAGTGACCGGTGGCCAGCATCGGATCGACGACGATGACCAGGCGGCCGGCGATGTCCTCGGGGGCCTTGAAGTAGTACTCGACCGCTTCCAGCGTATCGTGGTCGCGATAGAGGCCGATGTGGGCCACGCGGGCCGAGGGCACCAGGTCCAGCATGCCCTCGCACATCCCCAGGCCCGCCCGCAGGATCGGGGCGAAGACCAGCTTTTTGCCGGCGATCTCATAGGCCGTGGTCGGAGCGACCGGGGTCTCGATCTGGACCGGGTCCATCGGCAGGTCGCGGGTGATCTCGTAGCAGATCAGGGTCGCGACCTCGCGCATCAGGGCGCGGAAGGTCTTCGTCGAGGTCGTCTTGTCCCGCATCTTGGTCAGCTTGTGCTGGACGAGCGGGTGGCTGACGACGGTGACCTGAGACATGGGAAGACCTTGCTGGAAGCGTGTCTCCACGCTCCTAGCAGGCCGCCTAAAATCAGGCCAGTTGGTCGCCGACCGGCAAGCTGCGGATCCGCTTCCCGGACGCCGCGAAGATGGCGTTGCACAGGGCCGCCGGCGCCGGCGGATAGGCCGGCTCGCCCAGGCCCGTCGGGTTGTTGTCCGACAGCTTGAAGTGCACCTCGACGTCCGGCGCCTCGCTCATGCGCAGCAGCGGGAAGTCGCCGAAGTTGCTCTGCGTCGCCGCCCCGCCCTCGAACGTGACCTGCTGGTGCAGGGCCGCGCCGATGGCGTCCAGGATCGAGCCTTGGACCTGCTGCTCGGCGCCCTTGGGGTTGACGATCTGACGACCGACGTCGACCGCGGCCCAGGCCTTGTCGACCTTCAGCGCGCCATCCTTGACCGTGACCTGCATGACCACCGCCACATAGCCCAGGTGGCTGTAGTGGCAGGACACGCCCAGCCCCGAACCCTTCGGCAGCTTGCGGCCCCAGCCGGATTTCTCGACGACCAGGTCCAACACGCCGCGCATGCGGCCGGTGTGGAAGCTGTCGCCCTTGCCCGGCTCGCCCAGCAGGCGCGGCTCGCCCAACAGCTCGCGACGGAAGGCCACCGGGTCCTTGCCGGCGGCGATGGCCAGCTCATCGGTGAAGCTCTGCAGCACGAAACCGAAGGCGTTGTTGCCCGGCGCGCGCAGATAGCCGGTCGGGAAGCCCAGCGGCATGACCGAGACGTCGTGACGATAGTTGGCCACCGCCCGACACGGGAACTGGGTCGAGTTCATGCCGGCCGAGGTGTTGAAGGTCTCGCCCTCGCCGAAGGTGACGAAGTGGTCCTTCCAGGCGACCAGGGCGCCGTTCGCGTCGAGCCCGGCGGTCAGGTTGTGCCAGCCGCCCGGCCGGTAGAAGTCGTGCTGGATGTCGTCCTCGCGGGTCCAGACCAGCTTGACCGGCCCGTCGAGCTTCGAGGCGATGACCGCCGCCTCGACCATGTAGTCGTTCATCAGGCGCCGGCCGAAGCCGCCGCCGCCGCGGATCAGGTGGATGGTGATCGCCGACGGATCGATATTCAGGGCCTTGGCGACCAGTCCCCGACCAGGCTCGGGGTTCTGGGTCGGGGCCCAGATCTCGACCTTGCCGTCCTTGACCTGCGCCGTGCAGTTCTGCGGCTCGAGCGGGGCGTGGGCGATGAACGGATAGCTGTAGGCGGCGCTGACCGTCTTGGCCGCGCCCTTCAAGGCCCCGTCGAAATCGCCGTCATTGTGCAGCGTGCGATGTGGCGGCGCCTTGGCCAGTTCGGCGGCCTTGGCGGCGAAGCCAGCGCTGCTCTGGGCGGACGTCGGATGTTCAGCCCACTGGATCTCCAGCGCGTCGCGGCCCTTGCGGGCGGTCCACCAGCTGTCGGCCACCACGGCCACGCCGGGCATCAACCCCTGCAAATTGGTTCCACCCTCGACGACGAAGGCGTCCTTGACGCCTTTCACAGCCTTGGCGGCGGCCAGATCGACCTTGGCGACCTTGGCGCCATAGACCGGGGCCTTGGCGAAGGTGGCGTACAGCATGCCCGGCAGGCGCACGTCGATGCCGTAGGTCGGCTTGCCGGTGGTGATGGCGTCGAGGTTCTGGCTCTTGTGCGACTGGCCGATGATCCGGAAGGCCTTGGGGTCCTTCAGGGTCAGGCTCTTGGGGTCCGGCGGCGTGAGGGCGGAGGCGGCCTCGGCCAGCTCGCCATACGACGCGCGGCGCTTGCTGGCCGCGTGGACGACGAAGCCCGGCTCGGTCGACAGGCTGTCGGCCGGAACGCTCCAGCGGGCGGCGGCGGCGGCGATCAGCAGGGCGCGAACCGTGGCGCCCACCCGGCGCAGGCCGTCGTATTCGAGGGTCGTGGCCATGCTGCCGCCGGCCACCTGGCGGCCATAGACCTTGGCGTCGGCGATGGCTTGCTCGACCGTGACGGCCGACCAGTCGACGTCCAGTTCCTCGGCGATCAGCATCGGCAAGGCGGTCTTGATGCCCTGCCCGACCTCCGGGACCTTGGAAGCGATGGTGACCTTGCCGTCCGGCGCGATGCGGACATAGGCGTTGACCTGCTTGGCCCCATCTGGGGTCGCCCCCGCCGCCTGGCCTTCAGCGGCCATGGTGAAGCTGAGCATCAGGCCGCCGCCGACGGCGGCGCCGCTGGTGAGCACGAACCGACGGGTGGGGTCGCGGAGGATCTCGCCGTCCATGATCAAGCCCCCTTCCCAGAGGCGACGTCCAGCCCGGCGGCGACCTTGATGGCCTTGCGGATGCGGATGTAGGTGGCGCAGCGGCACAGGTTGCCGTCCATCGCCGCCTCGATCTCCTCGTCGGTGGGTTTCGGCTTGGCGGTCAGCAGGGCCGTGGCCGACATGATCTGGCCGGCCTGGCAGTAGCCGCACTGGGGCGTGTCGACCGCCTTCCAGGCTTCCTGGACCTTGGCCCCGACCGGCGTCTTGCCGACGCCCTCGATGGTGGTCACGGCCTTCTTGCCCACGCGGCTGACCGGCGTGATGCAGGCTCGGACCGGCGCGCCGTCCAGATGGACCGTGCAGGCCCCGCACAGCGCCGCGCCGCAGCCATACTTGGCGCCGACCAGGCCCAACGTGTCCCGCAGGACCCACAGCAGGGGCGTGTCGCCCTCGACATCAGCCGTGCGGGTCTCCCCATTGACGGTCAGCGTGAAGGCCATGACGCAACTCCCTTCCTCTAGGTTGCGGCGATCCTGCCCCAACGGGGCCGTTCGCGCGAGGGCTGTCACATAACTTTCACAGATAGGATTTGACGGCCAAATCCTTCCGTGGTTCCGGTGCGCCGCGCGGCGTTCCGTTCACGGATGGACATCGTTCCGCACAGATTTCTCGCCTCGCGTATCGGGGCGTCCCCTACCGCTTCGTACGAAGGAAAGAAGCATTATGCTGGGCTTGTTCAAGGCCGTCATGCCGAAGGAAGACGCCTTCTTCGACCTGTTCTCCGCCCACGCGCGCACGCTGGTCGCCGGCGCCGAGGCGCTGCACGACATGACCGCGGGCGGCGACGCCGTCGAGTCCGCCGGCGCGCGGGTCAACAAGCACGAGGACGAGGCCGACGAAATCACCCGCCAGGTGATGCTGGCCGTCCGCCGCAGCTTCATCACCCCGTTCGATCGCAGCGACATCCAGAGCCTGACCACCTCGCTGGACGACGCCATCGACCAGATGCGCAAGACCGCCAAGGTCGTCGCCCTGTTCGAGGTGAAGACCTTCGAGCCGCAGATGCGCGAGATGACCCGGATCATCGTCGAGGCCGCCAAGCTGACGGAAGAGGCCGTGGGCCTGCTGCCGAAGATGCGTCAGAACGCTCATCACCTCAGCGAGATCGCGGTGCAGATCACCCAGATCGAGGAGCAGTCGGACGTCATGTACGACGAAGGCCGCAAGGCGCTGTTCCTGGCCAACCGCAACAGCGACCCGATGGCCTTCATCGTCGGCGTCGACATCTACAGCCACCTCGAAAAGGTCATGGATCGCTTCGAGGACGTGGCCAACCGCATCAGCGGCATCGTCGTCGAGCAGGTCTGATCACCGTGGACCCCACGCTCCTGATCCTGGTCTTCCTGGTCGTCGTCGCCCTGGCGTTCGACTTCCTGAACGGCCTTCACGACGCCGCCAACTCGATCGCCACGATTGTCTCCACGCGGGTGCTGTCGGCCCGCTGGGCGGTGATCTGGGCGGCGTTCTTCAACTTCATCGCCTTCCTGTTCTTCGGCCTGCACGTGGCCAAGATGGTCGGGTCGGGCATTGTCGACCCGCACGTGATCAGCGACCGTCTGATCTTCGCGGCGCTGATGGGCGCGATCAGCTGGAACCTGCTGACCTGGTGGGCGGGCATCCCGTCGTCCAGCTCGCACGCCTTGATCGGCGGCCTGGTCGGCGCCTCGATCGCCAAGGTCGGCGGCCTGGGCGCCATCCAGTGGGCCGGCCTGGGCAAGACCGCGGCCGGCATCGTGGTTTCGCCGACCATGGGCTTCATCCTGGCCATGCTGCTGGTGCTGATCGTCTCATGGACCTTCGTGAAGAGCTCGCCGTTCTTCGCCGACCGGGTGTTCCGCAAGCTGCAGTTCGTCTCCGCCGCCCTCTACAGCCTGGGCCACGGCGGTAACGACGCCCAGAAGACGATGGGCATCATCGCGGCCCTGCTGTTCGCCCATGGCGCCACCGGCAAGCCCGGCGAGATCCCGTTCTGGGTCGTCCTCGCGTGCCAGACGGCCATGGGCCTGGGCACGCTGTTCGGCGGCTGGCGCATCGTCCACACCATGGGCAGCAAGATTACCCGCCTGACCCCGATGCAAGGCTTCTGCGCGGAGACCGGCGGCGCCATCATGCTGTTCATGGCCACCCATATCGGCGTTCCGGTCTCGACGACTCACACGATCACGGGCGCTATTGTCGGCGTCGGCGCTTCGCGCCGGGTCTCGGCCGTCCGCTGGGGCGTCGCCAAGGACATCGTCATCGCCTGGATCGTCACCCTGCCGGCGGCGGCCCTGACGGCGGCGCTGTTCTATTATCTCGGGTTCTGGATGAAGTGACCGATACGGGAGGAAAGCAGGAAGGGCGCAAGTCCGGCGGCAAGCGCCGCCAGGTCGCCGCCCTGCCGTGGCGCGGCGAAGGCGAGGCCTTGCGCATCCTGCTGGTCTCCTCCCGCGAGACCCGCCGTTGGGTGATCCCCAAGGGCTGGCCGATGAAGGACAAGGCCGACTTCGCCGCAGCCGCCCAGGAAGCCTATGAGGAAGCCGGCCTCGACGGCGTGATCTCCGAACGGCCGGTCGGCGAGTACGAATATCTCAAGAAGCTGAAGAGCGGCGCGGCGCGGCTGGTCAAGGTCGACGTCTTTCCGCTGCAGGTGACCGGCGGGCACGAAACCTGGCCCGAAAAGGGCCAGCGCACACTCCAGTGGATGACGCCTGTGGAGGCGGCGCTCGCCGTCCAGGAACCACAACTGCGCGACCTGATCGCCCGCTTCACCGGTGTCGAGCTGCCGGAAGAGCAGCGCCCCGCCCCCGCTCTCGCGCCGACGCCCGTCCGCATCGCCCTCCAGCGCCTGCGCCGTCGCGTGACCGCGCTCTGGGGGCGCTACCGGCGTTAACCCACAAGCTGTGGACAAGTCGTCCCGCGCCGCATAATGTTCTCATTATGTTCCTGCGCGGCGAATCCCCATGCAACTGTCCTTAGGCCTCGCCCGGTCGCCGCTGGAAAGCGTGCGCGACGCCCTGCTCTGCGAATTCGGCCCGCAGCGGCCGGTGGCGCGGATGGATCCGATCTCGCAACTGGTGAAGTCGTCGATCAGCGGCCGCACCCAGGACGCCGTCTCGTGGGCCGCCTTCCTGCGCCTGCGGGCCGAGTTCAAATGCTGGGAGGACCTGGCCAGCGCGCCGGTCGCCGCCGTGGCCCGGCTCATCGACGATGTGACCTTCCCGGACGACAAGGCGCGCCACCTGACCACCGCCCTGCGGATGATCGAGGACAAGGTCGGCTGGCTTTCGCTGAACCATCTGAAAGCCATGTCCGTCGACCAGGCCCGCTGGGAACTCCAAGCCCTGCCCGGCGTCGGCGTGAAGGTGGCCGCCTGCGTGCTGAACTTCAGCGAGCTGGCGATGCGGGCCCTGGTGGTCGACACCCACATCCATCGCGTCGCCAAGCGCATCGGGCTCGTCGGCGCGGGTGACGCGACCCATGCCTATCACGCGCTGATGGACCTGGCGCCGCCGGCCTGGAGCGCCGACGACCTGTTCGAGCTGCACTGGCTGATGAAGCGCGGCCTGGGCCAGATGCTCTGTCCGCACGAAGGCCCCAAGTGCGGCGCCTGCCCGCTGAAGCAGATCTGCGCCAAGGTCGGCGTCGGCCACAGCGCCGAGGTGCTGGCCTGGCGGCCGCGCGGCTGAACCAAGCGCCGGCTCGCGCGCTGGCTCAGCATGGACATTCGCATCGGCACGGCCGGTTGGAGCCTCTATCGCGTCGCCGACGCCTTCCCCGCCGAAGGCACTGGCCTGCAACGCTACGCGACGCGCTTCAACGCGGTCGAGATCAACACCTCGTTCTACCGACCGCATCAGCCCAAGACCTACGAGCGATGGGCCGCGAGCACGCCGTCGGACTTTCGGTTCGCCGTGAAAATCCCCAAGACGGTCACGCACGAGCGCCGGCTGATCGACGTCGAGGAGCCGCTGGCGCGCTTCCTGGACGAGTGCTCGGCCCTCGGCGCGAAACTCGGCCCGCTTCTGATCCAGTTGCCGCCAAGCCTGAAGTTCGACCCGGCCGTGGTCGACCGCTTCTTCGCCGCCTGGCGAAGACGGGCGCCTGGCCCGACCGTGATCGAACCGCGCCATGCGACCTGGTTCACGCCCGAGGCGACCGCGATGCTCACGGCCTTCGAGATGGCCCGGGTAGCGGCCGATCCGGCGAAGGTCCCGGAGGCGGCGGAGCCAGGCGGCTGGAGCGGGCTCACCTACTATCGCCTGCATGGCTCGCCGGTGATGTATCGTTCGGCCTATGAGGATCCGGCCCTCGCCAGCCTGGCCAGGCGCTTGACGGTTCAGGCCACGACGGCTGAGGCGTGGTGCATATTTGACAACACCCAGTTGGGCGCGGCTGGCCACGACGCGCTGAAGCTCATGGACATGGTCGCCTCCGGGTCGTAGCGAACCGCCGCCGCCGATAGCAAGCCAGGAGAGGTGACCGTGACCACCCCCGACGCCGCCATGATGGCCGCTCCAGCGGCCCTCGCCCGTTTCCTTGAAACCGCCACCCCGTCTCTTCTCGACGGCGTCTTCTCCTCTGGCGACGTCACGATCCTCGAGAATTTCCCGCCGCACGTCTTCCAGGGTCAGGACGGCCTAGCCCATTGGCGGGCTCTGATGACCAAGCATGTCGGCGCGATCAGCGACCTCCGCCACGAATTTGGATCCCCCCAGGACTTCGGCCAGGACGGCGACACCGTTCACTTCACCCTGCCGACCCGCTGGTCCGGCGTGCGCGACGAACAGTCCTTCAGGGAACTGGGCGGCTGGACCTTCGTCCAGGTCCGCGAAGCCGACCGCTGGCGGATCCGCGCCTACGGCTGGGCCGTGATCAGCTTCGAGCAGCCAGCTCCGTGAAGGTCTTCGTCCCGATCGGATAGCGACGCCAGTCGTTGAAGTCGAAGTGCCACCACTCCTCGGGATAGACGGTGAAGCCCTCGGCCTCCATCGCCTGGCGCAGGACCGCGCGCAGCGCTCGCTGCTTCGTCGTGCCGCCCACGAAGTCGGCATAGGACCGGGTCGAGAACTCGTCGTAGCGGCCGGGCATCTCGACGGCCTCGCCGGTCTTCAGATCGTAGAGCGTCAGGTCCACCGCGCAGCCGCGGTTGTGGCGCGAGCCCTGGGCCGGATCGGCGACGAAGACGTGGTCCTCGGGCGGGGTGGCTTCCCAGAACATCCAGGTGACGTACCAGGGCCGGTAGGCGTCGTGGATCAGCAGGCCATAGCCCTTGGCCGCCAACGCCTTGTGGATCCGCCCCAAGGCCTGCGCGGCCGGACGCTGCATATAGGCCGCCGCTCGTTCGTAGAGCGGGATGCCCATGAAGTTGTCCGGGCCTGCGTACCAGATGTCGAGCTTGATGCCTGGATCGATGGTCGTCAGGTCCACGAGGTCCGACGGCAGGCGCTCGCCGGTCTCGACCGGCGGCGTCGCGGCCAGGGCGCGCTTGCGCAGAGCGGCCGGATCGGCGCGGACGGCCTTGTGGATCCGGTCCCGCGTCTCGACGCCGAAATCATGGAAGGCCAGCGGCTTGCCGTTCAGGCGGACCGCGCCCTTCTCCCGCACCAGCTCGCCGCCGCCCGCGATGGCGTAGCGACCACCGCCCGAGGGTGTCAGGCGCGCCGACGTGAAGCCCTCGCCGTCGATGTGCAGCGCGCCGTCCTTCTCGAAGACGGTGAACGGCGCGGCCTTGTCGCCATACTGGCCGATGGCGGCCCACTCGGCCTTGGCCAAAGAGGGCGTCTGCGCAAAGGCGGCCGGGGCCAGCAGGCCGGCGGCGGCGATGGACAGGAAGGATCGTCGAACCAGACTGCTCATCACCACCGCCTCAGGCCTATTTCCCAGGTCTCTATTTCATCGTCGGGATGACGAAGCTGCTGTCACCCACGTCGCCTTCCGGCCAACGGGCGGTCACCGTCTTGACCTTGGTGTAGAACTTCACGCCCTCGACGCCGTGCTGGTTGGTGTCGCCGAACGCCGAGCGCTTCCAGCCGCCGAAGGTGTGATAGGCCACCGGCACCGGGATCGGCACGTTGATGCCGACCATGCCGACATTGACCCGCGCCGCGAACTCGCGGGCCGCGCGGCCGTTGCGGGTGAAGATGGCGACGCCGTTGCCGTACTGGTGCTCGGACGGCAGGGCCATGGCCTCCTCGAAGCTCTCGGCGCGGACGATCTGCAGCACCGGGCCGAAGATCTCTTCCTGGTAGGTCTTCATGCCCTTCTGGACGCCGTCGAACAGCGACGGGCCGATGAAGAAGCCCTTCTCGAAGCCCTGCAGTTGGAAGTCACGGCCGTCGACCACCAGCTCGGCGCCCTCTTCCTGGCCGATGCGGATGTAGTCGGCGATCTTGGCGCGGTGCTGGCTGGAGACCACCGGGCCATAATGGGCGTCGGGATCGGTGGAGACGCCAACCTTCAGGGTCTGGATCTCGGCGACCATGCGCTCGCGCAGTTCATCGGCGGTGTTCTTGCCGACCGGAACCACGACCGGCAGGGCCATGCAGCGCTCGCCGGCCGAGCCGAAGGCCGCGCCCGAGAGGTCCTTCACGACCTGGTCCATGTCGGCGTCGGGCAGGACGATGCCGTGGTTCTTGGCGCCGCCCATGGCCTGGACGCGTTTCCCGTGCGCCGTGCCGGTCTGATAGACGTAGTGGGCGATGTCGGAGCTGCCGACGAAGCTGACCGCGCGGATCAGCGGATGGGTCAGGATGGCGTCGACGGCGCTCTTGTCGCCGTGGATCACGTTCAGCACGCCGGCCGGAGCCCCCGCTTCCATCATCAGCTCGGCCAGTTTCACCGGCACGGTCGGATCCTTCTCCGACGGCTTGAGGATGAAGGTGTTGCCCACGGCGATGCTGATGCCGAACATCCACATCGGGATCATGGCCGGGAAGTTGAACGGGGTGATGCCCGCGCAGACGCCCAGCGGCTGGCGCATCGAATAGACGTCGATGCCGGGGCCCGCGCCCTCAGTATATTCGCCCTTCAGGATGTGGGGGATGCCGCAGGCGAACTCGATGACCTCGAGGCCGCGCTGGATGTCGCCCTTGCTGTCGGCGATGACCTTGCCGTGCTCGGACGACAGGATTTCGGCCAGGACGTTCATGTCGCGCTCGATCAGGCGCTTGAACTCGAACATCACCCGGGCGCGTCGCTGCGGGTTGGTCGCCGCCCAGCCGATCTGGGCCTTGGCGGCGGCCTGGACGGCGGCGTCCAGCTCGGCGTCGGTCGCCAGCTGCACGCGAGCCTGGACCTCGCCGGTGTTGGGATTGAAGACGTCGCCGAAGCGGCCGGAAGAACCGGTCAGGGTCTGACCGTTCACGAAATGGGCGATGTCTCGCATGATGCGCTCCCTAACGCTGTTTTGCGCGTCAATAGCATCCCTCCGGCAACACGTATGCCGGAAATTTCTTCTGCTTAGGCTGTGCGTCCTTCGAGGCTCGCCTTCGGCTCGCACCTCAGGATGAGGAAATCGGAAAACGTCCTCATGCTGAGGCGCCCGCGCAGCGGGCCTCGAAGCACGCACGACCTATTCGGCGTCGACATGCACCCGGCGGAACCGTCCCTGCAGATAGACCAGCGGCTCATGGTCCGGATCGTAGCGCAGCTTCACGACCCGACCGACATAGACCCGGTGGTCGCCGGCGTCGAAGACGTGGTGGGTCTCGCACTCGAAATTGGCCATGCACCCGGGCAGGATCGGCACGCCCGTACGCCAGGTCTCGGTGTCGATCCCTGCGAAGCGGTCGGTGTCCTTCTGGACGAACTGGCGGGCCAGCTGCTGGTGCTCGGCGTGCAGGACGTTGACCGCCCAACGGCCGGCGGCGTCCAGGCTGCTCAGGCTGGACGACTTCAGGTCGACGCAGACCAGGGCCAGCGGCGGATCCAGCGACACCGAGGTGAAGGAGTTGGCGGTCAACCCGACCTTGCGGCCGTCCTCGCAGACGGTCGTGACGACAGTCACCCCGGTCGTGAAGCACCCGAAGGCGTTGCGCAGAGCCCGGGCGTCGTGCTCGGCGCCCTCCCCCAGTTCGATCGTAACGGCTTTACTCATCACCTAAGCAGTGGGGCAAAGCAGTGCGTCGGGCAAGTCCGAGACGGACGTCCGGGCGAGGTCGCCCCGTGAATGAATAAAATTATTACTTATGCCCGCGCTTTAGGCGCTTGGACCTTCGACGATCACGCCCGGACGCGCCGCGTCGAGACCGAAGGTCACCGGCAGATTGCGCACGTGCGGGGTCTGCAGCCCCAGGGCCTTGGCCCCGCGCGCCACGGCCAGCTTGGTCAGCGCCGTCGGGCCAAAACCGCTCTGCACGCGCGGCCGGGCGCCCAGGCGGCGGCGCAGCACGCCGTTGGCGTAGATGACATTGGCCCGCATCAGGGCCGGCGGGGTCATGAATTCGATCGAGATCGAGACGTTCAGCATCGGGCCGTTCTCGATCCGGTGCGGGGCGTTCTGCTTCCAGGTGACCATGTTGCCGGGGGTGAGGGTCACCGCCTGCGCGCCGGCGTCCCACTCGGGCTGGAAGGCGAACTGCTCGGCCGTCTCGCGCAGCACGATCTTCTCCAGGGCCAAGTCGCCGACATACGGATCAGCCACCGGATAGACCCAGACCTTCTTCTCGCCGCGGATCTGCCACAGCGACACCAGCGGCACGTCCAGATGGTAGAAGACCTGGGCGTTGGCGCTGCTGATCAGCATGCCGACGTCCCGCTTGAAGGTCTTCAGGCCGGGGACATGAGCCTCCTTGTCGGCGAAGATCTCGTCGCTGAGGGCGGCATATTCCGGCACGTGGTCATTGGTCTGGCGCAGGTTCAGCCAGATGCGGCCCGACTTTGCGGCGTCCAGCAGCTGGTCGCCCGTCAGGTTGCCCGGCGAGCCCTTGCGCCAGGTGGTCCAGGCCTGGGGGTCCTCGCCCATGGTGAAGACGCCCAGCTTGTCGCGCGGATACAGATCCAGCAGGCGCGCCAGCCCCTCGTCGTCGAACATCGGACGCTCATGCAGGGCGTGCTTGAACATCAGGTTCTCGCGGCCGAAGGCCTTGGCCTTGTCCGCCGTCCAGTCGGTGATCACGCTCACGCGGTCCTCCCGTAGAATTGGATCTTGAAGGGGCCCCACCAGAAGGTCTTGCCCAGGCCCCGCGCGGCGCGGTCCAGCCACTCGGCGCGGTCCTTGGCGCGGCTCAGCCACTTGAAGCCCGCGACCAGGCCGAAGACGACGACCTGGCCCAGGCCAATGACCATCCAGCGCGCGACGCCGGTCCTGTCGGGCGGCACGGCGGCGGCGCAGTGCGAGGTCGGCCCCTGGCCGTACGAAAAGGCGCGCGGGATTGTGTAGGCGAGGTTCAGCCGCGACGGGACCGGATCTTCCCAGACCCAGGCGGCCGGCTCCCAGGCGAAGCGCGCGCCGTTGGCCCCCATGTGGCCGAACAGCAGGTCGTCCTCGCCGCCGATCTCGTTGCGGATGGCCGAGAACGGCGACACCGGGTCCGGCAGGGCCGAACGGCGGATCAGGCTGTCACCGCAGCCATAGTGATGGTCGAGGATGCCCGCCTCGGCCGGTCCCTCGCGCGAGAAGAAGCGTTCAAGATAGTCGCGGTGCTCGACGATCTGGGCCGGGGCGCGGCCCTTCACCGGTCCGAACACCACGTCGGCGTCGAAACGGACCTGGGCGGCCATCAGCGCGGCCAGCCAGCCGGGCGGCGCTTCCTCGTCGTCGTCGAGGAAGGCGATGAAGTCACCCGAGGCGCGAGCCATGCCGGCGTTGCGGGCGTTGGCGACACCGGGACGCTTTTCGTTGACATAGATCACCGGGAACGGCGCGGCCTTGGCCAGATCCTCGGCGACCGGCTTGGCGGACGGGACCTGGTCGTTGTCGACGATCACCAGCTCCAGATCGGCGAAGTCGACACCGGTCTGGCCGAACAGCGAACGCGCCGCGACGGTCAGGCCGTCGGGGCGTCGCTGGGTCGGGATCATGATCGTTACGCGCGCCATCAGGCCTCCGGATGGGCTCCTTGGCGGCGATGCGCCCGCGAGGCGACCGCCTCGACGAAGTCGCGCACGCGACCGCTCATGGTCAGCTCGGTGCTCGCGATGGCGTCCATGCGCCGGCGCAGCTGGCCGACCGGGCCCGCGCCGTGCGCGCCGGCCATGGTCCAGACGCTTTCCATCGAATGGGCCATGCGGCCCCCGAGGCTGGCGGAGGTCGCCGCGCCCTCTCCGATCGTCACCGTGTTCCGGGCATAGGTCCGCTTGTAGTGGTCATGGCCCGGGCCGAGGTCGTAGCGGGTCAAGCCCAGCTCCGGCATGGCCGCGATGGCGCGCGGGAAGAAGATCTGACCCGGCGACCAGTCGGCGTGCTCGGGGTTCGTCGAGGCGATCCACGGGTGATAGACCGCGCCCTGGCGGATGCCGAAGTGACCGCCCACCAGGGCGTCGCCGGCATAGAGATTGATCATCAGGCCTTGGAACGCGCCGTCGCGGCGCTGGAACAGCTCGGCCATCAGCTCGCGCGTCCAGTCGGCGCGCAGGAAGTCGTGGACGCCCGTGCGCTCCAGTTGCTCGCGCTTCCAGTCGAGCAGCTGGTTGAAGGCGTCGCGCGAGACGTCGCCGGCGACCAGGCGCAGCGGCCCGACCTCGCGGTCCAGCTTGTTGTCCAGGCGGCGGTAGTTCTTGATCTTCTTGGGGCTCTCGGCGCGGACCGCTTCGAGATAGTCGTCAGCGGTCGTTCCGCGCAGATCGATGACATAGGCCGTGCGGTCAACCTCGTGCGCGGCCGGGAACGCGGCGTTCGGATCGAGCAGGCCGGTGTAGCGGAACACGCTGATGCCGGCGGCGCGCAGCACGTCCTCGATCTTCAGTCCCGCTTCGGGACGGCTGACCAGGCCGTGATAGTCGGACAGCGGCGAGCCGATCGGCCGCGCCACGCCGCCGGGGCGGCGGTGATACGGCAGGAAGCCCACGGTCTCGCCCGCCAGGCGTACCACGGCGACCCGCGCATCTTCGCGAACCTTTCCAACGGCTTGCGCGAAATCTGGACCCAGCAGAGGATTGGCCAGCGCCGCCTGGGACACCGACAGACTCCGCCACAGCGCCGCGTCGGCGGGCGCCAGAAGGCTCGGATGAAGGGTCTCGACGTCCAGCATGTCCATCTGTCCTACTCCTGGTCGGTTAGGGAAAGATGGAGGTCCACCTGCAATCATCAGGCCATGGCGGAGGTCAACCGAAGGTCGCCGCCAGGATCTTTTCCAGCCAATGCTGGTCGGTCGTGTCGAACGAGGCGGGCTTGTCGGAATCGACGTCGAACACCGCGATCAACTCTCCGCCAGGACCAAACACCGGCACGACGATCTCGCTCTCCGAACGGCTGTCGCAGGCGATATGGCCCGGGAAGGCGTGGACGTCCGGCACCAGCTGGGTCTGGCCCGTCGCCGCCGCCGCGCCGCAGACGCCGCGCCCGAAGGCGATGCGCAGGCAACCCAGCGTGCCCTGGTAGGGCCCGACCACCAGCTCGCGCTCCCTGGTCGGATCGACCACGTAGAAGCCGGTCCAGAAGTAATGGTCGAAACTGTTGGCCAGCATCGAGGCCACCGTCGCCATGCGGGCGGTGACGTTGCTCTCGCCGTCCAGCACGGACGCGATCTCATCGGCGACCTCGGCATAGCGGGTCGCCTTGTCGGCGGAGAGGGTGATGTCGTTGAACGCTTCGGCCATGGCGGGGATATAGCGCGGGCGGCGGGGGATGTCAGAGGGGCGCGCGGAAAATCCCTCAGACACGAGGAGAGGGAATTGGCGGCGGCGATGGGTGGGGAGCTGACCTTGGCCGGCCAGGGTCTCCGCCTGTCCTATGCGGGGTGGTCGAAGAAGCGAATGATCCGCGACGACTGATAGCCGACGATCAGAATCCAGACGGCGACCTGGACGCGTTCGCGCGGGCTCAACAGGCCCACAAGGCAAAGCAGCGCAAGGCCCGCCTGGGCGATCGGATATTCGATGCCGAGCGACGCGAAATAGACCGAGCCCTTCGCCCACGTATCGAAGAAGTCGACACCCAACCACGCGATCAGCAGCCCGAAGAACCACCGCCGGCGGGCCATGAAGTAGTCCTTGAAGCTTTGGAACGACCCGACGTCGCTGGGGAAGAGCACGGCGCAGATCAGATAGATCAGGAACGCATAGCCGAGCACGAAGGCGTAAAGCTGGAACGACCAGTCGGTGATCAGCCGCAGCCGGAACTCCCACCACCACCAGAACACGGCGTTGACGAACATGTAGCCGACCCAGCCCAGGTGCAGCCACCAGACGCGCACGCGACTGGGCTGTTCGATGATCCGCGCCATGCCTTGCATCAAATGAGTCAGGGCGAGCCCGATCACGACTCCCGTCAGAACGACGACATATTCGAACATGCTCACGATGCCCCCTCCCAATCGCCCCTAGGCGGAGGACTATGCTAGCTTGGCCGCAATGTCCGCAATGGGTGGGAGTCGGATGTTCAGTGCGTCCTTCGAGGCTCGCCTGCGGCTCACGCCTCAGGATGAGGATCTCCTTGCACTGACCACCTCATCCTGAGGTGCGCGCTCCTGAGCGCGCCTCGAAGGACGCAGTGAGCCAATGCCCGACTAGGGTTGAAAGCCGCCCTCCCCTCAGAACTCCTCCCACTCCCCCGGCCGTGACCCCGGCTGCACCTTCAGCGCATTCGCCCCCTGCACATACCGCTGGCGGAAGCTCTCGCGCGTCGGAGCGGCGACCGGGCGCGCCACCGGCGCCGCCGGGCGACGCTCGATGCGAGCCGGCATTTCGCGGATCTCGGCGCCGACCTGGAAGCGGCCGATCAGGCGTTCCAGCTCGGCGGCCTCGGTCGAGAGGGCGTGGCTGGCGGCCGTGCTCTGCTCGACCATCGCGGCGTTCTGCTGGGTGACCTGGTCCATCTGGTTCACCGCCTGATTGACCTCGGCCAGGCCCGTGGCCTGCTCCTTGGAGGACGAGGCGATCTCGCCGACCAGTTCGTTGATCTCGGCCACCTGGACCAGAATCTCGCGCAGGGTGTCGCCGGTCTGGCCGACCAACTTGACGCCCTTGCCGACCTGCTGGCTGGAGGTGCTGATCAGGCCCTTGATCTGCTTGGCGGCGTCGGCCGAGCGCTGGGCCAGGGCCCGCACCTCTTGAGCGACCACCGCGAACCCGCGACCGGCCTCGCCAGCGCGAGCGGCCTCGACCCCGGCATTCAGGGCCAGGAGGTTGGTCTGGAAGGCGATCTCGTCGATGACGCCGATGATCTGCGTGATCGAGCGCGACGACTGCTCGATGCCGCCCATCGCCTCGACGGCTTCCTTGACCACCGCGCCGCTGCGCTCGGCGGCGGCCTTGGCGGTGATGGTCACCTGGCGGGCGCGCTCGGCGCCTTCCGAACTGCGGCGGACGGTGGCGGTGATCTGGTCGAGGGCGGCGGCGGTCTGCTCCAGGCCGGCGGCCTGGCGCTCGGTGCGCTGCGAGAGATCGTCGGCGGCGTTGCTGATCTCGGCGCAGCCGCCGCGAATGCTGCGGGCGGCGGTGAGGATGCCGGCCATGGTCGCCTGCAGGCTCTCGACGGCGGCGTTGAAGTCGCGCGGCATCTTGGCGGAGTCGCCCGAGAAGTCGTCCTCGCGCATGCGCCAGATCAGGTCGCCGTCGGCCAGGCGCTCCATGCCCTCGCCGAGGCTGTGGACGGCCTTGGTCTGGGCGGCGGCGAAGGCCTGGGCTTCCTGCTCGTGGCGCTGGCGCTCGATCTCGGCGGCGGCGCGTTCGGCCTCCTGCTCGGCCCGGCGGCGCTGGCCGTCGGCGAGGTCGTGGCGGAAGCCGTCGAGGGCGCGGGCGATGGCGCCGATCTCGTCGCCGCCATCGACACCGGGAACGGCCTCGTCGTATCGGCCGGCGCTCAGCTTATCGACGCTGCGGGTTAGGCCGGTCAGCGGCTTCTTGACCAGGGCGGCGCTGGCGAAGAACAGCGCGCCCAGGACGGCGACGGTGATCAGGAGACCGCCAACCAGCAGGATCTTGGCCAGGCGGTCGGCCGGACCGGTGATGGCGGCGGCCGGCACGTCCATGACCAGGGCCCAGCGCGTGTTCAGGTCGGGCATGGCGATCGGGCGGACGATGCGGATCATCGCGACGTCGCCCTCCTTGACGCCCAGGACCTCGACAGCCGCGCCGCCGGCCAGCACGCCGCGCACGGCTTCGGCGTCGGCGTCGGCGTAGGGCTTCATGCGTTGCTGCGGATCCGGGTGGGCTACCCATTGGCCGCCGGACGACAGCAGCATCACGCGACCGCCACCCAGCGGGTGCAGCTGCCCCAGGGCCTTGGACAGATTGTCCAGCGACATGTCGAGACCGGCCACGCCGATCAGCTTGCCGCCCGACAGCACCGGATAGGCCACCGAGGTCATGGCGACCTGGCTGCCCGCCACGGTGTCGAAATAGGGCTCGGTCAGGCTCGGCGCGCCGCTCTTGGCGGTGTCGGTGTAGTAGCTCTCGGCGAAGTCCGTGCCGTCCGACTGCAGCTCCAGGGCCGAGTGGCCGCCCGCATTCACCCAATAGACCGAGAAGCGGCCGTCCTTGTTCGACGCCGTGACCGTGTCGGCGACGTGTTCGGCGTCCTTGCCGTCCAGGGCATTTGGCTCGGCCATGAACCAGGCGCCCATGACGCTGCTGGTCGCCAGGGCGTTCGGCTTGACGATGGCCATGAACTTGTCGCGTTCGATCAGGCCCGCCTCGTGCGCGGCCGCGATCGATCCGCCCATGGCTCGCGAAGCCGCCGCCGCCGAGGCGATGTCGGCGGTCACCTGATCGATCGCCTCATTGGCGACAGCGCCGGCATACTGGTTGGTCAGACCGGAGACGATCGTGCTGGTGTGCGACGACACCGCGGCGGCGGCGGCCACCAGCAGCAGCCCGATCGCCAGCCCCGCCACCAGGATCAATTTCCAGGCGATGGTCAATCGGCGGAACGCTGTCATTTCAAAGGACTCCGGCAGCGAACTTGGCTGTTAACCATGTCTTCGCGTTCGAATCCTGAATCGGCCGTTAACTATGCTTTAGGCGCGCGGATCTGCGACAATCCGCGCGCCCGAACCGTCCCTCTCAGCGAGAGAACCGGGCCTTCACGGGCGCATAGTTGTCCCACACCCGGCCGTCGCTGACCGAGCGTAGCAGCTTGACGTATTCGGCGTGGCTCCAGGCCAGCGGCGTGGCGGAGTCGGTGCCCTCCCCGCGCGTGTAGCCGTGGCCGCTTTGCGCGCCGACGCCGTCCCAGACCTGTTCGGGAATCATCAGGCCTTCGTTGGCGAACAGCTCCATGGCGCGGACATAGGTGTCGCGGATCTTCTTGACCGCCGCCGCGTCCGGCTTGCCGGAGAGACTGGCCAGCGCCAGCTCGTAGTGGCCGCGCTCACCGGTGAAGATCGGCCAGACCCGGCCGCGCTGGCCAGGCCGCATCTGGTTGCCCGCGCCGTAGTTCGCGCCCGTCTTGGTGTCCTCGCCATAGCCGTCGACACCGTAGCGGCGCCAGCCTGGGAAGGTCCCCTCGACGCCAGGGAACTTGAAGCCGTAGCGAACGCGATAGAGGTCCTCCATCGACTCGTCATCCAGCTTGGGCAGGCTGGCGACGATGGCCGGATCATCGGCCCGGCGCACGCCGTAGCGGACCAGCTCCAGGAAACCGGCGTCCAGCATCTTGTCTTCCGGCACGGCCTGCTGGCCGTTGCGCTCCTCGACCTTGCTCCGGTTGTCCGGGTCCTGGTCGCTGTTGAGGCGCAGATAGTAGTGGCCGTCGCCGAGCGACCCCTTGGTCGTGACCATGCGAGCCTCGACCTTGGACGAATAGTCGTCGGCGGTCTGGCGGTAGAGTTCGGCCGAGGCCTTGTCGCCGGCGACTTCCGCGACGTCGCCCGCCACGACCAGACCCGCGATCACGGCGGCGGTCGTCGAGGGCGAGTACCCGCCCTGCTCTTCCCAGCGCTCCTGCTGGGTGAAGGGCGGCGTGATGGTGGACTTGTTCCAGTCCAGATCAACCTTGCCGCCCTTGACCAGGAAGTCGGCGGCCGGCTTCAGCATCTTGGCGTAGTAGGCCTTGAGCTCAGCTTCCGGCAGCCAGCCCAGCTTCCACAGCTTCCAGCCCAGCATGATCGGCATGGCCGTCTGGTCCAGCTGGACGCCGACCCATTCGGGCGTGCCGTCGACGTGCGACTTCTGCAGGAACCAGCCGCCGTCGCCTTTGTTGCCAGGCGTCTTGAGCCCGACCTGCACGGTGGGCAGATAGTAGAAGGCCGCCAGCGGCGTCTCCTTGTCGCCCAGGGCCGCCAGGGCCATGGCGCACTGGTAGAAGTCGCGCGGCCAGACGGCCTTGTAGCCGGTCGAGGACTGAGTGGCGTCGACCGTGTCGCCCCAGGGGTTCGACAGCGAGGCGATCAGGGCGCCGGCGTGGGTGCGGTCCTCCTGGACCTTCAGCATCAGGGCCGAGGCTTGGACCAGCTTGCCCCCGTCTTCCGAAGCTTCACGCAGGCGCGGCAGTTCGGTCAGCGAGGCGAGATAGTCTTCCCAGCCGACCCGCACGCCCTCGCCATTGTAGCGGGCCAGCACCTCGGCATAGCCGGTCTTCAGCGAGGCCGCGGCCGTCGCGTCGGCGCTCTTGGCGTCGGGACCGAAGCCGATGGCGAAGTCGAAGGTCGCCGCCTTGGCTACCGCCGGCAGTTGGCCCGTCAGGACGATCGCGCCCTTGGCGGAGGCGGTCGTGGCCTTCAGACCCAGTAGCGCGTCGTTGTCCCTTAGCGCGCTGGCCGAGGCCTTGGCGAAGGGCTTGGTCCCCTTCAGGCTCAGGAACGCCTTGCCCTCGAAGGCGGTCAGGGCGGAAGCCGAAGCCGCGCCCGTATCGCCGCCGCCGGTATTGGCCATGTGCGGCTCCAGCACCAGGGTCGGAGTCACCGAGCCCTTCAGCGCCTTGACCGTCACGCGTAGGAACAGGGCGTTGCGGTCGGGATCGGTGAAGATCCGCTTCTCGATGACGAAGCGACCCTGCTTGTCGGCGGTGGTGATCTTGTAGGCCGGCGACAGCGGACGGCCGGCGGCGTCGACGTGCAGGTATTCGGTCTTCGAGGTCGTATCGATGCCCTCGACCGCCAGGCCCGTCGAGGTCTGGACGGCGATGCGCATCTGCTTGATCTGGGCCTCGTGGATCAGGCCGTACATGGTCTCGGTCAGCACGCCGTCGGCGATCGAGAACCAGACCTTGGACACCGCTCCGGTCCTGCCGCCAGCCTTGTAGGCGCCGTCGACATAGGTCTCATAGGAAGCGCCGACGCCGGTCTTGGCCGAATAGGCCCAGGTGGTCGGGGTCGCGGCGTGGGTCTCGCCGGCGACGAACAGGGCGGCCGAAGCCAGGGCGAGAAGTTTCAGGCTACGCATGGCGAGGACTCGTCAGGCTGAAAGGAAAACGGGTTCAGGCGGGTTCGCCGGCGACACGGTCGCGGACGGCGAAGGTCGCGACGGCGGCGATCGCGAACGAGGCCGCGCCCAGGACCAGGGCGAAGATCGGCTGGCCGCCGAAGAAGGTCTTGAGCAACAGGCCCAGCACCGTCGCCGCCAGCAACTGCGGGATGACGATGAAGAAATTGAAGATACCCATGTAGACGCCCATCTTCCGGGCCGGCAGGGCTCCGGCCAGGATCGAGTACGGGGCCGACAGGATCGAGCTCCAGGCGAAGCCGACGCCGATCATGCCGATCCACAGCATGCCCGGCTCGCGGATCAGCAGGAACGACAACAGGCCGAGAGCGCCGAGCGCCAGGCAGGCGGCGTGACTGACCTTGCGACTGGTGGCCTGAACCATCAGCGGGATCACCAGCGCCGCCAGGGCCGCGACGCCGTTGTAGACGGCGAACAGCACGCCCACCCAGTCGGCGCCTTCGTTATAGGCCTTGGACGCCGCGTCGCTGGCGTGGAAGTGGACCGCCGCCACGGCCGGGGTCGTGTAGATCCACATGGCGAACAGGCCGAACCACGAGAAGAACTGCACCACCGCCAGCTGGCGCATGGTCCTGGGCATCCGGAAGAAGTCTTCCAGCACCTCGGAGAAGCCGTTGCTCGTCACGCCATGACGCTTGAGTCGGACGCCGACGATCCCGGCCGCGCCGAAGACGGCCAGCAGGCCGGCCAGGACGTAGAGCTCCTTCTCCAGCCGGGCGGTCCAGACGATCAGGGCCAGGGCCGCGCCGCCCATCAGGCCCAGGGCGGCCAGGCCGATATAGGCGTTGACCGAGGGCTCGGGCTCTTCATGGGACTGGAAGCCGCTCTCGGCGCGCTCGGCGGTCTCGAAGGCCTCCAATTGGTCGGGGCTGTATTCCTTGGTCGTGAACACCGTCCACAACACCGCGAGCAGCAGGCCCGCGCCGCCGGTATAGAAGGCGATCCGCACCGCGTCGGGGATCTGCCCCGCCGGGGCGGTGTTGGCGACGTGGAGCCAGTTGGTCAGCATCCAGGGCAGGGCCGAGGCCAGCACCGCGCCCAGGCCGATGAAGAAGCTCTGCATGGCGTAGCCGGTCGCACGCTGGTCGTCGGGCAGGTTGTCGCCGACGAAGGCCCGGAAGGGCTCCATGGTGATGTTGATCGAGGCGTCCATGATCCACAGCGCCGCGGCCGCCACCCACAGGGTGGGCGAGTTGGGCATGACCACCAGGGCCAGGGTGGTCAGGATCGCGCCCCAGAAGAAGTAGGGCCGGCGACGACCGAGACGCCCCCAGGTCTTGTCGCTGAGATGGCCGATGATGGGCTGGACCAGCAGTCCCGTGGCCGGCGCGGCGATCCACAGAATCGCAAGGTCGCCGACGTCGACGCCGAGCGTCTGAAAGATGCGGCTGGTGTTGGCGTTTTGCAGGCCGAAACCGATCTGGATTCCGAAGAAGCCAAAGCACATGTTCCAGATCTGCAGGAACTTCAGCCTCTGCCTGGCCATGGATCCTCCGCCCCCGCTCCGACCGCCGGTTGCTCCGGCTGGTTCGCAAGTTTTTTCATAAACCGTCGAGACCGACATCTGCGCATGCGCCGAAGCGGCATGCAACGAAAAATCCATATCTGATTGACGATACTGCTCGCCTCATCGAACCGCCAACCTCGCTAAAGCGCCTAAGGCCGCCACGCCTTGTCGCTAGGTGTTTGCAAGAGTTTTCAAGCCCAAGATTCGACCAAAACCACCCCCGTCCGGCTTGCAAACCAACTCGAACGGCGCCTTATGGGCGACTGAAAAAGTTTGCAGAAATCTTTGCACTAAGGACGGCTCGACGGTGACCAAGGGGGCGACGCGACTGGAGGACCTGGCCAAGCTGGCGGGGGTCTCGATCTCGACCGCTTCGCGGGCCCTCAACGACAGCCCGGCCGTCAACAAGCGCACCAAGCAGCTGATCTGGAAGCTGGCGCGCGAGATGGACTATCCCTTCCGCCGCTACATGCCCGCCGGCCCGATCGGGGCCGAAGCGACGATCGCCATCGTCACCCCCCGTCCGCAGGGGCGCGGCAGCAGCATGTCGGACCCGTTCTTCCTGGAACTCCTGGCTGGGGTCGGCGAGGCCGCGCGCGAACGCGGCTGCGACGTGATCCTCAGCCACATCGCCCCGACCAATTTCGAGGACCTGTCGGAGGCCATGACCTCCAGCCGGGCCGAGGGGGTGATCTTCCTGGGCCAGAGCTCGCTGCACGCGGCCTTCAACCGCCTGGCCGAGACCGAGACCCGCTTCGTGGTCTGGGGCGCGCAATTGCCCGACCAGAACTATTGCTCGGTCGGCTCGGACAACGTCATGGGCGGCCGGCGCGCGACGCTCCACCTGCAGCGGCTGGGCCGCAAGCGCATCGTCTTCCTGGGCGACACCGAGGCGCCGGAGGCCATGCAGCGCCACCGCGGCTATCTGGACGCGCTCGAGCACGCCAAGCTGGGCGTCGATCCCGACCTGATCGTGCCGGCCCACTTCGAGGTCGAGTCGGCCGAGGCGTCGGTCGACTCTCTGATCCATCACGGCGTGAAATTCGACGGCGTCGTCGCGGCCTCCGACCTGATCGCCCTGGGCGCCATCCGCGCGCTGAAGCACGCGGGCCTGGCCGTGCCTGGCGACGTCTCGGTCATGGGCTTCGACAACGTCCCGTTCAGCCGCTACGCCAGCCCGGCCCTCAGCACGATCGCCCAGGACACCACCAAGGCCGGCCGGCTGATGGTGTCCAAGCTGCTCGACAGCGGCGAACGCGCCAGCCGGTCGGAGCGCGTGCCGACGGACCTGATCATCCGCGAGAGCTGCGGGGGTTAAGCCCGCCGCGCGATCAGCCCCGCGCACGACGGCATCTCGCCCTCGCCGCCCAGGTTCACGCCGTCGAGCATCGCCCAGCCCTCGGGCAGCGACCACGTCACTGTCTCATGGCCCAGATTGAAGGCCAGCAGCAGTGCGTCAGCCCCCTCACCGCGCTGGAAGATCAGCAGCGGGCTGTTGGTGTGCACGAAGCTGATGCCGCCCGTACGCAGGGTCGGATGGGCGCGACGCAGGGCGATCAGGCGACGCGCGACATGCAGGGTCGAAGCCGGATCCGCCTCCTGGGCGTCCACCGCCAGCGGCAGGTGCTCGGGATCGACGGGCAGCCACGGCTCGACCGCCGAGAAGCCGGCGTTGATCGCGCCCGACGCCCACGGCATCGGCGTGCGCGCGCCGTCACGACCCAGGGTCTGGGGCCAGTTGGCGATGGCCTCGGGATCGACCAGGCGCTCGAACGGCACATCGGCCTGGGGCAGGCCCAGTTCCTCGCCCTGATAGACGAAGACGTTGCCGCGCAGGCCCATCAGCAGCAGCAGGCACATCTCGGCGAAGGCCTTGCGATCGCGACCTTCAGCCCAGCGCGACACCGCGCGCGGGGCGTCGTGGTTCGAGAAGGTCCAGGACGGCCAGCCCTCCCCCTCGTCGCCCGGCCACATGGCCGCGCCCCCGGGAACCATGTCGCCGGTCAGCTTGTCGGCATAGAGATAGAGGAAGCCGTAGGCGCTGTTCAGCCGATCGTTCCCGGCCGTGAACAGCTTCATCTCGCGATCGGCGTGGTCGCCGCCGACCTCGGCCACCGAGAACCGGCCGCCCGCCGCGTCCGTCAGCGCCCGCAGGCGGCTGAGGAACTTCGGGATGTCGGCATGGCTCTGGTTGTGGATCTTGTCCTGGAAGTCGAACGGCCGCGTGCGCTTGCCGCCCGGCGGCAGCGGCGGATTGTCGGTGAACGCCGGGTCGTGCATCGAGAAGTTGATGGCGTCGAAGCGGAAGCCATCCACGCCCTTGTCGACCCAGAACTGGGTGACCGCCAACAAGGCCTCCTGGACCGCCGGATTGTGCAGGTTCAGCTGCGGCTGCGAGGCCAGGAAGTTGTGCATGTAGTACTGGCCGCGGCGCGCGTCCCAGGTCCAGGCCGGCCCGCCGAACACCGACTGCCAGTTGCTGGGCGGGCTGCCGTCCGGCTTGGCGTCGGCCCAGACGAACCAGTCGGCCTTGGCGTTGGTCCGGTCCTGGCGGCTTTCCGCGAACCAGGGGTGCTCGTCCGAGGTGTGCGAGAACACAAGGTCGATGATGATCTTCAGGTCCAGCGCATGGGCCTTGGCGATCAGGGCGTCGAAGTCGGTCAGCGTCCCGAAGATCGGATCAACATCGCGATAGTCCGAGACGTCGTAGCCGAAGTCCTTCATCGGCGAGGTGAAGAACGGCGACAGCCACACCCCGTCGACACCCAGCGAAGCGATATGCTCGAGATGGGCCGTGACGCCCGGCAGGTCGCCGACGCCATCGCCGTTCGAGTCGGCGTAGCTGCGCGGATAGACCTGATAGATGACGGCGCCGCGCCACCATTCGGCGTTCATCGACGTCTCCGCACCGGGGCGCTCAACAACCTGCACTGTCACTATCGTCCCTCGGAAACGCAAATCATGTAGTCGAGCGGCCCCAGTTCGATGGAATAGCTGCCGGGCGCGACGGCGGTCGCGGCGCATGCGCCGTGCAGGGCCTTCCATGCGACGGAGCCAGCGTCGACCGGGAGCTGGGCCTTGATCGGCTTGTCGCTCGTATTGAAGACCGCCAGCACCTCGGTCCCCGCCATCAGGCGCGAGAAGGCCAGGAGCCCGGGCTTGTCGCCGGCCAGGCGGACGACCTGCCGGCCATCGCGCAGAGCGGGCGTGGCCAGGCGGATCTTCGACAGCGCGGCGATGCGGCGGTAGAGCACGCCGTCGGTCCCGAACGCCGACATCGGGCCCTTGGCGCTCGAGCCGACCAGACGGTTGTCGTTGTAGCCGGCGACCTGACTGGGGAACATGTCCTCGCGGGCGTCGGCATATTCGCCGTCCCCGGTGAAGCCCTGCTCGTCGCCGTAATAGAGGGTCGGCGCGCCCCGGGCGGTCAGCATGATGGCGTTGGCCAGGGTGACCCGGGCCAGCAGCTCGTCGTCGGAGATGTCCGGCCGGGCCCTCAGCACGAACCAGCCGAAGCGGCCCATGTCGTGATTGCCCAGAAAGGTCGGTAATTGGCGCGCGGTCGCCTCGCCGCCCTCGTAGACCGGATCGGCGGCGAAGACTCGGGCCAGCCGCTCGGTTCCAGCCTTGCCCGCCACCATGTCGACCACCGCCGACTGCAGGGCGAAGTCCAGCACCGCCGGCAACTTGTCGACGCGCGTGTGGCGCGCCAAGGCGGCCACATCGGGGTCGAACACCTCGCCGAAGATGTGGAAGTTCGGGATGCCCTTGGCCTTGGCGCGGGCCAGCATGGCCGGCACGAAGGCCTGCCAGAACTTGGGCTCCACATGACGCGCCGTGTCGATGCGGAATCCGTCGACGCCGAAGTCGTCGATCCAGCGGCCGTAGATCTCGATGAAGCCGGCGACCACACGCGGGTTCTCGGTGAACACGTCGTCCAGGGTCGCGAAATCACCTAGCAGCGAACTCTCGCCCGCGAAGGTGCTGTCACCCCGGTTGTGGTAGTAGATCGGGTCGTTCAGCCAGTCGGGCGTCTTGGCGTGCTCCTGGCCCGCCGGGACGTAAGGGGTGTAGGCCCAGTCGGTCCGCTTGAGCTTGCTGAAATCCTTGCCGTCGAAGCCGTCGTTGATCGGCGCGCCGTCGACGCCGCCCCGGCGGACAAAGGGGTAGTCCGCGACGCCGCGATAGGCGCAGCGACTGTCCGGACATTCCCGGTACTGGATGACGTCGGCCGTGTGGTTCACGACGATGTCCATATAGACCTTCATGCCCCGGGCATGGGCCGCGTCGACCAGAGCCTTGAAGTCGGCCTTGGTCCCCAGATGGGGATCGACGTCGGTGAAGTCGGTGATCCAGTAACCGTGATGCGCGGCCGATTCCTGGCCTGGGGGGCCCTGCACGGCGCGGTTGGTGAAGATCGGCGCCAGCCAGACGGCGCTCGCGCCCAGACCCTGGATATAGTCCAGCCGCCGGGTCACGCCCTTGATGTCGCCGCCGTGATAGAAACCCGCCCGAGTCGGGTCGAAGCCGTCGATTAGCGGGCCGCCCTTCAGCTTCCCGTGGTCATTGCTGGCGTCGCCGTTCTCGAAGCGATCGGGCAGGACGAAGTAGATCACCTCGTCCTGAGGCTTGCGCTGCAGGTAGGCCTTGGACGCCACCTGAGGCGCGGCGGACGCGGTCGTCGCCAGCGCGCCCATGCCAAGCGCGCTCAGGGCCGTCATGGCCAGCAGCGTCCGTCGCCAGGGCGTCAAGGCCGACATCGCTCCCCCTCCCAAGGCGGCGACCACGGCAGCCGGATCGCCTTTGCAACTCTTTGCAAGAATTTGCAGGCCCGATCGCAAGCTGTCAATCCACTCCCTTGAAGCGATTTGCGGTCCTTTCGCCCCAGATGACCCCGCATAAGTGGCGCAAGAAAGCCACAAGCCTGGGGTTTCCGCCGGAAGCGCGGATCCGAAGAACCATGGTTTGCAATTTTTTGGGTTGATTACACCGCGTTAATTTGCAGTAGTTTGCACCAACGGCCCGTCGCACCACTCAAATAGCGCAGAGCCGGACAGGGAGGGTGAGACTCATGACCACTGAATTTTCGCGCCGTCGCGCCTGGTTGATGGCCGGCGGAGCCACCGGCCTGGCGCTCGCTTTCGCCGTCGCCGGCTCGGCCCAGGCCCAAACCGCGGCCCCCGCTTCCGGCGCCCAGGACGACTCGAAGGTCGAAGAGATCGTTGTCACCGGCATCCGTCGCGGCATCGAAGGCGCCATCGCCCTCAAGAAGAATTCCAGCTCGATCGTCGAGGCCGTCTCGGCCGAGGACATCGGCAAGCTGCCGGACGTGTCGATCGCCGAGTCTATCGCCCGCCTGCCCGGCCTGACCGCCCAGCGCCTCGATGGTCGCGGGCAGGTCATCTCGATTCGCGGCCTGGCGCCCGACTTCACCACCGCCCTGCTGAACGGCCGCGAGCAGGTCTCGACCGGCGACAACCGGGGCGTCGAGTTCGACCAGTATCCGTCGGAACTGCTGAGCGGCGTGGTCGTCTACAAGACGCCGGACGCCGCCCTGGTCGGCCAGGGCCTGGCCGGCACCGCCGACATGCAGACCGTCCGTCCCCTGCCCTACGGCAAGCGCGCCCTGGCTATCGGCGCCCGCTATGAATGGAACGACATCGGCGCCCTGAACGCCGGCACCAAGGCCCACGGCAACCGCCTGAGCATCTCCTATATCAATCAGTTCGCCGACGGTAAGATCGGCCTGGCGCTGGGCTACGCCCACATGGAGTCGCCCTACCAGGCCGAGCGTTGGAACGCCTGGGGCTACCCCACCGCCGACGCGGCCGGCAACCTGGTGATCGGCGGCGCCAAGCCGTACGTGATGTCCAGCAAGCTGAAGCGCGACGGCGTCATCGGCGTCCTCGAGTTCAAGCCGAACGAGCACTACAACGGCGCCGTCGACGTCTTCTATTCGAAGTTCAACAACCGCCAGATCATGCGCGGCATCGAGCTGCCGCTGTACTGGTCGTCGGCCACGCTGCAGCCCGGCTACACCGCCGTGGACAAGCTGGTGACCAAGGGCACGTTCGCCGGCGTCAAGGGCGTCATCCGCAACGACGGCAACCTGCGTGAGAACACCGTCAAGGCGCTCGGCTGGAACAACAAGTTCTTCGTCGACGACAACCTGACCGTCACGGCCGACCTCTCCTGGTCGAAGGTCCACCGCACCGACCAGATCCTGGAAACCTACGCCGGCACCGGCCGCAGCGGCACCGGCGCGACCGACACCCTGGGCTTTACCATGGACGGCGACGGCGTCGCCCAGTTCACCTCGACCCTGAACTACGCCGACCCCAACCTGATCAAGCTGACCAGCTCGCAGGGCTGGGGCTCCGATCCGGTCAACATGCCTGGCGGCCAGGACGGCTACCTGAACAAGCCGACCATCGAGGACGAGCTGAAGGCCATCCGCCTGTCGGCCAAGCGCGCGTTCAACGACGGCCCGATCAAGGCCCTCGACGTCGGCCTGAACTACAGCGAACGCGGCAAGGAACTCATCAACGACGAGTGGTTCCTGCGCGTGAAGGGCAACCCCGCCAGCGTCGCCATTCCGACCAACGCCATCGTAGGCACCACCTCGCTCGCGTTCATGGGCATCAAGGGCATGGTCAGCTACGACCCGTTCGCCCTGATCAACTCGGGCGTCTACGACCTGGTCCGCAATCCGAACGCCGATGTGCTGGTCAAGAGCTGGGACGTCGAGGAGAAGGTGACGCTGGGCTACGTCAAGGCCGACATCGACGCCGACCTCAGCGGCCTGAACGTCACCGGCAATGTCGGCGTCCAGGTCGTCCACACCGACCAGAGCTCGACCGCGCTGGGGGCCAGCGGCTCCGGCACGGGCGTGGTCCGCACCAACCTGGCGGGCGGCAAGAAGTACACCGACATCCTGCCCAGCATGAATCTGCAGTTCCACCTCGGCAACGAGCAGGTGATCCGCATCGCCGCGGCCCGCACCCTGGCCCGTCCGCGGATGGACCAGATGCGCGCGTCCAAGAACTTCAACTACGACCCGGCGAGGGCCAATTCGACCGACGTCAACCTGTCGCCCTGGAGCGGCAGCGGCGGCAATCCGGAGCTGGAGCCCTGGCGCGCCAACGCCTTCGACGTGTCGTACGAAAAGTACTTCGGTCGTCAGGCCTATGTCTCGCTGGCCGGCTTCTACAAGGACCTGAAGACCTACGTCTACGACCAGAACCTGGTCTTCGACTTCACCGGCTTCCCGGTCACCAGCGGCCCCGAACCCAAGCTGCGCACGGGCATCGTGTCGACGCCGCAGAACGGCAAGGGCGGCTCGATCAAGGGCGTGGAGTTCACGATTTCGATGCCGGCCGGCCTGATCGTTCCGGCGCTTGACGGCTTCGGCGCGGTCTTCTCGGCCTCGCACACCGACAGCAAGATCCACCCGAACCCCGCCGACGCCTCGACCCCGATCCCAGGCCTGTCGAAGAACGTGGCCAACCTGACCGTCTACTATGAGAAGAACGGCTTCTCGTTCCGCGTCAGCGACCGCTATCGCTCCAAGTTCCTGGGCGAGATGTCGGGCTTCGGCAACGGCCGCACCTACCGGATGGTCAAGGGCGAGTCCGTCATCGACAGCCAGGTCGGCTACACCTTCAACGACGGCCCGATGGACGGCCTGTCGCTGCTGGCCCAGGTCAACAACCTGACCGACGAGCCGTTCACCACTTACCAGAACAACGACACCCGCCAGGTGATCGACTACCAGCGCTTCGGCCGCACCTTCCTGCTGGGCCTGAACTACAGGTTCTAAACCGAGTACGCCTTCCCCAAGGCCTTTGGCGCCCCTGTCGGTCCTGCCCGGCAGGGGCTCTTTTTTGGCCGGAAGCTTGGCCTTTCAAGCTCTCTTTAGGATTGAACGCGATATTGCCCGCCAATCTGGGGGAGCGCAGAATGCCGTTCAAGTCCATCCGCATGACCGTCCTGCTGGCCGGCGCCGGCCTGCTGAGCGCCTGCGCCAGCCGCGAAGACGTCGCCGCCCTGCGCCAGCCGCCGATGCCGCCGCTGGCCGTGGCCAAGGCTTCCGCCGCCCGCGCCTTCTATCGCAACGTCGCCGTCCAGGCTGTCGAGGGCGCGCCCGAATTTCGCTGGTTCGACGGCGGCGCGGTGATCACCACCCGCCCGACCCGCGTCCAGGTCGTCCAGAGCCTGAACGACCATCTGCGGCATGCCGAGATGCTGGCCCCCAGCCGTCTCGACGCCGAGTACATGCTGTACACGACCTTCGAGGAGCTGCGCGGCCCCGACGTCTGGCTGGGCAGCGACAAGCTGGCCTCGGCGCGCGTCACCTTCCGCCTGGTGCGCTGGCGCACCGACGAGGTCGTCCGCGAGAAGACCATCGAAGCCTCGTACCAGGCCCGTTGGACCGGCGTGACTCCCGACATCGCCCGCGCCGCCATCGCCGGCCCGCTGGGCGTGTCCAAGGACCGTGTCATCGCCCTGCCCGGCGGCGCGATCGGCGGCGTGGCCCTCGGCTACTACGTCAATCAGAACATGATCGTCTCGATCGCCGAGACCCCCTATGCCGGCCTGATCGGCGCCGCGCAGGCCGCCGCCATCGGCGGTTCCGATCGCGCGGGTCCCGGCTATGACGCGGCCTTCGCCACCGCCCTGGCCGTCAGCACCGCCTCGGGCCGCTTCCAGGACCTGGAGGCCATGCTGGCGGGTGGCGCGATCAACGCCGCCAGCGCCGCCGCCGGCCCCGCGCCCCTGGCCCGGGACGTGACGGCCAATGGCGAGGTCACCACGCTGTTCAACGGCCGCCAGCGCCGCCTGGCCGCCACGCGCGGGCTGATGGACCTGGCCTTCGACATCTTCATGAGCGACCTCAGCCGCGACGGCTCGGTCGTCTACAAGACCGCCGTCTCGTGCCGCGCCCTGAACGGCGACGTCAATCGCGGTCCCTATCTGGGGGAGACCGCGACCAGCTACGGCGCCGACTGCCCTGGCGCGAAGTACAACGACGCCAAGACCGCCAAGGCCTATCCGAGCCAGTTCTAGGGCTTCGGCGGCCCGAGCGTTTCAGGCGTCTCGGGCGCCGGGGGACAGGCGCGGGTCACGCGCAGCGAGCCGCCGCCCGGCCGGCGCTTGTCCAGATTGAGGTCGACCGTCCGCTGGCAGCCCTCGTCCAGGATCCTCACGGCCTGGGCCAAGGCCACCGGATCGGCGGCGAGACCGGCGCAGCCCGACAGGGCGATGGTGACGACAAGGCCCGTCACGGGACCGACGATGCGCTGCATGGGCGCTCCTTTCGTGTGATGAAGTGATCAGGCCACACGGCCGAGGAAGACGGCGCGCTCGGCCTCGCGTCGGGCGACCAGGCCGGGCAGCTCGCGGCCGCCGGCGAAGCGCCACATCCGGAAGGCGTCGGCGGCCCCCTGCACGTCGCCCGCCAGAAGCCGCCGACGCACGCTGCTGTCGGCGAAGTCGGCGCCGCCGCCGGGCTGGCCCACGCCGATGTTGTAGGCCAGCGAGACCATGGCCCCGAGCTGGCCGTCACCGAGCGCGAGGCCCGGAAACAGGTCCACGACCTTGTCGCGGACCGCCTGGGCGACCTGGCGCAGCAGGGCGTCGGCCTCGGCCCGCGTCATGCCGCCCGGCCACTGGGCCCGCCACGACCGGTAGGCCGTCTCACGGTCCCTGACCGGCCTACCCCTGTCGAACAGGGCATAGCCCCAGCCGACGGTGTAGACGCCGATCGGATCGGCCTGGGGTTCGAGGACATTGGGCGTCCGCTTGTCGCCGTCGTGCAGGCCTTCGAAGCGCTGGATCAGCGCGAGCGCGCACGCGGGGACGTCCCGCGCACGAGGCGTCGGCATGGCGGTTCTCCTTTTCGCATGAGATCAGGCCGGCGGGTGGCGGCCTTGAGCGTTCAGGTGGATCAGCATGGCGATGGCGGCGGTCGCCACGGCCGCCACCACCACCGCCTCGCGCGGCGTGGCCCCGCCGCTGCCCCAGACCTCGATCGCCTCGCCGGCCATGACGATCGACAGGCCCAGCACGATCAGCGAAGCGATGCGGCTGGACGCCCAGGCCCGGGTCTCGGGCTTCAGCATGTTGCCGCGCACGGCCAGGGCCAGGCCGGCCACCACGGCGGCGGCGGCGGTGAAGAGGTCCAGGGGCGCCATCTCAGCGCCCCTCCCCGGCCAAGCCCTCGACCTGCCTTCGGGCCCGGTTGCCGATGACCTTGAAGATCAGGGGCAGCAGCTCCCAGCCGAAGGCGCCGACGCCGAAGCCGAACGCCGAGGCGTCCCGCAACAGGGCGAACGGGATCAGGGGCGCGGCCACCTTCACCAGGAAGGCGGCCATGATCACGCCCGCCGCCGTGGCGCAGGCGATGTTGAGCACGAGGGCCTTGTACTCCTCGCGCGTGACCGGGTGGCCGCTCAGCGCCAGGGCGCCGAACTGCACCAGGCCATAGATCGACGCGCCACCCAACGCGCCGACCGCCGCCCTCAGGCGGTCGGGGTCGATGTCCATGAGGTACTCCAGGTATGAAAAGGCCCCGGCGAGCGGGGCGGTGGGCGAGGCGGTGCTGACGGTGCGTTGGCGACTACGACGGCCAGCCCGACATGATGTCGATGGCGTCCAGCTCGTCCTTGTCTTCGGCCGCCTGAATGGCGGAGAAGAGGCCTTCCTCGTGATCGAAGCAGGCCTGAATGTGCGCGCCGACCGCCACGCCAAAGGCCACGTAGTCCGCCTCGCCCCACTGGCGGTACTCACCTTCGCCGAGCTTGAAGGTTTCCGCCGCATCCGGTGGGAGTTGGCGCAATCGGCGCAGCTCCAGCTTGCTCGACACGACGGCGACAGCCGGTTCGGCCTTGGTCGTCACGCCGTCGTAGGTGACCGTCTGGGCCTTGCCCCAGCGGATCGCCGCGAGGTCTTCCAGCTTGCGCGCCTTGAGATCCGCCAGCGGCACGAAGGGCGGCGTCAAGACGCCATCCACCAGCGTCCAGCCGAAGGTTCCGACGTCGGAAGCCATCCAGGTGAACTCGTCGTTGGCGGCGGGCGGATCGGCCCACAGCTCGACGTTGACGACCTCGTTGGTCGTCTTGGAAATACGAACGGTTCTCATATCGCCCTCACCACATCACGATGCAGACGCCATTCGCGCCATTGCCATTACCGCCCGTTCCACCCGAACCGTAGCCGCCGCCGAACATTGAAGCGGCGTTGTTCGCCGTTCGACCCGTTCCACTTCCATCATCCGGTCCCCCCCGCTGGCCGGCGAACACCAGCCCGCCGGATATCAGGCCGCTCCCGCCCGATCCGGGCGTCGCGCCGCTCGCCGCTCCGCCGCCATAGGCGGTAGTCGATCCGCCGAATGTCGTGTTTCCGCCACCGGAGCCGGTCGTGTCGCCACTGCCGATAGTGACGGTCACGTTGCTATTGGTATTTACAAAACCTTTGAAACCACCGCCCGCGCCGCCACCGGCGGTGGTCGATCCCTTCCCCCCTCCGCCGACAGCTTCGACCCAGTATCGGACGCACCCTGACTTCACTGAAAACGTCCCGCTTGATGTGAATACTTCAAAATTTCGATAGCTACTCGGAAGTTCGGCAAAGTAAATCTGCGATCCATCGCACACGATTAGACAACATTGGCCAGGCTTCAAAACGGCAACACTTGAAGTAACACCCTGAGACCCAATACCCTCCCCTGAGAATGGATCCAGAGTGATATCAAATGTAGAACTATTTATATACCTAACTGACCATCCAGCCCCCAAACTCGATGAGCTATCAAAAGTTTGAGTAAAACTGCCAGCACCAACTTCAATAACTTTTCCTTTGTCGGAAGAAGTTAGAGATATATTCGAACTTCTAGTCGAACGCGTGATAGTGCTCGACGCTGCCGCTGCGCTTGCTGATGAGGCTGCGGCGCTCGCGCTGGAGGTTGCCTCTAGCGCGTTATTGTAGACGTTCACCGCCGCGGCATTGGCTTGAGTGGTAAACGTCGGCAACGCGCCCAGTAGCGCATCCGCCTTGCTCGCGAAGTTACTCGGATCGCTCGTGCTCGGCGCCGGCGGCAGGGCGGTGATCGGGGTTGGGGATGTCGGCATGCTCAGACCTCTTCAAGTTCGAGTTCGAGGAGCCCCTGGTCCGGTCGATCCATATTGACCGTGAAGCGCTTGTAGACGCCGAGGATCAGGAGCGGCTCGAAGTACGAGGCCTCCTCGTCGTCGAGCGCGGACCAGAGGGCGGGGACGGCGTTGAGATCGGTGCGGACCTTGATCAGCCGGTTGACGATCGCCTTGTCGAAGCGCGTCTGCTGCAGGGTCTTGGGCACCGATCGGCGCTGGACCAGGACGGCTGTGCCGTCGAAGGCCCGGTTGATCGTCGAGAAGTTCAGGGCGTCGTTCTGGGCGTCGTAGAGCGCCGCCCCCAGATAGGCCGACTGGCCGATCACCACGCCGCCGCAGGTCACATTCCCCGACGAGCGGGTGATGGTGATGGTGATGACGCCGTTGGTGTAGGGCGGCAGGCTGAAGTTGGCGACCGCGCCCTTGTACGAGAAGGGCTCGAAGAAATAGTCGTACCAGTCGGTGACGATCCGGGCGCTGAGATCGATGGTCTGGGTGAAGACCGTCGATCCCCCGCTGGTCACCGTGATCTGCACCGCGCTGGCGACCAGGCCCACCAGGGCGATGGCGTCGATCCGCTGCCCCGGCGTGAGGGTGACCGTCAGTGGTGAGGCCACGGTCGTGCCGGTGTTGCGCAACAGGTCGAACATCGCCCAGCGGTTGGTCGGGCCGATATCGGCCCACCAGGTCGCGTTGGCCGCCAAGGTCGGGTCGTGCCCGACATTGCCGGCCTGCAGGCTCTGGTACTTGCGGTGGGTCGTGGTGCTGATGACCTCGGCGCCGGCCGCGTAGGTCGTGCCGGCGTTGTAGGCCGTTTCGCCCGCCGAGGGTTCGGCGCACGTCGTCGAGGTCAGCATCGCCGGAGCGATGCCGAGCGGAGGAATGACTCGCATGGGACTTAGGCCGCCTGTGTGATGAGGGCGTCGCCGTCGCGGCTGACGCGGACGAGGGTGTTGGCCGTCTTTTCGGAGGCGCGGGCGGTGCGGGAAGCGTCGGAGCGGAGCGCCGCCACCTCCTGCCGCAGAGCGCGAAGCTCGGCGGCCAGCTCGGCGTTGCGGTCGGCGTCGCCGGACATCCGAACCCCGAGCCCCTTGGGGCCCCGGACCAGCGGCACGACGGCTTCCGGCCCGGCTTCGCCCATCAGCCCCAGGTCGAAGGTCGTGGGCTGGCTGACGACGCCGTTGGTGAAGACGCCGCCTTGGGCGTACCTCGAGAACGGGAATATGGCCGTCTGCCCGCTCGCATAGGCTACGAGCTGCGCATAGGCCGTCGGGTTGGTCTCCCTCAGGATCCGCGCGCCGTTCGCATCGGTCTCGATCTGCTGTTTGTAGAAAAGCTGATCGTTGGTCAGGTTACCCGGCGTACCCAACGGCGGCTTGGCGGCCTCGGCGATCTTGTCCGCCAGACCCCCAATCTGCCCGCCCAGGCCCCCAAGCTGTCCGCCCAGAGCCGAGACCCCTTGCTGGACCGCGATCGTCGCCATGTTCACCGACAGCACCGACGTGTTGATCGACGTCAGGATCGTGGCCTGGTTGGCCATGGCCTGCAGTTCGAGCGCGCTGTTGGCCAGCAAGGCCTGGGTCGTGGTCAGGGCGGTGTCCTTCACCGCCCCCTCGACCAGGATGAGCATCTTGTTGAGGTCCCAGAGGACCGCAAGGTGCTCGTTCAGCGCCTCGACCTGGACAAGTGTCTGGTCGGCCTGCGCCGCCACGAGCGCCGACTGCATCTCGGCGACCGCTTCATTGACCGTGACCACCGCCGCCTCGACGTCGATCAGGCCGCTCACCTGCGCCTTCAGCGTGGCCAGCTGCTGCTCGGCGACGGTCTTCTGCCGCTCGGCCGTGGCCGCGGCCGCGTCGGTCGTCTCCTTGATCACGGCCAGGTCGCGCAGATAGGCGATCTGGTCGACGGCGCTGGCCTCGGACGCCGCCCGGAAGGCTTCGCCCAGGGACGGGATCAGCGCCGCGGCCTCCATGTCGCCGAGACGAGCACGGCTGCCCGCGTCGACGAACGCCCGCTCGGCGAGCGTCCGTTGCGAGGCCGGATCAAGGGACCCGACCAACGCCTTGGACAGCGACCCCGAATAGTCCCGCAGCGTCTTGCCCAGGTCCGCCATCTTGTCGCGGACGGCCTGGATGGCCGCGCCTTCCTTCTCGTAGGCGGCGGTCAGCACTTCCCGCGCCTTGGAGATCCGTTCGGCGGCGTCCTGAGCCACGTAGATCTGCTGCTGCAGAGCGCGCTGCACCGGATCGGTCAACGCCGCCAGTTCCTGCGCACGCCGCAAAAGCTTGGCGGCCTGAGTCTGGCCTTGAGCGTCCAACAGCTCCGCCAGCTTGGACTGACGCGCGACCTGGAGCTCCGCGGCCCGCGTCGCGGCCTCTTCCGCGTTGCGCTTGGCCTCCGCGGCGGCCGCTTCCGCCTCGGCGGCGGCCTTGGCGGCGTCCTCGGTGTCGAACAGAGCCTTCAACAGCGGCAGGAGCGCGGCGTCGAGCTTGATGACCTCGGCCGTCTCGGCCTCGCGAGTCTTCGCCAGCTTCTGGGCCGGCGTCAGAACGATGTCGTCGATACGATCCTGGATCGACCTGGTCTTGTCCGCGACCGCGTTGGCGTGGGCGAAGGCGTTCGCGGCGTCCTCCGCATTCCAAAGACTCCTGACCATCGACTCCAGGGCAGGATCGAGCGCCAGCGCCGCCTTCAGTTGCGCCGCCCGGCTTTTCTCGACCTTCTGGGCGTCGGTCATCGTCAGTTCGTCGATCTGGTCCTGGATCGACGCGCGGAAGTCGGCAACCTCCCTGGCCTTGGCAGCCGCCTTCTCGATGACCTCGGCCTCATCTAGGCGAGCCCAGTAGATCTTGATCAAGGCCTGCCCGGTGGCGTCGAGGCCGGCGAGTTCTTCGGCACGGTCCGCGTCCCGGGCGCTCGTGCTGTGGCCGCCGGCCGCGTTGAACGCCGCATCGTCCATCGCCATCAGCTTGCGCATGATGCCGACATTTGTCTGCTGGTTGGCCATGGCCTTGGCCGATTCTTCGGCGGCGTCCTGCAGGCTCCACAGCTGCTGCAGCAGGGGCAGCAGAGAGGCGTCCAGCGCCTCGACCGCTTCCCGTTCCTTGTCGCGCGAGGCGGCCAGCAATTCAGCCGGCGACTTGGTCAGCTGGTCGATTTCGCCCTGGATCGAGGTGCGCTTCTCGTCGACCTTGGCGGCGTCCTGGAGCTTGTACAGCGTGGTGAGCAGGTCGCCGAGCTTGGCGTCCAGCTTCTCCGTTTCCTCGCGTTCCCTGAGACGGCTCGCGGCCAGCAGCTCGCTCGGCGACTTGGTCAGCTGATCGATCTCGTCCTGGATCGAGGTCCGGCGTTCGTCGATCTTCTCCCTGGCGTTCTCGGCGGCGGCCGCGACCTTGTCGAAGGCCGGGGCGAGGTCCATCAGGGCGGCGTAGAGCTTGGCGTCGCCTTCCTGCGAGACGTCCAAGTTGGTGACGGTGTTCTTGAAACTCTCGCGCGTCAGATCGGCGGGCAAATTCAGTTCGGCCAGGCGGGCCGTGACCGAATTCCGCACCGGCTTGAGACGCTCTTCCTCGCTCAGGAAATGCTCGGCGAAGAAGCCGGCCTGTTCGGTGAAGTTGTCGAGGCCGCCTACCAGTTCGACCAGCCGCTCGCGCGCCGCCAGCGATGCGACGCCGACGGTGGCGAACTTCATGCCGACCGACTCCAGCGTGGTGTCGATCACCTCGTATTGGCGCGCCACGCGGACCAGGGTTTCGAACGCCCCCTCGCCCACCTTCTGGAACTCGGCGATGGCCGGGACGGCGGCCTTGGCCATGTCGTCGCCCAGCTTGCCGAAGACAGCGTTCAGCGCCTCCTCGATCTGCGTGCCGGTCATGTCCTTGAACGACAGCTTGCCCAGGTCGACTTGGAAGCCGGCCAGAGCAGCCTCGAAATCGGTGGACCCGAGGGCCTTGGCCGCCTCCGAGACGCCCTTGTTCAGGAAGCCGACCAGACGCGTGATCTCGCCCAGGAAATCGCCGTCCAGCGCGCCGGTCTCGGTGATCACCTTGTTCTTGTTGGATGTGGTGATCCCGAACGCCTTCTTCTTGGTGTTCTCAAGAACCTGCTGATAGGTCGAACCGCCGAGATTGCCGGTCAGCACCTCGCTCAGGTTAGCGGCGTTGAACTGGATCCCCTGATCCTGCAGCGTCCGCGTCGTGGTCTTGCCGAAGCCCAGGTTCGACAGCGTCGCCGCCGAGCCGCTCTTGCCAAGGTTCAGGTCCTCGGTGCTCAGCATGCCGCCAGCGGCGAACGACCGCGCCAGGGCCGACGCCACGACGCCGATTTGGTTGTCGATCGACTGCAAGGCGCGAACCATGGCGTTGCCGTGTTCGAGATCCTTGTTCTCGTAGGCCTGAGCATGGGTGAGCGCCTTTTCCAGGCTCTCGGACTTGGCCTTGGAGTCGCCAAGGACGGAGCCGGCGCTCTGGGTGTCCTGGCGGGTCTTCATGTCGGTGGCGCCGGGGGCCGAGCCACTTCCGCCGCCGGAAAGGCCAAATCCAGCCAAAAGTGCGATCATGGCAGCAACCGCCGGGAACGCGAACGGACCCAAGACTTCGAACATCTTGGCGGCGCCGGCAGCAGTCGATGCCGCCCCCTTCCTCACGGAGTTTGCGACACTGCTGACCGTATCGGCCGCTTGCTGCGCCATCTGCTGGACGCTCTGCGCGAACTGCCAAGCCCGATAGGCTTTCTCGACGGACTGCAGGGCGGCATAGCCGTTGGAGTTCTTATCGAAAAAGTCCTTGGCTGCGATCGACATCTCGGCGAAGCCCGAGACCGAGGCATTCACGCGCTCACGTGTGAATTTGACAGCGTTCTGTTCAGCACCCTGAGCTTTGCGCTGATCGAGGCTCGTCTCCGCGAGCCTCTTGCCAAGCGTCGCCACGGCGGCAATGACGCCGGTAATCGCCTTTCCGGAACCGCCAAAGGCGGCCTCGAAGTTCTTACCCACCTCCGGAGCCAGCTTGTTGATCTCGTCGAACTGACTGATCAAGTTGCTTAGAAGCAGGTTCTTTTCATCAATCAACGGCACGGGGATCAGCGTGCTGATCTCTGCCTTGAGGCCTTCCACCGCCTCTTCGGCAGCCGACAGGTCCGCGGCGACTTCGACCGTCACAACAGGATGAACATCGGAGAAGTCGCGCACGATGGCTTCGGCCGCTTCCTGCGGCGAGCGGGGGGCGGCGGTACTTTTGAAGCCGCCTGTGGCGGGCGGGTTCTTCCCAGCCTGCTTTATGGCGGCCTTCTGCGCAACGGCGACGGCTTCGGCGCTGACTTCCTTCCATCCTTCACCGACCGATCGCGTGATGGCGGCCTTGGCCTCTTTCTGCTTCTTCTCAAAACCGTCGTAGACCGCCTCGGCGGCCTTGCCGCCGACCATCTTCAGTTCCGGGATATCGACAGGCTTGAAGGTCGCCAGCTTGATCCCGGGTATCTTGTTGGCGGCAGCGACTACTGTGTTGATGCCACCGAAGACGCCGTTGATCATGCCTTCGACGTGTCGAATGACCAGGTTGACCGCGCCCGTGAAGATCGCCCCCAAGGCCGCCGGCAAATTGCTCCAGTTCTTGGTGATCGTGTCGTAGGCGGCGACCCAAAAGCCGACGATGTCGGCCACACGATCAACCACACCACCGATCACGCCACGCAGGACTTGTTCGAACGCCTGGCGAAGCCAATCCAGGGCTGCGCCAATCGGCCCACTGGTGATGTGGCGCCCCATGACGTTGAGCGTCGCTTGGAAGACGTCACCCATGGTCACAGACTTGTGGGTGACCCGGCTCAGTTGCTCCTCGGTCAGCCCCAGGCCCTTGGTTATGTCCCCGTTGGCCCGGTTGATTTCGGCCGCGCTGAGCGCGAATGGCGCAGCCAGCGCGAGCGCCGCCGCCGCGACGCCCGCCAAGGGCAATAGCATCGGCGCGACCGTCTCGCCGATGCCCAACAGCACGCCCTTCAGGCCTACGCCCCCATCGGCGGCCTTCATGAAAATCTCAGCGACCGCGGGACCTTGCTCAAGGAACACCTTGAAAGGATCGCTTCCCGAGGCCAACGAGGTGAAGGCGGATTTCAGCGAACCCCCGAGCTTCTTGACCTCTTCCGACGACAGCTTGGCCTCGGCGCCGCCGTTCTTGTGCGCCTTGCCCAGCGCATCGATCTGCTTGGCGGCGCCGCTCGCGGCCTTCTCGGCCTCCTTGAGCCCCTTGGCGTAGGTGTCGCCGAACTTGGCGCCATCCTTTGACAACGCCATCAACTCGGTCATCTCGTCGTTCACGCTGGACAGGGCGCCCTTCAGCGGCGTCGCCGCCTTGGTCAGGGCGGACAGCTTCGCGTCCAGGTCCTCGATCTGTTTGACGCACTTCACGGCCTGGGTGACGAGCCGGCCGACGGCATCGGCGGCGTCATCGCTCGCGTCAGCCAGCTTCCGCTCGGCGGCGGTCAGCTTCCCCGCCGCGTCGGCGGCGGACGCGAAGTTCTTGGCCAACTCACTTAGATCCTTGTCAGCCACAACGGCTCTCCCCAAAAAGTGCGGGCCGCGCTCTCGGTTATGAGAGCAACGGCCCGGAGGTGGTCAGCCGCCCTTGTCGGGGGCCGTCATCGTCAGAAGGTGTTCGGCGTCGAGGGCCATGATCGCCCGGCGCTCCCACGGCTTCAGCCGCACGCCCTCGTCGCGCTCCCAGGCCTGGATCTCCAGGCGCGAGAGGCGCGACGGGCCGAACCCGCCGCTCTGGCGGGTCTGGCTGAGGTCGGCGTACCAGCTCCACAGGTGGACCACGTGCGGCGACAGCGGCGGCGGGTGGGCGAGCCGCCAGGTCGCCTCGGCCTCGCCCTGTCGGGCCAGGCTTTCGAGGTGGGTCCTCAGCGGTTCGCCGTCGTCCTGTCGGACCGCGAGCTCGAACTGCTCGCGGCCGAAGGCGATCAGGCCGCGGACTTCGTCGGCATAAAATTTCCGAGGTTGTTCGACGCCGTGGTGATCTGTTCGGCGATCTCGGAATTGCGGCTGACCAGGCGGTAGGCGTTCTCGGCCGACCACTCCTGCTTGATGCCGCGCCAGCCGACCAGGCGGACGGCGGTCAGGCGGTGGCCGAAGGCGATGTCGTCCTCGATCGGGGTGAAGGCCTCGGCCTGGGTGTTGTTGCGCGAGGTGACCGAGGCGGCCAGGGCCTGCTTCTTGCGGCGGTCGTTGACGAGGCGGTTGACCTCGGACTGCACCTTCTCGGACTGGCTGCCCAGCACGAACAGGAAGACGCCGGAGCCGGAGCCGTCGGCGCGCAGATACTCGATCTCGAAGGCGCTATCACCGGCGGCGACGGCGTCGAGGTCGTTGAGGTCGAACAGGGTGTCGATCGAGGTCTTGGTCATGGGTCGGTCCTTGGAAAAGGACGGCCGGGCGCGACCCGGCCGTTGAGTTGAGGGAAATCGGGAGGCGGTGAAGGACGGCGGGCGGCTAGGCCGCGCTGTCCTGGATGGCGAGGATGGTCTGGTCGGTGGCCAGGGCCGCGCCGCCGGCGCCGTTGATCTGGGCCGTGAACGGATAGGTCCGGATCACCGCCTTCTCGCCGTCGTCGGGGGTGTCGCCGGTCAGCTTGATCATCGGCAGGTTGATGACCACGAAGTCGGCGTTGGCCGTGGCGTCCTCGGTCACCGCCAGCACCAGCGAGGTGGTCGAGCGGCCTTCGAAGATCGTCTGCAGGGTCACGCCGTCGAACTTGGCCGTGAACGAGCCCGATACGGCCACGCGGCCGCGCTGGATGTCGTCGACCACGTTCGAGCCCACCACGGCGTCGCTATGGGCCGTGTTGCCGTTGATGGTCACCTGGGCGCCGGTGACGTTGGCGACCGGCGCGCCGTTGACCAGGATCACGCCGTTGACCGCCGTCAGGATGTCGGTGGCGGTCTCGGCGGTCGGCGAGGTCAGCACCTGGGCGGCGCCCAGGGTGCGGGTGCGGCCGACGCTGTCCAGGCTGATCGTGGCGTTGCCGGTGGCCGGCAGGTTCAGCGCGGCCTGGCCGATCTGCTGGTCGGCGTAGGTTTCCGAGCGACCCAGGTCCGGATACCACTCCTCGAAGGTGTAGTAGTCGTTGGTGTGGCCGCTGGTCGGGACCAGCGACTTCTTGCCGGCGACGGCGATCGTGGCGCTGGCGATCGGACCTTCGGCGACCATGGCCGAGCCGTTGACCACCTTCACCGTGGCGACCGTGGCCGTCAGGGCGACGACCAGCAGGTTCTTCTGGCTGTTGGCGACGTTGAACGTACCCGCCGTCAGGCGCACCACGTCGCCGACCTTGAAGCCGTCGGTCAGGTACGAACCGGCGGCGCGGGTCAGCGTCCAGTTCTGGCCCGAGGCGGCGATGGTGATCGAGGCGCCGGTCGCCGAGACACCGGCGGCCATGTCCTTGCGCAGCAGCGAGCCCAGCAGGGCCGAATAGCTGCCCGGCGACAGCAGGCTGTCGATCTTGCCGGACGGCTTGACCACGCCCATGCCGACGCCCGTGGACTGCTGGTGGCTGACGATCTCGTTGCTCTCGAAGGTGTCCGGCGGGGCTTGGAACACCGAGCTGGTGCGGCGGACGATCTGGCCGCCGGCGCCGGCGGCGGGAGCGCCGAGGCCGGTCTGCTTCTTGTAGACGGTCTTCTTGTTGATGCCCTGGGCGACTGCCATGGGGTCTTCTCCTGAGAAGTTATCGGGATGGGTGAAAGTCGGACGAGGCCCAGGGCTCGTCCCTTCGGGCGGAAACCGCCGTCAGCTGGTGACCGTGGCCAGGAACGGGACCTGGACGGGCACGACGTAGCGGTCGCCCTCCAGGATCGCGGCCAGGATGATGGGGGTGCGGGCGACCGTGGTGGTCAGGTCGTCGGCCGTGAAGGCCGCGCCGCGAGGGAAGGTGGCGCGCAGCAGCTCGATCCGAGCGGCCGCGTCGGTCGCGCCCTCGCCCTGCGGGTAGCAAAGCGCGACGACGAACATCCCGCCCTGCTGGAAGCCGCCGCCGTACTCGGTGTTGGCCGGCTCGGCGAACAGCATCGACACGCGCTGGTAGGGCGTGCCCGAGCTCGGCGTGTAGGTCGCGTTCTCCCAGGCCGTGTCGAGGGCGGGGGTCATCGCGGCCAGCGCCGTTTCCAGCGCCGCGCGGATCTTCAGCACGCTCATCGGCGGGCCGCCGAGGTCAAGACGCGCGGACGGGTCGCGGAAGCCATGCGGCTCCCATCGTCGGGGACGAGGGTCATGTCGGGAGGTCTCTGGATAAGGGGCGAGACGATGAACCCGTCCTTCGGCGAAGGACGGGTTCGCGAGTCGAACGGCCCGCAGGCTATTCGCGAGGGTTCAAAGTGTGCGGATTGCTATTTCAAAGTCTTCGGAGGTCGAAATCACCGCTGAAGGCGCATCTCCGAGAATGAAATCATTAAACCATCTACCTTCCGGTCGATCAAGATATTTGTTCTCTAAATGTTCTTGTTTTGACGATCGCGCGCGATCTGTTTGGCCAGAGCCACAAGAACATCGAGACCCTCGACCAAGACTTGCCTATTACGCTCGAAGGCCCGCCCTGAGCCCCAGACCGACAGGCTGGTCCCCTCGCCCGCCACCGAGCGGAGCAGTCGAAGGGCCATGGGCTTGTCGGTCAGCGACATGGCCACCGCGCGGTCGGCGCGGGCCACGAAATCCAGCATGCGGGCGCGCCTCAGCCGACCGGCCACGAAGCGGTCATTGTCGTGCCCGCCGCCTCGGCGCTCGAGACCTCCTGCGCCCAGATCGCGGCCCCGCGCCTCGAAACCCGCGCGATACAGCAGGCCGACGGCGTAGTGGGCGTCGGTGATGTGGCCGGCCTGGCGCAGGCTCCGCAAACCGTCGCGGCTGGAAATCCGCAGCGGGCCGCCATCGGTCTCGACCGTCTCCCCGCGAGCGCGGGCCAGGGCCAGGGTCTCGACCAGGCCTTGCCCCACACTAGCGGCCTCGGTGCGCGCCAGCTGGGCGCCGGCGATACGCAGCACGGCTTCGCGCGCGGCTTGGCGGGCGGCGGGACTGATCGCCAGGGCCGCCGCGCGGTCGGCGCGCGCCAGATCACGGATCTCGGTCGAGGTCAGCCCTTCGGGGCGGATGACTTGGATGGAAATGACGGTCCCCTTCTTCTGTATCGCAATGGCTTCAGCGTCCGAGCCGGACGCCGCGTCGGTTCTGGGCCAGGGCATGACGGCGAGCCTCGCCGGCGCAGACCTGGGAAACGAAATCATGGCCTTCGCTCTCGGCCAGCAGGCGGCCGGCGGCGCGGATGATCGCGCACAGCATCGGCTTGCGTGGTCCACAGGCGCGAACGGCTTGGTCGATGGCGCCTTCGGCGACCTCGTCCTGCAGGCCTGTCACCCGCCCTGCTCCGCCAGAACGCTTCGGCCGGCGGCGGTCAGGCCCACTCGACAGGGCCGTCCGCCCAGACGCTCCACGAGGCCGATCTGGCGGGCGGCCTGGGCGCGGTCGCTGCCGGCCGACAGACTGACGGCCATCTCGTCGGCCAGATCCGCCAGGGTCAGGGGACCGTCGGCCAAGGCCTCCAGCACGGCCAGAACCTTGGGGGCCACGACAGGCTCTTCCGGCGCCGCACCGCAGAGACGGGTGCGGATCCGCTCGGAAAGCGCATAGCGATCAGGGCGCGGATCACCCATCAGCAACGCGGTCAGCACCGCGCGCGGCGGCCGGCGATCGGCCTCGGTGCGACGCGCGACATAGGTCGGCATAGGAGCCGGCATACCGGCGTGAACAGGCGCATGACCGGCGGGACCGGTCGCGTGGAGCGGAATCATCTGAGCTTCCTGCGGCTAGGGCCGATGGGAGGGGGATCTGGCGGAAGGTCGCTGGGCTCGCGTCGCCGGGCGCAACTTTCCGAATATCCAATTTGTACCAAATACAAATTTGCATGGCAAGCAAATTTTGTGTTTAATGACCAGACATTCCACCTTCGCTTCCACTACGGGATTTGCATGACACCCGACCGGCAGGCCAAGGCGCAGCGGCGCGCGAAGACCTTCATCCGCGCCTGGCGCAAGCATCGCGACATGAACCTGGAGCAGGCCGTCGAACGCCTGGAGCTGGAGGTTGGTTATCCCTATTCGCTAGCCCAACTCTCGCGGGTCGAGCGCGGTGAGACCGGTTACTCCCAAGATCTGCTGGAAGCCCTGGCGACCATCTATCGCTGCGAGCCGGCCGACCTGATCATGCGCGACCCGGGCGCCTCGGAGGCCATCTGGTCGATCTGGGACCAACTGCAACCCGTACAGCGCCTCCAGTTGGTTGAAATCGGGCAAACCCTTAAAAAGGTAGGATAATATCGACTCATTCCAGCGCCAGGATTTCGCCCTGCCGCTCGATCAGTCGTGGCTTTTCCCAGAGTCCGGACAGGGGCTCGCCGCACACGCGATATAGAGCCACGCCCGAGGATCGGCGGGCCAGAATCTCCATTTCGCGCCGCGCATCCTCCTCGAAATAGCACTCCTTGACCTCGGTCGGCATGAGCGCTCCGCCCCGCCTCCCGAAGGCCTGCACGCAGAAACGCGTCACCGAAAACACGACAACCTCCGCCTTCAACGTCTCCACTCTGCACGCCTCCTTCGCGTGAGTCGATCGGTCGCGGCGGCGCATGCGTCCGAGTCTGACGTAGAGAAATTTTTGCATTTGGCACAAATATCGAGGCGGCAGTTGATTTTGTGCTGAGCGCAAACGAAAAGACGCTGCGCGAGAGTCGTCACGATGTGAGGGAGTGGTAGGCCTGGAGGGACTCGAACCCCCAACCAGACCGTTATGAGCGGTCGGCTCTAACCATTGAGCTACAGGCCCGCGCGAACACGAGAGCGTGCGGTGCGTCGGCGGATTAGCATGAGCCGAACGCGGCTTAAAGCTCCGGTTCAGGTTGGACCTGTCACCAGGGAGCCCTAACTGTTCGGGACGCTTCCCCCTGCCCCGAACGGTCCTGGAGAAAAGTACATGACCAACACCGCTCGCCGCCCCGCTCGCGCCCTGACCGCCTACGCCCTGCCCGCCTTGATCGGCGGCGCGCTGCTGATGGGCGCGGCCGCCCCGGCCCTGGCCCAGACGAGCGCCGACGCCGCGTTCAAGGCCACGACCTTCAACCTGTCGGCCTATGGCGAAACCCACGTCGCCCCGGACATCGCCACCATCAATCTGGGCGTCCAGACCGAGGCGACCACCGCCGCCGCCGCCCTCAGGGCCAATGGCGAACGCATGAACCTGGTGATGGCCGCCCTGAAAAAGGCCGGCATCGCCGAGCGCGACATCCAGACCTCGAACCTGAGCATCAACGCCCAGTACGTCTACGAGCAGAACCAGCCGCCCCGGCTGACCGGCTACCAGGCCTCGAACCAGGTGACGATCACGGTGCGGGACCTGACCAAGCTGGGCCAGGCGGTCGACGCGACGGTCAATGCCGGCGCCAACACGGTCAACGGTGTCAGCTTCGGCCTCGCCGATCCGCGGGCTGCCGAGGACGCCGCGCGCCTGGAAGCGGTGAAGGCCCTGCAGGCCAAGGCCGAGCTCTATGGCCGCGCCACGGGCTACAAGGCCGTGCGCCTGGTCAATCTGAGCGAAGGCGGCGGCTACGCCCCCGCTCCGCCCCCGATGCCGATGTACGCCATGGCCAAGCGCGAAATGTCGGACGCGACCAACATCGCCGCCGGCGAGCTGAAGGTCCGGGTGGACGTCAGCGCCGTCTACGAAGCCGCCAAGTAGGCTGAGACTGGAACGAAAAAGCCGCCGCCGGGACGTCCGGCGGCGGCTTTGATTTTCACGGCTAGAAGCCGGCCTTCTTGAAGGCCCGCTCGACCCGATCCTTGATCTCGAGACCCGGCAGGGCTCGATCGCCCTCCATGACCGCCACATAGGTCAGGTTGCGGGCCGGCTTGCCTTCGCCGGTCGGCACCGGACCGATCGCCCAGCCCACGGTGTTGGCCGCGGCGGCCGGGCTAGGACAGCTGACGAAGCGGGCCGGCTTGCCCAGATTGGCTTTCAGCAGCGCCTCGGCCGTCGTCTCGCCGCCCTCGCAATTGGGCAGGGTGCGCGCGCAGGTGACATAGCCCCCGCCGCGCCAGATCAGCTTGCCGTCGGCGTTGGCGATCACCACGCAGGTCGAGGGCGAACCGATCGAGCGCCCGACCGCCTGGGTCAGCGTGCTTTCATCGATATCCGAGGGCAGCTTCGGGGCGCAGGCCGACAGGCCAGCCGCGGCGAGAACGACGAGCGCGCCTTGCCGCATCCACGGGCGCGGCGTCATCAGGCCGCCTTCTTGATCAGGTTGCCTTCGTCCAGCAACACCACGGTCGGGGCGTAGTTGCGCGCCTCCTCGGCCGGCATCTGGCAATAGGTGACGACGATCACCAGGTCGTTCTTCTGCACCAGGCGGGCGGCGGCGCCATTGACGCCGATGACCTTCGAGCCGCGCGGGGCCTCGATGGCGTAGGTGGTGAAGCGCGCGCCGTTGGTGATGTTCAGCACGTCGACCTGCTCGTTCGGCAGGATGCCCGAGGCGTCCAGCAGGTCGCGGTCGATGGCGATCGAACCCTCATAGTCGAGGTCGGCCTGGGTCACCGTGGCGCGGTGCAGCTTGGCCTTCAGCATGGTGAGCATCATGGCGGGGAAATCTATCCCTTTGAATTAGAGAGGATATTCCGGACCGCCACACACAGGGCCCGCAAGTCAGGTCCGCCATATAGCCACGAACCCGCGAGGGTTCAATCGCACTGCAACATGACGTGACGGAAGGCCTTCGCCGCTCGCGGGGCGGATCAGGACTTCACGGCCGCCCCTCGACCAGCTTGGCGATGGCGTCGAGATAGGCGGCGAAGGCCTCGCGTCCCGCCTCGGTGAGCGTCACCTGGGTCAGGGGCTTGCGGCCGACGAAGCTCTTGGCGATCGCCACATAGCCGGCCTCCTCCAGCTTGCGCAGGTGGACCGACAGGTTGCCGTCGGTCAGGTACAGCTTGGCCTTCAGGGTGTTGAAGTCGGCGCCGCCCGCGCTGGTCAGATAGGCCATGACGCCCAGCCGCACGCGGCCGTGGATCACCTCGTCCAGACGATCGATCTCGAACGCGTCCACGCCAGTCCTCTCAGCCGCCCGAAGGCTCCTGGCGCATCAGCGCCAGGCCCGGGACGAAGGCCAGCAGGAACAGGGCCGCGGCATAGGCCAGCCAGACCGTGGTGGAGCCGATCAGCAGCCCCATGGCGATCGCCGCGGCGAATGAGGCCAGCGCCACCGCGCGGATCCAGGCCAGCTTCGACACCGACGCCGCCACCCACCAGGCCGCGCCGTACAGCACCAGGATGATCGAGGGCGCGAAGCCGATCAGCAGGCCGGTGCGGGCCTTCCAGCTGGCCACGGCGACGGCGGTCATCAGGACAAAGCAGCCCACGCCCACCGCCGTCCAGACGTCGCGGCTGGCGCGGTTGGTGTGAGAGCTCATGCCCGGCTTGCCCGCCAGACGACGGACCAGCATCGCCTGAAGGGTCAGATGCACGGCCCCCGCCACCGCCCACACGCCGAAGACCGACACGGGCGGCACGGCGACGATCCTCGCCAGGATCAGCCATTGCACCAGGCTGGCCAGGCCGTAGCAGGCCCCGGCCGCCGCCAGCAGCGATCCGCCCAGCAGGGGCGTGCGCCGACCGTCCTCGGCCAGGGCGCGCAGGAAGGCCAGGTCGTCGCGAATGGCTTTGACGTCTTCGGTCACGGCGAATCCTCCGTCGGGAGCCGCGTCACTTTGCGACGTAAAGCGCGGAGAGCAAAGCGTCAGAAACGGAACCCAGTCGAGCTCCCCCTTCCCGTCATCCTGGCCGTAGCGAAGCGAAGAGCCGGGACCTAGGGGCCACCGCACCGCGCCGGCCCCCTGGGTCCCGGATAGCCTCTGCGAGGCTTCCGGGATGACGAGGAATTTGTGCATCTACGGGGCGTGATCGCCCATCAAGCGCTAGAGCTTGAAACCGCCCGCCTCGATCTTGGCGTACACGGCCTTGGTGATCTTCACATAGCCCTTGGCCGGATCGCGGAAGTACAGCGGATCCTTGGTCTTGGTCGGGTCGAAGCCGTCGGTGACCAGGTCGATCTTGCGGTACTTGAACGTGCCGGTGGTCTCGATCGCCTTCTGCAGGCGCACGAACAGCGGGCGCGCATAGCTGGGCAGGTGCTCGTCGACGTGCTTGCCGAAGGCGGCCATGTCGAACTCGCCCTCGGTGACCAGGGCGGCCATGCCGGCCTTGCCATCCAGGTCGCCGACCTTGACGCCGTAGACGTTGATCTCCTGGACGCCCTCGAAGCCGGCCAGGCGCTCGGCGACCTCGGACGTGGCGACGTTCTCGCCCTTCCAGCGGAAGGTGTCGCCGATGCGGTCGACGAAATAGATGTAGCCGTCGTGGTCGACCTTCATCAGGTCGCCGGTGCGGAACCAGGCGTCGCCCTTCTGGAAGACGTCGTGCAGCACCTTCTTCTCGGTGGCGGCCTTGTCGGCGTAGCCGGTGTAGTTCGAGCGTGCGTCGCTGCCGATGTGTCCGATGCACTCGCCGACCTCGCCCGGCGCGACCTCGATGCAGTTGCCGTTGACGCCGCGCACCGGCGTCTCGTTCTCGACGTCGAACTTGACGATCCGGATGTTGAATTTCTTCTTCAGATAGCTCGGGAGCCGGCCGATCGCGCCGCGCTTGCCGTCGAAGTTGAACAGCGAGACGTTGCCTTCGGTGGCGCCATAGAACTCCAGCACCTCGCCGACCTTGAAGCGGTCGATCATGTCGTTCCAGACGTCGGGGCGCAGGCCGTTGCCGAAGATCAGGCGGAGCTTGTGGGCGCGTTCCAGCTCGTGCTCGGGCTGGTTGGCGAGGTAGCGGCACAGCTCGCCGATATAGACGAACATCGTGCAGTTCTCGTTCACGACGTCCGGCCAGAAATGGGTCGCGGAGAACTTCTTGCGCAGCAGGACCGAGCCGCCGTTCAGCAGCGCCGCGCCCAGGGCGCAGAGGCCGCCGGTGGCGTGGTACAGCGGCAGGGTGACGTAGATGCGGTCGCTCAAATTGGCGCCGGTCGAACCGGCGAAGCCGCGCATGTAGAGCTGGGCGCGCATGTGGGTGATGCGCGCGGCCTTGGGCAGGCCCGTGGTGCCGCTGGTGAAGATGTAGAGCGCCGTTTCCTTGGCGGTGATGCCGTCGCGGGCCGTCTCGCGGTCGGGGCGCAGCTGGCTGCAGCTCTTCAGCGCCTTGACCAGATCGCGCTGCTCGCCTTGGACCGGCCCCAGCACCCACTGGTTCATGTGGCGATCCAGCTGGCCCTTCACGTCCTCGAAACAGGGCGAGGTCTCGGCGTCGACGATGCAGTGCATGGCCTGGGAGATGTTCAGGCAATGCGCCAGCGCCGCGCCGGTCAGCTGGTTGTTGATCAAGGCGGTGGACACCCCGACCTTGGTCAGGCCGTACCAGATAGCCAGGTATTCCAGGCGGTTCGGCATGAACAGCGCCACGGTCTGGCCGCGCGTCAGTCCAAGCCCCTTGGCCCAGTGGGCATAGCGGTTGGCGATGGCGTCCAGCTCGGCGTAGCTGACTGTCCTCCCCTCGAAGGTGATCGCCGGGCGATCACGCCACTTGTCGACGGCGGCCTCGAGGTCGTCGCAGATCAGGTTGGGGCTGTCGGGAGCAATGGACTTCACGCGCTTGAGCGTCCGGGTCAGGCCCTTCAGGAAACGAATTTCCCGCTTAATCTTCTGACGCAAACGCATTCGGCTCTCCCTTGAAACAACCATTGGAGAGCCCCGCCCAGCCGGTCAAGACGCCGAGTGTTGCAACGCAAACCTTACGGGGTTCGATCAGTCGACACCGCTCCAGGAAGACCCGGAAACCTTGAAGCGGACTTCGCCGGCCTTCATGTCCATGGCGACGCTCTCGAAATTCTGGAGGATGTCGGAGCCGATCAGGATGGCGGGCTCGGCATGCATGCCCCAGAAGTCGAAGGTGTGGATCGGACCGATCACCATCGGCACGCGGCGCAAGATGACCTTGCCCAGGGTGAGGCTGCTCATGGTCACCAGCCGGCCGGACAACACCTGTCCCGTCACGCTGCGCAATTCGGTGTCGGTGATCGGACCGACCAGCGAGTTGCGCGCCTGAGCCTCCTGCAGGAAGGCCAGGTTGCCGACCGTGGTGGTCGAACCGCTGTCGACGAAGGCGATGATCCGCCGACTGGGCATGAAGGCGTCGATCAGGGTCAGGCCGCTCTTTTGGACGCGCGCCTTGACCACGAAAGTCATGGGGTCGAGCACTGGCAGACCCTCGCCGACCGTCATGCGCCGTCGCTTGAAGTCCAGCAGCAGGCTGGCGCGACCCAGCCACTCCAGCCCCAATATGCCGTCGACGTTCAGGCTCGCGCGGGGCAGCACGGACAGGGTCATCCGCTGGCGCGCGCGTCGGCCGACGACGAGACTATCCACGACCACGGTGTCGACGCTCTGGGCGCCCGCGATGCCGTGCATCTCATTGCGGGGGCCGCGCGGCAGGCCCAGCTGGTCGGCCACCTCGGCGGCGATCACCGAGCTGTTGGCGCCGGTGTCGATCATGAAGTCGAACGGCCCCTGGCCATTGACCATGGTCTTGGCCGTCAGGCGCCGGGCCTTGTCGAGATAACGGAGCGAATCCGGAGACGGCGGCGGCGCCTGCTGTCCCCACGCGGCGGCCGGCGCGAGCGCCGTGGCGGCCAAAGACCCGATCAGTGTGCGACGCTGTACGCCTGATGCGCCCATTCACGTCCTCCCCATGGAGAGGACGCTATACGGACCGGCGAACCCGCGCCAGAGAGCGACGTTTCGCCGTGCGACAAACCTAGCCGAGCGTGGCAGCCGAAAGTGTGAGCGGTTTCGGCGCCCGCCACGCTCTAACTTTGGAAGGGCGAGCCTGTTTTATCCATTTCGGATGGAACATCCGAAATGGACAGGCTCTAGCCGGCGAGACGACGCTGGTCGTCGCGGGCCGATTTCAGCTTCTCGGCCACCAGGAAGGCCAGCTCCAGGGCCTGTTCACCGTTCAGCCGCGGGTCGCAATGGGTGTGATAGCGATCGGCGAGGTCCGTCTCCGACACCGCGCGGGCGCCGCCCAGGCATTCGGTGACGTTCTGGCCGGTCATTTCCAGGTGGACGCCGCCCGGATGGACGCCCTCGGCCTGGGCGATCTCCACGAAGCTTTTCACTTCCGACAGGATGCGGTCGAACGGACGGGTCTTGTAGCCGGTCGAAGCCTTCAGAGTGTTGCCGTGCATCGGGTCCGTGGCCCAGACGACCGAGCGGCCGGCGGCCTTGGTCGCCTTCATCAGGCGCGGCAGGCGGTCGGCGATCTTGTCCGAACCGAAACGGCCGTACAGCGTCAGGCGGCCCGGCTCGTTGTTCGGGTTCAGGACGTCGATCAGACGCAGGAGGTCGTCGCCCTCCATGGTCGGGCCACACTTCAAACCGATCGGGTTCTTCACGCCCTTCATGAACTCGATGTGCGCGCCGTCCAGCTGACGGGTGCGCTCGCCGATCCACAGCAGGTGGGCGCTGGTGTCGTACCAGTCGCCCGAGGTGCTATCGACGCGGGTCATGGCTTCCTCGAAGCCCAGCAGCAGGGCCTCGTGGCTGGTGAAGAACTCCACCCGGCGCAGGTCGGGCTGGGTGTCGGGGGTAACGCCGACGGCCGACATGAAGGTCAGGGCTTCGCTGATCTTTTCCGACAGCTCGCGGTAACGCGCGCCCTGCGGGCTGTCGCCCACGAAGCCCAGGGTCCAGCGGTGGATGTTGTAGAGGTCGGCATAGCCGCCGCTGGCGAAGGCGCGCAGCAGGTTCAGGGTCGCGGCCGACTGGCCATAGGCCTTCAGCAGGCGGTCCGGATCAGGCTGTCGCTCGTCGTTGGTGAAGTCCATGCCGTTGATGATGTCGCCGCGATACGACGGCAGGGTCACGTCGCCGATCGTCTCGATCGGCTCCGAGCGCGGCTTGGCGAACTGACCGGCGATGCGGCCGACCTTCACCACCGGCTTGCCGCCGGCGAAGGTCAGCACCACCGCCATCTGCAGGATCAGGCGGAAGGTGTCGCGGATATTGTCCGCGTGGAATTCCTTGAAGCTCTCGGCGCAGTCGCCCCCCTGCAGCAGGAAGGCTCGGCCTTCGGCGACTTCACCCAGCAGGCTCTTCAGGCGGCGCGCCTCGCCGGCGAACACCAGCGGCGGCATCTGGCGAAGCGTCTGCTCGACCCGTTCCACCGCGCTCGCGTCCGGATAATCGGACGGGATGTGCTTGGCGGGTTTCGCTCTCCAGGTGGCGGGCGTCCAACGGGCGGTCATGACAAAGGCTCGATAACTGCAAAGGGCGGCGTAGATACCGCGATTGGAATAAAAAGGCAAAATCGTGCGGCTGAACACCGCCGATCCGCCAAAGCGGGAAAAGTCGTTGTCGCGCTACCGCTGTGGAGCGCTGGATTTTTGCGCAACGGCGCAGGCGATGGCGGCGATCGCGCCGAGGGCCAGCCACCATTCCTGCCAGACCCCAAAGCTCAGGCCGCCGATCACCAGATAGGAAACCAGGGCCGCGGCCGCCATGGCCCCGTCCCGCCGGTTCTCGCCGGTCCAGGCCACGATGCGGTAGACGATCCAGGCGAAGAAGGCCGCCGCCAGCGAGGCGCCGACCGATCCCAGTTCCAGCCACAGCTGCAGGGCCGCGTTGTGGGTGTGCAGGGGGATGGCGGTTCCGAACGTCCGGCTGGCGTCGATCCCCCAGCCGCGCAGGGCGTGCTCGACGATCTGGTTGGCGGTGAAGGCCCAGATGTTCAGGCGATGGTCCCATGACGGCGGGGCGATCACGTGCAGCCAGGCGAACAGGCCCGAGCGCACGCCCCACAGCACCGCCATGGGCGCGAAGATGAACGGCGCGACGACGATGGGAATGAGGGCGCGGGCGAAGGGTTTTCCGATCACGCGCACGCCCAGCCAGGTCAATCCGCCCAGCACCAGGGCCGCGATCGGCGCGTCGGCCCCGGTGAAATGCGCGGCCAGGACCGTGCAGAGCGCGATCAGGGCGATCAGCAAGTTGCGTCCCTGGAACTTCCAGGCGTCGAGTATCCGGGCGCAGGGCCAGAACAGCAGGACCAGCGGATAGGTCGCCTGCGAGACCTTCACCAAGGCCTGGTCCGGACGGATCGGCTCTTCGGTCAGGTTGTGCAGAACCTGGTAGATCGCCGCCCGCAGCACGCCGTCCAGGAAGCTGACGACGGCCAGCAGCACCACGCCCGCCAGCAGCACCCTGCCGCTCAGCCGGGCCGAACGCTGTGACATCCCGCCAAGCGCGACCACGGCCGCGCCATAGAAGCCCAGCTGCATCACGAGCTTGATCGCCGTGAATTTCTCGACGTCGCCGTCGCGACGCAGGTCGACGAGGTGCGGCGCCGCCGGGCTCCAGGTCAGGCTGATCAGCGCCCACAGCACCAGCAGCAGCAGGGAGAACATCGGCAGCAGCGGCGGGCGCGAGCGCGCCAGGGCCGGCATGCTCAACAAGCCGACCAAGGTGACCAGTCCCGCGAACCAGTTCGGGATCAGATAGCCGATCAGCGGCGTCATCACCGCCATGAAGACGGCGAGCGCGCCCAGCCACCGCGTCCGTCGTTCCGGAGCGTCCGCCAAGGAGCCCGTCTGCGTCATCCAATCCCGCCGACTTCGACCGGGACGTACTTCTCACGCATCGTGACCAGTTCCTCGGCCAAGGTCGGATGGACCGCGCAGGTCGAGTCCCACTGCGGCTTGGTCACGCCCATCTTCACGGCGATGGCGGCCATCTGGATGATCTCGGGCGAGTCCGGCCCCACCACATGGACGCCGACCACCTTCTGGTCGTCCGGCTTGACCACCAGCTTGATCAGGCACCGCTCCTGGCCGCCATAAAAGGTGACCTTCATCGGACGGAACACCGAGCGGTAGATATCGACCTTGCCGAACGCCTGACGGGCTTCGGCTTCGCTCATGCCGACCGCGCCGACCGGCGGCTGCGAGAACACCGCCGAGGCGACCATGTCGTGGTCGAAGGTGGTGGGGTTGTCGTAGAACTCGGTCTGGGCGAAGGCCGCGCCCTCGCGGATCGCGACCGGCGTCAGATTGATGCGGTCGGTGACGTCGCCCACGGCCCAGACGCTGGCGACATTGGTCTTGGAGTGCTTGTCGACCGCGATCGCGCCGCGCTCGTTCAATTTCACGCCGGCCTTCTCCAGGCCGAGGCCCTGGACATAGGGCTCGCGGCCGGTGGCGAACATCACCGCCTCCGTCTCGAAAGTCAGGTCGTTGGTCAGGGTGCTGACCAGCGTGCCATCGTCGGCCTTCTCGATGCTCTTGTGCGAGCAACCCAGCACCACCTTGATGCCGCGCTTTTCCAGCTCGTCGGCCAGGTGCGAGCGGACGTCGTCGTCGAAGCCGCGCAGGATGTTGGCACCGCGATAGAGCAGCGTGGTCTCGACACCCAGGCCGTTGAAGATCCCGGCGAACTCGACGGCGATATAGCCGCCGCCGACGATCAGGATGCTCTTGGGCAGCGTCGGGATGTGGAAGGCCTCGTCCGAGGTGATGCCGAATTCCGCGCCCGGGAAGTCGGGCTTCACGGGGCGGCCGCCGGTGGCGATCAGGATCTTCTTGGCGGTGTAGGTCCCCCCGTCCTTGCTACCCTCCTTGGGCAGCACCTCGACGGTGTGGGCGTCGACGATCTGGGCGCGGCCGTGCAGCAGGTGCGCGCCGGCCTTCTGGAGGTTCGTCACATAGATCCCCGACAGGCGGGCGATCTCGACATCCTTGTCGTGCAGGAAGGTCTTCCAGTCGAACTTGGCGCCCTCGACGGTCCAGCCGTAGCCCTTGGCCGTCTTCAGCTGGCTGGTGACCTCGCTGGCATAGACCATGAACTTCTTGGGCACGCAGCCGCGCACCACGCAGGTGCCGCCGACCCGATACTCCTCGGCCACGGCCACCTTGGCGCCGCTCATCGCCGCCAGCCGCCCTGCGCGCACGCCGCCCGAGCCGGCGCCGATGACGAAGAGATCGAAGTCGTAGTCAGCCACGGTGGCCTCCGGAGGAACGCAAGCTTTTGAACGGCTCTATGTAGGACGTCAGGGAACCAGACGCACCACACCGCCGTCCGTGCCGATCAGGGCTTCGTCGGCGAGGTCGAGGAACAGGCCGTGGTCGACCACGCCGGTGACGCTCTTCAGCGCCGTGGCCAGGGCCGCCGGCTCTTCGATGCGGCCCGAGGCCATGTCGTAGATCAGGTTGCCGCCGTCGGTGACCACCACGCCCCGCTCGGCCATGCGCAGGCGCGGCGGCGGCAGGTCGAACTCGGCGGCGATGTCGGCCAGGCGCCAGCTGGTGTGGACGTGGCCGAAGCGGACGACCTCGATCGGCAGCGGGAATTTGCCCAGGGCGTCGACCTTCTTGGCGGCGTCGGCGATGACGACGCAGCGGCTCGAGGCTTCCCAGACCAGCTTCTCGCGCAGCAGGGCCGCGCCACCGCCCTTGATGAGGCTGAGACCGGGACCCACCTCGTCGGCGCCGTCCACGGTCAGGTCGATGGTCTTGACGTCGTCCAGCGCCGCCAACGGGATGCCCAGCTCGCGGGCCAGGGCGGCGGTGGCGTCCGAGGTCGGCACGCCGCGGATATCGGACAGATTGCGGGCGGCCAGCGCCTTGACGAACCAGGCTGCGGTCGAGCCGGTGCCCAGGCCCACCACCATGCCGCTCTCGACAAGCGCGGCGGCCGCTTCGCCCGAGGCGCGCTTCTGATCGTCAGCGCTCATTTCGTCTTGTCCTTCTTCTTGTCTTTTTGGGCTTGCTTGAGGGCGCGGAACTTCGTCGCCCATCCGGCCCGGGCCGTCTGTTCGCTACGCGACAGGGCCAGGGCCCCGTCCTCGACGTCCTTGGTGATCACCGAGCCCGAGCCCGTCATCGCGCCGTCACCGACCCGAACGGGCGCGACCAGGGCGCTGTTGGAGCCGATGAAGGCGCCCTTGCCGACATGGGTCTCGAACTTCTCGAAGCCGTCGTAATTGCAGAAGATCGTGCCGGCCCCGATATTGGCCTTCTCGCCGATCGAGCCATCGCCCAGATAGCTGAGATGGTTGGCCTTGGCGCCGGCGCCGACCTTGACCTTCTTTACTTCCACGAAGTTGCCGATGTGGGCTTCGGGCCCGATCTCGGCGCCCGGACGCAGGCGGGCATAGGGGCCGATCAGGGCGCCCTCGCCCACGGTCGCGCCTTCCAGGTGGCTGAAGGCCTTGATCACGGCGCCGCTGGCGACGCTGACGCTGGGGCCGAAGACGACGAACTGCTCGACCACCGCGCCGCTGGCGATCTTGGTGTCCCACGACAGATGGACCGTCTCGGGCGCGGGCATGGTGACACCCTCGACCATCAGGGCCTTGCGGCGGGCTTTCTGCCAGACCGCCTCGGCGGCGGCGAGCTCGGCCTGAGAATTGACGCCCTGCACCGAGGCTTCCGGCGCGAAGGTCGCACGGGTCGACAGGTGACGCTCGTGCGCCAGACCGACCACATCGGTCAGGTAGTACTCGCCCTTGGCGTTGTCGTTGCGGACATTGGCCAGGATGTCGAACAGCGTCGCACGGTCGGCGGCCAGGACGCCGGAATTGCAGTGCTTGACCTGCTTGGCGCCAAGGTCGGCGTCCTTCTCCTCGACGATGCGCAGCAGCACGTCGCCAGGCGCCAGGATCAGGCGGCCGTAGCCGAACGGGTTTGCCGCTTCGAAGCCCAGCACGGCGACGTCGGTTCCACCGGACCTCAGGTCGAACAGCGGCGCGATCACCGCCGCGGTGGTCAGCGGACAGTCGGCATAGGTCACGACCACGTCGCCGTCGAAGTCGGCCAGGGCCTCCCTGGCGGCCAGCACGGCGTGTCCGGTGCCCAGCGGCGGATCCTGGACGACGGTCGAGCCTTCGCCCAGGCGCTTGCGGGCGCTTTCGCCGACCTGCGGGCTGTGCGCGCCCACCACCACCACGATCCGCTCGCAGCCGAGGCCTTGGGCCGCGTCGATGGCGTGGTCCAGCAAGGTGCGCCCGGCGACCTTGTGCAGCACCTTGGGCGTCGGCGATTTCATCCGCGTCCCCTGGCCGGCGGCCAGGATCACGGCTGCGCGCGGCCTCGTCACCATGGAGGGGGTCGGCTTGGAAACGGATTCGGTCATGCGCCTTGGCGACTCCCTGGTGGGCGTTCCAGCGTTGCATTAGCCGCGCAATTGGCCGAAACGCCAGACCCATGAGCGAGCTTCATGACCTGAACGGGGCGACAATCGCCTTCGACCTCGACGGAACCCTGGTCGACACCGCCCCCGACCTGGTGGGCGCGCTGAACACGATCCTGGCCCAGGAAACCCTGCCGCCCCTGCCCTTCGACGAAGTGCGGCTGATGGTCGGCCGTGGGGCGCGCGCCCTGCTGGAGCGCGGCTTCGCCGCCGCCGGCGCGCCGCTGGGCGTCGACCGCGCCCCGACCCTGGTCGAGCGTTTCATCGCCGTCTATCTGGACCGCATCGCCGACGAGAGCGCGCCCTTCCCCGGCGTGGTCGAGGTCCTCACCCAGCTGAAGGCCGCCGGCGCCAAGCTGGTGGTCTGCACCAACAAGCTGACCAACCTGTCGGTCGCGCTGTTGGACGCCGTGGGCCTGACGCCGTTCTTCGACGCGGTGATCGGCGCCGACCTCGCCCCCGCCGCCAAGCCCGACGGTCGCCACGTCGCCGCCGCCATCGCGGCCGTCGGCGGTGACCCCGCGCGCGCCGTCATGGTCGGCGACAGCGTCAACGACGCGCTGGGCGCCCGCAACGCCGGCGTGCCCAGCGTGCTGGTCAGCTTCGGCTACACCGAGGATCCGGTTGAGACGCTGGGAGCCGATCTGGTCATCCACAGCTTTTTGGATGTGCCCCAGGCCTGTATCGCGCTTTTGGCCTCTTGCCCCGCGCCGAACACCGGGCTATAGGCCCCCTCCTCTCGCGGATCGGTCCTTCACGGCCCGAACCGACACGGCGGATGCTTAGCTCAGCGGGAGAGCACCTCGTTCACACCGAGGGGGTCACAGGTTCAATCCCTGTAGCATCCACCATTCTTTCCCATCCAGAAATCACGGTGCGGGATAACCGGGATCGGGCCTGAATGGGTCGGATCGGCGACGCCCCGAACGCGCCCAGCCCCCTGCCCCTTCGACACCGCCTGGAGCTGCTCGTCACTCCGGCGGTCAATGGACCGGCCGGCTCCCGCCGTCAGTCGACCAGACGAAGCGCACACCGTCGCGCCCATCCGGCGCCGGCCCTGGGCTGTCGGCGAAGACCTTGCCGGTCGCCGGGTCGATCCGCAGATAGCGATGGGTGGCCAGCGACATCAGGACCAGTTCGCCAGTCGGCGTCTCGCTCCATTGGAAGCTCTGGGCGGCGCTCGGGCGGCCACGCGACAGACCAACAGCACCGTCGGCGTTCGCCGCGAGGTAGGCCTCGCCGAATTTGAACGCCACGCGGCCCAGCTTCAGGTCCACGACGGTGAACGGGGTCGGCGGACCCGCGCGCAGACGCCCGCCGTCGGCGCCAAGGCCCGTCTCGCCGCCCAAACCGGTCAGGCGCACCGCCTCGCCATAGGGGATCGGTCGCATCAATCCACGGGGATTGGGCTCATGCACCCTGATGCTGTCGAAGTCGGCGTGACCGCCGGCCTGTCCATCCTGGTTATAGGCGAACAGCGAATAGCGAACGCCCTGGAAGGTCTTCAATTGAAAGACCATGTCGAACGGGCCGCCCAGGGGCTGGAAATGCTCGCCATCGACCGAGTAGCTGAACTGGCTCTTCTCGGTGAGGAAGTCGCTATCGGCCTTGAGCCAGATCGGGCCGGGGGGAGCCGGAACCCGCACGCGGTCGCCGGTGTACTCGTTGAACTGGACGAGGCTCAGCCCGTCGCTGTCGCGTTCCACCGCGATCCAGGCGTAAGGCTTGTTGAGCAGCGCCAGGCCGGCGACATCGCCGGCGCGCAGGCCTGTCGGGTCGAGCTTCGTCACCGGCGAGGATCGCGGGCCGATCGCGCGCTGGGTCAGGCTGTTGCGCGCCTCCCAGAAGCTCTTGGCCGGCTGCGTGCTCAGGCGCAGGAAGCCGGGCCTGGCGGCGAGGGACCATTTGTCGTCGACGGGAACATGGTTCCATTGCCAGACCGGCTTGAGGGTCGGGGCCGAGAAATCGTCGCTCCGCTCATAGGGCGCTGAGATCGGCGACGGTTGGGCCGTCTTCGGCTTCGTCCAAGTGCGCGGCGTACGACCCAGATTTCCGGGAAGCCCGAAGTAGGGCCAGCCGTCTTTCCAGGTCACCGGCGAGAGCGCGGTGAGCCGGCCCACGGCGTTGTAGTCCATCATCGAATAGCCCCACCATTCGCCGGCCGGCGTCTGGATCACGCCGCCCTGGTGCAGCGAAAGCCTGCCCCGCGACCTGGGATCGCCCGGCAGGATCTTGCCGCCAGCCAATTGATTGCCCTGGGCGAGGCCAAAGTCCTCGTCGATGCTGATGGCGCGGTTGATCTCGTAGGGGCCCTCGGGCCGATCGGCCCGGGCGGCGGCGAGCCGCATCGGGCCGTCCCAGATGGCGCTGGTGATGAAGTACCGACCGTCGATCTTGTAGAAATGCGAGCCCTCGCCCATTCCCGAGCCCTTGGGAACGATGATCCGCTGGGTGCCCGGCACGATGTCCGTGAGCTGGTCGTTCAACTGGGCGAACAGAACCTCGTCATAGCCCCAGACGACATAGACCTTGCCGTCGTCATCGAAGAGCACCGACAGATCGTGCAGCGATACCTTCATCGGCGTCCGGGTCCACGGACCAGCGGGGTTCGTCGCGCGGAAAACCTGGGTGGTCTGTCCGTTCACATTGCTGAAGATGTAGAAGACGCCGTTGTGGTGGCGAAAGCTCGGCGCCCAGATCCCCTGGCCATAGATCTGCTGGCCGTTCTCCAGCCGGAACCGCGGACCCAGGTCCAGCTTGTCCGAGGCGTAGGCCACGAAACGCCAGTTCACCAGGTCGCGCGAGCGCAGGATCGGCAGGCCCGGCATGGCGTGCATCGTCGTGCCGGTCAGATAGAAGTCGTCGCCGACCTTGATCATGTCCGGGTCGGAGAACTCGTCGTAGAAGAGCGGATTGGTGAAGCTGCCGTCGCCATTGTCGGCGGTCCAGGTGCGCGAGGCGGTCGCCGGGTCCGCCGGCTGAGCGCTCGCCGGCGAGGTCCACAGCGCCAGAGCCAGGCCGATCAGCCCCACGACCTTCGCAAGCAAAAGCAACTCTCCCTGGCGGCCCCACACGGGAAAGACACTGACGGACCGAACGCGTCCCAGGCAGCGGCCAAGACAGCGCGATCGAGCGCCCAGAACCACGGTGCGGTAGAGGTGGTTTATATTCCTCGTACAAAATGAAACAGCTGTCAAACACGACGCCCACCGGGACAACAGGCGATATGGATGTCAATACGAACTGATTTTATTGAACATATATCTTTGACCAGCGACTCCTATAACTGAAGTGGTGACATAGGCAGCATGGGGCCTGGCGTTGATGACTAGGCTAATTGTCCGGCTATAACGCCCGATAAGGCCGAGATTTGCTCGCGCGCCGCTTCACGCTCGTGGCATGCTGCGTTTCCGACCCTGGCGGAGACCGCGTTGACCGCATCAGACCTTCTCCCCAGACGCCGCGATATCCCCGCGCTGGCCCTGATCGCCGTGGCCTATGCGGCCTTGGCCTTGGCCGGCCTGAACTGGGGCGTCTATCGCGGCGCGAGCACGGCGGTCTGGCCGGCCTCGGGCCTCGCCTTCGCGGCCTTGCTTCTGGGTGGCGTGCGGCTTTGGCCGGCGATTCTGGTGGGGCGATTGGCGGCCGCTATCATCGTCGACAGCGCCCCACCGTTCTGGGCGGACGTCGTCATCGCGCTCGCCAGCGCGGCCAGCGCGGTGGCGCCAGTCTCGGTGATCAACGCCAGGACCGACTTCGACCCCAAGCTGAGGAGCATGCGCGACATCTTGATCGTGATCGCCGCCGCGCTTGTCGGCGGCGCGATCTCGGTCATCCCAGGTATGGCGGCGCTGGTCTTGAGCGGCGTCAGTTCCCCGACCGCCGCGCCCCTGGCGGCCTTCACATGGTTTCTGGGCTACGTCACCGGCGCCCTGCTCGTCACCCCCTTGCTCCTGTCCTGGGCGCGCGTTCGATCGGAGCCAGGCCTGCTGACATGGCCGCTGGTCGGCGGCGTGGCCATCAGCGTGGGCGCCACGTTCGCCGTCTTCCTCGATCTGACGCCCCTGCCCTTGCGGACCTGGCACCTGTTCCCGGTGATCGCCTGGGTGGCGATCGCCTTCAGCGTACGCGGCGTGACCCTCGCCCTGGTGGCGACCGCCGTCGCGGCCCTGATCAGCGTGAGCCTCGGCATCGGTCCGCTGTCGGAACTGATCGCCGGATCGACCTCGAGCGCGCTCTACGCTCAGGACTTCATCGCCGTCACCACCGCGACCCTGTTGCTGCTGGCCGCGGCGACCGACGAGAGCCGCAGCCATTCGGCGCTCGCGCGCGCCCAGGCGACCAAGGCCGCCGTCTTCGACGCAGCGCTGGACGCCATCATCACCATGTCGGCCAACGGCCACGTCGTGGATTGGAACCGCGAGGCCGAGCGCATGTTCGGCCTGACCAAGGCCGAGGCGGTCGGACGCGATCTCGCCGACCTGATCATACCGCCGGCGTTTCGCGAGGCGCATCGGCGCGGCCTGGAGCGTCACATCGCAACGGGACGATCGACCATCCTGGGCCATCGACTGGAGATGCACGCCCTACGCAAGGGTGAGGCTTTTCCGGTCGAGCTGTCGATCAACGCGGTCTCGCTGGCCGACGGACTTCACTACACCGCCTACATGCGTGACCTGACCGAGCAGGTGGCCGCGCGCGAACGGCTGGCCGAGCAGGACCAGCGCTTGCAAGCCACCTATGACCGCGCCTCGGTCGGCATCGCCGAGGTCGATCGGGACGGCCGCATCCTCAAGGTCAACGAGCAACTCTGCCTGATCACCGGCCGCGATCGCCGGGCCTTGCTGAACATGACGATCTGGGACGACAGCTCGCCCGAAAGCCAGGCCGAGGAACGCGTGCTCTTCGCCCAGCAGATGGCGGGCACGCTGGACAGCTACACGGTCGAGAAGGCCTTCACCCGGGCCGACGGCCAGACCGCCTGGGTGGAGCTTCGGGCTTCACGGGTCGACGGCGCGGACGGCAGGCCGCCCTACGGCGTGCGCGTCGTTCGCGACATCACCCAGGAGAAGCGCTGGATTCAGCAGCAGTCCCTGCTGATCAACGAGCTCAATCACAGGGTCAAGAACACCCTGACCACGGTGCAGTCGATCACGTTCCAGACCCTGCGCAACGGGGGAGCGGACCCGGACCTGCAAACCGCGATCGAGGGACGGCTGGTCGCCCTTTCGCGCGCCCACGACGTGCTGACCCGCCGCAACTGGGAAGCGGCTGATCTCGCCGAGATCGTCGACGTCGCGGCCCGGGCCTATGTCGTGGGCCAGTCCGCGCGGCTGGTCACGAACGGGCCGAGCGTCGCGTTGCCGCCCCAGATCGCCCTGGGGTTCGCCATGGCGCTGCAGGAACTGGCCACCAACGCCCTGAAGTACGGCGCCTGGTCGACGCCCGATGGCGTCGTCGAGGTCACTTGGGAGCGCGCGCCTTCGGAACCGCGAACCCTGACCCTGGTCTGGCGGGAAACCGGCGGGCCGCCCGTGCGCGAACCCAAGCGGCGCGGCTTCGGCACGCGCCTCCTGGAACGCGGCGTCGGTGCGGAGGTCGGCGGGTCCTGCAGCCTCGACTTCGCCGCCGACGGTCTGGTCTGCCGCATTTCCGCGTCGCTGACCGAAAGTTCGCTCGGCTAGAGGACAAACGGGCGCCGTCGACGACGGCGCCCGAGTGGGACAAAGGCCCGACGGCTAGCCGCCGAACTTGTAGCGCAGGCTCACGCCGTAGATCCGGCCGTTCGCGAAGTACTGGCGCAGGATGTCGGTGTCGTAGCCGTTGTCCGGTTCGCCGACGTAGCGGATCGGGGCCTTGTTGGTCAGGTTCGACGCCGTGAACGACAGCGTCAGGTCCTGGCGCAGGTTGACGTTCACCGACGCGTCCAACAGGCCGTAGCCCTTCAGGTAGCGGCCATCGATCGGATTGGCCGAGATCCCGAACAGCACGTAGTCGGAGCGGTAGGTGTAGACCAGGCGGGCCGAGATCAACTTGTTCTCATAGAGACCCGCCAGGCTCCAGTTGCGATCCGACTGGAACGGCTGGCGCACATTGACCTTGGCGCCCGCCAGGAGCACCGGCAGCTCGGTCTTGACCCAGGTGTACGACCCCTGGACCCCGAAATTGTGCAGGAAGCCGGGCACGAAGTCGTAGTCGAAGAAGGTCTGGGCGGCGAACTCGACGCCCTTGGCGTAGCCCGGGTCGGCGTTGACCGACTGGGTGACCCGGTATTGACCCGTCGCGCAGTTGTTCGGGGTCGCGCCGGTATAGGGCGCCGCCGTCGGCACCGTCTGGCAGCTTTCGACGCCCAGGGCGAAGCCGTCGACGCTCTTGTAGAACAGCGCCGCCGAGGCGTAGGCCGACTTGTTGAAGTACTTCTCCAGAGACAGGTCGTAGCTGGTGGCCCGCAGCGGAGCCAGGTCGGGATTGCCCTGGCTGCCGGTGCCATTGGTGCTGTTGACCGTGACCGACGGGTTGATGTCGCCGACACCGGGTCGGGTCATGCCCTTGCCGAAGCCGAAGCGCAGCAGCAGGTCGTCCTGGATGTAGCCGGTGACGTTCAGGGTCGGCAGGACGTCGGTGTAGCTGTTGCTCTTGCTGTTGGGCACGATGATCGGCGTCGCGCCGCTGGAGTCGGTGATCCGCGCCTCGGCCTCCACCTCGGTGCGCACCACCCGCACGCCGGCGTTGCCGCGGATCCGGTCGTTCAGGAACGCGAAGTCGACGACGCCGTAGCCGGCATAGGTCTGCTCGACGGCCTTGCGGCGCGACAGCAGCACTTCGGGGATCGCGTCCTCGGCCGGGATCCCCGCCAGCGGGAAGCGGTTGCGGACGTTGTCGCCCAGCAGGGCGTCCGGAACGAAGGTCAGGAAGCCACCGCCATACCCGGCCTCGCCGTCGAACCAATTGGTGTGCGAGCCGCCCACCAGGTCCTGGGCGCTGCTGGCCAGGACGCCGTTCGACTGATTGGCCGTCAGGGCCAGGCCGTCGGTCGTCAGGTTCTTGCCGGTATAGGAGTAGTTGTAGAAGCGCGACTTCTTCCGATAGTACCGCGCGCCGAACTTCACGGCCTCGATGAAGCTGTCATGGATGCGCAGCTTGCCGTCGAACTGGGCGGCGTAGCCGAGATCGTCATAGATGTTCTCGATGCCGTTGCCGTAGTTCTGGAACACCCAGTTGGCGGGATTGTCCAAGCCCGGACCGCTGATCGACACCTGCTGCGGCAGGCCGACCGTCCGGGTCGTGTTCCAGGTGACGCCGGCGCGGGGCGTCATGTTGACCGAACGGTTGTCCTGCTCCTGGTCGGCCTTCACGTACGAGAGGTCGGCCCGCAGGTCCAGGTCATCGGTCGGCGACCACTTGGCTCCACCGGCCAGGATGTAGGTTTCATACAGGCGGTGCTCGTCGCCGCCGGTCGACGAAAAGCTGGAGCCCAGGAACGTGCCGCTGGCGAAGCGCTGGCCGGCCAGGGAGACGTCCTCGCCGCCATTGCGGTTGCGGATCGTCAGGCCTTCGCTGGTGTTGAAGGCGGAGGTCTGCAGGCCTTGGACATAGCGGCTGTCGGACCCGTTCAGGAACCGATAGCCCTGATGGTAGAGGTACGAGTTGTAGTTGCCGTCGACATAGAACTCGAGGCCGGGGCGCGGCTTCCACTGGAAGGCGCCCGACACGCCCTTGCGGGTGCGCTGAATGTCTTCCTCGTTCACGTTGATCTGCACGCCGGCCATGTTGACCAGGCCCGCACGCTGGGCGGCGGTCAGGGCCAGAGGATCGGCCACGTCGGCCAGGAACGCCACGTCGCTTCGACCGGCATAGGTCTGGTTGTACGCGGCGTTGCCGATGTATTCGGCGCTGTCGGCGCGCACGACGCGACGCAGGTTGGCGCCGCCGGGCCCCGGCGCATTGTCCGAGCGGTTCCAGCTCTTCTGGTAGTTGGCCGCCAACAGCAGGCCCATCTCGCCGTCGCCGACATTCCAGCGGTGCGAGACCAGGGCGAAGTACTCTGGCTGCCAGCGCTTGACCATGTCGTTGTAGCGGCCCGAGATCGCCGCGCTGCCCGAGAAGTCCGGCATGTCCAGCGGCTTGCGGGTGCGGATGTCGATCAGGCCGCCGATGCCGCCCTCGATGTGTTCGGCTGACGGGTTCTTGTAGACGTCGAGGCCCGCGACCATCCCCGGGATCGCGCCCTCGATGTTGAACTCGCTACCGCCGGCGGTGAAGTACGAGCGGCCGTCGACCTGCGAAGCGGTCTGGCCGGAAAGCCCGCGAATGGTCAGTCCCGAGCCGACGCCGACCGGCGAAGCGCCCTCGCCGCCATAGCGATAGCCCTGGACGCCCGGGATCCGCGTCAGCGTCTCGGCGACGTTCGGATCGGGCAGCTTGCCGATATCCTCGGCCCGGATGGAGTCCACCACCTCCATGGTGTTCTTCTTCATCTGCACCGCCGACTGCAGGCTCTGGCGGATGCCCGTGACGACCACCTCCTCGACGGCGGCGTCCGGGCCTGGTGGCGGCGCGGTGGTCTGTGCCTGGGCCACGCCCAGCGCCCCCAAGGCGACAGCGGCGGTCGAGACGCCCAGCAACAAGCGTCGGCGCGATTGGATCTTCGGCTTCATGTTTCCCCTCCGCGGAACAGCGCCCGATACGCCGGCGCGCTCCTGGTCCCGCCTGAGGCGGGCATTCCATTGGCGATTAGGCGCGTCACGCGCGCCGCGTTCACTCCCGGGCCGGCGGGTCGCCTTAGGAGACGATCTTATCCGGCCACGCCAGCTTGATATCGTTAACAATCGGCGATGGCAAGGTATTTGTAAGACAAATAAGATGAGCGAGCGCGCGCCCACAGCCTGAGGTTTTGAGCATCCGGAGGGCCCTGCGGCGCCAAAAGTCGCCGTGACCGTTGGCGCCGTGGCGACCCCAACCCAGGCTGTGCAGGCCAAAGAGAATGATAACGATAACACGACGCCGGCCGCGCCAAGCCGAGCGCGGCGCGACAAGTCGAGTGTCGGGGGCGGCGTACGGCTTCAGACTTCCTAGAATCGTCGATCCGGGTGACCCTCTCCTGACAGGAGATCAACCCGTGGCCGAGCTTGCTCGACGCTGGAAGCTCGACAACAGGCCGAATCGCGAAGCTTGAGCACAAACAACAGCTTCGCAATTGTTAATTGGCCAAGTCGAGTAGACGGCGCCAAACAGGCTTAAGCACAGATTATCGTTATTTATCAGCAGTTTTGACACTGCGAGTAAAACGTAATGCGGTGACATGCCGCATTACATCTTCGACGTGTCCGGATGCACAATTAACCACATTATCTGAACCCACGGATTAGGGGGCGTCATTGACGTTCGATATCGCCCGCCAGGCGACGTTATTGGCGGCGGCGTCCATTTGCTGCCTGTTCGCCAATCCGGTCGCGGCCCAAGTGCTGGAGATCGGCGCCGACGGCGCCGTGACGCGCTTCGACGGCCCGTCGGTGTTCACCCAGGACGGCGTCCAGGCGATCGCGCCGCCCGCCCTGCCAATCGCCGCATCGTCGCCCGACGTCGAGGCCGTGCGCCAACAGCTGTCCACCGCCGCCGACACCTATGCCCTGGACCCGAAACTGGTCGAGGCGGTCGCTTGGCGTGAGAGCCGGTTTCGCGCCAATGCGGTCTCGTCCAAGGGCGCGGTCGGCGTCATGCAGCTGATGCCCGGCACGGCCCGCGACCTTGGCGTCGATCCGTTCGACGTCGGCCAGAACATTCGCGGCGGCGCGCTCTACCTGCGCCGCATGCTTTCCGAGTTCGGCGGCGACGTCAGCCTGGCCCTGGCCGCCTACAACGCCGGCCCGGCCGCTGTCCGCAGGCACGGCGGGGTGCCGCCCTATGCCGAAACCCAAGCCTATGTGACCTCTATCCTCGGTCGGATGGCCGCCTCGGGCGCCGTCCTCGCCGTTCCTGTTCTCGGAGCTTCCCGCTGATGCGCAAGACCCTCAACACCAGAGCGCTGGCCCTGGCGACCGCCCTCGCCGCCGCCGCGTCGCAGGCTCACGCCCAGGCCATCCAGACCGATCCGCAAGGCTCCAGCGCCCTGCTGGCGGGCGTGCAGTGGTTGCAGGGCACGCTGATGGGCAATGTCGCCACCGCCGTGGCCGTCATGGCCGTGGCCGCCGTCGGCTTCATGATGCTGACCGGCCGGATGAACTGGCGCTACGGCGCGACGGTGATCCTGGGCTGCTTCATCCTGTTCGGCGCGGCCACCATCGTCGGCGGCATCCGCGCCGCCGCCGGAGCGGCCTGAGCCATGGCCGCGCCGCTGGATCGCGACGTGGTGTTCGGCGCCCTGACGCGCCCGCAGATGTTCGCGGGCGTGACCTACAGCTACTTCGTGATCAACGGGGTGGTGACCGCCGAACTCTTTCTGATCACCAAGTCGTTCTGGGCCATCGCGGCCGCGCTGGTGATCCACGCGATCGGCTACGCGGCCTGCCTGCGCGAACCGCGCATCTTCGACCTGTGGCTGACCAAGGTCAGCCGCTGCCCTCGCGTCCCCAACTTCCGGGCCTGGCGATGCAACAGCTACAGCGCATGACCCCCCGCCCCAAGGCCAGCAAGGAAGCGACGGCCGGCAAACGCCTGCCGTACGCCCGCCACCTGGACGACGTCACGCTGGAGACGCGCGATGGCCTGCTGATGCAGGTGATCCACCTGGCCGGCCTGCCGTTCGAGACGGCGGACAGCGAGGAACTGAACTATCGCAAGGCCGTGCGCGACGTGATGCTGCGGGGCCTGGCGAGTTCGCGTTTCGCCATCTACCATCACGTGGTCCGCCGCCAGGTCGACGCCAACACCCAGGGCGCGTTCCCGGACGCCTTCAGCGCCGATCTCGACGCCACCTGGAGCCAGCGCCTGGCGACGCGCAAGCTGTACGTCAACGACCTGTTCCTGACGATCGTCCGCCGCCCGCTGCAGGGTCATGGCGGCTTGATCGACGGCTTCCTGCGCGCCCTCAAGGGCACCGGCAAGGCCGAGGCCGCCGCCCTGCAAGCCGCCGACCGGCGCGAGCTGGACAGCGCCCGCGACAGCCTGATCTCGGCCTTGGCCCCCTACGGCGCCCGCGTGCTGGGCGTCTACGATGGCGCGGCAGGCCGCTGCTCCGAGCCGCTGGAATTCCTCTCCTGCCTCTACAATGGCGAGATGCGCCCGGTTCTGGTCCCGCAAGGCGACGCCGGCGAGTACCTGCCCTATCGTCGCGCCAGCTTCGGCCTGGAGACGCTGGAACTGTCGCGCGCCGGCGCCCTGGCGCGGAGCTTCGGTTCGGTCGTTTCGGTCAAGGACTATCCGGCCCAGACCACCCCGGGGATGCTGGACGACCTGCTGCGCCTGCCGTGCGAGATGGTCGTCACCCAGAGCTTCGGCTTCGTCGACCGCCAGCCGACGCTGGAACGGATGAACCTGGCCTTGCGCCGCATGAAGGCCGCCGATGATGACGGCCTCTCCCTGCGCGCCGACCTGACCCGCGCCAAGGACGATGTCGTCTCGGGCCGCGCCGCGTTCGGCGAACATCACCTGACCGTCCTGGTGCGCCACGAGACCCTGGAGGGCCTCGACCGCTCGACCGCCGAGGTGCTGTCGGCCTTTACCGAGATGGGCGCCATCGCGGTGCGCGAGGACATCAATCTGGAGCCCGCCTTCTGGGCCCAGTTCCCGGGCAACTTCAAGGACATCGCTCGCAAGGCGCTGATCTCGACGGCCAATTTCGCCGGCTTCGCCAGCGGCCACAACTTCCCGGTGGGCCAGGCCGACAACAACCACTGGGGTCCGGCCGTGACCTTGCTGGAGACCACCTCGGCCGGTCCGTACCACTTCAACTTCCACAAGGGCGACCTGGGCAACTTCACGGTCATCGGCCCGTCGGGCTCGGGCAAGACGGTGGTGCTGAACTTCCTGCTGGCCCAGGCCCGCAAGTACGCGCCGCGCATCGTCTTCTTCGACAAGGATCGCGGCGCCGAGATCTTCCTGCGCGCCATCGGCGGCCGCTACGAAACCCTGCGTCCGGGTCAGCCGACCGGCTTCAACCCCCTGGCCATGGCCGACACGGCGGCCAACCGCCGTTTCCTGACCGACTGGGTCGCCCGGCTGGTCGCCGTTCCCGGCGAGACCCTGTCGGCCGACGACGCCGCGCGGATCAAGGACGCGGTCGACGCCAGCTTCGACCAGACCCCCGCCCTGCGCCGCCTGCGGTTCTTCGCCGAGCTGTTCCGAGGCTCGCGCCGCCCGAACGCCGCCGACCTGGCCGCGCGCCTGGCGCCCTGGCACGGGACCGGCGAGCACGCCTGGCTGTTCGACAACGAGGCCGACGGCCTGGACCTGGACGAGCCCACCCTGGGCTTCGACATGACCCAGCTGCTGGACGATCCCACGCTGCGGACCCCGGCCATGATGTACCTGTTCCACCGCGTGGAACAGCGCCTGGACGGCCACCCGACCCTGATCGTCATCGACGAGGGCTGGAAGGCCCTGGACGACGACGTCTTCGTCGCCCGCATCCGCGACTGGGAAAAGACCCTGCGCAAGCGCAACGGCGTGGTCGGCTTCGCGACCCAGAGCGCCCAGGACGCCCTGGAGAGCCGTATCGCCAGCGCGATCATCGAGCAGGCCGCGACCCAGATCTTCATGGCCAATCCCAAGGCCCAGGCGAAGGACTATTGCGAGGGCTTCGGCCTGACGCAGCACGAGTTCGAGCTGGTCAAGAGCCTGCCCGACACGGCCCGCTGCTTCCTGATCAAGCACGGGACCGACAGCGTCGTGGCCCGCCTGAACCTGGCCGGCTCGCCCGAGCTGCTGCTCGTGCTGTCGGGCCGCGAGACCACCGTCCGCAAGCTGGACGCCCTGCGCGAAGAGCTGGGCGACGATCCGCGGGCCTGGATGGCCCGCTTGCTGGAGGCCGCGTGACGATGGCGGCTTGCGCGCAACTTCCCGTCGACGCCCCGATGGTCGAGGGCCTGATCGGCTCGGTCGACTGCCGGGTGCATGACCTGGCCGAGACGGGCTATGGCGTGTTGGCCGCGCCGGGGTCTCCGGTCGGACTGCTGCTGACGGGTTTCCTGACGCTGTATGTCGTGTTCATCGGCTACCGCCTGCTGCTGGGGCGCGGCGGTCTTCGGGTCGGCGACGTCACTCTGTCGGTGATCAAGATCGGCGTCGTCCTGGCCTTGGCCACCAACTGGGCCCTGTTCCAGACCCTGGTCTATGACCTCCTGACCAAGGCCCCGGCCGAGGTCGGCGGTCTGCTGCTGGGCGGCCTGCAGGGCCAGCCCGCCAACCCGTTCGCCGTGCTGCAGGACGCGTTCGACGTGCTCCAGCAAGCCGCGACCCTTATGGCCAGCCGGGCCGGACCGGGCGCGGCCGCGATGCAGAGCGGGCCCGGCTTCGGCGCCTTCGCGGCCAATACCGGCGCCATGACCCTGGTGCTGTCGACCCTGGGCGTGCTGCTGGCCAGCAAGGTGGTCCTGGCGATCCTGCTGGCCCTGGCGCCGCTGATCGCCGGCCTGACGCTGTTCGAGGCGACGCGCGGCCTGGTCGAGGGCTGGCTGAAGGCGATGATCGCCCTGGCCCTGACCCCTCTGATGATCACCCTGGCCCTGTCGCTGGAGCTGGCCATGATGACGCCGGCCCTGCGCGCCCTGGCCGAGACCCGAGCGGCCCAGCAGTTCGCGGCCTTCGACATCAATCCCGCCGTCACCGTGCTGGTGCTCAGCCTGGTCTTCGCCCTGGTCGTGGTCCTGGCGGTAGTCGCCCTGGGCGTCATCGCCGGCGGCCTGCGCCTCCCGCGCGGCCTGGCCGGCGCGGCCTGGTCGAACCAAGCGGCTTCCGGCGAAGCGCCCCGCTATGCGAGCTCGCAGATCGAGCCGATGAGCCGCGCCGCCACGATCGCGGCCGCCGCCGTCGCGCTTGATCGACGCGACGCCAACCCGCCGGCGTCCGACCCCATCGGCTCGCGCAATCTCACGGTCATTTCGGACCGTGGCGCCGCGGCTCAATCCAGCCAGGCCGCGGCGAGCACTCCGCTCGGCCACAGCTATCGCCGCACGCCCGCCCCCCGCCGCGCCGCCTCGGGCGCCCGGAGAGACCAGTGACCTTCGCGTACCCCTCCCCTCGCGCGCTGCTGGCCGCCCTGGCCCTGAGCGCCGCCGTGACCGGCTCGATGCTCGGTGGAGCGGCTTGGGCGACCCAGACCCCGCGCCCGGGCGCCACCGATCCACGCATCCGCACCGTGGCCTATGATCCCGACCAGGTCGTGCGTCTGACCGGCTATTTCGGCATCCAGACCATGCTGGAGTTCGCCGCCGACGAGCGCATCGAGAATGTCTCGATTGGCGACTCCCTCGGCTGGCAGGTAACGCCGAACAAGAAGGCCAACCTGCTGTTCCTGAAGCCGCTGGATCGCACGGCCGCCACCAACATGACCGTGGTGACCGACCGGCGCCGCTACATCCTCGAACTGGTCGTCGCGCCGCCCAAGGCTTCGGCGAAGGACCTGGCCTATGTCGTCCGCTTCCTGGTTCCGGCCCCCGTTCAGGTGACGGCCGCCCCGCCGCCGCCACCGCCGCCTCCCGCTCCGCCGGTAGCCCGCAACAGCGCCTACAGCATCAAGGGCGACGCCAATATCCAGCCGACCCGTATCTTCGACGACGGGGTGGCGACCTATTTCGCCTGGCCGCAGCAGGCCGATCTGCCGGCCGTGTTCGTGGTCGGCGCCGATGGCGTCGAGGGCTTGGCCAATGCGGCGGTCCGCGACGGCTATCTGGTCGTTGACCAGTTGGCCCCGCGCTTCGTGCTGCGCTCGGGCAAGTCCAGCCTGACCATCACCAACGCCGCCTTCTCGACCGGTGGGGAGGCCGCCCAATGAGCGATCCCCGCCTCGACCCGCGCCAGACCCAGCAAGTGGCCGAAGACCTCGCCGCCGCCGACGCCCAGGTGCGCCCGATGATCGCCCGCGCGCATGAGGGCCTGCCGACCTGGGCGATCCTCGCCGGCTTCGGCGTTCTGGGCGTGGCCGTCTTCCTGTGGATGGCCGGCAACCGGACCGCGCCGCAAGCGCCCGCGCCCGTCGCCACGGCGCCCCAGACGGCCGCCGCGTCCGCCTTGGCCCCGGCGCCGGTCCCGACCGTCATCCCGGGTCCGCAGTTCACCGAGAACAACAGCCTGCCGCCGCCGACCCCGGCCCAGATGGCGGCCATGGCCGCGCCGGCCCCGGCCGCGCCCGCCGTCGATCCCGACCAGCGCCGCCGCGCCCCGACCCTGGTGGTCGACTTTGGCGGCGCCCCGGCCCTGATCCGGACCAGCGCCCAGGTCGAACCGGCCTCGCCGATGGCCAAGGCCGCCCAGGCGACCGCCGCCGGCCTGAACCCCGACGAGCGCTTCGCCGACCGCATCGGCGCCGGCGACGCCGAGCCCGCCAAGGCCACGGCCATGCGCCACCTCGACGCGCTCATCCCGCAAGGCGCGGTGGTGCCGGCGGTGATGGAGACGGCGATCAATTCGGACCTGCCGGGCCTGGCCCGCGCCATGGTCACGCGCGACATCAAGAGTTTCGACGGTTCGACCGTGCTAATCCCGCGCGGCAGCCGGGTGATCGGCCAGTACAAGTCCGGCGTCGCCATGGGCGCCTCGCGCGTCTTCGTGATCTGGACCCGGGTGATCCGTCCCGACGGCGTCTCCATCCAGATCGCGTCTCCCGCCGCCGACCCGCTGGGTCGTGGCGGCCTGGAGGGCAAGGTCGACCGCCACTTCTTCAGCCGCTTCGGCGGATCGATCCTGATGTCGGTGCTGAACGCCGGTGTCGCCGCCGTCGGCAATACCCGCTCAAGCTCGCAGATCTATATCGGCTCGGCGGTCGAGGCCGCCAACCTGGCCGGCACGGTCGCCCAGACCGACCAGAACATCGCCCCGACCATCAAGACCACCCAGGGCGCGCCGGTGACGATCTTCGTCGCCCGCGACCTCGACTTCTCGGGAGTGCGCAATTGACCGCTCCCGTTTCGAAGCTCCCCTCTTCAAGAATGGGCGTCTATCTCGAGGCCTACCTGGCCCCGCTGGCCCCGTGGCTGGCGGATCCGTCGGTTACGGACCTCTACGTGAACCGTCCTGGCGAGCTTTGGGTCGAACGCCTGGGCGGCGTCGCCGAGCGCATCGAGGTTCCCGCCCTCGACGAGACCAACCTCTGGCGCCTGGCGCGTCAGGTGGCCAGCCTCTCCAGCCAAGGCGTCAGCCGCGAACATCCCCTGCTCTCGGCCGTGCTGCCCGACGGCGCCCGCGTGCAGGTCGTGGCTCCGCCGGCGACGCGCGATGGGCTGGCCCTGGCGATCCGCAAGCACGTGGTCAGCGATCTCTCGCTCTCCGACTACGCCCAGGCCGGCGCCTTCGCCGAAACCCTGAAGCCCGTCGCCGGCCCCGACCTGGCCCTGCGCGCCCTGCTGGACGCCGGCGACGTCGGTGGTTTCCTGGCCGCCGCCGTGCGCGCCGGCAAGAACATCGTGATCAGCGGCGGCACCTCGACCGGCAAGACCACCTTCCTCAACGCCCTCCTCAAGGAGGTCCCGCTCGACCAGCGCCTGGTGCTGATCGAGGACACGCCGGAAATCCGACTGTCCCACCCCAACGCCGTCGGCCTGGTGGCCGCGCGCGGCGATCAGGGCGAGGCGCGCGTCACGACCGAAGACCTGCTGCAGGCCTCGCTGCGCCTGCGGCCCGACCGCATCATTCTGGGCGAGCTGCGCGGGGCGGAGGCGTTCAGCTTCCTGCGCGCGGTGTCCAGTGGCCACCCCGGCTCCATGACCACCATCCACGCCGATGATCCGGCCGCCGCCGTCGACCAGCTGGCCCTGATGGCCCTGCAGGCCGGCGCCAATCTGCGACGCGCCGACGTGGTCGAGCATGTCCAGCGGGTGGTCGACATCTTCGTCCAGCTTCATCGCCAGAACGGCGTCCGCACAGTTCGGGAGGTGGCCTTCCAGGACCGCTAACCCCGCCCCTTTTTCGTCTTCTGGTTTCCAGCTTCAGGCGCGCGGTTCCCGCCGAGCGTCAAGGATGTTGTCATGCGTATTCACCCCCTAGGCTCGGCGGCGCTGAGTCTCACGATCCTGCTCTCCGCCTGCAGCGGCGGCGACGGCTCCAGCGGTTCGAGCGGCGGCTCGAGCAGCGGTGGCGGCTTCTTCGGCATTCCGGTCGAACAGACCGGCATGACCGCCGAGGAAGCCGCGCGTCTGGCCAAGCAGGCCTCGTTCGGCCCGACGCCTGAGCTGATCAACAGCATGGTCGCGATGAAAACCGTCGACGCCTGGCTGGACAGCCAGTTCGCGTCAGCGAGCAGCTCCTATGCCGACCTGGCCTTCAAGGCCGTGCCGGGCAACTATTGCACCGGCCTGACGGGCCAGGACTCGACCAACTGCAACCGCGACAACTTCACGGCCACGCCGATGCAGATGCGGTTCTATTCCAACGCCATCGGCGGCCAGGATCAGCTTCGTCAGCGCGTGGCCTTCGCCCTCTCGCAGATTGTCGTCGCGTCCGAGGTCGACGTGCACAACACCTCGGGCCTGGCGGCGTTCAACGAAATCCTGATGTCCAACGCCTTCGGCAATTACCGGGACATCCTCGCGGCGGTCACCCTGAACCCGTACATGGGCGACTACCTGGACATGGCAGACAGCAACAAGACCCAGCCGAACGAGAACTATGCCCGCGAGTTGATGCAGCTGTTCTCGATCGGCACGGTGATGCTCAATCCCGATGGCACGCCCCAGATCGACAATACCGGCGCGGCGATCGCGAGCTACAGCAACAACGACGTCAAGGAAGTCGCCCGGGCTCTGACCGGCTGGACCTATGCGCGCCTGGACAATGCGGCGCTGACCGACAACAACAAGCGCGACTGGTCCAAGCCGATGGTGGTCATCGCCACCCGTTTCGACACCGGCGCGAAGACCTTCCTGGGCAGGACGATCGCGGCTAATACCGCCCAGCAGGCCAATGTCGACACGGTGGTGAACACGATGTTCAATCACCCCAACACCGGCCCCTATATCTGCAAGCGCCTGATCCAGCAGTTGACCGTGGCCAATCCGACGCCGGCCTATGTCGAGCGGGTCGCGGCGGCCTTCGCCGACAACGGCGCGGGCGTGCGCGGCGACATGAAGGCCGTGATCCGGGCGATCTACACCGACAGCGAGGCTCGTGTGGTTTCGCAGCTGCCCGGCAAGCTCAAGGAGCCCGTGCTGCTGGCCACGTCCCTGGCCCGCGCCATCGGCTACACCTCGGACGGCTACGCCTTCACCACGCGTGACGCCGGCATGGGCCAGGCGCCCTTCCGCGCGCCGACGGTCTTCAACTTCTATCCGTACGAATTCCCCCTGCCCCAGGGCGACGGTCTGGTCAGCCCTGTCAGCAAGCTGATCACCATCTCCACGGTGATCAACCGCCACAACTTCCTCTACGACTGGACGGTCGGCGGCGACGCCACGCGCACCGAGTTCAAGGCGCAGACGGTGATCTCGTGGTCCACGGGCACAACGCCGAACTGGGCCAGCTGGGAAGTCAACGGAACCGACGACGCCAAGACCATCGATCGGATCAACCTGGTGATGCTGAACGGCACGATGACGCCGGCCCAGCGCCAGGCTCTGGTCACGGCCATGGCCGCCATCAAGAACACCGACCCCGCCCTGCAGGCTCGTAGGCGCGCCCAGACGGCGCTCTACATCGTCGCCTCCTCCCCCCACTTCCAAGTCGATCGGTAAGCGTCCCATGGCCATTTCACGACGTGAACTCATGCAGCTGGTCGCGGGCGGCTCGGCCGCCGCGGCCCTAGGCCAGCTTGGCGTCTCCAGCGCCCTGGCCGCCGACGCCGGTAGCTATCGGGCCATGGTCGGGGTCTTCCTGTTCGGCGGCAACGACGCCTGGAACATGGTCGTGCCTACCGACAGCCGCTACGCCGACTACGCCAAGCAGCGTGGCTCGGGCATCGCCCTGGCCCAAAGCAGCCTCGTGCCGCTGACGGGCACGCCCTTCGGCCTCCACGCCTCCTTCGCCTCGTTGAAGACGGCCTGGGACGAAGGCGCGCTGAACGTGGTGCTGAACACCGGCACCCTGGTCGAGCCGCTGACCAAGGCTCTCTACACCAGCCGCCCTGACCTGCGACCGCTGAGCCTGATGTCCCACGAGGACCAGCAGAACCAGTGGCAGGGCATGCGCGTGCGCGCCCAGAACAAGGATGGCTTCCTGGGACGGCTGAACGACCGGACGGGCGTCACGACCGGCCTGCCGTCGCTGATCTCGATCGCCGGTTCGCAACTGTGCCTGATCGGTGACAGCTCCTCGCCACTGATCCTGCCCTCGACCGGCGCCATCGTCCGCAACGGCTACAACGCCGCCAGCACCGATGCGGCCGTGAAGGCGCGCCAGGCGGCCATGAGCGTTTTCGCCGACGGCGCGTCCTATGGCGCGGTCACCGAACTGACCGGCAAGGGGATATCCTCGGCCTACGCCCAGGCCGTGGCGGCCAACACCGTGGTGTCGGCGGCGACGTCGACGGTCGACAAGTACTTCGTGAATCCCAACAACAACGCCACCCTGAACTCGGATATCGCCCGCCAGCTCTTGCGCGTGGCGCGGATGATCGAGGCGCGGAGCAGCCTGGGCCACGCCAAGCAGACCTTCTTCGTCAGCCAGGGCGGCTACGACACCCACGTCGGCCAGCTGGCGTCGCACAACGCCAGCTATGCCGACCTCTCGATGGCGCTGGCGGGCTTCTACAACGCCATGAAGGCGCTGGGCCTGCAGGACAATGTCACCGCCTTCACGATGTCGGACTTCGGCCGGGTGTTCAAAGGCAACAGCCAAGCCGGCACCGACCATGCGTGGGGCTCGAACCACCTGGTGATCGGCGGCGCGGTCACCGCCGGCAAGGTCCACGGCCGTTATCCGGACCTGGCGTTCGGCGGCGCCGACGACTCGTCCAACGACGGCCGCTGGATCCCCGGGATCGCCACCGAGGAATATGTCGGAGCCGTCGCCCGGTGGTACGGCGTCAGCGCCTCGGACCTGCCCTACGTCTTTCCGAACTGGTCGACCTGGAATGGCGGCGGGCGCGGACCGGTGCCGCTGTTTAGCTAAATCTCGGAAGCCCGGCCGTTACTCGGGGGTGATCGAGGCGCGCAGACGCGCGGCGACGTCGCCCAGGGTAATGGCGTTGAGCGAGTCGTTGACCTCGAGAACGCCCTGGCCGTGCTGCTGCGACAGGTTGCCGGTGAAGTCGGTCAGGGCGGTGATGTGCTGGGCCAGCAGATCGACGGTGTGCAGCTCCTGCATCACCGACAGGCGGTGTTCGGCGGGTACGACGTCAAGGATCTTGCCCAGCGCCACGTCCAGATGTCCGCACGCCACGGCGGCCATCGACATCTCCGAAGAGATCGCCTTCAGCACCGTCTCAACGCTCGCGGGCGCCAGCTTATCCGACATTACTTCCCCCTGATTCCAGAGGGAGAGGTCAGCACGCGCCGGGCCGCGACGGCAAGGCCTTGATTTGTGCGGCGAATTATCGCGCTTCCCGCATGGAAACCGCCGAAGACAACGCTAGATGGCGGTTCGGCGGAGCAGCTCGTCGCGACGATCGGCCATCTCCTGGCGGGTTCGCTCCAGCGCATCGCGCTCGGCCATCGACAGCAGGGCTTCCACCGTGCGGTTCAGATGCTCGTGGATCGCCCGCCGCGCCTCCTTGGGATCGCGGTCGCGCAGGGTTGCCACGATCCGGTGGTGATCGTCGGCGAAGCCCTGCGGATCAGCCAGCCGCACGCGGCGCAGCTGGTAGCCGCAGTCGGCGAACTGCCGGCGCAACGTCCAGATCTCTTCCACCGCCGCGACGATGGCGGCGTTGCGCGTGGCATGGGCCACGGCCAGGTGGAAGTCGTGTTCCAAGCGCTCGCCGTCCTCGGTTCCGGCCAGGTTGGCCAGGTCGCGGGCCATGCGTTCCAGGGCGGCCACCTGCTCGTCGCTGACGGCGGCGGCGGCCAGGGCGCAGGCCTCGCCCTCGAACAGGCGACGGGCCTCGGTCAGCTCCAGGGCGCTGACCTCGGCCTCGAGGGCGTCGTCCTCGGGCTTGCCCCGCGCCATCACATAGACGCCGGACCCTTGGCGAGCCTCGACCAAGCCCTGGAACTCCAGGGCGATCATCGCGTCGCGGATCGTCGGACGGCTGACGCCGAACGAGTCGGCCAGGCCCCGCTCGGACGGCAGGCGGTCACCGGGGACATAGCGTCCCTCGGCGATCGAGGCCGCTATGGAGCGGGCGACCTGCTGGTAGAGCTTCTGGGGGTCGGGCGCGCCGCGCATCGAGCCTCGCTTTGGATTCTGGGAATCCATCTTAGCGCGTGGTCTGACCTTGGGCCAAGTTACGCACCTCGCTGGCCGCCAGCAGGAACGCGCCGACGCCGTATAGCTGGGTGTCGTCACGGCCCACCTGGTCCGGCGCCACGCCCACGCGCTGCACCCAACCGAGGCGACCGTCCGGCTCGATCGCCGCGTCGAGGGCCTTCCAGCCCTTGTCGATGACCGGGCCATACTTGGCGCGCGGCAGCAGGCCATGGTTCACGCCCCAGGCCAGGCCGTAGATGAAGAAGCCGGTGCCGCTGGTTTCCGGCGTCTTCTGCGGCTCCAGCAGTGAGACGGGCCAGTAGCCCTCCGCACCCTGCAAGGTCGCGATCTTGGCGGCCATCTGTTTGAAGACCTTCTCGTACTTCGGACGGCTGGGGTGATTGGCCGGCAGGTCCTGCAGGATCCGTGCGATGCCCGCGAAGGCCCAGCCGTTTCCACGTCCCCAGAAGATCTTGGCGCCGGCGTCGCTGCGACGGGTGATGAAGCGGCTGTCGCGGAAATAGAGGTGGTCGGTCTTGTCGAACAGGTAGTCGGTGGTCGCCCAGAACTCGGCATCGGAATGGGCCAGATAGCGCTTGTCGCCGCTGACTTTGCTTAGGGTCGTCCAGGCCGGCGGGGCCATGAAGATGGCGTCGCTCCAGCACCAGCGGACCTGGCAATAGGGGTCGCCCTTGGCCGGCTTGGGCGTGAAGTCCAGCGAGACCTTGGACGGGTCGGCCAGCACGGCGTCGAAGCGCGCCCGGATCGGACCGAGCTTGCTCTGGTCCTTGGTGCGGCCGGCGGCCCAGACCCAGACCGCGCCAGTGGCGTCGGAGTCGGCATGGCGCGGGCGGTGGTCGAAGCCCCAGCCCTCGGCCTCGCCATGCTTGAGGACGGCCGTGGCCAGGTACGGATCCTGGGTCGCGTCGGCGAAGCTGTAGAGGCCGATGTAGAACGCCGCCTGGATCCAGTCGCGCCGCGCCTCGGTGTCCTTGCGGAACGAGGTGACCGGCACGTAGTCGAAATTGTCCATGTGGGCCAGCTGCCAGGCCGCGACCTTGCGGCCGGCGGCGTCGACCGCCGAGGCGGGAACGCCGACCACAGCGGCTTTCGGCGCGGCCATGGCGGGCGCGGCGGTTCCGGTCAGGAGGGCGGCGGCGACGGCCGCCTTCAGAAGGATCTTGAGGGTCATTGAAGGCTCTCTCTTACGCGCCCGGTCCGAGATCGGAGACGGCCAGGACGTCCATGTCGTCGAACTCGAGGTTCTCGCCGCCCATGGACCAGACGAAACTGTAATTGGCGGTGCCGACGCCGCTGTGGATCGACCAGCTGGGCGAGAACACGGCCTCGCCGTCGTCCATGAACACCGCGCGCGGCTCCGACGGATCGCCCATCAGGTGCATGACCCGGCCCGGCGCGGCGTCGAAATACATGTAGATCTCGCTGCGCCGGCGATGGGTGTGCGGCGGCATGGTGTTCCAGACGTTGCCCTCTTCCAGCTCGGTGAAGCCCATCACCAGCTGGCAGGTCTCGACGATGCCGGGGCGGATGCTCTGGCGGATCACCCGGCGGTTGGCCGTATGGGCCTCGCCGGCGAAGATCGTGCGGGCCTCTTCCCGCCGCACCCGCTTGCTGGGGTGGCTGGCGTGGGCCGGGTAGCTGACGAAATAGAACCTGGCCGGATCGGCCGGGGCGTCGCTGGCGAAGCTGACCCGCTCGACGCCGCGCCCGACATAGAGGCTGTCGTGCCGGGCCAGGTCGAAGCGTTCCCCGTCCAGGGTGATCGAGCCCGCCCCTCCGATATTGATCACCCCCACCTCGCGGCGCTCGCAGAAGAACCGCGAGGCCAGTTCCTTGTGCGTCGGCAAGGTCAGGTCCGATTCCGTCGGCATGGCCGAGCCGACCACAGCCCGCTCGATCTCGAGATAGCTGAGCCCCAGCCGGCCAGCTTGAAACAGGCTGTCGATGACAAAGGTGTCGCGCAACTCGCGCACCGTCATGCGGCTCATGCCGGCGCGGTCGGTGCTCTCGCGATAGTCCATTTCGACGCTCATCGGCGGGTCACGGCCCCGGATCGGAACGCTCGATCACCGGCCGCCGCCATCGGCGGTCGCTCCCTGGTGCGCATCCATCCCCCGTTTCATTTGTGGTTTCTAAACTGACATTACCAATCTGAAGGCAAGGCCGTAAAGACCGAACGCGCAAGGATTGGATGTCCTACGTTGTCATCAGGCCCGACCCCGCCAGCCCTTTGTCCGATAGGACAATGATTTCAATCACCCAGACCATTATAGCGAAGATAACAGCGCTACTTGACAAGTGGCCTGACCAGGCGCCATCAGTTGGGCATACCAATTAGGCGTCGGCAACGAACCGGCGCTAGCGCAGGAAACGTAAGGACCATGACCAACATTCGATTCTGGCTGCTCGCCCCCTCGGCGGCGGCGGTGCTGGCGGCCGCCCCGAGTGCGGTGCTGGCTCAGACCTCCAGCGACAGCGCTCAGCTCGAGGAAATCATCGTCACCTCGACCAAGCGCGCCGAGCGTCTGCAGGACGTGCCCGTCTCGGTGACCGCCGTCACCGCCGACGTCCTGGAACGCAACAACGTCCGCGAGCTGGGCGACCTGGTGAAGCTGTCGCCGGGCCTGGTCATCAACTACGGCAGCCAGCCGGGCAATTTCAGCATCAACATGCGCGGCATCGGCACCTTCTCGAACGGCATCGCCGTCGAGTCGGACGTCGCGGTGGTCATCGACGACGTGCCGGTCGGCTTCCAGGCCGCCGCCTTCAAGGACCTGATCGACGTCGAACGGGTGGAAGTCCTGCGTGGACCGCAGAGCACCCTGTTCGGCAAGAGCGCCATCGCCGGCGTGCTCAACATCGCCACGGCCGCCCCAACCAAGACGTTCTCCGGTAAGGCCATGCTGCTGGCCACGGACGACGCCGAGAAGCGGATCGGCTTCACCGTCTCGGGCCCGATCAACGACGACCTTCTGGTGCGCCTGACGGTCGCCAAGAGCGACTACGACGGCAACGTCAAGAACCTGACCACGGGCAAGAACGTCAACGGCAGCTCGGGCTTCACCGCCACCGCCAAGTTCGTCTGGACCCCGACCGAGAACCTGACCCTCAGCGTCGCCCCGCGCTACAACCACAATGTCTCGACCTGCTGCACCAGCCCGATCAGCGAACTGACGCCAGGCCTGCTCTACCAGGGCGAACCGGCCTTCCCGGCCACCCTGACGCTACGCGGCGTCACGATCGACAAGAACAATCACTTCATCCGCGCCGACGACCGGATCGGCGGCGGCAATTCGGACGTGTTCGGCACGACGGCACGCCTCGACTACGACTTCGGCGACGGCTCGTTCCTGCAGGGCCATACCTTCTCGTCGATCACCTCGCACGACCGCTGGAAGATGGTGGACTTCCAGGACATCGACGGCACCGACCAGCCCTTCCTGCTCGGCTTTCCGGTCGCCAATCCGTCGGGGATCAACAGCGGCGCGCATATCAACGGCTACTTCCACGCCGACTCGTGGACCCACGAGTTCCGCCTGACCTCCCCGGGCGGTTCGCGGCTCCGCTATGTGGCGGGTCTTTGGTACGCCAAGAACGACCTCGACCGGTTCCTGGATCGCGGCCCGGTGCTGCAGCTGGCCCGCTATCTGGCGCAAAGCACCAACGAGAACTATTCGGCCTACGCCAACGGCACCCTGGACCTGACCGAGAAGCTCAGCGTCACCGGCGGCGCGCGGATCAACCGGCAGAAGATCAGCTACAGGTTCGACAAGACCGTCTTCGCCAGCACCACCCCGGGCGCGGCGACCAGCCACCTGCTGTTCGGCAAGTCCGACCAGGACGACGCCCTCACCGGCAAGATCGGCGTGCAGTACAAGGTCACGCCGGACATCATGACGTTCGCGACCTATTCGACGGGCTACAAGGGCCAGGCCTACGACCTGGTCAGCACCTTCGACGCGCGGATCGCCGCCCAGATGCCGGTGCCGCCCGAGACGGCCAAGAACTATGAGCTGGGCTTCAAGAGCAGCCTGTTCGACCGCCGCGTCTATTTCAACGCCACCGCCTTCCGCGCCGACTATCGCGGCTTCCAGACCTCGGTGACCTCGTTCCTGCCCGACGGCACCTTCCTGACCTTCCTGAACAGTGTCGGCCATCTGCGCACGCAGGGGATCGAGCTGGACGGCGTGGCGCGCCTGACCTCGAACCTCCGCATCAACGGCGCCTTCGCCTATACCGACGCCACGGTGATCGACTTCCCCAATGGTCCGTGTTTCAGCGGCCAGGTCACGACCACCAGCACGGACCCTAACTTCGTCGGCGCACCGGGCGAGTGCTACACGACCCCGCGCACCAACGGCCGCGTGCAGAACCTGCACGGCAAGCGCCTGAACAACGTGCCCAAGTTCAAGTTCAATATCGGCGGCCAATATGACATCGCGCTGCCGGGCATGCCGTTCAAGGGCTTCGTCGGTGCGACCTATCGCTGGCAGGACGACATCAATTTCGGCCTCAGCCAGGACCCGCGCCAGGTGCAGAAGGCCTACGGGATCGTCGACCTGAAGCTGGGGATCAACGCCCTTAGCGATCGCTACAAGGTCTCGGTCTTCGCCAACAACCTGTTCGACAAGCGCTACGCTCAGGGCCTGGGTAACGGCACGTCCGGCTACAGCAACCCGGCCATTCCGACGGCGCTGGGACGGACCTGGTTCCCGGGCCGCGACGCCTTCCGCTACTTCGGCGCCCGCCTGGACGTGAACTTCTAGGCCTCGCCCTCCCCATCATTCGGTCCCCTCCTGCTGGCCGGGTCCCTTCGGGGATCCGGCCTCTTTTTTGGGGAGGAGACGGGGGACTACTTCGCCGCGCTGGCCGCGCGGAGGGCGATTTCCTCGCGCTTGGCCGCCAAGCTCTCGCGGGTGCGTTCGATCGCTTCCAGTTCGGCGGTCAGCAGCAGGTTCTCGATCAGTCCGCCCAGGTGAGCCTGCATGGCGCCCCGCGCGGCCTTGGGATCGCGTGTCCGCAACGCCTCGATGATCTCCTGGTGCTCGTCCTTCAGCGGACGCTTGCGAACGTGCCGGGCCTTTTCCAGCATCTGCATGCACAGCCGCGAACGATAGCGCAGGTCCCAGGTGCCTTCGACAATGCGCACCACCGCGTTGTTGCGCGTCGCCTGGGCGATGGAGATGTGGAACTGGCGGTCGGCCAGCTCGCTCTGCTCCTTGGTGGACTCCTCGCTATTCATCTCGGCGACCAGCGCCTCGAGATAGGCCAGCTCGTCGTCGGTGATCAGGGTCGCGGCCAGGGCCGCGGCCTCGCCCTCGAACAGGCGGCGCGCCTCGGCCTGCTCGAAGGCCCCGATGTCGAGGTCCTTGGCCGGCGGCGGCGGTTGATCGAGCTTCACATAGACGCCGGAACCCTGGCGCGCTTCCAGCAGACCGCGCATTTCCAGAGCGATGACGGCGCGCCGCACGGTCGGACGGCTGACGCCGAATTCGTCGGCTAGATCCCGCTCCGACGGCAGGCGCTGACCCGGCTGATACGTCCCGTCGGCGATCGTGCCGCTGATGGACGCCGCCACCTGCTGATAGAGCCGGGTGGAGTCCGTGGACGGGGTGTCCTGCGAGAGGGTCGACATCTTACGGGGCCACAGACAGGCGCGAGGATCGGCGCGTCCCAAGGACTAGCGCGCGTCCCGCCCCGTCACAAGGCGCCGCGAACAAGTGGCCTTACCAAGGTGCGGTGCGGCCGGAGGGTAAGGACTCCGGCCGCCATCGTCGTCCGCCCCGGGAGGAGGTTGGCGCAAGGTACGCAGCGCCTGTGGTCGACGAGCAAACGATTTAACGGAGCACAAGCTCCATTCCGTCGCGCTCAAGCACACTAACGAAATTGGCCAGCCATGCAACGAAAAATGGCCTGACCAATCCACTCAAATCGCGACCACTTGTACGACCAATTTGACAGCGCTATCGCCACCCTAGGCCGCTTGGCGAAGCCCCCAGGGATGGGCCGGATAGAACTGGGCCATCATCCGGCCGACATAGTCGACCAGCCGCGGATAGCTCTCCGCTTCGCGGCGGAGCGCCGAGTCGAAGAAGGGCGTCATGATCGCGGCCAGCATGGCGAAGGCCGTGGCGTCGACGCCGACCGGATGGCTGTCGCGCATCAGGTAGGCCTTGTCCTCCAGCAGTTCGTCCAGCGACCGCAGCGACAGGCTGCCCAGCCAGGCCACCTCCTCGCGCAGGTGCCGACCGACCCCGACAGCCCGGACATTGGTCGCCACCGCGTCAAGCAGGCCGTTGCGCAGCTCGTCGCGAAGATGCTCGGGCGCCTGGTCGAACCAGCGCCCCGGCCCCTTGGCGAAGTTGGCCGAATCCAGGAACCGGAAGTAGCTCGACACCCAGCCCAGCTGGTTCTCGATCATGCGCTCGATCGCCCAGGCCTGGGCCCGCTCCTTGCCGGTCAGGCCGATATCGAGGTCGACATTGTACTTCTGCTCGATGTGAGCGCGGATGAAGGTGGAGTCGCCGATCGCCTGGGCGGCGTCCTCGATCCACGGCAACTGCCCCTTGGGCGCGGTCTCGCGGCTGCCCTTGGTCTTCCTGAACCGCAGGCCGGCCATCATGAGCTGGACTTCGGTCTTGGTCACATAGGGGCTGATCTCGGGTAGCCCGAACCCGGCCCCGGCGGCGAATAGCGTGATCATCATCCCTCTCCATCCCGAATGTCGTGGTGACGACTTGCTACCGCCAGGCTACTGCCAGCATGCTGTCAGCATCGATCCTGGATAGTGAAGCCCATGAGACGCGCCGAACGCCTTTTCCAGATCATCCAGATCCTGCGCCGCAGCCGCGCGCCGGTGACCGCCGACGCCATCGCCGCCGAGCTCGAGACCTCGAAACGCAGCGTCTATCGCGACATCGCCGCCCTGGTCGGCCAGCGGGCGCCTATCCGCGGCGAGGCCGGGGTGGGCTATGTGCTGGAGGCCGGCTTCGACATGCCGCCCCTGATGCTGACCCCTGACGAGATCGAGGCGGCGGTTCTGGGCGCGCAGTGGGTGGCCGGACGGGGCGATCCGGTCCTGGCCAAGGCCGCGAGCGACCTGATCAGCAAGATCGCCTCGGCCGTGCCGGATCGCCTGCGCCCGTATGTGCTGGAACCCGCGACCGGCGCCGCGCCGGCCTGGAGGCCGCAGACCGACCGCATCGACGTCGCCCAGGTCCGCGCCTGGATTCACGCCGGCCGCAAGATCCGCCTGAACTACAGCGACGAGGCGGGAGCGGTCAGCGAGCGCGTGATCTGGCCGGTCACCGTCGGCTACCGCGAGACCATCCGCATGATCATCGCCTGGTGCGAGCTGCGCACGGCCTTCCGCACCTTCCGCACCGACCGCGTGGTCGGCGCCGAGTTCCTGGAAGAGCGCCACGGCAAGCGCCCGGCGGTTCTGCGCGGCGAGTGGATCAAGTTCCGCGACGCCGAGATCGCCGCCTGGAAGGCCAAGGAAAAGGCCGCGTGCTGACCTAGAGCCCGTGGCGCTTGGCGAAGGCTTCGAACAGGCCCGGCCAGGCCGCCACCGGCTTGTCGACCGTGAAGCGCAGGCCAAAGCCGTGGCCGCCTTCCTCGAAGACATGCATCTCGGTCGGCACGGCCTTGGCCTTCAGGGCGGCGAACATGGCCAGGGTGTTGGCGACCGGCACCGTCTTGTCGTCGACGGCGTGCAGCAGGAACACCGGCGAGAGCCCTTCCCTCACCTGCGTCTCGGGCGAAAGCTCCAGGACGCGTTCCGGCCCGTCGGCCTCTTTCAGCAACTGCTTGCGCGAGCCGCCGTGGGCGAAGGCCGGGTCCAGGCTGACGACCGGATAGATGAGGGCGGACAAATTCGGCTTGGCCGGGAGCTGGTCGGCGGCGTCGATCGGCGCATAGGTCGGGGCGTCGAAACGGACAGTCAGGTTGGCCCCCAGGTGACCACCGGCCGAGAAGCCCATGATCGCCACGCGGTCCGGCGAGAATCCCATCGCCTTAGCCTTGGAGCGGATCACGCGGACGCCGCGCTGGGCGTCCTGTAGCGGCGCATCGCCACCGGCCGCCCAGCCGTCGCCGGGCATGCGGTAGAACAGGACGAAGCAGGTGTAGCCGCGATCGGCCAGCCACCGGCCCATCTCGTAGCCTTCCTTGTCGACCACCACGCGCTCGTAGCCACCGCCCGGCATCAGCATCACCGCCGCGCCGTTCGGCTTCTTCGGACGGAAGACCACCAGCGTCGGCGTGCGGGTGTGGACCTGGGCCCGATCGCGCGGACCGTCTGGCGTGGTGCGATCGACGATCTTCTCTTCAGCCGTGACGCCCTCCCCGCCCGGCGCGCCGTCCGGCCAGAGGGTGATGATCTCGGTGGGATCCGGCAGCGACTTGGGGGCTTTGGGCGCCTTGTCCACGGCGGCCTCGGCCTTGCGCGCGGTCAGCGAACCCAGGACACCGGTGACGAAGACGGCCAGGGCGCCGCGACGGTTCAGCATGGGTTCGAGCCTTCTAACGGGTTGTTCTCCGCGGGACCCTAAGGCCGGTTCGGGCGATTTGGAAACCGGTTTCCTAACCGGGAGAGAACCGAAGATGGTGCAGCACGATCCCGCTGGTCGTGGCGACATTCAACGAGTCGAAACCGCCGGCCATCGGGATGCCGATCGTCCGCGCTTGCGCCATCACCTCCGGCGTCAGGCCCGGCCCTTCGGCGCCCAGCAGCACCGCCGTGCGCGGCGCGGGCTTTAGATGCGCCAGGATTTCGGTCGCCGAGGGGCTGAGAGCCAGGCCCTCGAAGCCGGTCGCCGCCAGAAGTTCAGCGATGTCCTCGCCCCGCGCCAGCCGCGCCGTGGGAACCGAGAGCGCCGCGCCGACCGAGACCCGGATGGCCTTGCGGTACAGCGGATCACAGCAGTCGGCGTCGAGGACCACCGCATCGGCCCCGAACGCGGCGGCGTTGCGATAGATGCCGCCGATGTTGTCGTGATTGGCGATGCCGCATAGCACGAGCACGACGGCGCGCGCCGGCAGGCTGGCCAGCAGGTCCCGCGCGGCGACCGGCTCGGGCTTCCGGCCCACGGCCAGCACGCCGCGATGCAGGTGGAAGCCGGCGATCGCGTCGACCACGGCCTGCTCGGCCAAGTGAACAGGCGTATCCTTCGGCAGCCCGGCGAAGACCTCCTCCAGCTTGTCCCGGCGTTTGGGATCGATCAGCAGCGAGACCACCCGCTCGGGCGCGTCGCGTACGAAGGCCCGCAACACCGTCTCGCCCTCGGCGATGAACAGGCCCTCGCGCCCCACCAGGTCGCGCTCCTTGATCGCCCGGAACGGGGCGACGGCGGGATCGTCGGGATCGGTGACGATGTGGAACTGAGGCACGACAAATCTCGGAGAGGCTTAGCGCACCCCTCGTATCGGCAGGATCGCCAGACCGCCAGCCAAGGCCAGGCCCGCGGCCATCAGGAAGAACACATGGAAGTTCTCGTGGCTCGGTCCCAGGCTCCAGACCGCCAGCGCCGGGGCCAGGGCCTGAGGCAGGGTATTGGCCAGGTTGATCACGCCCAGGTCCTTGCCCGCGTCGCGCTGCGAGGGCAGCACCTGGGTCACCAGCGCGATATCGACGGCGCAGAAGCACCCGGCCCCACAGCCGAACACGACATAGGCCGCCACCAGCACCGGCCAGCTGGGCGACAGCGAGAACACCACCATGGACGCGGCGATCACCGTCGCCGCTCCGAAGGCGAACAGCTTCCGACGCTGCAGTCGGTCTGACAGCATACCGCCCAGCATGGCCAGGGCGACGTTGGAGATGGTCGAGACCGTCGTCAGGATCGCCAGCCCCTCCTCGGCGCGGCGGCCGGGGAACAGCTTAGGATAGTCCATCACGTCCTGGAGGAAGTAGAGCATGTAGCACTGCACCAGGCTCAGGGCGACCAGCACCATGAACCGGCCGGCCCAGGCGAAGGCGAAGTCCGGATGCTTGCGAGGACTGACCCAGAGCCCCGCGATGAACTCCCGCAGCTTGAACGGCGGCACGTCCGCCTTGGACAGCGGCGGATCGCGCAGCTTGATGACGAACGGCGCCAGGCCCAGCAGCAGCGCCGCCGAGATGGTCGCATAGCGCTGCCACTCGACCACCAGGAACCCGCCGATCAGCACCGCCCCGGCGGCCGTGCCGATGGGGTTTCCCAGGCTCTGGAAGGCGGCGACCATGCCCTTCTGATTATCGGGCACCCGGTCGGGCATCACCGCCACCAGCGCCGAGAAGCAGAGATTGAAGGTCAGTTGGAAAAGGATCACCCCGCCGATCAGCGCCAGCGGAGTCTTGGCGTGCATGATGGCGAGATAGGCCAGAGACGCGCCGATGGCGCCGACCACCATCCAGGGACGCCGGCGGCCGAAGCGCGAGGTGGTTCGGTCGCTGATCGCCCCGGCCAGCAGATTGGCGATGCTGGCGACGAGCGCGCCCCAGAAGGCGACCTGGCTCAGGACCACGGCCTTGGAGGCAGGGTCGATGGCCGCCGCCTTCAAGGGCAGCAGGACCTGCAGCAGCGGCTGAAACGAAACGAAGGCCCCGATCTGGGCCAGGGTATAGGCGGCGATGAAGCTCGCGCGCACCGGCTCCTTGGGCCGCGCCCCATCATCAGGCCGCATCTCACCTCCCCTTACGCGGTCTGCGCCGCGTTCGAAGGCACAGTGGCCGGGCCTTCCTTGCGACACAAGGGGCCCAGTATGGTGAAGCAGGGAGTTTCCCTCGGACGCCGACAGGCTCTAGGTTGTGCGAATGGGCGTGAGTCTGAAAATAGTCGGGGCGGTTTGATGGCTTCGGTGACGATCTACGACGTCGCCGCGAAGGCGGGCGTCTCGATCAAGACCGTTTCGCGGGTGATGAACAAGGAGCCGAACGTTCGGCCCGCCATGCGCGACCGCGTCTTGGAGGCGGCGGGCGAGCTCGGCTACAGCCCGAACCTGTCGGCACGCAGCCTGGCCGGTTCGCGCTCGTTCGTCATCGCGGTCTTCGTCGACGCCGCCCTGACCATCGACCACTGGCAGAGCGAGCGCGGCGCCGATTACCTCAGCCGCATCCAGCTGGGCGCGACGCTGGAGTGTCGCGAGGCCGGCTATCATCTGCTGATCGAGCTGGTGGACCACGAAGGCCCGCAGGTCCGGCAGGACGTCGCCGCCTTCCTCGCCGCCTTGAAGCCGGACGGCGTGATCCTCACGCCACCGTCCTCGGACAACGAAGTGGTGCTGGAACTGCTCGACAAGGCCGGCACCCCCTATGTCCGCGTCGGCCCCGAACGCGCCGACGGCCTGGGCCCCCGCGTGCACATGGACGACGTCGCGGCCGCCCGCGAGATGACCGATCACCTGGCCAATCTGGGTCACAAGCGCATCGGCTTCATCGTCGGCGAACCGCGCTACGGCGCCAGCCAGGCCCGACGCGAAGGCTATCTGCAGGCCATGAAGGCTCGCGGCCTGCCCGTCGCCGACGGCTTGGTGGGCCAGGGCGACTTCACGTTCCACTCCGGTCTGGAGCAGGCCAAGGCCCTGCTGGCCCTGCCCGACCGTCCGACGGCCATCTTCGCCAGCAATGACGACATGGCGCTGGGCTGCATCGCCGCGATCGCGGAAGCCGGCCTGATGATCCCTGGCGACATCTCGGTGGCCGGCTTCGATGACAGCCCCAGCTCGCGCTTCAGCCGACCGCAGCTGACGACGGTGCGTCAGCCGGTGGCGGAAATGTCCTCGGTGGCGGCCAAGCTGCTGATCGCCCGGGCCAAGAGCAACGAGGCGCCCGAGAAGCTGGTGGACGAGTTGCTGCCGTTCGAACTGATCCACCGCGCCTCGACGGCCCCGCCGCCGCGCTAGGCGCGTGACAGTCGAAAGTGGACGCCGGTTTCGGCGGCCATCACGCGCAGAGGTGAGACCGGCTAGCGCCCCGGGCGAGCGAAGGCGGCCACGCGGGCTCGGGCGGCGTGCACCGGGTTTTCGGCCGGACGTTCCTGATAGGTCGACTGGAAGGTCTGGGTCTGCGGACGCGAGCCCAGGCGGAACGCGCCGACGCGGTTCGACAGGTCCGCGGCCTCGACGCGCAGGGCGTGGGTGGCCTCGGTCGATTGCGAGACCATGGCGGCGTTGCGCTGGGTCACTTGATCGAGCTGGTTCACGGCCGAATTGACCTGGCCCAGGGCCGTCGCCTGCTCGCTGGCCGAGGCGGCGATTGCGTTCACTAGGCTATCGATGCCGCCGACTTTCTCGTGGATGCCGCGCAGGGCTTCCCCCGTCTGGCCAACCAGATCCACGCCTTCCTTGACCTGGCGGCTGCTCTCGGTGATCAGCGACTTGATCTCGCTCGCCGCCTGAGACGAACGCTGAGCCAGGGCCCGGACTTCCTGCGCGACGACGGCAAAGCCCTTGCCGGAGTCCCCGGCCCGGGCGGCCTCGACCCCGGCGTTCAGAGCCAGCAGATTGGTCTGGAAGGCGATCTCGTCGATCATGCCCAGGATCTGGTTCACCTGCTGCGACTGGGCCTCGATCTTGGTCATGGCCTCGGCGGCGCGGGTGACGATCTGGCCCGAGCGCTCGGCCTCGGCCGAAGCTTCACCGACGCGCGAGGAGACCTCGCGGGCGCTCTGGGCGGTCTTGCCGACGGCGCTGGTCAGTTCCTCGACGGCCGCGGCCGTCTCCTCCAGCGTGGCCGCCTGCTGCTCGGTGCGCTGCGAGAGATCCACGGCGCTGCGCGCGATCTCGTCCGCCCCGGCGCGGATGCCGCCAGCCGAGTGCTCGACCGCGCGCATGGCCTCGGCCAGGGCGCCGGCGGCTTGTTCGAAATCGGCCTTCAGGCCTTGGAACTCAGGCGCCAGGTCGCCCTCGACGCGGGTGGCGAGATCGCCGGCGGCCAGGCGCGACAGGGCCTCGCCGATGGCCTTCACGGCCTGGGCCTGGCGCTGCTCAGCCGCTTCGCGCTCGGCCTCGAGCGCATCGCGCTCTTCCTGCAGCAGGTCGAGATAGCAGGAGATGGCCAGTTCCATGTCCAGGAACACGGCCTTGGTCAGGGCCGAAAGACCGTCGGCCAGCTCGGCGTCGGACTTGGCGGCGTTGCTGAACAGACCCTTGGCGCGCTTGGCGACCACGGCCCGGATCAGGTCTTCGGCCACCAGGGCGTAGCCGCCGATGTACCACTGGGGTTCCAGGTCGGCGTCAGCATAGGCGCGGCTGATCCGTTCGACGTCCCGGACATAGGTGTCGCCGTAGTCAGCCTGAGCGATCTGGCGCCATTGGGCCGCCTGGGCGCGCTCGGCGCCGGCCAGCTGGGCCTCGTCGAACTTGCCGCGCGTCTCGGGAAACAGGCGAACCTGACCATAGAACTTGCCCAGAGCGGCCGAGATTTCGGCGTCGATCACCGGCTTGATCGCGCGCAGAGCCGAGCGGGAGCGCTCGTCGAAGCGCATGAAGGCCATCCGCTTGTCCAGCTTCGCTTGCGCGGTCATGCCTTCGGAACTCCGACTCGATGGTAAGGATTGGTTGACCATGTTCGTGACTGGAATCTGTTAACCAAGATTGAAGCTCAAGACGATGCGCCCCGTGGACGCACCGGTCTCGAGGACGACCCGGAACGGCCGAGTTTTCGGACCGCCCGGCCACGCTCGCGCCTTGAATAGAAACAAGCTGCGCCTTGGCGCGTTTAGGACTTGTCAGGTCCACGGCCGGGCTTGGATATAACCGGGTAAGAACCCCAAGGACTTCATGGCGCTTCCGGCGGACTTCACCTTGACCGATCAGGACGGCCGGACCACGGCGGTCCTGTCGGGTGATTGGACCGCCCGAGGTCTGTTCGACGCTGGCCTGCGTCTGGACAAGGCGTTAGCCGCGGCCAGCGCCCTGACCCTCGATCTCACCGGCGTCAATCGCTGCGACACGGCCGGCGCCTACGCCATCATCCGCGCGGGCGGCGAGCGCCTCCAGCAGGAGCATGTCGAGGCGCGCCGCGAGGTCCTGCGCCTGCTGGAGCTGGTCCGCGCCGCCATCCAGGTCGAGCCCGAGCCCATGGTGCGTCCGGGCGGCTTCCAGGCGCTGCTGGAGCGGATCGGGCGCGGCGTCTTCGGCCTGTTCTCCGACGCCTACAACACCATGGTGTTCCTGGGACACCTGCTGGTGGCCCTCGGACGCAGCATCATCGATCCGCGCCGTATCCGCTGGGCGCCCATCGTCGCCCAGTGCGAGCGCGCGGGGCTGGACGCCATGCCGATCGTGGCGACGACCACCTTCTTCATCGGCGCGGTGGTGGCCCTGCTGGGCGCCAACATGCTCACCGACTTCGGGGCGCAAGTGTATTCGGTCGAGCTGATCGGCATCTCCGTCATGCGCGAGTTCAACATCCTCATCACCGCCATCCTGCTGGCCGGCCGCTCGGCGTCCAGCTTCGCGGCCGAGATCGGCTCGATGAAGATGAACCAGGAAATCGACGCCATGCAGGTCATGGGCGTCGATCCGTACGAGGCCCTGGTGTTGCCGAGGTTCGCCGCGCTGCTCGTCACGATCCCCCTGCTGACCTTCGTGGCCACCATCGCGGGCCTGGCCGGCGGCATACTGGTCGTCTGGGCCGTGCTGGACCTGTCACCGACCTTCTTCCTGCAGCGGATCATCGACTATGTCGGCGCGACGCACTTCTGGATCGGCCTCTCAAAGGCGCCCGTGATGGCCGCCGTGGTGGCCGCAATCGGCTGCCGGCAAGGCATGGAGGTCGGCAACGACGTCGAATCCCTGGGGCGGCGCGTGACGGCGGCGGTGGTCCACGCCATCTTCGCCATCATCCTGATCGATGCGATCTTCGCCCTGATCTACATGGAGCTGGACATATGACCGGCCCCGCCCCCGCAGCCGCTCCTACAGCCGCCATCGACACCGCCGAGGCCGAGAAGCATCCGATCGACGTCCGGGGACTGGTGTCCTGCTTCGGCGACAACGTCATCCATGACGGCCTGGACCTGAAGGTCGAGCGCGGTGAAGTCCTGGGTGTCGTGGGCGGTTCGGGCACCGGCAAGTCGGTGCTGCTCAACACCATCATCGGCCTGAAGGCGCCCGACGGCGGCACGGTGCGGCTGTTCGGCGGCGACATGCGCACGGCCTCGCGCCGCCGCTGGTCGTCCGTCGAGCGACGCTGGGGCGTGCTGTTCCAGCAGGGCGCGCTGTTTTCGAACCTCACCGTTCGCGAGAACGTCTCCGCCCCGCTCTACGAGCACACCCGCCTGCCTCGGCGCGAGGTCGAGGAACTGGCCGAGCTCAAGATCGCGATGGTCGGCCTGCCCGCCCGCGCCGCGACCTTGAAGCCCGCCGAGCTGTCGGGTGGCATGCGCAAACGCGCCGGCCTGGCCCGCGCCCTGGCCATGGACCCCGAGCTGCTGTTCCTGGACGAGCCCACGGCGGGCCTCGACCCGATCGCCGCCGAGGCCTTCGACGCCCTGATCAAGGATCTGTCGGACAGCCTGGACCTGACCGTGTTCATGATCACCCACGACCTGGACAGCCTCTACGCCGTCACCGACCGAGTCGCCGTTCTGGCCGACAAGAAGGTGGTGGCCGTGGCGCCCGTGCGCGAACTCGAGCGTTCGGATCACCCCTGGATCAAACAGTACTTCCTGGGCCCCCGGGGACGCGCCGCCGCGACCCCCGAGGATCCGGCCGAGGCGAGGACCGACTTCTGATGGAAAGAAACGCCAACTACGCCCTGGTCGGAGCCATATCCCTGGCGCTGTTCATGGGCCTGGTCATCTTCGTCGTCTGGCTGGCCAAGCTCAGCTTCAGCCGCGACTACGACCTCTACGACATCCTGTTCGTGGGTCCGGTCCGCGGCCTGTCCGAGGGCGGCGAGGTCCACTTCAACGGCATCAAGGTCGGCGAGGTCGCCCGCATCGAGCTGGACAAGAGCGACCCCAACCGGGTGATCGCCCGCGCCCGGGTCACCTCGGACGTGCCGATCAAGATCGACAGCTACGCGACGCTGGAGCCGCAGGGCATCACCGGCGTCAACTACGTCCAGATCACCGCTGGCTCACCGAACAAGGAGCTGCTGAAGGACACCGTCAAGAACGGCAAGGTGCCGGTGCTGCGCAGCCAGCGCAGCGCCCTTTCCGACCTGCTGGAAGGCGGCGGCACGGTGCTGACCCGGACGATCGAGGCCCTGGACCGCGTCAATCGCGTGCTGTCCGACAAGAACATCAAGACCTTCAGCGCCTCGCTCAGCGACGTCCAGGCGGTCACCGCCGAGCTGCGCGAGCGCAAGGAGATCATCGCCGACGCCCAGAAGGCGCTGCAGAGCATCGACGCGACCGCCCAGTCGATCACCGAACTCACCAAGAGCGCCAACGGCCTGGTCGAGGGCGACGCCAAGCGCACCATGAAGGAACTGGGCGACGCCGCCGCCGAGCTCAAGGCCGCCGCCAAGGACGCGCGCGGCATGGTCTCGAAGCTGGAAGGCCCGACCAGCGATTTCGCCACCACCGGCCTGCCGCAACTGTCGGCGGCGATCGTCACCCTGCAGTCGGCCGCGGAATCCCTCGACCGTCTGGTCGCCGACGTCGAACAAAACCCCCGTGGCGTGGTCGGCAAGCCGCCCGCCAAGGAAGTGGAGGTCAAGCCGTGAGCCCGATCCGCAACACCGCCCGGACAGCCTGCCGCGTCCTGGCGGTAACCGCCCTGGCGCTCAGCCTGTCGGGCTGCATCAGCGTCTTTCCGAAGTCCAAGCCCTCCACGCTCTATCGCTTCGGCGAGGCCAACATCAGCGCGCAAAAGGGGCCGCCCGGCGCGATGTTCGGCGTGCTCAAGGCGCCGTCCGCCTTCACCCGCGCGGCCGCCGGCGACCGCATCCTGACCAGCGCCAACGGCGAGGTCGCCTATGTCGCCGACGCGCGCTGGGTCTCGCCGGCCTTCGTGCTGTTCGAGGAGGCGGTCGCCCGCGCCTTCCAGAACGATCCGGGTCGCGCGCGTCTGATCGGCCGCGGCGAGGTGGCCAAGGTCGATCTGGTCCTGCGCCTGGAGGTGCGAACCTTCGAGACCGACTATGTGGACGGCCCCAAGGCCGCGCCGGAAGTCGTGGTCCGGGTTCGCGGCGTGCTGAACCGCAACCAGGACCGCGCCCTGGTCGGCGACCAGGTGTTCGAGGCCCGCGTGAAGGCCGCCGACAACCGCGTTTCGGCCATCGTTCCCGCCTACGACCAGGCCGTGGCCAAGGTGCTCGGTGACGTCGTGGGGTGGGTCAACGCCGCCGGTCCGGGCATCAAGAGCTAGGGCGAAGGCTCAAAGCGCCGACATGGGCTCCGTCACCGGGCCGTAGCCGGCGTTTTCCTGAATCCGCAGGACTTGACCGTCGATCCAGGGCTCGACGGTGACCAGTTCGCGCGCCGAGGCTCGCGCCACCGCGTCGGCGGGACTGGCGCTCTCGGCCAGCAGCTGCAGGTTCATTCGCGTGGGAAAGATCACCTTGCGCTCGCCGATCGCCGCCAGTTCCAGCGCCTGACCGGGCCCGATCCATTCGGCGTCGACCGCTTCGTGGCCATCACAGATGGCCTGCTGGGCCAGGGGCGCGTGGGCGACGTAGAACCAGGTGTCGAACCGTTTGGGCATCAGCTTGGGCGTGATCCAGCGGGCGAAGACGGTCAGGGCCGAGAGGTCCAGCTTCAAGCCCAGGTCCTCGACCACGTCGATGAAGGCCACCTTGTCCTCGGCCACCGCCTCGCGGACGTCCTTGGCGGCCTCACCGGCGTAGAAGGCGCCGTTCTTGTCGCGGGCCAGCAGCACACCGGCTTCTTCATAGGCTTCGCGGATGGCGGCGATGCGCAGGGCCACGCCGTCCTGACCGGCGACGTCGAAGCCGATGGCCAGCTCGCTCCAGCGCGGATCACTGTCGCCCTGGTGGCTCTTGCCGCCGGGAAAGACCAGGGCCCCGCCCGCGAAGTCGATCTGGTGATGCCGCTTGACCATCAACACCTCGAACGAAGGCGCGTCTCGAAGCAGCAGTATGGTGGCGGCGGGACGGATCGCGCCCGGCGATGAGTCAGACATGGAGGCAAGTCTGGCGCCGGCGCGCGGCCTTGCCCAGACTTCTTTCGAACATCCGTTCGGCTGGACGCCCGGCGGCCTCGGCTAGGCCGATTGCGCCCGGCGCTTGTTCGCGCTGCGGTCCATCCGCTCCAGCAGGTACTCGCTGTCCTCGCGCGAGGCGATGTGCGACGAGGTCAGGAAGCGCTGGATCATGTGCTCCTGGAAGCGCTGGCGATCATGCGCGCCGCCATCGAATTCCAGGCCGTGATAGGCGTCAACGCCCGCGCGGAAGGCCGAGTAGAGGCGCGAGGGCAGGCCCGCGCGCTCGCAGATCGCCTTCAGACCCAGCTGGCCCGCGTCGTGGATCATCAGCCAGGTACGGTGATGCGGCACGCCGGCCAGTTCGGCGACGGCCCACTCGAAGAAGGTCATGTGGCCATGGGCCAGGGCGCGCAGGACCAGCGACGGCGACAGGCGCCCCATCTTGTTCAGGTGCGCGACGAACCCCTTGGGATCGGTCGAACGCCCGGCTTGGTCCACCAGGTCGATCGTCGCCCGTTCCTTGGCGCCGATGATCAGCTCCAGGGCCCGTTCGGCCGACAGAGCATGGTTGGTCAGGATGTGGTCGCGCAGCTGTTCGCCGACCATGTCGATCAGGCGCTCGCTGATCGCCAGCGGCAGGGCGGTACGATAGGCGACGGCCTGCAGCACCTGCTCGGACTTGGCGAACCGGTCCAGGGCCTTCTGCAGGGTCACTTCCGAGAAGCGGGCGTTGTCGTTGGCGCAAGCCGTGGCGACCACGTCCTCGCCGCCCTGCTCGACCAGCATCGAGGTGATGCGGCTGGAGAGCTTCGGACGCTTGGCCACCGCCATCTGGCGCACCGGACCGCCCACGCGGACGATCTCGGCCAGGTCGGTGTCGGTGAAGACCGGCGAGAAGCTGATGATCGGCAGGCTGACGCTCTCGACGTCGCGCGCCAGGCGGTTGGCGACGTCGGCCGGCAGAGCCGTGGAATTCTTGAGCGTGACGGCCAGGGCCCGTCGGACCAGCTCGGCGGCGTCGGCGGCCATGACGCGCAGGATGTCGTGCGCGACCTGTCGCTCCTCGTCGGTGAGGACGGTGCGGTCGATGTTCCGACACAGCTTGTGGGCCGCGAGAGCGCGCTCGTCAGGCGTCGCGCCCTTCACGAGCATGCGGATGTCGGAGTCGGTCAGTGCAGCGCGTGTGGTGGCCATGGGTCGCCTGCCGGGGTCTATGCGTGGAGTCGCATCCTCCACGGTTAGGCTTAATGATTGTTTGCGCCAGAAGCCTGTGGATTAACGATACCCCGTAACCTAGTGCAAACCACGCTCGATTACGGTGCCCGCTCAACCGAGAGGAGCGCCACCCTTGCTCGCCGAGCGCCGCCCTAAAGATAATCCGATGGACGGCGCCCACGTGTCCAAGGCGCTGGACGCCCAGGCAGCGCTTCTGCCTTACGCGCTTGGGGTTTTCGCGGTCACCTTGCCGCTGTTCGTCTGGGTCGGATCGTTCGCCGCCAACCGCGTGTGGATGACCGCCAGCTTCGCCGTGTTCGCGATCAACTTGGGCGCCTTCTACGCCGCCGTGAACTGGTTGCGCGACGAAGGGTCGCAAGATCTTAACCGTAGGGCCCGGGTTCACATCCTTTGCGGCGTGCTCTGGGCGCTGGCCGTGGCCCAGATCGCCGCCTTCGCCGAAGGCGCGGGACCGGCGCGCGACACCCTGTTGCTGATGGCCACCGGCGGAGCGGTGCTGTGCGCCTTCTTCTCCGCGCCCTACCTGCCCGCGCTGCTGATCGTCGCGCCGATCGCCGCCGCCGGCCCGCTGATCGCCCAGTTCTCGCATCCGGACAGCCGCCAGGCCGGCGAACTGACTTGGGGCGCGACCGCCCTGGCCCTGACCCTGGCCATGATCCTCAACCGCATGTTCCGTCGCCAGCACGACCTGACCGTCGCGCACGAGCGCCTGGTGGACGAACGCCTGCGTGTGCTGGAAGCGGCCGAACGCACGGCGCGCTCGAAGTCCGATATCGTCGCCACGCTCAGCCATGAAATCCGCAACGGCCTGACCGGCGTCACCCACGTGCTGGCCGCCGCCGCCGGCCGGGGCGGTCGCGCCGCGCCGTCGCGCGAGCAGCTGAACGCCGCCCTCGACGCCGCCCAGGACCTGATCTCGGTCCTGAACGCCACCCTCGATTCCGAGACCGCCGAAGCCGGCCGCCTGAACGTCGACACCCATCCGTTCGATCCGGTGCGCCTGATTCAGGACCTCGTCGTACTGGAGAAGCCGCACGCGGCGACCAAGGGCCTCGAACTGGCCGTCCACGTCGATCCGCTGCTGCGCGGTCGCGACAAGGGCGCGACGGTCGCCGACGCCCTGCGGACCCGCCAGATCATCGCCAACCTGCTGGGCAACGCGGTCAAGTACACGGTCCGCGGCCGCATCGAGATCCGCGTCGAGCTGCGCGGCGACCATGTCGCCGTCGAGGTTGCCGACACCGGTCCTGGCCTGTCGGCCGAGGAAATGGAGCAGGCCTTCGAGCCCTTCCGCCGCATCGAGCGCACCGGCGCCGGCGTCAACGGAGCGGGCCTTGGCCTGTCGCTGTCGCGTCAGCTGGCCCGCCTGATGGGCGGCGCGCTGGAGGCCCGAAGCGCCGTGGGCGTCGGCAGCTGCTTCACCCTGACCCTCCCGTTCGATCACGCCGTTGAGTGCGAAATCGAGGAGGAGCTGGAAACCTTCACCACCGAGACCCCCGGCGCGCCACGCACCCTGCGCGTGCTGATCGCCGAGGACGACGCCCTGAACGCGGCCATGCTGCGCGCCGTCCTGGAGCAGTTGGGCCACCAGGTGGTCCACGCCCAGAACGGTCGCCGCGCCGCCGACCTCGCCAAGATCGCCGAGTTCGACCTGCTGATGTTCGACCACCGCATGCCGCTGATGGACGGACCGGCCGCCGCCGCCTTGCTGCGCGGCGCCGACGGCCCCAACCGTCACACGCCGATCGTCGCGATCATCGACGGCGACGCAGAGGAGGCGTCGGAATTCCTCGAAGCCGGCGCGGACATCATCCTGCGCAAACCGGTCAGCGTGGCCGGCGTGGCCCGCGCTCTGGCCGACGCCGCCGCCCTGGTCCGCACCGACACGGCCAAGGCCGCCTAGAGCCTGACCAGCAACTCGATACCGTAGGGTAAGCCTTCCCCCGACGGCCGCCCTCCCCCATGCTCCCGCCAACGAGAAAAGGTGGGAGGGTGCGATGCTCGAGGGACTGCGCGTCATCGAACTGGCGACCTACATCGCCGCCCCCGGCGCGGCCGGGATCATGGCCGATTGGGGCGCCGAGGTGATCAAGGTCGAGTCGCCCGAGGGCGATCCGATGCGGCGCTTCTTCGACACCATCGGCTCCGACCAGGACGCCAACCCGATCTTCGAGCTCGACAACCGGGGCAAGAAGGCGGTGGTGCTGGACATCCGCTCGGACCTGGGCCGCGAGGCGCTGATGGCGCTGGCGGCGACCGCCGACGTCTTCCTGACCAATGTCCGCCCGGCCGCCCTGGCCCGCGCCGGCCTCGACCACGAGACGCTCAGGGCGGTCAATCCGCGCCTGATCTATTGCAGCCTGACCGGCTATGGCCTGACCGGGCCGGACGCCGACAAGCCCGGCATGGACGTGGCGGCTTTCTGGTCGCGGGCCGGGGTCGGGTCGATCACCGCGCCCAAGGGGTCCGAGCCCTTCCCGATCCGCACCGGCATGGGCGACCATGTCACCTCGCTGGCCACGGTCTCGGCGATCCTGGCCGCCGTCTATGAGCGCGAACGCACGGGCGTCGGTCGCCTGGTCGAGACCTCGCTGCTGCGCGCGGGCGTCTATGCGATCGGTTCGGACATGGCCATCCAGCTGCGCTTCGGGAAGCTGGCCTCCACACGCGGCCGACGCGAGGCGATTCAGCCGCTGGCCAACTTCTACAAGACCGCCGACGGCCGTTGGATCTGCCTACTGCCGCGCCAGGGTTCGGTCGACTGGCCGCGCATCGCCGCCGCCGCCGGCAAGCCCGAACTGGTCGACGACCCGCGCTTTTTGTCCGCCAAGGCCCGCCGCGAGCACGGCCAGGCCCTGGTCGACATCCTGGACGAGGCCTTCGGCGCCATGGCCTATGCGGACGCCGCCGAGGCGCTGGACGCCGGCGACATCACCTGGGCGCCCTATCAGACGCCGCGCGAACTGGCCGTCGACGCCCAGGCGGAGGCGGCCGGCTGCTTCGTCGACACGCCGGACGGCGCGGGCGGCACGTTCAAGGCGCCGGCCGCTCCCGCCCGGTTTCCGGGCGCGCAGGACGGTCCCCGTGGCCCAGCGCCCAAGCTAGGCGCGGATACGGCGGCGGTGTTCAGGGAATTGGGGTGGTCGGACGAGCAGGTAGAAGCGCTGACGGCTGCTAGCGCTGCTTGACCTTGTCGTTGGCGTCGGCCAGCACGCGCAGCATCTCGGCCGAGAACATCGAGCTGGCCAGCCGCTGGCCCGAGCCGACATTGACGCCGCTGCCGCTGGAGCCGCTGAACGGGCTGCCGGCGTCCTGCGAGCCGCGCAGGATCAGGTCGACCATCGCCTCCTGCTGGCGGATGCGCTCAAGGCGACGGCCGCTGGCGTACTGCATGAAGCCCTGGTCGACGTTCTCCGTCTGGCGAACCACGGCCGGTTCGGTGATGCGCGTGGCGCCGCCGGTCTTAGTCAGGTTGGCATAGACCTCGCCCACCGTGGCGGCGCGGCCTTCCCTGTAGAAGATCGACTTGTTGGCCTGGGCGGCCTCCGGGAACATGGCGGCGGCGCTGGCCGTCGGCGAGGCGGTCGCTGCCTGGATCAGGCGGGCCGAGCCCTGTGGGCCCAGGAAGTGCGCGGCGTAGAGCTCGCCGGCCGTGGGCGTGCGTCCGACCCGACCACGCAGGTACGAGGCGTGGTCCGAGGCCAGTTCGCCAGCCATCAATGAGGCCGCGTGCGGGTCCATCTTCAGACCCAGAACCGCCTTGCGGGCCTCGTCGCCCTGGACGCGGTAACGCCCGTCGGAGCCCTGGCTGATCAGGTCGGCATAGCGGGCGTAGCCGTACTTGGCGCCATGCTTCTTGAGCGTGGACAGCCAGGTCTGGTCGACGAACTGGAAGAGGCCCGAGGCCGAGGAGGTCCGAGCCTTGGCGGCGGGGTTGAAGCCGCTCTCGCGCTTAGCCGCGCCCATCAGGAACGTGAAGTCTACCCCCGTCGCGCTGGAAGCGCGCTGGATCGCCGACTCGACGACGCTGCGAATGGAACTGACGGCGGGCATGGCCTTCATGCCTGACGGACTATGGTTAATTCACGATTAACCACGTTCCCCGCGCCCCGCCGGGAGGCGAGATGTCGCACCCAGTCTTACAGTTGTAAGAAAAATCGACAACTAGATTACGATTGTCAATTTACAGGAACGAGCGCCCATGCTGACCTAATCCTACAGATGTAATTCCGCGTAGGAGATCGACATGAACCTGGCTCTCCACCCTCACGGCTCCGGCATCCCCGGCCTGGACGAAACGCCGCGCAAGCCTTCAAAGGTGCTGCTGATCGGCTTGAGTGTCTCGGCCGCCGCGCACATCGCCCTGATCGGCTACCTGTACTTTCAGAAGTACGTCACGCCGATGCCGCCGATGACGCCCGACAAGGGGATCGAGATTGAAACGATTCCGCTGACACCGAAGCCGCCCCCGCCGCCCCCGCCGTCAAAGGATCCGCCGCCGAACCAGATGCGGCTTCACACCCCCGTCCCGACGCCGATTCCCGCGCCGGACCCGTTGCCGATCAAGCCCCTGGACATCTCCGAAGGACCGCCGACGCCCGGACCGATCACCCTTCCGACCGTGCCGGCCACGCCGCCAGCCATCCCGACGCCCCCGCAGCCCAAGGTGATCACCCGCGCCAACTGGCTGCGCACCCCGTCGGCGGACGAGGTCTCACGCTACTATCCGGAAAGCGCCCAGCGGCGCGGCCTGTCCGGCTCGGCGACGCTGAGTTGCACGGTCGCCCTCAACGGAACGGTCCGCGAGTGCGTGGTGGCGGCCGAAACGCCTGTCGACGAGGGTTTCGGCAATGCAGCCCTGAAGATCTCGCGCTTCTTCAAGATGAAGCCACAGATGGAAGATGGCCGTGCCGTCGATGGCGCGACCGTCCGCATCCCGATCCGGTTCAACGCGGGCGCCTAAAGCCCATCCCTCCGGCGTTGAGACGGTGGCCGGGTCGCAGCAGCCTTCCCGCGACCCGGCCATATCCTTGATCAGTAGCTCTTCGGCAGGCCCAGCACGCGCTCGGCGATGAAGTTCAGGATCATCTCGCGGCTAACGGGCGCGATGCGGGCGATCATCGCCTCGCGGAAATAGCGCTCGACGTCATATTCCTTGGCGTAGCCCATGCCGCCATGGGCCAGGACCGCGTTCTCGCAGGCGTGGAAGCCGGCCTCGGCCCCCAGGTACTTGGCGGCGTTGGCCTCGGCCCCGCAGTCCTTGCCCATGTCGTAGAGTGCGGCGGCCTTGAAAGCCAAGAGGTTGGCGGCCTCAAGCTCGGCCCACGACTTGGCCAGCGGATGGGCCACGCCCTGGTTCTTGCCGATCGGCCGGCCGAACACGATCCGCTCGTTGGCGTAGGTCGTGGCCTTGGCCAGAGCGGCGCGGCCCAGGCCGATGGCCTCGACGCCGAACAGGACCCGCTCGGGGTTCAGGCCGTGCAGCAGATAGGCGAAACCCTTGCCCTCTTCACCGACCAGATCCTCGGCCGGGACGAACAGGTCCTCGATGAAGAGCATGTTACACTCGACCGCCTTGCGGCCCATCTTCGGGATCGGCTTGGCCTCGATCTTCTCGCGGTCGGTATAGAAGAGCGACAGGCCCTGGGTCGGCTTGGCGCACTGATCCTTGGGCGTGGTGCGGGCGATGATCAGGATCTTGTTGGCGCGCTGGGCGCCGGTGGTCCAGATCTTCCGGCCATTCAGGCGATAGCCGCCATCGACCTTGTCCGCGCGTGTTTCCAGACTGGAGGTGTCCAGGCCTGAATTGGGCTCGGTCACCGCGAAGCACATCTTGTCCTCGCCCGAGATCAGACGCGGCAGGTGCTGGGCGCGCTGTTCGTCGGTGCCGAACTTCACCAGCGGCATCGGACCGAAGATGTTGAGGTGGATGGCGCTGGCGCCCGAGAAGCCCGCGCCCGACTGGGCCACCGTCTGCATCATCACCGCGGCTTCGGTCAGACCGAGGCCCGCCCCGCCGACGCTCTCCGGCATGGCCACGCCCAGCCAGCCGCCCTGCGCGATGGCGGCGACGAATTCCTCGGGGAAGTTTCCAGTCTCGTCGGTGCGGCGCCAGTACTCGTCGTCGAAGGCGGCGCATAGCTTGGCGACGCCCTCGCGAATGGCTTCCTGTTCCTCGGTCAACCAGAATCCGGACATCCGGCCCTACTCCCCTGCGTGCGCTTGCTTCTTTAGGTCTCGGGCTCCTCGAAGCGGCGCGCATCCATGGCGCTGGCGTCGGGGCCCGGGTTATCACCCGTCAGATACGCCGCGACCATCTCGGCCACAAGCGGCGCCAGCAGCCAGCCGTTGCGCCGCGCGCCCACGGCCAGCAGCACGCCGGAAGCCTGACTCCAGCCGACCAGCGGCAGGCCGTCCGGCGTCGTGACCCGAACGCCGACCTCCACCTCGGCCGCGTCCAGATCGAGGTCGGGACGCAGCGCCCAGGCCGCCGCTCGCAGGTTCTGGGTGGCGGAGGCGTCCGGAAGCAGGTCGTCACGCCCTGCCTCCATGGTGGCGCCGATGGCCAAGGTCTCGCCGGGCGCAAGGTAGACGCCCTCGCCCCGCACGACCGCTTCGTCGCCTTCGCCCGCTCCGATCCGCAGGATCTGCCCCTTGATCGGCGCCAGTACGCGGGTCTCGGGCGCCAGGACGCCGTCCCGTGCGCCTGGACCGGTCGCCAGAACCAGCACGTCGATAGCCAAGTCCCGACCGTCGACCAGCCGCAGGGCGCCGGGCTCGAATGCCGCGACCGCCGCCGTCTCGAACCGCGCGCCGGCCGCCTCGGCCGCGGCCCGGATGGTCGCCAGGGCGGGTCGCGACTCGAGGCGCCAGTCCTCGGCGATCGTCTCGCCCGGCGCGAGCCCCAGCGCTCGAATCTGGTCCTCGACCTGACCCCGCCAGGCGTCCGAGCCCTCGATCCGCACGCCGGCCCGGACGAGCTCAATGCCAAGATCTTCGGCGAAAGCGGGCCACCGGTCGCGGGCGCGGCGCATCAGGGGCAGGTGGTCACGCGACGCGGGGTCGAACAGGGCTTCGCTGACGGGCGCCAGCATGCCGGCGGCCACGCCCGAGGCGTTGGCGCCCAGCGAGGCCGGATCAAAGACGGTGACGGCGAATCCCAGGCGCGCCAGACGCAGCGCGACCGCCGATCCCAAGGCCCCGGCTCCCGCCACGGCGATACGCGCGCCCGATTGAACTGTCATGGCGCGCCACACACCTTCCGGGACCGCGAACGTCAAGTCCGGGATGAGCCAAGGCGCGACAGTTTGGCGCGAACACCCGTTCCGTGTACGCCCGGACGTGACGACGCAGCCAAGCTCGGTCTATATCGTTAACGTATAGAGGATGCCGCCTAGCGGCGTTGGAGGGATTTGACGCGTATGAACGATCGACCCGCAGCCGAACCGGCTCACCCCGTTGATCTCTACGTGGGCGCCCGGCTGAGAATTCGCCGCAAGATGATGGGTCTTAGCCAAACCCAGGTCGCTGACGCCCTGGGCATCACGTTCCAACAGATCCAGAAGTACGAGCGCGGCGCCAACCGCATCAGCGCCAGCAAGCTGTACGACGCGGCCAAGCTGCTGCAGGCGCCTGTGTCCTATTTCTTCGAGGGCCTGAGCGAAACCGACGGCGGCATCGACGACGGCTTCTCCCAGCGCATGACGGAGTTCGTCTCGACGCCGGAGGGCCTGGAACTGGCCAGCCTGTTCCCGCGCCTAGCCGACCGCCGGCTGCGTCGCCGGGTCGTCGATCTGGTCCGCGCCATGGTGGATGACGAAGCGCCCTGACCGCTTCGCAACCGACGAAATCAGAGCCCGCGTCCGCCCCGGCGACGCGGGCTTTTGTTTGCGTGAGACCTCGCTGGCCACCGACAGAACGGCCGACTCGGCAAGGGAATCACCCCGACGCGAGTCGACCGAGAATCGGCTTTGGAGACGGTCGCCACGGCTTTTGAGCCAAGCTTGACCATTGGCTGACCGGCGATTTCGCGAAAAACCCTGGCCCACGGGCGTTTTGTCCCCGTGAATCGGCATTTTAACCTTCCCTAGCGGGTGACAAATGCGATCGGCCTCGTCAGGCTCGAACTTCCCTGATTCACAGGAATGAGCTTGAGAAGATGAACGTTTCCGATCTGGTCGACGCCGCTGTTGCCGCCGACGATAAGCTGACCAAGACCCAAGCCAAGGCCATCATCGACGGCGTCTTCAAGGCGATCTCGGATGCCGCCGTGAAGGGCGAAGAAGTCTCGGTCCCGGGCTTTGGCAAGTTCAAGGTCCAGGCCAAGCCGGCCCGCACTGGTCGTAACCCGGCCACGGGCGCGACCATCGAAATCGCCGCCAGCAAGAAGGTCGCCTTCACGCCGGCCAAGCAACTGAAGGACGCCGTCAACGGCTAAGCCTTCGAGGGCGCGGCAGTCGAAAGCGGATACCGGTTTCGGCGTCCGTCGCGTTCCATGCTTGAGGCGAATTATTCCCTCGGGATAATTCTGGGAGGCGGACATCCCAAGTGTCCGCCTCCCGACGCTTCTATTCACGCGCGATGTTGCGCCCTGCGCCAGCTTCGCGCGTGAAGACTATCTAGAACAAATCAAGAACGATAACGTGCCGCGCATGGCCGTTCTCGATCTCAGGCGCAAGCTCGCCATCCTCTCCGACGCCGCCAAGTACGACGCCTCGTGCGCATCGTCCGGCGCCGAGAAACGCAATTCCTTAGACGGCCAGGGCGTGGGCTCGACCGAGGGCATGGGCATCTGCCACGCCTATGCGCCCGACGGCCGGTGCATCAGCCTGCTGAAGATCCTGCTGACCAACTTCTGCATCTACGACTGCGCCTACTGCATCAATCGCGTGTCTTCGAACACGCCCCGGGCGCGCTTCTCGGTGAAGGAGGTCGTCGACCTCACGCTCAGCTTCTACAAGCGCAACTACATCGAGGGCCTGTTCCTCTCGTCGGGGGTCATCCGCACGGGCGACTACACGATGGAGGCCATGGTCCGGGTGGCGAGATCGCTGCGGCTGGACCACGACTTCCGAGGCTACATTCATCTCAAGCTGATCCCCGAGGCCTCGCCCGAACTGGCGGCCGAGGCCGGGCTCTACGCCGACCGCGTGTCGATCAATATCGAGCTGCCGCGCGATGACAGCCTCAGGGCCCTGGCGCCTGAGAAGAGCCCAACCGACATCAAGCGGGCCATGGGCCGCATGCGCCTGGCGATCGAGGATCGGGCCGAACCCGCGAAGAAGGCAGGGCGGCGGACCTTCGCCCGCAGCCAGTCGACCCAGTTGATCGTCGGCGCCGACGAGGCTCGGGACGGCGATATCCTGGCCCGCAGCGCCACGCTTTACAGCGCCTATCGCCTTGGGCGCGTCTACTATTCCGCCTTCAGTCCAATCCCTGACGCCAGCCATCGCCTGCCCCTGGCGCGGCCGCCCCTGCTGCGCGAGCATCGCCTGTACCAGGCCGATTGGTTGATGAGGTTCTACGGCTTCGAACGACCCGAGATTGTCGCCGAGGGCGAGGACCTGGATCTCACCGTCGATCCCAAGACCGGTTGGGCGCTGAAGAACCGCGCAAGGTTCCCGGTGGACGTCCAGACCGCCGACCGCGAGACCCTGCTGCGCGTACCCGGCCTCGGCGCCAAGGCCGTCGAGCGCATTCTCGCCGCCCGCCGGGTGGCGGCCCTGACCTTAGCCGATCTCAAGCGGGTCGGGGCCGTCCTCAAGCGCGCCAAGGCCTTCCTGGTCACGGCTGACTGGACGCCCGGGGCGCTGACCGATCGCGAGAGCCTGAAGGCCGCCCTGGTCCAACCCCAGCAGCTGAGTCTCTTCTGATGCGGGTTGTACGCCTGGCTTCCGAGATTGACTTCACGGGTTGGCGAACGGCCGCTCGGATGCTGAGGGCCGAAGGCGTGGCGCCGCAAGCGGTGGTCTGGACCGTGGAACGGGAGCTATTCGACCTGGATGCCGCCCCGGCCGCTCCATCCGGCAAGATCGGCGACTTCACCGTCCCCGCCGCCTTCGTCGAGCTGGCCGAGCAAGTAATCCTGCACCGCGCGCCGGACCGCCTGGCCCTGCTCTATCGCATCCTCTGGCGGCTGGAGCGCGAGCCGCGCCTGGTCGAGAACCCGGCCGATCCCGACATGGCCCGCGCTCGCGACATGGCCAAGGCCGTCAGCCGCGCCGCCCACAAGATGAAGGCCTTCGTCCGCTTTCGCCTGGTCGAAGGCGCGGAAAACGAGACCTACGCCGCTTGGTTCGAGCCGGCCCATCGGGTTACGGAGGCCGTCGCGCCGTTCTTCGCGCGCCGCTTCACCAACATGGATTGGACGATCCTCACTCCCGATGCGTGCGTGGCTTGGGATCGCGAGCGGCTGACGGTCTCCGAAGGCGCCGATCCCGCCGATGCGCCGTCCGAGGACGCCCAGGAAGAGCTGTGGCGCACCTACTACGCCTCGATCTTCAATCCGGCTCGCCTCAACCCCCGCCAGATGCGCCAGGAGATGCCGAAACGCTACTGGCGGAACCTGCCGGAGGCGCGGCTCATTCCCGACCTGATCGAAACCGCCCAGGACCGCGCCGCCGCCATGGTCGACGCCCGACCTCGCCGCCCCTCGGAGCGCGAGCTGAAAGCCGCCCTGCGGCACACGCGTGATGCTTCCTATGGCCAAGGCGCGCCGACGACCCTGGACGAGGTCGACGCCGGCGTGCAGGTCTGCCGTCGCTGCGACCTGTGGCGCGACGCCACCCAGGGCGTGCCGGGAGAAGGCGCCGCCCGCGCGGCGTTGATGTTCGTCGGCGAGCAGCCCGGCGATCTGGAAGATCTGGCGGGCCGCCCCTTCGTCGGTCCCGCCGGCCAGGTGTTCGACAAGGCGCTGGCCGAGGCCGGCGTTCCGCGCGACCGAACCTTCGTCACCAACGCCGTGAAACATTTCAAGCACGAGGTCCGTGGCAAGCGGCGGATCCACAAGACGCCAGACCGGGACGAGGTCACCGCCTGCCGTTGGTGGCTGGACGCCGAGCGCCGGTTGGTGAGGCCCCGGGTGATCGTAGCCCTGGGCGCGACGGCGGCGCTCGCGGTGATCGGCAAGGCGACGCCGATCGGGGCGAACCGGGGAAAGGCGCTGCAGCTGGCCGACCAGGCGCAAGGCCTGGTGACCTATCACCCGTCGTTTCTGCTGCGCGTTCCCGATGAGGAGACTCGGGCGCGGGCCTATGCCGAGTTCGTCCAGGATCTGCGCCTGGCGGGCAAGCTGGCTGACCTCACATAGCAAAACGCCCGGCCACCAGGACCGGGCGTTCGCCGTGTAGCCGTCGAAGGTCTAGTGCGCGGACTTGCCGGCCATCTGGGCCATCAGCTCTTCCTTGCGGGCCTTGAGGCGCTCGCCCATGGCCTCGAGGTCCTCGTCGCCCTTTTTGGCTTGCGAGAACAGGCCGCCGGGCTGCTCCTCTTCCTTGACGTGGTGCTTGATGTACTCGCTGAGCACCTTGACCTTGGCGTCGTAGAATTCTTCGCCGGGCTTCATCGCCTCGATCTCGGCGATCAGCTTCTTGGCCCCGTCGTGCTCGACATAGGCTTCGTCCAGCAGGTCGTCCTCAACTTCGCCGCGGCTTTCCGGATAGAGGATCTCTTCCTCGATCTGAGTGTGAACCTTGAGGGACAGGGCGATCTTGCTGAACAGAGCCTGTTTCTCGGCGTCGCTCTCCAGCTGTTCGTACTCGTCGAACATCGCCTCCACCTCGCGGTGGTCCTTCTTCAGCAGGCTGATCGCCAGCGGATCACGGCGGGCGGTGCGGCGCGTGCGGCGCGGCTTGGTGGATTTGGTCGTGGTCTTCGAAGGGGCTGCCATGGGTGTTTCTCCTGAACCTGTTCCGCCAACCAACTCCCTTGTCGCGCTTCGCGTTCCAAACGCGGGAAACTCTTGAATGAGAAGCGTTTTCAATGTCGGGCGACCGACAATCGACCGCCCGACATGGTTTGGGTCAGCGATCCTGGACGTTGCCCGAGTGGGTCGTGTTCTGACGCAGATTGCCGTGACGGCCCTGCTCTTCCAGGTTCACGTCGGCGTTGCCGGGGTCGTCGGACTGAAGGCCGTCCTGGCGGCCGCCGCGCCCTTCGATATCGGGCTTCTGGCCCTTGAAGGCGCGCTGTTCGGGCGGGATCGGGGGGGTCTTGGACATGGAAGTCCTCCTCTGGGCTGCTGTCTTCAACCCATCCCCGGCGGAGGCGGTTCCTAAGTCCCCGTTCGCGCGCTGGTGAGCGCGGTGTCGAGTTCGATGGCCAAGGCCTCGATCCGATACGGCTTGATCAGCACCCGTCGTCCCTCGTTGGCGGCCGCGGCGGCGGCGGCGCTGTACCCCGTGGTCAGGATCACCGGCAGCTCGGGCCGCAGACGGGTGATATCCCGCGCCAGGTCGAGGCCGCCGACATCGCCGGGCATCACCATGTCGCTGAACACCAGGTCGAAGCCGACGTCGGCTCGCAAGACTTCGAGCGCCGCCAGAGCGTCGCCGGCCCGCCTCACGTCGTAGCCCAGCTCGCGCAGCATCTCCTCGACCAGTTGCGCCACGCTGTCATCGTCCTCGACCAGCAGGATGCGGTGACGCTTCGATCTCGCCGAGGTGGTCGGCGCGACGACCGCGACCTCGGTTACCGGGGCCTTGGTCGAGCGCGGAAGGCGCAGCCAGACGGTGGTGCCCTCCCCCTGCTTGCTATCCACGCCCGCCTCGCCGCCGGAGGCGCGCGCAAAGCCGTAGACCTGCGACAGGCCCAGTCCCGTCCCCTTGCCCACGGCCTTGGTGGTGAAGAACGGCTCGAACAACCGGCTCAGCATCTCCGGCGCCACGCCGACGCCGGTGTCGCGGATCGATAGCCGGATCGCGTCGCCGGCCCCTTCGGGACGCCCTGACGGTTCGTTGCGGCCCTCAATCGTGATCACCCCGCCGTCGGGCATGGCGTCGCGGGCATTGAGCGCGATGTTGAGGACAGCGACCTCCAACTGGGAGGCGTCGACCTCCACCCGCCAGAGGTCCGCCGCCAGCTTTACCTCGACCGTCACGTCCTCGCGCAGGGAACGATCCAGCAGAGCGTGCATCCCGGCCATCCGCTCACTGATGTCGACCACCTCGGGTTTCAGCGGCGAGCGGCGCGAGAAGGCCAGCAACTGCTGGGTCAGGCTGGCGCCGCGATCGATGGCTTGGCGGATGCCCTGGCGCAGACGATCACGCCGGGTCGGGTCGGTGGTCCGCTCCAGCAGATCCAGGCCGCTGGAGGCCACCATCAGCAGGTTGTTGAAGTCGTGGGCCACGCCGCCGGTCAGTTGGCCCATGGCCTCCATCTTCTGCGACTGGCGCAGGGCGTCCTCGGCCTTCTCGCGCTCGCGAATCTCGGCGCGAAGCTTGCGATAGGCCTCGCCCTCGCGGGCGTTGGCCGCGCCCATCACCGCCACCAGCAGGGCGGCCATGACGATCAAGAGCGCGAAGCCGGCATAGCGCATGGCCCGGCGCGCCGGCGATTCCAGCACCGAACGCAGATAGACCGATCCGAGAACCGTCTCGCCCTCGGTCACCGGATGGGTGACCACCAGGCGCGCGCCGTCGTTGCGGGGCGGGCCGACAGCGTTACGGGCGGGAAGCCCCGGCCCCGATCGCACGAAACCGGCCATCAGCCGTCCCTGCATGTCGTAGGCTCCGACCGCCTCGACATCGGGGTTGGAGCTCTGGGCGGCCACATATTCCCGCGTGGCGGCGCGGTCGTCGAAGGCCAGAGGGGCGGCGACGCTGCCGGCCAGGATCCGGGCCTGCACCTGCGCCTGCCGCGCCCGCTCCTGCTGGCTGAGGCTCTCGTTGTAGACGGCCATGCCGAACGCCGCCGCGACGATGGCGACCGCCAGGCCCACGGCGATGGAGACCGTCAGGACCGGGCGCGCCGGGCGATGGTCCAGGGGCTTGGAGTCGCTCATCGCCCGTCTCCCTTCTTGGACGTCGACAGGGCCTGGAGCTTTGAGCTCAGGACCAGTCCGCCCGCCTGGACCGCATCGCCGCGGATCTCGAACCGGACCCGGTCGTCGACGATCACGAACTGCACCATCGCCCCCTTCGCGCTCAGACCCTGATCGGCGACGGTGAGCACGGGTTGTCCGGCCACCGCGGCGAGCATCTGCTGCGGCGTCTGCAGGCGGGACCGACCCAGGAACAACAGATGACACGCCGCCCCCTTGGCGACGGTCTGCAGCCGCACGACGGCGACCGGATGGTCTCCCACATGGCGACCACGAACGATCTGGTCGACCGCCGCGCCAAACGGGTCCTGCCCGGCGACGCACAGGTTGAACGGGCTGGTCGAGGCCTCGAACGCCTTGGGGGGCCATTCGATGAACGGCGTGAACTTGTAGAGGTAGTTGGCCTTCACGGCGTACTCGAGCGACGCGTCCCCCGCCCTCGCCGGCCCCGCCAGGACGACGCAGAGCGCCAGGCCGGCGGCCAGCCCGCCAAGCGGCCTGCCTCGCGTTATGTCTGAACCTAGAACCGCCATTGCAGATCCACGCTCAGGGCGCGGGGGATCTCTGTCCCCTGCGGATACTCCGGATGTCGGTCGTGCAGCAGATTGCGGCCAACCAGGGCGATCTCGGCCCGGTCATTCACCGCCCAGGCCAGGCGGCCGCCCAGCTCGACATAGGACGGCGTGCGCGGCGTCGGCAATTCAGCGACGTAGCGCAGGTCGGCGTGCAGACTGACCGCGGTCGACAGGTCCATGGACGAGCGCAGGAAGGCTTGCCCACTCGGGTCGTCGCCCGCCTGGGCCGCGCCGAGTATGCCGCTGGAGCCCGGCTTGAACTTCAGGCGCTTGGTCAAGGCCGTGGCGCCGGCCGACATCCGCCACCAGGCCTGGATCCTGTACTCGCCCCAGACCTCCACGCCCTGAACGTGGCCGGCCATGCCATTGCCCCAGCGCAGGGGCAGGAATCCGGCCGGCGCGACCTCGATGCTGCGTAGGTCACGATAGGCGCTGTAGTAGGCCGACACCGACACGTAGGCGCGGTCGCCGGGCTTGAACCGCGCGCCGATCTCGTAAGCCGTCAACTTCTCGGGCCGGATGTCCGGACCGCCGACCAGGAAGTCCGCCCCGCCCAGCCTCTCGACTACGTCGCTGTCGAACGGAGTCACCGCCCGGACGCCCCGCGAGACCGCAGCCCACAGGCTCACGGCCTCGGCGGCGCGCCAGTTGAGACGCGCATTGGGCAGCCATTGCGCGCCGGCGTAGGGACCGTTCTCGACCTTGAGGCCCAGGGTAAGGTTGGCCCGTTCGCTCAGCGCCAGACTGTCCTGCACGAAGACATTGTAGAGCTTCAGGGTCCGCGCCGCGGGCCGAAACAACAGGCTCTCCGTCCCACGAATGTCATAGCGGCTGACCCGTGCGCCACCGCCCCAGACCCACTGATGGCGCCCCCGCGCGACGGCATGCTGCAGATCAAGGTCGTAGGTGTTCAATCCGAAGGCTCCGCCCCCGGACGTGGCCCGACGATTGTGGTCGTAATAGGCCTGGACCTGAAGGGATGAACCCTCGCCTTCACGCCGCCAGCGGGCCATGAGGTTGCGGCCCGAAATGTCTTCGCGCGCGCCGGCGCCCTGATCCCCCGCGCCGTCGTAGCGGTCGCCGGACAGGGTCAGACTGTCGCCGTCGCCCAAGGCCCAGTCGGCGCGAAAGCCACCCTGGGCGCGACGGAAGGCGTCTCCCGCCGGAGCTCCGGAGGCTGTCCGTGTCGCGTCAAGGCGGGCGCCCCGCGCATAGACGCGGAAAGCTCCGGCGGCGCCCAACCGGCCACCGTAGCGGGCGCTGGCGCTCCGCCCCTGATTGCCGACCCGGCCCTGCAGATAGAGCCCCTGTGTCTCCTCCGCGGACCGGGTCGTGATGTTGATCACGCCATTCACAGCGTTGGCGCCCCACAGTGTTCCACCGGGACCGCCGACCACTTCGATACGGTCCAGATCGACGGGCAGGACCTCCTGCATGTCCCAGTAGACGCCGGAATAGAGCGGCGAGTAAACGCTTCGCCCGTCGATCAGCACCAGCAGCTTGTTGGGGAAATTCTGGGCCTCGGGATTGCCGTTCAGGCCTCGGGCGCTGATCGCGTAGCCCGCCGCGCCCCTTTGCGCGACCTGGAGGTTGGGGGCCAGGCGCAGCAACTCGGGCAAGCTGTCGGCGCCGAAGCGCAAGGCCTCCTCGCGGCCGATCCGATAGACCGCCGCGGGAGCGTCCATCACGCTCTCCGCCCGCTTGGAGACCGAAGTGACCTGGACATCGCCCAGTTCCTCGATCGACAGATCCGCAAGATCTCGGGGCGCGTTCTGGGCGTGGGCGATCCCGGTCGATGCGATCTGGAAAAGCACCGCCACGCCGGCCTGAACCAGGCGCCTACCACCAGCCCACATACGCCGTTCCCCGTTCACGAGTGGGGAACGCTTTAGCGTCGCTGTTCGATCCGTCCACGGCGATCTTTTTTGTCGGGTAGCCGCCATAGGCAAGGCGGAAACGCAAAAAGCCCGGGGCGAACCCCGGGCTTTTCTGTGGTCTGCGATGGTACCGCCTCTCAGGCTTGAACTGAGGACCTCCGGTTCCACAAACCGGCGCTCTAACCAACTGAGCTAAGGCGGCGCATCGCGAGGGAGTGTCTTTAGTCGGACCGGCTTCCCGGATCAAGCGCCGAAACACCCTCTTTCCAAAGGAAAATGCGCGCGTTCTCGTTTGCCGTTTCCAAAGGAAAACGCCCCGGAGCCGAAACTCCGGGGCGCTTCTTTGTTTTCGCCGTGATCCAGGCCCTATTGCGGGACTTGGAACACCAGCGGGACGGTCACCTGGCCACCATCGACGGGCGCGCCGTCGAGGGTCTTCGGCTTCATCCGGAACAGGCGCGACAGACGCAGAGCCGCGTCGCCGAAGCCCATGTCCGCGGGCGATTCCGAAACCACCGAGCAGCTTTCCAGCGTGCCCTTGGCGGTCACGGTGCACGAGATCGTCGCGCGACCGCTGACTTCCATCCGCTGAGCACGGTCCGGGTAGTACCGGGCCATGTCATCGCCGGAGGGCTTGCGGGCCCAGTCCGGACGCGTGATCACCGAGGCGCGAGCCGGCGGGTTCGACGGCACCGGAGGCACCGAGGAGATCACCGGCGGAGCCGTCTGTTCCACCCGCTTTTCAACGGGGGGGATCGGCAGCGGCGGCGGCGGCGTCACGTCCGGTGGCGGAGCCACCGGGGGACGCGGCTGCACCACGGCCGGAGGCGGCGGCGGCTCATTGGTCGGCGGCGGCGGCGGAGGAGGCGGGGGCGGCGGCGGCGGAGGCGGAGGAAGCTCCACATCCACGGCGTCGTCCGAGTACTCCTGGAACACCGCTTCGAACTTCTGCTTCGCGAGGTACGCGAAGAGCAATCCGTGCAGACCGCAGACCACGACTAGCGCGACACCGAACGGGCCGAGGCCCTTCTTGCGACGCGGACCTTCCGAAGTGAGCGGATCGTAGTGGCGATGCTCGGGCGTTTGTTGTTCAGCCATGCAGCACCCCTACCTAGCTATCATCCCGTCCAACGAGAGCAACGCTGTAGAAGCCATTATCCTGGAGAGTGTTCATCACTTCCATGAAAGCCCCGTAGCGAACCTTTTCGTCGGCCCGGATGAAGATGCGCTCCTTGGACGGGTCACGTTTGCCAATATTCTTGGCAATGTCCTGCCCCATGGAGTCTATCGAGGTCTCGAAGTCCCCGATGTAGACTTTGCCCGACTCCTGGATCGAGATGTAAACCGGCTTCGGCGGGTTAGGAGATGCTTTCGCCACCGCCGCGGGCAGGTTCACTTCGATCGACACGGAGGCGAGCGGAGCCGCCACCATGAAGATGATCAGGAGCACCAGCATGACGTCCACAAAGGGCGTGACGTTGATGTCGCTGTTCTGCTCGACGTTGAACCTGTCGCCCCCACCGCCTGAGAGTTTGGCGGCCATGGATGTTACGCCCCCTTGTCGAGCTGACGCGAGATGGCGTTCATCAGTTCAGCAACGAAGCCTTCCGAGCGGGTGCCGTAACCCGAGATGCGGGTCTGGAAGTAGTTGTAGAAGATAACGGCCGGAATAGCGGCGAACAGACCGATACCGGTGGCGAGCAGGGCTTCAGCGATACCCGGCGCCACGACGGCGAGGTTGGTCGTGTTGGTGTTCGCGATGCCGATGAACGACGTCATGATGCCGTAAACCGTACCGAACAGACCGATGAACGGACCAGCCGAACCGACCGAGGCCAGGAACACCATGCCGCCGCCCAGACGCTTGGCCAGCGAGGCTTGCACCGCGTTGATGGCGTAGGTGGCGCGGCCCAGCGTCGAGTCACGGTGCTCGCCGGCGACAGCCAGACCAGCTTGACGCGACAGTTCGACTTCCTGCGAGGCGGCGGCGGCCATGTCGGCCATCGGGTTGCCTTCGAATTCTTCCGACGAGCTGATGCGCGCGATATCGGCGATCGAGCGAGCGCCGCGGAAGGCTTCCAGGAACTTGTCCGACTGCTTGTTCAGGGCGTTGAACTCGAAAATCTTGGTGAGCAGCAGCACCCACGAGAAGACCGAGGCCAGCAGCAGGCCGATCATGACGACCTTAACGACGGCGCCGGCTGCCAGGAACATGCCGACCGGGGTCAGCGAGTGGCTGGCTTTCTTCTCGCCGCCTTCTTCGGCGGGAGCGGCTTCCGGAGCCGGAGCAGCGGCGGCGTCAGCGGCCGGAGCGGCGGGGGCGGCGGCTTCCGAAGTCGCGGGGGCCGGAGCCGCGGCGTCTTGGGCGAAAGCCGGGGCGCTCGCCATCAGCGCGAGCGCGCCGACGAGAGCGATGAGGGGGGTCTTCCGTTTAATGTCGAGCATCTTTCGCCAGTTCCTGATTGGTCTAGCACGTTTGGACCGAGGGTCGTCGCGCGAGAGCGTCTCCACCCTAACTCTGAATAGCCCACCTGGAGGTAGATTGCTCTCCCAAACCTGGCGGACCCGCTTCGCTGCGCTCGACCCGTTACGCCCCTCACGAGGACCAAGCCCCAGAAGGATCGTTTCGAAGCGCGGGCAACCGACGCCCCGCGAAGGGCTCCGGTCTTACCGCAATGTTAGAATTGCGGCTGAGGTCCTTTGGCAACCCCTTTTCGCACCGTCAAGGGGATCATTTGGGCACAAATTCATCGTCGGGGCCCCGCGCCACCGGGCTTTACTGCGCTGCACAAAAGGGTTTTCCGGAAATAGGGGCGGTTTTTCCCTGATAACGAGAAAAACCATGCTGCATCGCAGCAAGGCAACAAAACGCTGGTCTGTGAAGAAAGGCGCCCGCCGACTTGGCAGATGGGAGCGGCGGTCCGACGGATCAACCGCCGCTGCGGCGGGAAACGCAAAACGGCCGGCCTGTGCGCAGGACGGCTCGAGAAGGCGTTCTAGCTTCCGAAAGGAAGAAGGTGGTGGTGCCTGGAGCCGGATTCGAACCAGCGACACGCGGATTTTCAATCCGCTGCTCTACCAACTGAGCTATCCAGGCATCCTGCTTTGGCGGTCGAAACCGCCTCGGCGACCTCGCCGTGCAGCGAGGAGCCGGGTCTATAGGTGAGGCCGAACGGGATGTCTAGCCTCGTTTTTCAATCCCTGTGGATGTCTTCCGACAGCGGATTTTCGTCGTCGCTCTCGCCGCCCGGGACGACATAGCGACCACTCAGCCAGCGCTGCAGATCGACGTCCGAGCAACGCTTGGAACAGAAGGGGCGGAAGCCGGTTTCGGCCGGCTTGCCGCAGATGGGGCACTTGCTGCTCATGCGGCGGACACCTCCAGGCGGTCGACGGGCCAGCCGGATTGGGCCTCGATCGCGAATCTGCGGCCCAGGCGCTCGGCCACGCCGGCGTCGAGCTCGCTCATGAAAGCTTCGGCCACGGCGGGCGCGCAACGCGCCGTCAGGCGACCGCCGGGATCCGCCCTGCCCTCACGCTCCAGGGCGCGCGCCAGGCGACGCGCCACGTAGCGAGGATGCGGCGCGCCGCCCACGGCCAGGAGCCGGTCGAGAATCGGCGGAGCGCGGCGCGGGACGATCATTTCCAGCGTGCCGAACTTGCTGATCGCCCCGATTCCCACACCGGGGTTATCCAGGATGAAAGCGTTGCGGGCCGCCGTCGTCAGGGCCTGACCGTCGTGGCCGCGACCGACGAGGTCGAAGACGATAATGCCTCCTAGCCCCTTCAAGCGCAGGACCCGCGCGGCGACGCTCAGCGCCGCCATGTTCGCCTGCCGCGCCGCCCGCTTCGAATCGGTCGATTCCCGCGCGCCCAGGTCCACGTCGATAGCCGTTAGGGCGCGCGTGGTCTCGACGGCGATGTCGCCGCCGCCCGGCAAGGCGAAGAGTGTGGCCAGGGCGTCGGCCTCGGCCTCCTCGACGGCGGGCAGGGCCTTGTCGCCCGTCGTGGGCGAGCCGGACTTCACATGGTGACGGAGGCGTTCCTCGATCGTGGGGGCCTGGGCCAGCACGCGAGGCTCGCCCTGCCCTTCGGCGACGAAGCGGGCGACGGCCGCCTTGCCGAGCCGCGAGGCGGTCTTGATCTCGATCTCGACGACTCCACCCTCGACGAGTGGCGGCATGTCCGGGCGCAGCGGCAGGATCACATCCTGGCCGCCGGGCAGTTGAACAAACGCCGAGGCGAAGGCCTTCTCGATCTTCTTGATGCGGGCGACGCCGCGCACGCCCTCGGCGTCCAGCGGGTCGTCGTCCGGCCAAGTCACAAACAGGCGCTCGGGGCGGCCATCCAGGGTCACCACCCCAACGGTCTCGCCGACTCCCTTGTAGAGATAGGCGCGCCTTTCGCTGGCGGGCTTGGCGGCGGCTGTCCTGTCGCCGAAGGTCTTGGCGTTCATGACCGGTACCCCAGTCCACTGAGCAAGTTCAGGGTCTCGTAGAGCGGCAGACCGACGACGCTGGGGTACGAGCCCTGCAGATCGGTAATGAAGCCGCCCGCCAGGCCCTGGACGCCGTAGCCGCCCGCCTTGCCCTTCCATTGGCCGCTGGCGACATAACCGTCGCGCTCGGCGTCGGACAGGCGCTTGAAGCCGACCCTGGTCTCGACCAGGCGCGAAGCCTCGCGCCCGTCCGGCGCGATCAGGGCCACGCCCGTCAGCACCTTGTGGTTCCGGCCCGACAGGAGCTTCAGGCAATAGAGAACGTCGGCCTCGGTCTCTGCCTTGGGCAGGATACGCCGGCCGACCGCGACCACCGTGTCCGCCGCCAGGACGAAGTCGCCGGTCGCCCGGGACGCGACCGCGCGCGCCTTCTCCCGCGCCAGGCGCAGGGCGTGGCGGCGCGGGGTCTCGTCGCGCAGCGGGGTCTCGTCGATGTCGGCTGGGTCGACCCGGTCGGGCGTTACGCCGACCTGGGCCAGCAGGTCGAGGCGCCGGGGGCTCGCGCTGGCCAGAACCAGCGACGGCTGGGCGGCCATTCGCGAAGCCATGGGCGTCCTACTTGAAGCGGTAGGTGATACGGCCCTTGGTCAGGTCGTAGGGGGTCATCTCGACCAGGACTTTGTCGCCGGCCAGCACGCGGATGCGGTTCTTGCGCATCTTGCCGGCGGTGTGGGCGATGATCTCGTGGTCGTTTTCCAGCTTCACGCGAAACGTGGCGTTCGGCAGCAATTCGCTGACCGTACCGGGAAACTCGAGCAGTTCTTCCTTAGCCATCAGGCCTCTCAAATGGACGAATCGGATAGCCGCGAGGCTACGCCCGACAGGGGTGTCGGGACGAGGGCCTTCGCGGCGAGGCGCCTCTATAACGCAATTACCCCCCGAACGTCGATGGCGCGCCGAAACGTTGCTTGATCTGCTCGGCCAAGGTGTCGCGAACCTCGCGATAGGCCTCCAATCGCGCTTCCCGCGAGCCGTCCACCAGCGTCGGATCGTGGGTAGGCCAGTACTCGATGTCGACGGCGCGATCTCGCGACAACTCGACCGCGCGGTGCTGGGCCTCGGGGGTCAGGGAGACCACGACGTCGAAGCTGTCGTCCTCCAGCTCGACGAACGTCTTGGGTTTGTGATCCGAGACGTCCAGACCCAGCTCGTCCATCACCACGATCACGAACGGGTCGATACCCTCCCCGGCCGGATCCGGCTTCAGCCCGCACGAGTCGACGAAGGCCCGCGTGCCGTAGAAGCGCTTGAACAGCCCCTCGGCCATCGGCGAGCGCACGCGATTGTAGTTGCAGGTGAACAACACCGCATCGGGCAGATCCGTCACCGAACTAACCCCGCCAGTGCAGGGCGCAGATCAGGGTGAACAGGCGGCGGGCGGTGTCGAGGTCGGTCTTGACCTTGCCGTCCAGGCGCTCGCGCAGGAGGCTCGAACCCTCGTTGTGCAGCCCCCGCCGCCCCATGTCCAAGGCCTCGATCTGCTGCGGCGTCGAGTTCCGGATGGCCGAGTAATAGCTGTCGCAGATCAGGAAATAGTCCTTGATCACCCCCCGGAAGGGCGACAGCGACAATAGGTGCCGGCGCTCGTAGTCCGGCCCTCTGATGTCGAAGGCCAGGCGGTTCTCGAGCAACGACAGGCGTATGTCGTAGGGACCAGCGCTCGCTTCCGCCGGCTCGAAATAATTGCCTTCGATCAGGTCGAAGATCGCGACCTGGCGCTCCTGCTCCTGGTCGCGCGAAGCGGCCGCGAGGCTGTCGTCGTCGATCTCGATCGACTTGATCTTATGGCTGGCGCGGTCGTCGGTGCTCATCTGCCGCGGGAGGTTCGCGCGTCAGTCGCCGGATGGCAACCTCACCGAAGCCGAGAGGGCGTGGGCGGGCAGCCCCTCGGCCGTGGCCAGGGCCACCGTGTGTGGCCCAAGAATGCCGAACGAGGCGGGGTCGCACTTCACGATCGAGGTGCGCTTGATGAAGTCGTAGATCGACAAACCCGACTGGAAGCGCGCCGCGCGGCTGGTCGGCAGCACGTGGTTCGAGCCGGCCACATAGTCGCCGATCGCCTCGGGCGTCAGGCGCCCCAGGAAGATCGCTCCGGCATGCCGCACGCGGTCGGAGAGCCGCTCGGGATTCTCCATGGTGAACTCGACGTGCTCGGGGGCGATGGCGTCGACCAGGGCCGGGCTCTCGTCCAGCGGGGCGATGATCACCGCGCCGTGGTCGCGCCACGAGGCGGCCGCGTCCACGCCGGTGGCCAGGGTCTTCAGGCGCTCGGTCACGGCGGCCTCGACGGCGGCGGCGAAGGCCTCGTCGTCGGTGATCAGGATCGATTGGGCGGCCGGGTCGTGCTCGGCCTGGCTCAGCAGGTCGGCGGCGATCCAGTCGGGATTGTTGGCGCCGTCAGCGACCACAACGATCTCGGAGGGACCGGCCAGGGCGTCGATGCCGACCACGCCGTACAGGCGGCGCTTGGCGGCGGTGACATAGGCGTTGCCGGGACCGACGATCTTGTCGACCGGCTGGATCGGACCCGCGCCATAGGCCAGGGCGGCCACGGCCTGGGCCCCGCCCACGCGCCAGATCTCGGTGACGCCGGCTTCCTTGGCCGCGGCCAGCACGGCGGGCTGCAGCTTGCCGGGCGGGGTGACCATGGCGATGCGGTCGACGCCGGCCACCTGGGCGGGCACGGCGTTCATCAGCACGGTCGAGGGATAGGCCGCGCGACCGCCCGGGACGTAGACGCCCACGGCCTCGATCGGCGTCCAGCGCCAGCCCAGCTCGACGCCGACCTCGTCGGTCCAGGCCTGGTCGGCCGGGCGCTGGCGGGCGTGGTAGGCGCGGATGCGGGCGGCGGCGAAGGCGATGGCCTCGCGCACGTCGGCGGGCGTCTCGGCGGCGCCCTGCTCGATCTCCTCGGCGGTGACGCGGATCGTCTCGGCGGTCAGCTCCACCTTGTCGAAGCGGCGGGTGTAGTCGAGCACGGCGTCGATGCCCTGGGTGCGCACGGCCTCCAGCACCTCGGCCGCGGCGGCGTCGACATCGGCCGGCGAGCCACGGCGCTCATCGAGGAAGGCCTTGAAGGCGGCGGCGAAACCGGGATCGGAGAAGGAGAAGCGGCGCATGGGCGCTTAAATGCGACTTTTGCGCCGGCAAGCAAGTCAGAAAGCCTGCAAGCGCCTCTACGCCCTGCCCCGCATCATCACCCCATAGACCGTCGCGGCGATCGCCAGGCCCACGAACCAGGCGTAGGTGTAGAGCCCTGTCCAGAACGCTCCCACGCCGCCGAACAGGTGCGGCGCGGCCGCCGCCAGGAAGCCCGGCAGGTTCGGCAGCACCCCCAGCACCAGCGCCACGAGCGCCGCCGGGTTCCAGCCGCCGCGATAGGCATAGGCGCCGTCCTTCGCATAGAGATCGTTCACGGCCAGCCGTGTCTTCCGCACCAGCCAGTAGTCGACGATCAGGATGCCGGCGATCGGCCCAAGCAGGGCGCCGTAACCGACCAGCCAGGTGAAGATATAGCCCTGGGTCGTCTCCAGCAGCTTCCAGGGCATGATCAGCACGCCGATCCCGGCCGTGATCCAGCCGCCGGTGCGATAGCTGATCTTGCTGGGCCAAAGGGCCGAGAAGTCGTAGGCCGGCCCGACCAGGTTGGCGGCGATGTTGCAGCATACGGTGTCGAGACTGATGATCAGCAGGCCCACCACCACCGCGATGCCGCCGATGTCGCCGGCCAGCTGAACCGGGTCCCAGATCGCCTTGCCAAAGACGATGGTGGTGGCCGAGGTCGTCACGACACTGACCAGGGCCAGCAGGCCCATCGGCGCGGGCAGGCCGATCACCTGGCCGATGATCTGATCCGACTGGTGGCGCGCGAACCGCGTGAAGTCAGGGATGTTCAGGGCCAGCGTCGCCCAGAAGCCGACCATGGCGGTCAGGGCGGGGGCGAAAGCGCTCCAGAACTGACCAGCCTTGGCGCCGCCGGCGTCGAAGGCCGAGGGCTGGTGCAGGATGGGACCCAGACCGCCGGCCTTGGACACCGCCCACCAGACCATCAGCACGCAGATCAGGATCTTGATCGGGGCGGTCCAAGTCTCCAGCTTGCGGACCGTCGTCAGCCCCTTGGTGACGAACAGCAGCTGAATGGCCCAGAAGACGAAGAAGGCCAGCAACTGCCCGGGACCGATGCCCAGGAACGGCAGCGGCGCGCCCTCCAGCTTCTTGCCGACGATGACGCCCAGCAGGGTCAGCAGCGCCCCGCCGCCGATCCAGGTCTGGATGCCGTACCAGCCGCAGGCGACGATGGCCCGGGCCACCGCCGGGATTCGCGCCCCCTTCCAGCCGAACGACGCCCGCGCCAGCACCGCATAGGGCACGCCCCAACGCGCGCCGGCATGGCCGATCAGCAGCATCGGGACCAACACGATAACGTTGCCCAGCAGCACGGTCAGCACCGCCTGCCCCGCCGACATGCCCTGCTCGATCAGCCCCGAGGCCAGCATGTAGGCCGGCACGCAGATGACCATGCCCAGCCACAGGGCCGCGAAGTGCCGCCAGCGCCAGGTGCGCTGGGCCTCGCTGGTCGGGGCCAGGTCCTCGTTCCACAGATCGCTGTCGGGCGCGCGCATGCGGCTCTCCGCGGGCGCATGCCTCTCGGGCCCGCGCCGGCCCCCGCCTCGACGCGAGGGAGGAGCTTAGGAGCGGTTCGCGCCGACTGGCAATCGGCGCAACGACGTTCTTGAAGTCGCCTAGTCGCCTAGTCGGCGTGGCCGGGCGTGCGCGGCGTGGCCCAGGGCTCCGAGACGTCGGCCAGGGCCACGTCCAGGCAGTCGACGGACAGGCGCATGTCGCCGCCGCCCGCGAAGGTCAGGGTGACGACGCCGGCCGGCGCCTCTTCGGCCGGGTCGAAGCTGATCGACAGCAGCTCGACCACCGCGCCCTTGGCGTCACGGCGCAGGTTGCGCGCCTGGACGCCGGACACGTCGCCGAACTGCAAGGCCGAGCGCACGCGCTCCTTGTTCTTGCCCTTGGCTTCCCAGCGGAAGCGGTTGCAGGCGAGGGTCAGGGTGCGGCCCTGAGCGTCCCAGCGGATGTCGCCGATCTTGGCCACCGCGTCCTGCAAAGCGGCCGATAGCACGCCGAGGTCCTCGGCGTCTTGGGCCAGCAAGCGCAGGGGTTTGCCAGTTTCGGCCATACTCAGAGCTCCGCTTCGCCGTCGCCCGCGATGCGGCGGACCTGGGCCCCACAGGCGCCCAGCTTCTCTTCCAGGCGCTCGAAACCGCGATCCAGGTGGTAGATGCGGCTGACCGTGGTCTCGCCACGCGCCACCAGGCCAGCGATCACCAAGCTGACCGAGGCGCGCAGGTCGGTGGCCATCACCTCGGCGCCTTCCAGCTGGGAGACGCCGCGCACGCGGGCCTCGCCGCCCGAGACCGAGATGTCCGCGCCCAGGCGCATCAGCTCGGGGGCGTGCATGAAGCGGTTCTCGAAGATGGTCTCGCGGATGCGGCTCTCACCGTTCGCGGTGGTCATCAGCGCCATGAACTGGGCTTGCAGGTCCGTGGCGAAGCCGGGGAACGGCGCGGTCTCGATGTCGACCGCGTTCAGGCGATCGCCGTTGCGGCGGATGATACAGCCGTCGACCGTGTGCTCGACGCTGGCGCCAGCCTCTTCCAGCTTGGCCAGCAGGTTGTCGATCAGGCCCGGACGGGCGTTGGTCAGGCGGACCTCGCCCCCGGCCATGGCGGCGGCCACGGCATAGGTGCCCATCTCGATCCGGTCGGGGATCACCGCATGCGTCGCGCCCCTCAGGCGGGCGACACCGGTGATGGTGACGGTCGGCGTGCCCGCGCCTTCGACCTTGGCGCCCATGGCGTTCAGGCATTCCTGCAGGTCGATCAGTTCCGGCTCGCAGGCGGCGTTGTGAATCACGCTGACGCCGTCGGCCAGCACGGCCGCCAGCATGGCGTGCTCGGTGGCGCCCACCGAGACGATCGGGAAGTTGATCTCCGCGCCTTTCAGGCCGCGCGGGGCCTGGGCGTAGACATAGCCTTCATGCAGGTCGATCTTGGCGCCCAGGGCCTCGAGCGCCTGCAGGTGCAGATCGACCGGACGCGCGCCGATGGTGCAGCCGCCGGGCAGCGAGACCTTCGCCTGGCCCGAGCGAGCGACCAGCGGACCCAGCACATTGAACGAGGCGCGCATCTGGCGGACCAGGTCGTAGGGCGCGAAACCGCTGACGATTTCCGGCGCATGCAGGACGGTCTGCTGGCCGGCGTCGCCGTCGCTCTCGACAACGCTGACGCCCAGGCGCATCAGCAGCTTGCCCAGGAACCGGGTGTCGGCCAGGCGCGGCATGTTCGTCAGGCGCAGCGGCTCGTCGGTGAGCAGGCTGGCCGCCATCAGCTTGATGGCCGAGTTCTTGGCGCCGCTGACCGGGATCGTCCCGTTCAGCCGCGCGCCGCCGGTTATGGCGATGCGATCCATTAGGTCCCTCGAACGCGCGGACGGAGGGTCGCCGCGCGGCTCACATGTGAGGGGCGGGTTCTATCCGTTGCAAGAGGGGTTGCAAGGCCCCTCTCCACTAATTTGGCGCCACTAAATCGGCGCTGACAGGTCGTACGGACGCTCGTCGTCCGGCCATCGCAGGTCGTGGGTCGTGCTGGCGAGGTCCAGGGCCACCTGCGCGAGGTCGATGGCCTTGCGCGTCGCCGCCAAGCCATCGCGCCCGAAAGCCACCTTGCCGCAGTCGGTGTCGAACTGACCGCCGTCGCCGCTCAGCCGCACGGCCACCGCCCAGTCCTCGCCGTCGGGATTCGGAAACGGCGCGGAAAGCTCGACCACAAGCTCGACCCGGCCTCCGTCGCGGTGACTTATCCCCAGCAGTTTGCGAACGGCGTTATAGGGTTTCGGCGCCGCTTCCGCCGCCGCGATCGCGAGGTCGAAATCGCCGGAACTCCCACGGGCGGCGGCTTTTCGCTTGCGCAGGTTGGTCCGGAGCGCTTCGGCGAGCTTGGCTTCGCGGGTCGTCTTGTCGTCGCTGATCGGCATGCGTCGGAGGTGCGGCGACAAAGATCACCGGTCAAGGTGATTTAGGGCTTTGCATCTGCGATTCTCCTCGCTATACGCCCCTCCTCTTCGCCGCGGTAGCTCAGTGGTAGAGCGCATCCTTGGTAAGGCTGAGGTCCAGGGTTCGAGTCCCTGTCGTGGCACCATCGGGGTCCAAAGCAATTCAAGCTTTGGGCCCCGACCACATCGCGAAGAGAATTCCATCTGATAGCGCATAGCGCTCTAAGCGCCCTCGCCGAGGGCGAAGGCCGCTGCTGTAGACGCAACAGCCGCGCACAAGTGCGCGCCTTACCCGCACCGCGAGGTTCGCCTGGCCATCGCAGGCCGGGCTCAAAGCCGAAATGAATGATCGTCCGTCAGGCCGACGCCGGGGTCCTAGCCCACAGGCTGAGGCTGGCGCGCCCGGCAGGTCGCCACGCGCGCGGCGTCGCCGGTCCGCTCGGCCCGGGCGCAGGCGAAGTCCTCCTGGAACTCCGGCGTCGCCTTCACACGCTCATAGACGGCCGTGGCCATCAGGCGGCCGGCCTCCACGTCGGAGGGGAAGTGGGCGCCGCAAATCACGCGACTGTCGCCATAGGCCACGCCGCGCCGCAGAACCTCTCCCGCCCGCTCGGGGGCGAGGTCCGCCAGGGCCAGGGCGGCGGTCCAGCCATAGGCCGAGTGGCCCGACGGATACGAGGTGCGCTTGCTGAGATCCGGATCAGGATCCGGCGCCGCCTTGCCGCAGACCCGCGTCAGCTTCATCACCTGATAGGGCCGGGCCCGCTGATAGACGTCCTTGGCGGCGAACACCGGACGCCCCACCGTGCGCTCAAGCCGGTTCAACAGCCGGATCGTGAACGGCAGGCTGGCGCGCTCCAGCTTGGCGCCGAAGGCTTCGGAGAACCGGTCATAGAGCCGATCGGCGTCGGCCTCGGCCTCGCGCCAGCGTTCCGGCGAGGTCTCTTTCTGCCGCTTCAGCACGGCCATGGCGTCGTCGAAGGCGATAGCCTCCCCCTCCCCCGGCGGGCCGGCCAGCACATTGAACACCAGGGCCTCGTCCTTGAGATAGGGCGTGAAGGTCTTGCGATCCTTGGCCTCGGGCGTCTCCCATTCGGGCGAGCCGGCCGAGGCCGAACCGGCGGCGACCAGCAGGGCCAGGACGAGCGAAATCGTGGGTCGAGCCATGGGCGTCTCCCGTATGCGGACGATGCTGTGAAGAGGGGCGGCCGGAGCGAGGGGCTGCTCCGGCCGCGACGGCGCGTCAGTAGTCGAACTGGAGGCCGAGGGTGAAGGCCCGTCCCGCCACGCCGTAGATGGAGCTGTAATTGTAGGCGTTGCCGCTGTCGGTGCCGTCCGGCAGGAACGGGCCGTACTTGTCGAACACGTTGGTCACCGCCCCGAACACGCGGAACCGGGGGTTCTTCACGTCGGGCGCGTATTTGAAGCTGAAGTCGTTCCGCCAGTAGGCGTCGACGTTCAAATACAGCGGATCGGTGAAGCCCGATTGCTGGGCCAGAGCCAAGCGCTCGTTGCTGTCGACGACCTTGCCGATGTAGCGGGTCGACCACTGCAGGTTCCAGCGGCTGTTGCGCCAGGCCAGGCTGGCCTTGGCCTCGTTCTTGGCCGTCCCGATCTCGCCGATGTCCTCGGACCGCTCGACGCTGGTGATGCCGTTGAACTCGGTCGAGAGCTCCAGGCGGCGGCTGTAGTTGATCTTGGCGGTGAACTTGCCCGGCACGTTCCAGCGGTCGAGGTCGAAGCGCCAGATCGCCGCCACGTCCACGCCGCGCGCCCGCAGCGCGTTCAGGTTCTGCTCCTGGTTCAGGATGCGAACCAGCTGGCCCGAGCTGTCGCGCGTGATGGTGGCGCAGAAGGCGTTGTTCAGGCCCGCCGGATCCGAATAGCAGCCCAGCAGCAGGCTGGGGTTGCTGAGCGAGGCGATCACGTCGCTGACCTTGATGTCGTAGTAGTCGACGCTGGTCTGCAGGCCCGGCAGGAACGATGGCGTATAGACGAAGCCGAGCGTGACGGTGTCGGCTGTTTCCTCGTGCAGGTTGGCGTTGCCGCCGTTGGGCGCCTTGATCGAGGTCGAGACCTGCCGGAACGTATGGTCGGCATTGGCCGCGATCGCCGCGGCGATGGCCGCGTTGGCCCGGCAGTTGGTGGCGATCACCCCCGTGGTCGTCGCGTTCACGCCCGAACAGACGTCGACGACCGTATCGGCGTCGTCACGCGGCGGCGAATAGAGCTCGCTGGTGTCCGGCGCGCGTTGGGCCCGCGACCACTCGGAGCGGACCCGCAGGTCCCTGAACGGCGACCACTGCACCCCGGCCCGGTAGCTGGCGGTCTTGTCGACGGCGTCGAGATTGTACTTGGCCAGGCGGGCGGCGGCGTTGACGCTGAGCCGGTAGACGCCCGGCAGGTCCTTCAGGATCGGAAACGAGGCCTCCGCGAAGACCTCCTTGGCCTTGATCACCCCGCTGTACTCCGGGATGTAGGACGAGCTGCCGAGGCCGTTCTGGACGAGCGGATCGGTGGTGGTGCGGGTCTTGTCGCGGCGGCTCTCGAAACCGAAGGCGGCCTCCACCGGACCGGCCGGCAGGTTGAACGCCGTGCCGGCCATGTAGCCTTCCAGCGTGTCCTGGCGGTTTTGCGGGTGGTACCAGGTGTTGGCCCGGATGTAGTTGGCCATCTCCGGCGTGATCGAATTGACCCCGAAGATGTTCAGCGGCACGCAGCCGTCGGCGCGGGCGGCCGCGCTGCGGCACTGGATGACGCCGGTCGAGGTCCGCTCGCTGTCGAGCGCCCAGGACACCCGCTGCAGATTGACGGTGTTGCCCCGGATCTGCAGGCCGTCGAACTCGCCATAGCCGTAGGTCAGCTTCCAGTCCCAGTCGGCGAAGGCGTGGCCTTCCAGGCCCAGCCACCCGCGCAGGGTCTCGCGCTCGTTGTAGATCCGGTTGTCGCCGACCTCGACCAGGCGGCGGCGGAAATCGATGCCCGAGCTTGAGGCGGCCGCCTTGATCTCGGCGGGAGCGAACGGGTTCAGGGTGCGCGAGATGCGGCCGACCGTGAACTCGTCATTGATCCCGAAGGTCGTCGAATTGCTGAACGAATAGGGTTCGCGCGAGGAGTCCGTCGTCACCTTCGAATAGAGGAACTGGCTCCACAGCTTGAGGTTCTCGGTGACGTCGTAGCTGACCTTCACCGCGCCGTTCAGCGTGTCGCGCGGGGTGATCAGCACGCCGCGCGTCCGGTTCTCGAAGCCGTCCGTGGCCGTGACGAAGTTCGGGCGCAGGCCGGTTTGGTCGTAGAACCAGCGACCGCTGATGAACCGGCCCCCGGGCGTATTGGTCGACAGGTCCGGCGCGGTGACCGTGTTGGTCGACTGCGAATAGATCAGCGACTGGGTCGCGAAGTCGCGCTGGGTCGCCATCAGGCGAAACTGGCGATCAAAGGTGATCCCGGCCATCACGTAGAGGCGGTCGTTCAGCAGGCGCTTGCCCGCGCCGACCGAATATTCCAGCGACTCGCCGCCACCGTGGTCGGTCGTGCCGCCGACGACCCGCAGCCGCAGACCGTCGAGGCGGCGTTCGGTGATGATGTTGACGACGCCGGCGATGGCGTCCGAGCCGTAGACGGCCGAGGCGCCGCCGGTGGTCACTTCGACCCGGTCGACGAAGAACTCGGGAATGGAGCTGAGGCTGACCGCGTTCTTGTTGCCGGCGTTGGACACGGTGCGGTGGCCGTCGATCAGCGTCAGGGTGCGATTTTCACCGAGGTTGCGCAGGCTGACGGTCGAGAGGCCGTTGGCCTGGGTCGCGGTCTGGCTGTTGGTCAGGGCCACGGCCTGGTCGACGCCCGGCATGTCCTCCAGCGCCTCGGCCAGGTCCATGTAGCCCTGCTCGAGGATGTCGTCGCGGTCGACGGCGATCACCGGCGTCGGGGCGTCGAAGGTCGTGGCCTTCAGGCGCGAGCCGGTGACGACCACCTCCTCGACCAGCTCGGCCTGCTCCACGGGCGCGTCGGCCTGGGCCGACGGACGGCCCGCCTCCTTGACGATGGCGATCGCGCCGGAGCGGTCGCGGCGCACGGAAAGGCCGGTGCCGGCCAGGATGCGCCGCAGCGCCTCTTCACGCTCCAGCGATCCATGCGCCCCGGCCGTGGCCGCGCCGCGCACGTCGTCGACGCGATAGACCAGCTGCACGCCGGTCTGGCGCGCGAAGGCGTCCAACGCGCCCTTGAGGTCGCCCCCGGGAATATCGAACGCCCGCACCTGCGCCATCGCGGCGCCGGCCATCACCAGCGCGCAGACGCCGCCCGCCAGCGCGGCCTTCAAGAACCTAGTCCGAACCATGATTGCTCGTGCCCCTCTCGGGGCTCTTTGTCGGCCCCCGAGACCTGAGACAAGCCGTCGAGAAAATCCCGTAACGTCGTCAGCTGGAAATCTTCACCGTATCGCCGTCGTCCTCGATCTTCAGGCCGTAGGCCTCCTGCAGCAGGCGGGCGAAGGCCTCGACATTCTCGGCCTCGAAGCTGCCGCCGATCCGCATGGCGGCGGCCTCCGGATCCTCGACGACGAGCTTCTTGCGATTGTAGCGATTGAATTCGGCGGCGGCGGCGGCCAGGGTCGACTGGTCGAACGACAGCAGGCCCTGGCGCCAGACCAGGGCGTCGGCCACGCGGCCGGCGTCCTTGGTGACCAGTGTCGAGCGTCCCTCGGCGATCAGGCGATCCCCGCGCGTCAGCACCGGCGGGGCGGCGCTGTCGCCGGTATTGACCCGGACCCGTCCCTCGACCACGTCGACCTCGATCCGATCGCCCTCGCGGCGCACCGAGAACTTGGTGCCCAGCACGGTCACCTGCCGCTGGCCGACATGGACCACGAAGGGACGACCGGCGTCGTGAGCGACCTCGAAATAGGCCTCGCCGCGATCCAGCCAGACATCGCGCGTCTTGGTGGAGACAGCGGCGCGCAGCTGGGTCTGGGTGTTCAGTTCGACCCGGGTTCCGTCCGCCAGCGGCACGGCCTCGTGGCCGCCGATCGCGGTCGTATAGGTCTGGCGGCCCATCTGGCCTACGAACGGCGTGGCGATGGCGACCAGCAGGCAGGCGGCCAGGGCGCCGATGACAGCGGGGCGACGCCAGGCGGGCGCGGCGCGCGAGGTCACGCTCGGCGCATGGGGCGCACGAAGCGCCGACAGGCGATCGGCCTGGCTCCAGCCGTGCTCCAGCCGCCAATAGGCCATGCGGTGCAGCGGATCGGCTTCGATCCAGGCGTCCAGGGCCTGCTGGTCGGTCGGCGACCAGTCCTCGGCCTCGCGGCGCAGCAGCCAGCGGGCGGCGACGTCCTCAATGTGGGCGGCGTTGCTCATGAGCGCGTCTCCCCACGTCCACGGCCGATCGCGCGGCGCGCCTCGGAACCGCGCTTGATGCGGCCGCTGCCGCCCATCATGAAGTCGACCAGCGCGCGCATGCCGTGAACCATCTGCTGCTCGACAGTGTCGATCCCGACATTGAGCTGGGCCGCCACCTCCTTGGTCGACAACCCCTCGATCTTGCGCAAGGTCACCACCTGCCGGCAACGCGGCGGCAGGCGCTCCAGCCCCTCGCGCACGCGACGCAGTTCGTCGCGCGCCGACAGATGGCGATCCGGCGTCATCAGGTCCACGGCGATGGGTGAGGTCTCCAGGTCGGCGACATGTTCGAACGATACGATCTGGGCCCGCTTGGCGGTGTTGATCAGGTGGTTGCGCGCGGTGGTGAACACGAAGGCCTTGGCCTGCAACGGCAAGCGCTCGCGCGCGGCGTTGTAGACCTTGGCGTAGACCTCCTGGCGCAGGTCGGCGATGTCCGCCTCGTTGCGCCAGTTGCGACGGATGTAGCGCGTCAGGGCCGCCTCCAGCGGGAAGACCTCCCGGAAGAACCACGCCTTCAATGTCGTGTCGTCGATCATCGCGCGCTTGGCCACCTGCCCCAGGACCGTCCTGGATCAGGTGTAGACAATCGTCGAGCAAAAACCCTGAACAGAAATCTTGGGCGTGGCGTCGAACGCTCGCCTAGACCGGCTCCAGCTCCACCAGCACAATGTCGTTGGCGCGCATCGGCAGGTCGACGACCGCCTCGCCCTTGAGCCGGATCACCTTCTCGATCTCCGCCCGGTCCTGGGCCAGGGCCTCCAGCTGCCCCTGCTGCTCGGCGGTCAGGGTCTTGGGCGAACCCATGTCGATATAGGCGCTATATGCGTCATTGGCGCGATAGCCGGTGCGGCGGACCCGCAGGCGATAGGCGCCAGGCTTCAGGCCCGTCACTCGCAGCTTCAGCGGCTCGACGTCGGTCGTCGGGTGCAGGCGGCCATAGAACGGGCGATTGCTGACCTTCTGGTCCGGCTGACGCCACGCATAGACCAGGGCGCTCACCCGGCCGCCATCGCGAGCGGCGAAGACCTGGTCATCGGCGCAGACGAGCGTCCGGCCCTTCACGGCGTTCAGATACTTGTAGGCGAACCAGGCAGGCTTGCGGATCCCCTGCGGATTCATCAAGCCAAAGCCGCCCTCGAACGGCTTGGTCGGCGGGCCCGGCTCCTCGAAGAGGTCGGTATAGGTCCAGTAGCTCATGCCCTGGACCAGACCCTGGGTGCGCCGCAGCTTCTCCAGGATGTAGGCGGCGCTGACATAGCTGTCGTGGACGCTGTCGCGCGGCGTGTAGCTGGTGCTCCATTCGGTGAAATAGAGCGGCAGGTTCGGGAAGGCCGAGGCCTGGATCTGTTCGCGCACGCGGCGCACATCGCCGACCACCGCGTCCGGCGAGGCCGAGAGCTTGGTGTCCTGCTGGCCTTTTTCGTCCAGGAAGCCGCCGTCGACGCCATAGGTGTGGGTGGTGACGAAATCGACGCCGGAGCCGGTCTTCTTCACATGAGCCAGGAACTCCGGGACCCAGGCCGCGCCAGCCGTCGAGGGGCCGCCCACGCGCAGGGCCGGGTCGATCGCCTTGATGGCCCGCGCGGTGACGTCATAGAGCTCGAAATAGGCGGCTTGGTCGGCCTTCTCCCAGAAGCCGTCGAGATTGGGCTCGTTCCAGACCTCGAAGAACCAGCTGCGCACTTCTTTGACGCCGTAGCGCTGGCGCACGTGCTTGATGAAGGCGTCTATCAAGTCGCGCCAAGGACCCAGCTTCGGGTGGGAGGTGTTGCCCTTCCAGTAGAAGATCGTCAGCTCGGAGGTCTTCATCGCCTCGGGCGTGAAGCCCAGCTCGACGAACGGCCGGATCCCCTTGGCCAGCAGAGCGTCGTACAGCTGGTCGATCTTCGTCCAGTCGTAGACGATCTTGCCATCCCGGACCTTCACCGTGCCCAACACGTCGTGGAACAGCGCGTGGAAGCGGATGTAGCGAAAGCCCAGCTCGTCGACGACGGTCTTCAGCTGCGCCTGGCTGTCGTCGCGGATCAGGGTGCCGGGATAGTCCGAGCCGATCGAGAGATCGAAGAACCGGTCGACCGGCCCTGCGGTCTTGGCCAGGTCCAGGGCGACGACACGCGGCGCGACCGGCGCGGCCCAGGCCCGGGCGCCGGCGATCAGGCTCGAAAACGCGGCCAGCGCGGCTCTGCGCGATATCGCCATGGTGTTCCTCTCCCAGTTCTTGCGAGAAGGGCTACACGCGGATGATAGCGCTATCAATCTCTTTTGTAGGACAATTTGCGAAGGTCCGGGGGGTTGCGATTCAGGCCGGCCCTGTCGAGCCTGCACGCCGGAGGATGGCGCTCAGCCGCCCTGCCCGGCCATCACGTCCAGCGCGGCCTCGAAGGCCGCGAAGGTCCGCAGGGTTGTCGCCAGGTTCAGGTCGCTGACCTGGGCCAGCACCCGGCGGCGCACGCCCTGCACCGCGTTCTCGACCTTCACGGCCAAGGCCTGCCCCTCCGCCGTGAGATGCAGGGTCTTGGCCCGCTTGTCGGTCGGGTCGTCGCGGCGCTCGACTAGGCCGGCCTGGCACAACTGATCGAGGATGCGGACCAGCGACGGCCCCTCGACGCCCAGCTCCTCGGCCAGCACGCCCTGGCGCATGCCGCCGCCCGCGCGGGCGATCTGCAGCACCGGCAGCGCCTTGGCGTCCGACAGCCCGTGAGCGGCCAAGGCGCGATTCACCTCCCGTCGATAGACGCGCGCCAGGCGCAACAGCGAGCCGGCGAAGGCGCTTTCATCGAGGGTGCGGGGCGAGGCCATTGAACAGCGGCTTTTTCAATAGGTAGCTTGCTATTTATTTTAGATAGCATCCTATCTATTTTCCCGCAAGGCGCGTCCGTACGAAAAAGGGCCCGGCCAATGGCCGAGCCCCTCTCGATCGCGATGGCCGCGAGCGCCTAGCCCAGCGCCTTCTTGTAGAGCGCCAGCAGGTTGCTCCAGGCCCGCTCGGCCGCCTCCTCGTTGTAGACTTGGCTGCCCTTGACGGTCCAACCGTGAGCGGCGCCGGCGAAGACCTCGATCTGGGCCGGGCGCTTCACCTCGGCGAAATAGGCCTTCAGCTTGTCCTTCACGGTCGGGTCCTGCTTGTCGTCGTTGTCGGCGATCTCGATCAGGTAATCGGCGTGGGTCTTGGGGACCTGCAGGTGCGGGCTGTCTTCCTTGTCGGTGATCAGGCCGCCGCCATGGAAGGTGGCGACCGCGCCGATCCGGCCGGGAACGGCGCCGGCGGTGCGGAACGAGAGCGGGCCGCCCATGCAATAGCCCTGCACCCCGACCTTCTTGGCCTTGTTGGTCTGCGGCTGGGCGTCGAGGAAGGCGACATAGGCCACCGCGTCCTTGAACGTCCCCTCAGGCGTCACCGACGCGCGCATCGGCGTCAGCTTGGCGCGGTCCTCGGGGTTGGCGAAGTTGAAGCCCATCTCGACCACCGGCGCCTTCTTGACCCGGTAGTAGAGGTTAGGGACCAGCACGACGTAACCGGAGGACGCCAGGCGACGCCCCATCTCGCGGAATGCCGGGCGCAGACTGACCACGTCGGGCCACACCACCACGGCCGGCCACTTGCCCTTACCCTTTGGGTAGAACAGAGCCGCGTCGGCGACGCCGTCCGGCGTCTTGATCTCGACGTCCTTCTCTTCGACCGTCTCGTCGGCGCGGGCGACGGTGGCGACGCCGGTCAGAGCCGCGGTCATCAGGCCGAAGGTGCGGCGTGAAACCGTGGGGTCGTGAATGAGGCCTGGGTGGATATCGTCATCGCACATGGCGGTCTCCCTCTGAGCACTTTGGCCGGCAAGCTATAACCGCGTTATTTGTTCGCCCACCCATTTTACGACGAGGCTGGACTACGACGCGACGTGATAGGTCGCCTTCCCCGGCAGCAGCAGATCCTGCTTGCGCCCATCGCACAGGGCGTAGCTGAAACCGCTCTGGATCGCCCAGGCCCCCACTTCCCCCTGCTTGTTCACGGCCAGGAAGCCGACCTGGATGTCCTTGGCTTGCGGCTTCTTCTTCAGTATCCGCTCGACCGCCTCGCGGCAGGCGGCCTCGGGCGAGCGGCCCTGGCGCATCAATTCCACGACCAGAAAGCTGCCGACATTGCGGATCACCTCCTCGCCGACGCCGGTCGAGGTGGCGCCGCCCACCTCGTTGTCGACATAGAGGCCCGCGCCGATGATCGGGCTGTCGCCGACCCGGCCGCGCATCTTCCAGGCCATGCCGCTGGTCGTGCAGGCTCCGGCGATGTTCCCCCGCGCGTCGATGGCCAGCATGCCGATGGTGTCGTGGTTGCCGGCGCCGCCCGGCGTGCCCAGCTGCCCGGTGGTCTTGCCGTAGTCGCCGACCTCGCTGTTGGCCTTCGGCTGATACTTGGCGTCCTTCTTCCAGGCCTCCCAAGCGGCCCTGGACTCCGGCGTCAGCAGCTCTTCACGCGCGAAGCCCTGCTCCAGCGCGAACTGCAGGGCCCCCGCCCCGACCAGCATCACGTGCGGGGTCTTCTCCATCACCCGACGGGCGACCGAGATCGGGTGGGCGATGTGCTCCAGCGCCGCGACGGCCCCGCAGTTGCCGAACTCGTCCATGATGCAGGCGTCCAGCGAGACGTGGCCGTCGCGGTCGGGATAGCCGGCGCGGCCGACGCTGTGGTTCTTCAGGTCCTGCTCGGGGATCCGCGCGCCGGCTTCGACGGCGTCCAGCGCCCGGCCGCCCTTGGACAGCACCGCCCAGGCGGCCTGGTTCGCCGCGACGCCGAAGTCCCAGGTGGAGATCACGCAGGGGCCGTCGAGCTTGGTCACGCCCTTGGCGGCGGCGGCGGCCTTGGCGCCCATCATGGCCGATCCGACGAGCGAAGCGCCGATCAGGCCTCTACGATTCAACATCAGTGTGCTCCAACAAGCCCGCGCGAATCCCTAGCACGAGGCACAAGAAGACCATGGCCGCCGACCGCATTCTGCTGGAAGTCTGTGTCGATACGCCCGCTGGACTGGCGGCGGCGATCGCCGGCGGGGCGGATCGGATCGAACTTTGCGCGGCCCTGGCGCTGCAGGGCCTGACCCCCGCCCCCGGCCTGATGGCCCAGGCGGCCAGCGCCTCGATCCCGATCTATCCGATGATCCGGCCGCGCAATGGCGACTTCTGCTACGATGCCGGCGACTTCGACGCCATGCGCCGCGACATCGACGCCGTTCGAGCCCATGGCTTGGCCGGTGTTGTCATCGGCGCCAACCGGCCGGACGGCGAACTGGATCTCGACGTCTTGGGCGAGCTGGTCGAGCACTCCACGGGCCTGGGAACGAGCCTGCACCGCTCGTTCGACCTGGTCCCGGATCAGTCGAAGGCGCTGGAGATCGCGATCCAGATGGGCTTCGAGCGCGTCCTGACCTCGGGCGGCGCCCTGACCGCTCAGGCGGGGGCCGAACAGATCGCGGCGCTGGTCGAGCAGGCCGCCGGCCGGATCGGCATCCTGGCCGGCGCGGGGGTGAAGCCCGGCAACGTCGCCGAGCTGGTGAAACGGACCGGCGTCCGCGAAGTCCACGGCTCGTTCAGCGGCCCGATCCCGGGCGCCGATCCAGCCTCGAAACTGGGCGCGATGGGCTTCGTGCCGCCGGAACTGCGGGATACGGACCAAGCGGCGGTCGCGGAAGCCGTTCGGATCCTCCGCGACCTCTGAGCCCTATTTCGCCGGGTGGCTCTTGGCCCAGGCCTCATAGGCCTTGATCGCCTTGGCCGGCTGGGGGCCGAACCAGGAATAGCCGTTGCGGCGCTCCAGCGAGAGCTCATTGGCGTCGTCGCGCAGGGTCTTGTCGCGCTCGCCGAAGACCGGCTTGCCCGTCGTGCGGCTGTAGTAGCGCGACCACAGCGGCCCCGCGCCCGGCTGGTCGATCAGGCGCCGCCCCGCGGGGTCGCCCTTGCCGCCGGTCCAGGCCTTGTCCATCAGCGCCGAGCCCTTCATCCAGGCCACGCCGGCATGGACGGCCGCGACCTCGGCCGGGGTCGGGTCGGGCAGGCTCATCAGGTACATCAGCAGGTCGGCGCTCTCGCCCGTCGACAGGGCCGGCGGCTCGAAGTTGCGGCCGGCGACCGGCTCCAGCGTCAGCGCATCGGCCTGCTGCCCCCAGATGGCCAGCTTGCCGTCGACGCGGATCTGGGCGGCGACGATGACCTCGCGACCGTGCTTTGCCGCCACGCCGGCCTTGGCGCGAAGGTCGGCGGGCACGAAGGCGAACTCCGGCTTGGCCTCCGACACCTCGGTCAGCAGACCGGCGGCCTCGGAGACGGCATTGTCGTTGAAGGTGACGGCGTCGTGGTAGCCGCCTTCCAGCGGCCAGACCTGCGGCCAGCCGCCGTTCGGGAATTGAGCGGCCAGCAGATAGCGCACGCCCTTCAGGAAGCTCTTACGATAGGCCTCGCCATTCTTGCCCGGCGCCTGGGCGGCGACCTTGGCCAGGAAGCGCATCTCGGTGATGGTCGCGCCATTATCCAGCGTGCCGACATAGCCCCACTTGGGGTCGCGCGCGGCGTCGAAGTCGGCCTCGCTGAGATACTTGGAATTGTTGTCCGAGGCCCAGGGCTGGCCGGGCAGGCGCAGCGCCCCCTCGCGGTCCTGGTTCTTGCTCCAGCCGCCGGCCGGGGTCTGGAAACTGACGATGACGTCGGCGATGTGGCGCGCCTCGGGCGAGGCGTACCAGGCCGCGTCCTTGTTCAGCGCCATGCCGCCGTCGCCATGACCCGAAGGGGGCGGCGGAGGCGCGACCTCGCCCGGCTTCAGCTCGGCGGCCAGGGCGGCGCGGTCGGCCTTCTCCTGGGCGGTCGAGCGGTCGAGATAGGCCTTCCACGCCGCTTGCTGAGTGGCCGGCAGCTTGGCGATCCGCTCGGCGGTGATCGGCTGGGCCGGGACGTTGGTCCCGATCACGCCGGCAAAGGCCGGCGTGGCCAGAATGCCGGCGGACAGGAAGAGGCCGAGGACGGCGGCGCGCTTGGACATCAGACGTTTCCCCCGAGCGACCGCGACAGTCCGGACGCCCTGTTCTGATAGGAATGATACCGGTTTCCTATCCGGAGAAAACAGGGCCTTCTTGTGGCGCTTGGTCGCGCCAAGGCGCTATCCGTTCTCAGCCCTCGATGATGTGCGGGATGAACCGCGAGCGGTCGCGGGTCACGCGTCCCCGGTCCTCGCGCACGCCGATGCCGGCGGCCTGGTCGCCGATGACCCAGGATCCGACCACCGGATAGTTCGCGCCGAAGCGCGGCGGCGGCTTCAGTTCCTGGCGGATCCAGCCTTCCTCGCCATAGCCCTGGTCCAGCACCCGGCCCTTGCGGCCATCCTTCCAGAGCTCGACGTTCGCGCCCTCGCGGCTGAACAGCGGCTTGCGGGCATAGTTGTTTCCCAGGCGCTCGATCTTGGGGTCGTCGTCGAAATAGGTCTCAAGCAGGTTCGGATGGCCTGGGTGGCGCTCCCAGAGCAGCGGCAGCAGCGCCTTGTTCGATAGGACCGCCTTCCACGGCGGCTCCAGGAACAGGGTCTTGCTGGCGGCGATGTTGGCCGCGTACGGCTCGCGCAGCATCTCTTCCCAGGGGTGCAGCTTGAAGATCGCCCCGATCAGATAGTTGTCCTGGTCGACGAAGCGGCCGTCGGCGTCGAGGCCGATCTGGGTGATGGGCACGAACTTGGGCTCCAGCCCCGCCAGCCGGCCCATGTCCTCCAGGAACCGCACCGTCTGGCGATCCTCCACGAAGTCCGCGTCACTGGCGAAGTGGACGAAGCCGCCGTCCGGAAAGATCGCCTTGAACCGGTCGGCCAGCTGGTCATGCAGGCTGTTGAACTGGTCGGTGCTTTCGGGAAGCTTCCCCTGCTGGATCAGGTCTTCCAGCCACAGCCACTGGAACACGCCGGCCTCATAGATGCTGGTCGGGGTGTCGGCGTTGTACTCGTAGAGCTTGGGCGGTCCCGCCCCGTCGTAGAAGAAGTCGAACCGACCATAGAGCGACGGATCGCGCGCCTTCCACGAGGCGGCGACCACGTCGCGCGAAGCTTCCGGGATCCGCAGCCGAGCCATCAGGGCGTCGTCGCCGACCGCGTCCTCGACCAGCTCCAGGCACAGCTTGTGCAGCGCTTCGGTCGCGGGCTCGAGGTGGCCTTCGACCTCCTCCAGCGTGAAGGCGTAGGCGGCCCGTTCGTCCCAGTAGCGACGACCGTCGGCGTGGTGCCAGGTGAAGCCGACCGCCTCGGCCTTGGACTTCCAGTCCGGCCGAGGCGTCAGGGTGAGACGGCGCATCAGGCGTCCGAGCCGTCCCGAGCGACCTTGGCCTTGTCCTCGATGGCCAGCATCGGAGCGGGCAGAGCCTCGTCCTTCGGGGCCATCAGGCGGGCCAGCACGTCCTCGGCCCCGCCGCCGCCCGGCAGGATGCCGGCCGCGGCGAGCTTGGCGTCCAGATCGGCGCCGGTCTTGCGGTCCTCGGACTCGTTGTGCAGCTTGAACTGCTCCTCGCGGACCGACTGGCGCTCCTTGATGCGCTTGAGGCTGTCGGCGGCCGAGCCGACGACGCCGCTGGCCGAACCCGAGCGCGAGATGACGGCCGCCTGGGCCTTCTGGACGCTCTCGTTGACCTTCACGATCTCGATCTCGCGACGCAGCGCTTCGACCTTGGTGTCGGTCTGCGAGATGATCGTGCGCAGCCTCTCTTCAGCCGAGCGCAGTTCGTTCATCTGGGTCGATTTCTGGGTCGCGTCCTTCTCGAGGTCGGCGATCCGCTGGGCGACTTCCAGGGCCAGGGCCTGGTCGCCCTTGTTCATGGCCGCGCGGGCCGAGGACTCGTACTTGCGCGACTGGTCGGTCAGCTGGCCGACCTCGGTCTCCAGTGACCGACGACGGGCGACCAGCTTGGCCAGCTCGTCCCGGGCCTTGCCCTGGGCGTTGTCGGCGTCGCGGATTTCCTGGTCCAGGATCCTCAGGGCGTTGGCGTCCACGATGGTCTGCGCACCGTCATGCGCGGTCCCACGGAACAGGGCCGAGAGCTTGCTCCAGATCGACATCAGTAAGTCTCCAGGTCTCTGTTCTTAAGCGGCCGCGCCGCGGCTCTTTTCGAAGGAATCACGCAGCTCGCTGGCGGCGGCGATGGCGTTGGCGGCCAGGGTTCGCAGCTCGATGATCAGCGTCTGCAGGGTGGTCTTGGACGAAATCTCGCCCATCAGCTCGTAATAGTCGCGGCCGTCGACCGTGGTGATGCCGAAATTCGACAGCGGCACGACCTTCTGGGCCTTGAGCAGGAACTCGTTGAAACCGGCGCGGTCGGTCTGCTCGTCGCAGGGCCACAGGATGGTCGAGACGACCATCTGCAGGCTGCCGCCGCTGACATAGACCGGCAGGTCGCCGAACTCTTGCATGACGACCAGAAGGACCGGCTCGACGCCCTCGACCACCGTGGCGGTCAATTCGTCGGGTCGCACGAGGGCGCTTTCCGCCAGCGCGTCACGCAGGCTGTGGATCGTCCAGGCGGTGTCGATAACGGAGTCCATGTGTCTGACGCCTCGGGGAGGATTAGGGTTGCTGTTCAGGGTTGGCCCTCGGGCCGATTCCACGACGATGGCCTGGACCGCTGAAAGGATGTCGGGCTTGCACGCCGCCGGCGCCCAGACTTCGATCTTCACGAAGCCAGCGCTCCGGCGGGCTTCTCGCCACGCGCGGGTCCTTTCGGCGGCCTGAGCGCCTCTCGTCGTCCTAGCAGGCATGTGTTACATGTATGCGTACCATGAACGCTTGACAAGACGCCGTTCGGGTTCATCCTGCAGTTGACCACGGCCGGGGGCAAGCTTGGCGCTCGTTATTCTTCTTCGGCGCGCGGTGGACCGCGTTCATGTCGCCGTCGCCGAGCTTCATTGGTGGGTTCTGGCGGCGGCCGCGACGGCGCACGCCAGCCTGTCCTGGCTGATGCTGGCGCTCGACGGCGAGACCAAGATCACCGCGCCGGTCGACTTCCTCTATTGGTACGCCACCACCGCCTATACGGTAGGCTACGGCGACCTCAGCCCCCAGACGCCCGCGGGCCGGCTGGTCACGGCGATCTTCGTCTTCCCGGGCGCGATCGCCATCTTCACGACGATCGTCGCCAAGGTGCTGGCGGCTTTCGGCGATTTCTGGCGGCGGCGCAGGGAAGGCCGCGGAGACTTTGGACGCATGACGGACACTACCGTGGTGATCGGGTTCGTCCCCGATCAGACCCCGAAGATGATCGACGAACTCAACGCCGAGGTCGGCGGCGGGCGGGTGGTGCTGATCACCCGCAAGGAACTGTCCGACCCGGACGAGCGCGTCCTCTATGTCCGCGCGCGCGCTCTCACCGACCCCGCCGAACTGCGCCGCGCCGGCGTGCACAACGCCCGGCGGGTGGCGATCTATACCGACAACGACCCCGACACCCTGGCGGCGGCGCTGGCGGTCAGCGGCCTCAACAAGACCGCGCATATCGTCTGCTATTTCCACGATCGCCATGCGGGCGATCTTCTGAAGCTGCATTGCCCGCAGGTGGAGGCGATCGTCGCCCCGGGGCCAGAACTGGTGGTGCGCGCGGTGCAGGACCCCGGCGCCAGTCGCGTGCTCAACGCCCTGATCAGCCATCTCGACGCCTCGGCCACCCTCTATTGCGCCCAGTGGCGCGGCGGCCAGGCGGCGACCATCGACCAGGCGGCCAAGCGCCTGCACGAGCAGGACGCGACCCTGCTGGCCTGGCAGGCCGCCGACGCGCCCGAGCCTTCGTTCGACGTCCGTAGCGGCGCCGGCATCCCGGCCGGAGCGCGCCTGTTCTATGTGGCCCAGCATCGCCTGGCCGACCCGGTGGGAGCGTAAAGCCCATGTTCGGCAAGCTTTTCGGCGGCAAGAACAACGAGCCCACGGCGGCGCTGCCGGTGATCCGCAACGTCACCATCGGGCGCACCGTCATCCTCGACCCGCTGGCGTGGCGGCGTTTCGGGGCCGAGACCCGTTTCGCCCTCGACCGCGACACCCTGGAGATCACGGCCCAGGGCCTGATCCAGCTCAGCGACGGCGCCTTCGTCCATCGGTTCTACACCGACGACGAAGTCCTGTTCCAAGTCGTCTCCGACGATCGCGAAGGCGAGAAGGCCAACGACTTCACGATCTTCCTGCCGTGGGCCAGCGAATATCCCGGCAAGGACGACGGCAGTCGCCCCGCCTGGACCAAGCGTCTGCGGGCGCCAACCTTCCAGCCGGAGGGCCTGCCCGAATACCGCCGCCTGTGGTTCGGGGAAGAGGCCGCCGAGCAGGATCCGGTCACCTTCTGGGAGGATGTCTATTACGATCGCGCCGCGCGCCGGCCCGACAGGCGGCTCTTCCAGACGACGATGCTGTTCCATCGCGACCTGGCGTCCGACGGGCGGGAGCTGCTGCTGGCCTTGACGCTGGAGCCGGAGGACGGCGACGTCACGCATGAAATGATGATCGGCCTGCCGCTGTCGGTGGGTGAGTTCAAAGCTTAGTTCGGTTTGGCGAGCCTGTTCATCCGCTCGGCTGGATCCGATCGGGCAGGCTCTTAAGGGGCAAGACAGACGATGTTCGATTTCATCGGTTTCAAGGCGGGCGCGGTGGCCTTCCTGCTGGCCTTCGTGGTGGCGGGCCTGTTCACCATCGCCTTCAAATACATCTACCAGTGGATCACGCCCTACAACGAGAAGGCGCTGATCCGACAAGGCAACACCGCCGCCGCCATCGCCCTGGCCGGCGCCCTGGTCGGCTACGTCCTACCGCTGGCCTCGGCGCTAAGCCACACGGTCAGCCTCGTCGAGTTCGCGGCCTGGGCCACCCTCGCCGGCGTCATCCAGATCGTCACCTTCCACGTCGTGCGCATGATCGCCCTGCCCGACGTCAAGACGCGCGTCGAGAATGGCGAGACCTCGATCGGCATCTACCTGGCCGGCGTGTCGATTGCGGTCGGCCTGCTGAACGCCGCCTGCATGACCTCGTGAGGATCACGCGATGACCACCCGTAAACGCTCGAGCTCACTGAAGCTGACCACCATGCTGGCCGGCGCGGCCTCGCTGACCCTGGCCGGCTGCGACGACCCCGGCTCGCAGGTCAATTTCGACCCCAATCGCGGCGAGCAGGTCGAGGCCTTCAGCTACAAGACCCTGGAAGAGTGCAAGGCGGCCAACGAGGTCCCCGACCCGCAGTGCGACACCGCCTACGCCGCCGCCAAGACGGACGACCAGAAGAACGCCCCCCGCTACGAGGCGCGCGCCTCGTGCGAGGACGTCTATGGCGCCGGCAACTGTGTGCCGCGCGGCGGCGAGCACGGCGGCGGCAGCTTCTTCACGCCGCTGCTGGCCGGCTTCGTGATCGGCCAGATGATGGACGGCGGCGGCTATCGCGGCACCGGCATGTATCGCCGCGATGACGCGTATGGCGGCGGCTACTACTCGACCTACGGCGGCCGCCTGAACCGTGACTACAGCACGGGCCGGTCCGTCATCAGCAAGAACAGCATCGACCCGCCGGACGCGATCCGCAGCGCGCCGCCCAAGATCCAGACCCGCACCTCGGTCGTTTCGCGCGGCGGCTTCGGCGGCGGGCGCAGCTACGCCAGCAGCGGGAGCTCACGAGGCTTCGGCGGCTAGCGTCGCGCTCGACATTTTGCGATTGACTCGCAACTAGACATCCCATCTAGTTGCGATGTGTTCGCAAGAGCGCGTCGGGCCGCTCACCGAGATCGGTTCGCCATGGCAGGTGTCGGCCCCCTGCTTGGCGAGGAGATTTACGGCGTGCGGTCCGACCCTTTCTCCGAGACTCACCTGACCCACTGCGGCCCCGTCGGCCTGGCCGATGGCGAGCGGCTGCTCCTGTGGATGCTGCGCCAATGGGTGACCGCCCGGGTGCTGGGTGAGGAGCCCGGCGCGCGGTTGTCGAAGCAGGCCGGCGCCCTGGCCTCGCCCCGCGTCGCCACCGCCTTCATCCTGATGATGACCGCCATCGAGAGCCAGGTTCGCCGTCCGCTCTGCGTCTCCGCGCCCTGCTCGGGGGGCTATGCGATGGACGAGCAGCGCCTGATCGCCGCGTGCGGCGTCTGCCCCGCTTCACCCGAGATCGCCGGCCGCCTGCTGGAAGGCATGGTCGTAACGCCCGAGGCCGTGACCGTGATGGCCCGCTTCCTCAACACCGCTCTCGCCAATGACGGCAAGGCCCTGCCGATGCGCTTCGAGGAGCCGGAACCGGTCGAGGTCGTCTCGCCGCGGCCGACGCTGCACTAGCAGCCAACACTTGGGACGACTCTAAAATCATTGCCTTCCTCGCCCTTGTGGCGAGGACCCAGGGCGCCGCTGGGCTCATAAACGGTCGGAGTGCTCCGCCGGCGTGGGCGTGCTCCGTCGACGCCAATGCAAGTGGAACCATGGGTCCTAGGCATAAAGCCTAGGAAGGCAGGGTCTTGTAACGGCAGACCTAGACTAGACCCTACCGCCAACCCTCATCGGCCAAGCGCCGCGCCAGCGCCTCCGCGGCCATCACCACATCGCGCCAAGTGACGTCGAAGCCGGCGTCGTCGCCGTAATACGGGTCGGCCACCGCCCTGCCCTCGTGGCCCGGCACGAGATCCAGCAGCAGGCCGACCTCCGCCGTCGCATCGCCGGGGACCATGGCCTTCAGGCCTTCGAGATTGTCGTGATCCAGCGCGTAGATGTGGGTGAAGGTCCGGAAGTCGTCCTGGCTGACCTTGCGGGCGCGTTGATCGCTGATGTCGACGCCGTTGCGCCGGGCTACCGCGATCGAGCGGTGGTCCGGCGGATGGCCGGCGTGCCAGCCGCCCGTGCCGGCGGAGTCGGCGACCACATCCAGGCCCAGCCGCCGCGCCTCGGCCCGGAACGCGCCCTCGGCGAGGGGTGAGCGACAGATGTTGCCCAGGCAGACGAAGAGAACCGAAGCCCTGGTCATCACGCCTTCCCCCAGCCGCCGCCGCCGGGCGTCTCGATGACGATGGCGTCGCCCGCGCCGACTTCGACAAGATCGGTGGCGGCCATGGTCTGAACCGTCCCGTCCGCCCGCTCGATCCGCGCCGCGCCCAGCGCCCCAGGCTGGCCGCCCTCCAGGCCGAACGGCGGCACGCGGCGGCGGTTGGAGAGCAGACTGGCGGTCATCGCCTCGCGGAAACCGATCCGGCGCACCACGCCGTCGCCGCCGCGATGGGCGCCCTGCCCGCCCGAGCCGCGCCGGATCGAGAAGGCCTCGACCAGCACCGGATAGCGCGTCTCCAGCACCTCGGGATCGGTCAGGCGGCTGTTGGTCATGTGGGTCTGGACCGCGTCTGTTCCGTCGAAGTCCGGCCCCGCGCCCGAGCCACCGCAGATGGTCTCGTAGTACTGCCGACGGTCGTCGCCGAAGGTGAAGTTGTTCATCGTCCCCTGCGCCCCGGCCATCACGCCCAGCGCGCCATAGAGGGCGTCGACCACCACTTGGCTGGTCTCGACATTGCCGGCCACCACCGCCGCCGGATAGCGCGGCCGCAGCATCGAGCCCTCGGGGATGACCAGCTCAACCGGCCGCAGGCAGCCGTCATTCATCGGGATCTCGTCGTCGACCAGGGTGCGGAACACATAGAGCGCCGCCGCCCGGCAGATCGAGGCCGGGGCGTTGAAGTTGGTCGGAACCTGGTCGCTGGTGCCGGTGAAGTCGACGCGGGCCGTACGGGCCTTCTGGTCGACGGTGATGGAGACCTTCACCACCGGGCCGTCGTCCAGCTCATAGGCGAACGACCCGCCCTCCATCGTCGCCAGCACGCGGCGGACCGCTTCCTCGGCATTGTCCTGGACGTGGGCCATATAGGCCTCGACCACCGCCTGGCCGAACTCGGCGACCAAGCCGGTCAGGGCCTCGGCCCCGCGCGCGCAGGCGGCGATCTGGGCCTTGAGGTCGCCGATGTTCTGGTCGGGATTGCGCGCCGGCCACTTGCCCGAAGCCAGCAGAGCGCGGGTCTCGGCCTCCAGGAACCGCCCGTCCTCGACCAGCAGGAAGTTTTCGATCAGGACGCCTTCCTCCTCGACCGTCCTGCTGGTCGGCGGCATCGAGCCCGGCGTGATCCCGCCGATATCGCCCTGGTGACCGCGGGCGGCGACGTAGAACAGCAGAGCGTCGGCCGCATCGAACACCGGCATGACCACCGTCACGTCCGGCAGGTGGGTGCCGCCGTTGTAGGGGGCGTTCAGCATGTAGACGTCGCCGGGCTTCATGCCCCGACCGTCGCCCTCCCGCGCGTCGCGGATGGCCCGCACGCTGTCGCCCATCGAACCCAGGTGCACCGGCATATGAGGCGCATTGGCGATCAGGTCGCCATCGCGGCTGAACAAGGCGCAGGAGAAGTCCAGCCGCTCCTTGATATTGACCGAATAGGCCGTGTTCTGCAGGGCGAACCCCATCTCCTCGGCCACGGCCATGAAGAGGTTGTTGAACACCTCCAGCATCACCGGATCAGCCTCTGTTCCGATGGCCTTGCGGACAGGAAGAGCTTCCGTGCGCTCAAGGATCAGGTTCAGTCGAGCATCGACGGTGGCGCGCCAGCCGGGCTCGACGATGGTCGTGCCGGTGGCCTCGCGGATGACGGCGGGGCCGTCGACCGTGGCGCCGACACCCAGGATTTCGCGGTCGTAGACTGGTGTTGGCCGGATCTCGCCGGCCATCCGGATGTCGGCGATGGCCAGGGGTTTCGGAGTCGACGAGGACGTGTTGACGGTGCCGACAGTCGTCGCGCCCGCGTCCGAATGGCCGATCGCCTCGACCGACAAGGTCTCGACCACCAGCGGGGTGGTCGGCGACGTGAAGCCGAAGCGCCGTTGGTGAAGCCCCTCGAACAGCGCCCGGACTTCGGCCGCCTCGGCCAAGGGCACGACCAGCGGCGTGTCGGTGCCAGCGTACTTCACCCGCAGGGTCGCGACGGTCTCGACCGAAGCCATCGGCACGGCCTGGGCGCGCAAGGCGGCTTCCGCTTCGGTCGCCAGCACGGCGGCGCGCGCCATGAGGTCCATGGTCTGATCGAGCGGCCGCTCGACCGTCTCCTCGCGGATCAGGCGCAGGTCCGCCAAGCCCATGCCGTAGGCGCTGAGCACCCCGGCGAACGGGTGGATCATCACCCGGGTCATGCCCAGGGCGTCGGCCACCAGGCAGGCGTGCTGGCCACCGGCGCCGCCGAAACAGGCCAGGACATAGCGGGTGACGTCGTAGCCGCGCTGGATCGAGATCTGCCGCACGGCCTTGGCCATGTTCTCGACGGCGATGGTGACGAAGCCCTCGGCGACCTCCTGCGGACTCATGGACCTTCCCGTCGCGGCGGCGATCTCGCCAGCCACGGTCTCGAAGCCCCGCGCGACGGCCTCCGCGTCCAGCGGCTGGTCGGCGTCCGGGCCGAACACCTTGGGGAAGAACTCCGGCCGCAGCTTGCCCAACATGACGTTGCAGTCGGTGACTGTCAGCGGCCCGCCCCGCCGATAAGCCGCCGGCCCCGGGACCGCGCCGGCCGAGGCCGGGCCCACCCGCAAACGCGCGCCGTCGAAGCTGCAGATCGAGCCGCCGCCGGCCGCCACGGTGTGGATGTTCATCATCGGGGCGCGCATCCGCACCCCGGCCACCACGGTCTCGAAGGCCCGCTCGTACTGGCCCGCGAAGTGGCAGACGTCGGTCGAGGTGCCGCCCATGTCGAAGCCGATGACCCGCTCGAACCCGGCCTCGCCCGCCGTCCGCGCCATGCCGACCACCCCGCCGGCCGGGCCGGACAGGATGGCGTCCTTGCCTCGGAACGCCCTTGCGTCGGTCAGGCCGCCGTTCGACTGCATGAACAGCAGCCGCGTGTCATGTCCGAGCGCGTCGGCGACCTGGTCGACATAGCGGCGCAGGATCGGCGACAGATAGGCGTCGACCACCGTCGTGTCGCCGCGCCCGACCAGCTTCATAAGCGGGCTGACCTCATGGCTGACCGACACCTGGGTGAAGCCGATGTCGCGCGCGATGACCGCCACCCGCGCCTCGTGGTCGGTGAAGCGAAAGCCGTGCAGCAGCACGATGGCCACGGCGCGGAAGCCGGCGTCGTACGCGGCTTTCAGGCCTGACCGCGCAGCTGCCTCGTCCAGCGGCCGCAGCACCTGGCCCTCGACGCTCATCCGCTCATCGATCTCGACGACGCGGTCGTAGAGGGCTTCCGGCTTGACGATATGGCGCTCGAACAGCTTCGGCCGCGCCTGGTAGCCGATGCGCAGGGCGTCGGCGTGGCCCGCCGTGATCGCCAGCACCGTCGGCTCGCCCTTGCGCTCCAGCAGAGCATTGGTGGCGACGGTGGTGCCCATCTTCACCGCGTCGATCTCCGCGCCCTCGGGCAACAACGCCCGGACGCCCGCGACCGCGGCGTCGGCATAGCGTTCTGGATTCTCAGACAGTAGCTTGTGAGTGATCAGGGAGCCGTCCGGCCGACGCGCGACGATATCGGTGAACGTGCCGCCCCGGTCGATCCAGAACTCCCAGCCGCGCGGGTTTTGGTCGGTGGCGGTCATGGGGCGGCGAGACTCCTTGCGTAGCCCCGTCATAGCGCTTCCAAAAACCGTGTCATCCCGGAAGCCTCGCAGAGGCTATCCGGGACCCAGGGGCCAAGCGCAGCGAGGCCGCCCCTGGGTCCCAGCTCTTCGCTTCGCTACGGCCGGGATGACAAGATTTGGAGGGCTACTTGAGGATGCCAACCAACTCCGCCACCTGCCACAGGCCCAGAGCCAGGAAGATCACCGCCGCGCCGATGCGGACGTACTTCAGCGGCACGACCTTGGTCGCGGCCTCGCCCAGATACACGGCCGGGATGTTGGCCAGCATCATGCCCAGGGTGGTGCCGGCCGCGACCCAGAAGATGGCGTGGAACTTGGCGCCCAGCGCCACGGTGGCGATCTGGGTCTTGTCGCCCATCTCGACCAGGAAGAAGGCGACGGTGGTGGTCAGGAAGACGCCGTAGCGACCCGCGCCGCCGGCGTCTTCGTCATCGGCCTTGTCGGGGATCAGGGCCCAGGCGGCCATGGCGATGAACGACACGGCGATGGCCCACTTGAACCAGGCGCCGCTGAGAAGATCGGCGATCCAGTAGCCGGCCGTCGCGGCCAGGGCGTGATTGGCGAGGGTGGCGACCAGGATGCCAAGGATGATCGGCACGGGCTTCTTGAAGCGCGTGGCCAGGATGATGGCCAGCAGCTGGGTCTTGTCGCCGATTTCGGCGATGGCCACGACCAGGGTCGAGACGAGCAGGGATTCCATGGTGCTTTAAAAACCTTCCGGGCCGGGCATGCCAATAGCGTCGACGCCCACCCGGCCCGGATGGAAATCGGCGCCATTGGTCTCGCCAAGGAAGCTCCAGTCGCTTCCCTTCCCCGCGCCATGGATCGGAAGATCCAAGTGTGTTGACGGCGGGGCCCGCTGATAGGCGCGGGCGGCTACTCCCCAAAGGTGAGGCGGCGTGTAGCCGAGGGAGCCGCCACCGTCAACGCGTCAGGCCACGGCCGCCGGCGCATCGAAGCGCAGGACGTGGATCGCCACCCGCACCTTGCCGGCCACGAAATTCCCGCCCACCGCCGTCAACAGCACCGGCGTATCGGCATAGAAGGCAGTCGGTCCGACGACCCCGACATTGCTCGCGTTCTTCGCCACGCCCAGCGAGCCGCCGAACTTGCTCGTGTCGCCCGAAATCCCGCAGTTGTACGAGGCCGCGCCAGTGACCGCGGCCGTCGTCCGAGTCGACACCGCCAGCACGATGGCGCGGTTCGGAATGACTACGGTCGTCGCCGTCGAGGGGCCCAGAACGGTCACCTCCTGCTCCAGGATTTCCAAACGGGTATTGGCCAAGCCCGGCGAGGCGGCGGCCGTGGTCGCGCGGAACGTCGCCGACAGCGGCGTCCAGGTCGCGCCGTCGAAGGCGAGGACCTGGTTCTCGTCCTTGACCCAGGCCAGCACGCCCTCGGCGGGGACAAGCGCTTCCCAGGCCCCGGCCTCGAAGCGCATCAGGGTCCCGGCCGCCTGGCCGGTCCAGGCCGCGCCCGTCGCGCCGGCCGGCAGAATCCAGACGCCGCCATCCACTGGACCGGCGGGTTGGGCCACGACCGAACGGCTCTCGACGGCCAGCTGCACCAGGCCGTCCAACCGGGCCAGGCTCTCGTTGATCGGGATGTGCTTCTGGGCCTGGGCGGCGACCACATAGGGCAGGCCGAGGCGGGGCGTGACGTCGTCGAACATAGGCGGCTCCGGGAGCGAGTTGAGATCGCTTCCAGCATCACGTCGCCGCGCAGACCGGGGACGGAGCACGCTCCATCCCCGTGCCTCACCCGCCTATTCGGCGGCGAAAGCCAAATGATTTCCAGACGTAAGCGCCGTCTTGGCCGCCAGTTCGGCCTTGGCTTGCTCATACTCGGCCGAGAGCTTGGCGATGAGTTCACCGGCGCTCAGCACGGAATCGACGGCGCCGATGCCCTGGCCGCAGCCCCAGATGTCGCGCCAAGCCTTGGCGTCCTGGTTGCCGCCCGAGCCGAAGTTCATCTTCGACGGATCGCTGACCGGCAGGTTCTCGGGATCCAGGCCCGCGCGCACCACGGAGGGGCGCAGATAGTTGCCGTGCACCCCCGTGAACAGGTTCGAATAGAGGATGTCGTCGGCCTTGCTGTCGACGATCATGTCCTTGTACCCCTGAACCGCGTTGGCCTCCTGGGTGGCGATGAAGGCCGAGCCGACATAGGCCAGGTCCGCGCCCATGGCCTGGGCGGCCAGGATCGAGCGGCCCGAGGCGATCGAGCCCGACAACGCCACCGGCCCGTCGAACCACTGGCGGATCTCCTGGATCAGGGCGAACGGCGACAGGGTGCCGGCGTGACCACCCGCGCCCGCCGCGACCGGGATCAGACCATCAGCGCCCTTCTCGATGGCCTTGCGGGCGAAGCGGTCGGTGATGACGTCGTGCAGGGTGATGCCGCCGTACGAGTGGATCGCCTGGTTCAGGTCCTCGCGGGCGCCCAGCGAGGTGATCACCACCGGCACCTTGTATTTGACGCACATCGCGATGTCGTCTTCGAGCCGGTTGTTGGTCTTGTGGACGATCTGATTGACCGCGAACGGGGCCGACGGCGCGTCCGGATTGGCGCGGTCGTACGCGGCCAGCTCCTCGGTGATCCGGGCCAGCCACTCGTCCAGCTGCGACAGCGGGCGGGCGTTCAGCGAGGGGAACGAGCCGACGACCCCGGCCTTGCATTGGGCGATGACCAGGTCCGGATTGCTGATGATGAACAGCGGCGAGGCGATGACCGGCAGGCGGAGGCGGTCGCGCAGGATCGGCGGCAAGGCCATGAAGAAGCTCCCCTTCGGAGTTCGGCTTGAGACGCCGAGTATGTGATCGCTGATCAGATTAAACGACTGTTTGGCTCCGGCGCAAGGCTTGACGGCCCTAAGGGCAGAGGCGCATCACGGTCCAAAATATAAAAATGCTGCACCGCAGGAGAGAGACGCTTTGACCGAGGCGACCACGCCCCTGGCCGAGGATTTTGGCGCCCAAGGCGATGAGACGACCCGCGCGCGCTGGATGGCCCTGGTCGAGAAGACCCTGAAGGGCCAGAGCTTCGACGAGGCCCTGACCGTCGCCACGCCCGACGGCCTGACCATCCAACCGCTCTATACCGCCCAGGACGGTGTCGCCGTCGCCCGCGACCTGCGCGCGCGCGATCCCGAGCGCCCCTGGGACCTGCGCGTCCGCGCCGCCCATCCCGATCCGACTCGCGTGGCCAAGGACGTCCTGACCGACCTTGAAAGCGGCGCGGCCTCGGTGCTGCTGCAGATCGACCCTACCGGCGCGAGCGGCGTCGCGGTCGGCTCGGCCGATGACCTCGCCAAGGCGCTGTCGGGCGTCCTGCTAGACCTCGCCCCCGTCGCCCTGGACGCCGGCTTCCTGGGCCCCAAGGCCGCCGACTGGCTGGGAACATTGGCCAAGGCCGCGCCCAATGCGCCGCTGGCCTTTCACATGGACCCGCTGACCGCCTTCGCCCTGACGGGAACCAGCCCCGGCCCGATCGAGAGCCACCTCTTCAACGCCGCCACAGTCGGCTCCCGCCTGGCGGAGACCTACGCCAAGGCCAGCCTGTTCCTCGCCACCGGCCGCGCCGCTCACGAGGCCGGCGGATCGAACACCGAGGAGCTGGCCATGATGACCGCCAGCGCCCTGGCCTACGCCAAGGCTCTGGTGCGCTCGGGCCTTTCGATGGACGACGCGTTCAACCGTATCGTTCTGGGCGTCAGCCTGGACGGCGAGTACTTCACCGGCGTCGCCAAGGTCCGGGCCGCCAAGGCGATTTGGGCGCGGCTCGCCGAGGCCTGTGGCGTCAGCGCCGCGCCAAAGGTCGAGGCCCGCTCCTCGCGCCGGATGCTGGCCAAGGCCGACGCCTGGACGAACCTTCTGCGCTTGACCTCGGCCGGGTTCGCCGGGGCGGTCGGCGGGGCGGATGCGATCCTGCTGGACGCCTTCACCGACGCCATTGGCCTGCCCACCGCCTTCGCTCGCCGCCAGGCCCGCAACACCCAGCTGGTTTTGATGGAAGAGAGCCATCTGGGCCGCGTCGCCGATCCGGCCGGCGGGGCCTGGTACCTGGACAGCCTGACCCACCAGATGGCCAACGCCGCCTGGGGTGGTTTCCAGGCGATCGAGGCCGCGGGCGGGATCATCAAGGCGCTGGAGAGCGGTCTGGTCGCCGACGCCGTCAACACGACCCGGGCGGCGCAGGAAGCCGCCTTCGCCGACAAGAGTCGCAAGATCCTGGGGGTCACGGTCTTCCCCAACGCCGACGACAAGACCCCGGAAGTCGAGACGCCCGATGCGTCCGCCTTCGCCATCACCGGCCCCGATGTCCGCCTGCCCGGCCCCGACAGCTACTGCCCGGCCCTGACGCCGGTGCGCTTCGCCGCCGCCTTCGAGGGAGCCTAGGCCATGAGCAAGTTCCCCGACTTCACCACCGTCGACTTCGCCGAAGTGGCCTCCGCGCCCGCTCCGGATGGCGAGGCCTGGAACACGCCCGAAGGCGTCGCCGTCGCTCCGGCCTTCGACGCCGACGACGTGCAGGATCTGGACTTCACCGGCGGCTATCCGGGCGTCGCCCCCTATGTGCGCGGCCCCTACCCGACCATGTACGTGACCAACCCCTGGACTGTGCGGCAGTACGCGGGGTTCTCGACGGCCGAGGACAGCAACGCCTTCTACCGCCGCAACCTCGCGGCCGGTCAGATGGGCTTGTCGGTGGCCTTCGACCTGGCCACCCACCGCGGTTACGACTCTGACCACGAGCGGGTGAAGGGCGATGTCGGCATGGCCGGCGTGGCCATCGACTCGATCCTGGACATGCGCACGCTGTTTTCCGGCATCCCGCTCGACAAGATGAGCGTCTCGATGACCATGAACGGCGCGGTGCTGCCGATCCTGGCGCTCTACATCGTCGCGGCCGAGGAACAGGGCGTCTCGCCCGACAGGCTGTCGGGGACGATCCAGAACGACATCCTCAAAGAGTTCATGGTGCGGAACACCTACATCTATCCGCCCGCGCCCTCGATGCGGATCATCTCGGACATCTTCGCCTTCACCTCGGCGAACATGCCCAAGTTCAACTCCATCTCGATCAGCGGCTATCACATGCAGGAGGCCGGCGCGACGGCCGACCTGGAGCTGGCCTACACCCTGGCCGACGGCATTGAATACGCGCGCGCCGGCGTCGCGGCCGGCATGAGCATCGACGTCTTCGCCCCGCGCCTGTCGTTCTTCTGGGCGATCGGCATGAACTACTTCATGGAGGTCGCGAAGATGCGCGCGGCCCGCCTGCTGTGGGCGCGCCTGATGAAGCGCGAGTTCGATCCAAAGGACGACCGCTCGCTGTCCCTGCGCACCCACAGCCAGACCAGCGGCTGGTCGCTGGCGGCGCAGGACGTGTTCAACAACGTCTCGCGCACCTGCGTCGAGGCCATGGCCGCCGTGAACGGCCAGACCCAGAGCCTGCACACCAACGCCCTGGACGAGGCCCTGGCGCTGCCGACCGACTTCTCGGCCCGCATCGCCCGCAACACCCAGCTGTTCCTGCAGATGGAGAGCGGCACGACCCGCGTCGCCGACCCCTGGGGCGGCAGCTACTATGTCGAGCGCCTGACCCATGACCTGGCCCAGAAGGCGCTGGCTCACATCGAGGAGGTCGAGGCGGCCGGTGGCATGGCCAAGGCCATCGAGCAAGGCATCCCCAAGCTGCGCATCGAAGAGGCCGCCGCCAAGACCCAGGCCCGCATCGACGCCAATCGCCAGAGCGTGGTCGGGGTCAATCGCTACAAGCCCGAGGTCGTCGACGACATCCCGATGCTGAAGGTCGACAACGGCTCGGTCCGCGCTCAGCAGCTGGAGAAGCTGGCCCGCCTGAAGGCCGAGCGCGATCCGGCCGCCACCGAGGCGGCGCTGAAGGCGCTGGAGGACGGCGCGCGAGGCCACGGCAACCTGCTGGCCCTCGCCGTCGACGCCGCCCGCGCCAAGGCCACGGTCGGCGAGATCAGCCTAGCCATGGAGAAGGTGTTCGGCCGCCACCGCGCCGAGATCAAATCGATCCAGGGGGTCTATATGAAGGAGGCCGGCAACGATCCCGCCGCCGCTCGCGCCAAGGCCATGGTCGAAGCGTTCGAGCAGGCCGATGGTCGCCGCCCGCGCATCCTGATCGCCAAGATGGGCCAGGACGGCCACGACCGGGGCCAGAAGGTCATTGCCACGGCCTTCGCCGACCTGGGCTTCGACGTCGACATCGGCCCGCTGTTCCAAACCCCGGCCGAGGCCGCCCGCCAGGCGGTGGAGAACGACGTCCATGTGGTGGGCGCCAGCTCCCTGGCCGCCGGACACCTGACCCTCGCGCCGGAGTTGAAGGCCGAGCTCGCCAAGCAGGGTCGCGACGATATCCTGATGGTGGTCGGCGGCGTCATCCCGCCCCAGGACTTCCAGGCCCTGCGCGACGCCGGCGCCGTGGCGATCTTCCCGCCGGGCACCGTCATCGCCGAGGCCGCGATCGAGCTGCTGGACCAGTTGAACCGGCAGCTGGGCTACACGCAGGAAGCGGCTTAGCCGGCCTAGACGTTCGGGGGCTTCTTGCGAAACAGCCCCCGCTTCTCCTTCGCGCGCTCCCTCGCCACGTCCTCGGGCAGGCCGTGGCGGGCCTCGATGTCCTTCTGCAGCGCCTTGGCGGCCATCAGGTGGCCGGGGAAGATGGTGTCGACGGCCCAGCCCAGCACCGGCACCGTGTCGGACAGGTTATCCACCGCCAGATAGACCGCCATCCGCGCCAGGGTGGCGGGCGAGGCGGCGGCCTGGAAGGCGTGGACCAGCAGCAGGCCGCCTGCGCCCAAGCCATAGGCCAGGCCCGCGCCGGGCACCCAGGCCAACACGCCGTCGAGGCCGATGCCTAAGGGGCCGACACCGATCAGCCGGTCGGACAGGCGCTTGATCGTCTCGGCCGAACGCCAGGCGCGGTGAGCCTTGGCGCGGCGGTCACCGTGACGATCCGCATAGTCGGGGGAGACGGAGATATCGTCGGTCATGCTTGCTGAACGCCCCGGCCCGCTGATTGGCTTCCTTACGCCCTAGCCCAGGAACACGACCCGGCGTTTTTCCTTGCCAGACTGGATCCGCGCCAGCAGCTCGCGATATTCCTGGGAGCCCTGCACGTCCTTGCGGGCGCCCTCGAAATAGATGGTGTCGTCCATGTGCCGGGTCAGCATGTCAGCCGACCACTTGTGGCCGGTGAACAGGACGTCAGCCGCCTGGCCGATCCCGGGGAACGCGCCCGCCACGGTGTCGATCAGGATGATGGCGCAGATCTGGATGACGATCATCGGCGCGGACCGGGCCCGCACCGCGTCCAGCACGATCAGCCCCCCGGCGCCCAGGCTGTAGAGCTCGCCCGCCCCCGGGATCCAGGTCAGCAGGCCGTCGAGGCCGATGCCGACCGGCCCGATGCCGACGATGTTGTCCGACAGCTTCTTCACCCGCTCGACGTTGTTGCGGATGTTGTGCAGGTCGAGATGCGACTTCGCGAAAAACACCAGCGGGCTCCGGTAACACGGTAAACGCGGGCAATCTGCCCGAAGCCCGGCCGCGCCGATAGGCCGGGACTTGATATTCCCGCGCTAAGCGAACCTTGGTCGTCAAAGCTTCGCCTTACGAGGGAGCCCCTCGCCGAAAGCAGCGTTTGCGCCTAGGTTGACCACGTTCGCCGCCAGGATTTCCGGATGCTGATCACGACCACGCCGTTCATCGAAGGCCGCCCCGTGCAGGAGTACAAGGGCGCGATCTACGCCCAGTCGATCCTGGGGGCCAATGTCGTGCTGGACCTGATGGCGGCCATCCGCGACTTCATCGGCGGCCACTCCAAATCGTACGAGCGCGTCCTGGCTCGGGCTCGCGAAGACGCCCTGAAGGCGCTCGAGAAGGAAGCCGAAAAGGTCGGCGCCAACGCCATCCTGGCGGTCGACCTCGACTACAACACCGTCGGCCCCAACGGCTCGATGATGATGGTTTCGGTTTCCGGGACCGCCGTCGTCCTCTAATCCGAAGCGGTGCCTCCCGCCCTCGACATCGACGCCATCGAGCAACGCCTGGTCGCCGGCGACCGCGCCGCCCTGGCGCGCGCCATCACCCTGGCGGAGAGCCGTCGCGCCGACCACCAGGCCGCCGCCCGGACCCTGCTCTCGCGCCTGATGCCCCTGACCGGCCGCGCCCAGCGGATCGGGATCACCGGCGTGCCGGGCGCGGGCAAGTCGACGACGATCGAGCGGTTCGGCTGCGACCTGGTCGAGGCCGGCCATCGCGTGGCCGTGCTGGCGGTCGACCCGTCCTCCGGCCGCCATGGCGGCTCGATCCTGGGCGACAAGACCCGGATGGAGCAGCTCAGCGTTCAGCCCAACGCCTATATCCGCCCCTCCCCGTCCGGCGGAGCCCTGGGCGGCGTCGCCCGCAAGACCCGCGAGGCCATGCTGCTGTGCGAGGCCGCCGGCTTCGACGTTGTGATCGTCGAGACCGTCGGCGTCGGCCAGTCCGAGACCGTGGTCGCCGACATGGTCGACATCTTCCTGGCCCTGCTGATCCCGGGCGGCGGCGACGAGCTGCAGGGCATCAAGAAGGGCCTGATCGAGCTGGCCGACCTGCTGGTGATCAACAAGGCCGACGCCGATCCGGCCAAGGCCGAGCGCTCGGCCCGCGACTACCGCAACGCCCTGCACATCCTCACCCCCGCCCATCCGGACTGGACGCCGCCGGTGCTGACCGCCTCGGGCCTGACCGGCCAGGGACTGGACGTCCTGTGGACCCAGATCCGACGCCATCGCGAGATCATGAGCGCCAATGGCGCGCGGGCCGCCCGCCGCGCCGACCAGGACGCCCGCTGGATGTGGGCCATGGTCCGCGACCGGTTGGAAGACGCCTTCAAGACCGCGCCGGCCGTGTCGTCCCTGGTTCCGACGCTGGAGACGGCGGTGCGACAGGGCGACCTCCCGGCCTCGGCGGCGGCGGATCGGCTGCTCGCGGCGTTCGGGCTGACCTGACGGGAACGTCGAACGGCGATTGAACCGGCGGACGCGGCCGCCGTTAGCCCTGAGCCCACCACGCTCTCCTCAGGAAAACCATGGCGTCGTATGACGTGATCATTGTCGGCGCCGGTCCTGCTGGACTGACGGCGGCGACCTATCTGGGACGGTTTCGCCGCAAGGTGCTGATCCTAGACGGCGGCCCGTCGCGCGCCAGTTGGATTCCAGAAAGCCACAATACGCCCGGCTTCCCCCAGGGGATCGGCGGTGACAGCCTGCTGGCCAAGATGGGGGAACAGGCCGCCCTCTATGGCGCCGATCGTGTCGCGGCCCGCGCGCTGACCCTGACGAGCGCCCCGGACGGCTTTGCCTTGACGGTCGAAGCCTCGCCAGCGGTCTCAAGCCCGGTTCGCGGGCGATTCGTGCTTCTGGCGACAGGCGTGGTGGACCGTTTGCCGGCCCTTGAGAATATCGAAGCGGCCATACGCGCGACCCGTGTTCGCGTCTGCCCGATCTGCGACGCCTATGAAGCGATCGATCAGCGGATCGCGGTGCTGGGCGACGGCGATCTCGGCGCGCGCGAAGCGGCCTTCCTGACCACCTATTCGCCCCACGTGACCCTGCTGCATCTCGGACCGATCGCGGCGCTGAGCGATGCGTCCGCGCTCGAAAAGCACGACATCGAAGTTATGCCGGTCGATCTGGCGGACCTCACGGTCGGCTCGGGGCCGGTGGTGGTGAAGTCCGGAATGGACGAACCTCGCGCCTTCGATTGCCTCTACCTGGCCTTGGGTTGCGAGATGCAGAGCCGGCTGGCCGTGCAGTGGGGCGCGGCGCACGATGAGGAAGGCAATCTCGTCGTGAACAGCCACCAGGAAACGTCGATCGACGGCCTCTACGCGGCGGGCGACATCGTCCGAGGCCTCAACCAGATCGCCGTCGCCACGGCCGAGGCGGCCATCGCCGCGACCGACATCCACAAACGCCTCCGCGCGCTGGAGGCCTAGGCGCTCTTACCCATAGCCCAACAGCGCCCGCAGCCCCGGGACGTGGAAATCCACCACGCGCTTGTGCACATCCGACAACACCCTGGGCACCTCGGCGGTGACCTTCAGGTTCTCGCTGGCGGTGCGGCTCTCGCGGCGGTCGGCGCCGGCCTCGACGCGGTCGCGCCAGTCGGCCGGCAGGTCCAGGCCGCAGTCGGCGAGCAACTGGCGGAAGAAGGCCTCGGCGCGCTTGGAGCCCAGGTCCTTGAGGCTCTCGACGATGTCCTCGTAGCGGACGATCACCGCGCTGGACCCCATCCAGGCCACGGCGTTCATGCTGAAGATGTCGCGGATGTCCGGAACGCGGCCGTGCGCGCCCAGGATCATCATCATGATGACGTCCTCGACCGAGGCGCCGCCGTCCTTGATGTGGTTCAGGTTCCCCTGGAATTCGTCGGACAGGTAGAAGCGCGCCCGCGCCAGCACCCAGTCATAGGGGTCGCGAACCAGCACGATGTGGCGCACGTCACGCAGGGCCACGGCCGACTCGTCCGAGAACAGCATGTGTCCCCAGCTGATCATCGGCTGGTCGGGCGAGAAGGCGTCGCGGCTGCGGGCCAGCAGGGCGTGCTGGATGTACTCGCGCGGCCAGTGCTGCTCGGGCGCGACGAACATTCGCATGATGTTGCGGATCAGGTGCGTGCCGGCCTTGGGCACGCTGTTCAGAAAGACCGGCTGGCCCAGGCGCGCGCGCTCGAAGCGCTCGCCGATGGCGTCGAGATTGTCGGCCTTGCCGCGGATGATGGCGTTCACGAAGGAGGCGTCCCGCTGCTCAAGAACAAAGGGCGGCGGATCGCTCCGCCGCCCCGAGAGATTAGCCCTAAGGCGACCGGCCGCGAAACGCCTCTCGACGATCGCGGCCGCCCGGCTCCTTAGAACTTGGCCTGGATGCTCACGAACATCCGACGGCCGATGTAGTCGTACTGCGAGGCCAGAACCGAACGGCCGACCAGATTGTAGTTTCCGGCCGACTGGCTGACCTGCGGAGGCTCCTCGTTGAACACGTTGGCCACGCCGCCCAGCAGCGTCCAGTCCTCGAACTTCTTCTGAAGCGAGAGGTTGTGGTACGCCGTGAACTCGGTGTGGATCTTGTAGAACGTGGTCTTGGTCGTGTTGGCGTCAGCATAGTCCTCGGCGTCCGAGGCCTTGCCCACCATGTCCACGCCCCAGAACGCGGTCCAGTCGCCCTTGCTGAAGCGGAAGTTCAGCTGACCGGTCCAGTCCGGATCGCCCACGAAGCCGTTGCTGTCGACGACGGTGTCGGCGAACAGGGCCGTGGTGTCCTTGAACTGCCAGGTCGACTGCAGCTCGAGGTCGAGGCGGACGTCCCAGGGCAGCTCCTGGCCGTAGTTAACGGTCAGGTCCAGGCCCTTATTCACCTGCGAGGCGATGTTCAGGTAGTTGTCGGTCACCGTGGTGACGAGGCCCGACGGACCGCGCTTGAACAGCGAGCACAGCTTGTCGCTCGGATAGCTCAGCGAGCGGTAGCAGCCCGAGACGATCCGGCCTGCGCCCAATTGGGTGATCTCGTTGTTCACCTGGATGTCGAAGTAGTCGACGGCCACCTTCAGGTCGGCGAACTTCGGCGTCCAAATCACGCCGTAGGTCGTGGCCTTGGAGGTTTCAGCCCCCAGCGAACCCACGCCGCCGCCCGAGGTCACGGTCGCCTGGGCGCCCGCGCCGGTATAGGTGCCGGGGATGCCGGCGGCCTTGCAGTTGTCGGCCACGTACTGCGGGAGCGTGCCCGCCGTCAGGGCCGCCTGCCAGCGGATGCAGGGGTCGAGGTTGCGCTGCGACACGAAGCCGGTTTCGGCGTTCTTGTAGAGCTCGAACAGCGCCGGGGCGCGGAACGAGGTGCCCTTGGTGGCGCGGACGCGCACCGAGGGGATGATCTGCCAGTTCAGGCCGATCTTGTAGGTCTCGTCGCTGCCGTAGCTGTTGACGTCGGTGTAGCGGCCCGAGAGCGACAGATCCACGGACTGGGCGAAGGCCATGTCCTTGAAGATCGGGATGCTGAGCTCGCCGTAGATTTCCTTGGTCTTGTCCGTACCGGCGGTGATGCCCGAGGTCGACGAGCCCCAGATGTTGCCGGCCTGGGTGATCGGGCCGGGCGTGTCGTTGATCTCGTCGCGGCGGTAGGCGACGCCGAAGGCCGCGCCGACCGTCCCCGCCGGCAGCTTGAACAGGTCGCCCGAGATCGAGCCTTCGACCGCCAGCTGCTTGTAGACGGTCTTGCCGGTCTCGGTGTCGAACAGGAAGGCCTGCTCTTCCGGCGTGTACTTGCCGGCCAGGAAGTCCGGCGACATCCAGTTCACGTCCACGCATTTCCGCTTGCTGATCGGCGTGGTGTAGCCGACGCACGAGGCCGTGGGACGCGGGATCGAGTTGGCCTTACCCAGACCGTACGAACCGAAGTCACTGCGGCCGTCCGCGCTGTTCAGGGCGTCGTTCAGGACGACGTCCTGCGAATACAGGCCCTTGTTGTGGCTGTATTGGGCGAAGACGTCCCAATCCCAGCCCTTCAGGAAATTGGCCCCGAAGTCACCGCGCAGCCCGCCGACATAGCGCTGGTAGTCGACCCTTTGGCCATCGCGGTTCAGCGGCGTGACGATGGTCGGGCTGAGGATGTAGTCGCCGGTGAAGCCCTGGCTGAAGGGGTCGCCCAGATCCTCGGTATAGAGGTAGGTCCAGATCTGACGATAGCCGTTGGTCTTGGTGGCGCGGCGGTTCAGCAGCACTTCGCCATAGGCTTCGACATTGTCGGAGACGTCGAACGTGGCCTGGGCGAAGACTGTGTTGCGCTCGGTGCGCGGGGTCAGCGACTTACTCAGATTGTAGGGGCTGTTGTAGTCCAGCACGCCCATGTCCGGGTTGGCCGGGTCCAGGCTGTCGCCGACCACGAACCAGCCCGCCGGCATGCCCGGATAGTTGGCCTGGCCGCCCGCTGGATACTGCGGGATGAACTTGCCCAGCACGTTGTCGTAGTCGAACTGCAGCTTGCCGTCCCGGCCCTCGAAGCTCGAGGTGTAGATCCAGACCTGATCGTACAGCAGGTCGCGGCACTGGGTCTTGCCCGTGCGCGGGTCGACCGCGTCCTTACGTTTGCCGTTGGCGTCGAAGATGTATTGCTGGCCGCAGTTGGTGTAGCTGCGCTGGCCGTTCGTCTGCTCGGCCTTTTTGGAATAGTCGTAGGTGATGTTGAACGAGCCGCGGTCGAAGGTCTTGCCCCAGCTCAGGCTGCTGCGGAACTCCTGACCGCCGCGGTGCTGCGGCTGGGTCGCGAAGGCGTCGACGCTGAAGCCCTCGCCGCCCTTCCTGGTGATGATGTTGACGACCCCGGCCACGGCGTCCGAGCCGTAGACCGACGAGGCGCCGTCCTTCAGGATCTCGACACGATCAATGGCCGAAACCGGCAGGACGTTCAGGTCAAAGGCGGACACGCCGCCACGCACGCCGGCCGGACCGGCGCGACGGCCGTTCAGCAGCACCAGGGTGCGGTTGGCGCCCAGACCGCGTAGCGAGATGGTTTCCGAGCCCGGGCCGCCGTCGGTGACGAAGGCGCTGGAGACGGCGGCGGTGATCTGCGGCGAGCCCGAAGCGATGGTCGAGGATTGCAGCAACTGAGCGGTGTTGCCGATGCCCTTCAACCGGCCCTGGTCGGCCGTGATGACCTGCACGGGGTCGGGACTGTTGAACTCGTTGCGCTTGATGCGCGAGCCGGTGACGACGACGGCCTCGACCTCGGTCTGGGTCGGCTCGGCGGGCGCCGGCGCCGGCGCCGGCGCGGTTTGGGCCATGGCCGGAACGGCCACGCCAGCCGCCAGCCCGGCGATGATCGTCGAGGCTAGAAGATGTTTACGTTGGGTGAGCATTGGAGGATTTCGCCTTGAATTGCGGACAGCGCGGTCACGCCTCCCCACCAAGCCCCCTTGGCGTGCGACGACCTACCGCTGGGGCCACCCAAGCTGCTTCGCGGCGCCGCCGCAATCTTGGCGTCGCACATTTGTCGCATTTTCGACGAACTGTGGCTTTGGACACGCACTCGTTGCACTGATGCCTGTCTCGAAGTCTTTGAAAGTCTTTACGTGCGCGGCAACCAACGCGGCGCATGGCGTTTTCGTCTGTAAAGAACGCTGGTTTCCGGCACCGGTCGCGTTGAGAATACTTCTCAAGTCGTTCAAGCCAAACGACAAAGCCGCCAGGACGAACCCGGCGGCTTCTCAGTTCATCGGAAAGACTATGGTCAAGCTTCGGTGGGGCTGGCGAAACGCTTGGCCTGGGCGATCCAGGCGTCGCGGTCGGCGCGGCCCTTCAGGTTGAGCAGCTGATCGTACGACGTGAGCTCGTCCGGCGTCCAGGCGGCGATCTGGCTGAACGAGGTCACGCCCAGCTCGGCCAGCGAGGCGGCCAGCTTCGGCCCGACGCCGACCAGGCGGGTCAGGTCGTCACCGAGGGTTTCGGCGGCGACTTCGACAACGGCCTCGGCGACTTCGGGAGCGGTTTCGACGACCGTCTCGGCGATCACGGCCGGCGCCTCGGCGACGATCTCCGCCGCTTCGGCAACCGCCGGCTCGGCTTCGACGATCGGCTCCACCACCGCTTCGGCGATGTCCTCGTTGGCGGCGATCACGGTTTCGACCAGCGGTTCGGCGGCCGCCTGGGCGATCTCTTCGACCGCATCCAGCACCGTTTCGGTGGTTTCGGCGACCAGGGCGACGGTCTCGATCACCGGCTCCGCGATCGCTTCGATCACCGGTTCCGGCGAGGCTTCAAGCTCGGCGACCACCTCGGCCGGCGGAGCCACCGGCTCCGGCGTCAGGGCCATCAGCGCCTCGAGATTGATCGCCTCGCGCCAGCGCGAAGCCCACCACCAATAGGTGGCGCCGGCGGCGGCCGCGCCGCCGAACATCAGCCACAACGGCGAGATGGCGCCGACCGCCACGCGAGGCGCGGTCTCGGGCTCGACCTTGTCGGCTTGAAACTCAGGAAGGAAAGTGAAGACGGAAACCATGGCGCGCTCCCAGAGATCGAGTGTGGCAACCGCGATTTTGTTGCAATGCAACATAACACAGAAAATACGCTCGCAAGCGCAAAAATGCTTCCCCTAGGTCAGGTCAGGCCAAACGCCTTCAGAAGGGCGCCGGCGATCACGACGATGGCGATCATCGCCAGCATCGGCGCGCGCGTGGCGAAGGTCAGCATCAGCGCCAACGCCGTCAGGCCCAGCGCCGCGTAGTCCAGACTGACCAGATCGGGCAGCATGACGCGAACCACGCCCGCGACCTCCATGGTCTGGCCGGCGCGGAACAGCAGGTGGATGGCGAACCACAAGGCCAGCTGGCCGATCACCCCCACCGCCGCCGCAGAGATCAGCGCCAAGGCCCGCGACGGACGCCGACGCCGCCCCCAGCGCTCGAACAGCGGCCCGCCGGCGAAGATCCAGAGGAATGACGGCGCGAAGGTGGTCCAGGCGGCCATCAATCCGCCCAGCACGCCCAGGACCCAGGCCCACTCCGGCGGCGCGGTCTGGAAGGCGCCGACGAAACCGACAAAGACAAAGACCAGGATCAGCGGCCCCGGCGTGGTCTCGGCCAGGCCCAGGCCGTCCAGCATCTGGGTCGCCGAAAGCCAGCCGAAAGCCGACGCCGTCTGGCCCAGATAGGCCAGGGCCGCATAGGCGCCGCCGAAGCTGATCGCCGCCAGCCCGCCGAAACTCATCCCCATCCAGGCCAGGGTCGAACCGGGCGCGACCAGCCAGGCCAGGGCGATCGGCGCCAGCCACAGGGTAAGGCACGCCAGGGCCGTCCTTGTCTGCCCCTTCAGCGGCGGGGTCTCGACGCCTGAAACCACCTCGACGCCCTTCGCCCCAAACCAGCCCAGCAGGCCCGCGCCCAGCACCACCAGCGGGAACGGCACGGTCGTGAAGGCCAGCAGGACGAAGGCCGCGCCGCAGACCAGGGCAGCCAGACGATCCTTGATCGCGCGGGCGCCGATCCTCAGCAGGGCCTGCAACACCAGGGCCACCACCGCCGCCTTCAGACCCAGCAGCACCGGTCCGGCCCAGTCCGAGCGCCCGTGAGCGACATACAGCGCCGAGAGCCCCAGCATGACCGCCAGACCCGGCAGTACGAACAGCAGCCCCGCCGCGACCCCGCCGCGAACGCCATGCAGCCGCCAGCCCAGCCAGGTGGCCAGTTGCTGGGCTTCGGGGCCCGGCAGCAGCATGCAGAAGCTCAAGGCGCGCGCGAACTCGTCGTCGTCGACCCAGCCGCGAGCCTCGACCACCTCGCGGTGCAGAAGCGCGATCTGACCGGCGGGGCCGCCGAAACCCAGCAGGCCGATCTTCAGCCAGACCCGCACGGCCTCACCGAAGCTGGGCGGGGTGGGCGTCACGTCAGGTCCGCCAGACGCGCGAGCGCCCGCCCGGTTCGCCCAGGCGCGCGGCGATCCAGTCTCCGGCCTCGACGGCCGCGTCATCAATCGCGGTCGGCGCGCCGATCATCACCATCGCGCAGCCGTTCATCTTCATGGGATCCGTCAGGGGGCGGAGACGCAGCTCGGCGACTAGCAGGTTCTTCGTGACGGTTTCCATCGTGCGCAGCAGGGCGTCGAAGGTCTCCAGGTCCTTGATCGGCAGCCAAATGGCCAGGGCGGCGTCCGGGGCGCGGGCCAGCACGGCGCGGGTCGTGGCGACGATCTGGCGATAGTCATCGGGCCGCTCGAACGGCGGATCGATGACCACGAAAGCCCGCCCGCCGCGTCCGGCCTGCTGGACCGCGGTCACGAAGCCGTCGGCCTCCAGGGCCTGGGCGCTGACATAGGGCGCCAGGGTCTTGCGCAGCAGCTGGGCGTCGTCGGGCCGCAGCTCGCAGCCGGCGTAGCGGTCGGCCTTGCGCAGGGCCCGCGCCATCAGCAGCGGCGAACCAGGATAGAGATCGCCGTCCCGACCGCCGTTCATCTCGGCCACGGCCTTGAGCAACGGATTAAAGACGGGCGGCGTGTCCGCCGCGACCTTCAGGCGGAAGATCCCCGCCTGGGCCTCGCCCGACCGGCGGGCCATCTCGCCGGACAGGTCATAGCCGCCAGCCCCCGCGTGGGTGTCGATCACCGACACGGCGTCGCTCTCGGCCTGCAGCGCCGACAGCATGGCCAGCACGATCGCGTGCTTGTGGAGGTCGGCGAAGTTGCCGGCGTGGAAGGCGTGGCGGTAATTCATCCTGCGTCCCTACCACGCCCCGTGCGCGCGACCAGCCTCGCGCAGTTCCTGGACCATCATGTCCTTCAGGGCCTGCGGCGCGACGATCTCGACCGCGTCGGCCCAGGTGAACAGGTGCCAGGACAGTTCGCGCATGCCGCCGGCGCTGAAGGTGACCAGCACCGAACCGTCCGGCTCCTGCTTCACCTGCTGGGTGGCATGGAAGCGCCAGCGCAGGGCGTCCTCGGCCCGCTCCTTCTTGATACGCAGGATCACATCCTGGATCTCGTCGTGATAGATGCCGAAACTCTCATCGGCGAAGGCCTGCAGCGAGAAGCCCTCGGGCGGCGGCGCCGGCTTGTCCAGCACCTGCAGGTCGCTCATCCGGTCCAGCCGCCACGAGCGCGGCCGGCTGCCCTTGCCTTCCAGCGCCACCAGATAGTTGCTGCGCCCGAACAGGACGCCCAGCGGCGTCACCTCCCGTGTCCGCCCCGGGGTGCTGCCCCCCTCATAGCGAAAGGACAGCGCCGAGAGCCCCTTGATCGCCGTGCGAATGGCCGCCAGCACGCCGGCGTCCTCGAACGGCCGGGGGCCGGCGTGGATGGCGATGGTCTCGGCCTGGACCAGGGCCTCGACGTCCGGAGCCACCCGCCGGCGCGCCGAGCCGCGCAGGGCCGACAACAGCTTGGCCTCCAGGGCATAGAGCGAGGCGGCGCGCCCTTCGGCCCCGGACGCCTTGTAGGAGTCGGCCGCCGTGCGCAGGGCCGCGAGCTCTTCGGCTGTCGGGGTCTGGAACAGGCCGTCCAGGCCCGAGGGGATGCGGAACCGCTTGGTCGGCGGGTCGTCGACCGCCTCCATCTGTGGGAAGGCGGCCCAGACGGCGTCGCGCATCCGCTCGGCGGTGCGGCGACCGACGTCCAGGTTCTGGGCCATCTCGTCCAGGGTCAGGCCTTCGGCCGAGCCGGCCAGCATCCGGGCCAGGTCCAGAAGCCGTGTCGCTTTTTCGTGTCTCATGCGTTCCCCATACGGACGCACAGCTTACGACCGTTTCTGTCGCAATGCCCGCACATTCTGCGGATGTCGAGACTGGAGAACCCCAATGGCCCCGATGTCGCGCTTCGCCTGCTCCCCCTGGGCCGTCGCCCCCGTCAACCAGACCCTGATCTCGGCCGTGCTGGATTTCGCCGACATCCATCGGGACCTGGGCGGCGGACGCACCCTGCGCCGGATCAGCCATGAGCGCGCGGCGCGGGCCGACATGTTTCTGCTGCTGGGTCGCGACGTCGAGCGGGTCACCGACATCGGCCTGGTCTGGAACGATCGCGAGGACCAGATCGTGCGCGTCACCGACGACGCCGAACTGCGTGATTCTCGGATGACCGCCTGGGAAGAGGCCTTCGACCTGTTCGAGACCGAAGACACCGACGAAGCCGCCGAGCCGATGCGCCTCTGCGCTTGAGCCAAGACGCCATCGCGACCTCCGCGAGCGCTTCGACACCGTCGTTCTGCCTAAAATCCGAGATCAATCGCCGCGCAAAACGGCGCCTATCGGGCGCCGGCGCGGTTGTGGCCGTTTCCTGACACCCTCCCATTGCCGAACGCCAAAACCTGGATCCCCATGAATAGATCGGTTGGTTTCCGATACATTTTTTGTGTGCGCGTCAAAAATTATAATCGTGGGGAGAAAAACGCCGTGGATGGAGCATTCGTCATGCGTCAATAAACACAATGAGGGGGTTACTAATGACTCGGCGTTTCAAGTCCGCACTGTTGGCGGGCATTTCGGCGCTATCCGTTACTATCGGATATTCTGCCACCGCTTTTGCCGCCGATGCCGCGACGCCGCCGGCGGCGCCTGACCAGACCGAAGTCGACACCATCATCGTCACCGGCACGCGCCAGACGGGCCTGCGTGTCATCGACAGCCCCGCCCCCGTCCAGGTGGTCGACACCAGCACCCTCGAGCGTACCGGCGCGGTCGATCTGCGCCTCGGTCTCGCCAATCTGGTGCCCTCGTTCAACGCCCAGGCCTTCGGCGGCGACACCGCCAACCTGACCCTTTCGGCCCGCCTGCGCGGCCTCTCGCCCAACCAGGCCCTGGTGCTGGTCAACGGCAAGCGCCGCCACACCACCGGCAACCTCGCCGTGCTGTCGGGCGTCTACCAAGGCGCCGCCGCCGCGGACCTCGGCTTCATCCCGATGGCCGGCATCGGCCGCATCGAAGTGCTGACCGACGGCGCCGCCGCCCAGTATGGCACCGACGCCATCGCCGGCGTCGTCAACATCATCCTGAAGAAGAACGTCTCGGGCGGCTCGATCTCGGCTACCGGCGGCGAATATTTCGACGGCGGCGGCAAGACCGCCGGCGGCGCGATCAACATCGGTATGTCGCCGACCGAGAACAGCTATCTGAACATTACGGTCGAGAGCAAATACCACGGCTTCAGCAATCGGGGCCTTCCCGACCAGCGCGTCTTCAACCCCGCCAGCACCGGGTACTCGGCCGCCAACAACGCCGTCGAAAGCCTGATCAAGGGCTATCCGAACCTGAATCTGATCTCGGGCGACGCCGAATACCGCCTGAACAACCTCGTCTACAACGCCGGGATCGAACTGCCGGGCGACTTCGAGGTCTATTCGTTCGGCACCCTGGGTCACAAGGACGCCTCGGCCTACGAGAACTACCGCCGCTACAACCGCATCCAGGGCAAGATGGGTGCGACCGACCGGCCCTTCCCGCTGGGCTTCAGCCCGCGTGAGCGCATCATCGAAGACGACTACGCCATGACCCTGGGCGTGTCGGGCAAGCTCGCCGGCTGGGATCTCGACGTCTCGTCCACCTACGGCAAGGACGATATCGAGGTCCGCGTCGAGGATTCGGCCAACGCCAGCCTCTATGTCGACACCTCGACCACCACGACCAAGGGCTTCACCCCGACCTCGTTCCACGCGGGCAGCTGGCGCACCACCCAGTGGACCAACAACATCGACCTGCGCCGCGGCTTCGACGTCGGGTTCGCCGAAGCACTGGACGTCGCCGTCGGCTACGAGCAGCGTCGCGACTACTACCGTATCGGCCAGGGCGACGCGGCCTCGACCTACAAGGAAGGCTCGCAGTCGTATCCGGGCTTCCAGAAGACGGACGCCGGCGGCCACGCCCGCACCAGCTGGGCCGTGTACGGCGACATCGCCGCCACGCCGGTCGCGGCCTGGAAGATCGACGCCGCCGTGCGCTACGAAAAGTTCAGCGACTTCGGCGACACCACGGTCGTCAAGCTGACCAGCCGCTACGACTTCAACGAGATGTTCGCCGTCCGCGGCACGGCCTCGACCGGCTTCCGCGCGCCGACCCTGGCGGAGTCGTTCTACTCGGCCACCAACGTCTCGCCGACCAGCGCCTTCGTTCAGCTGGCCCCGAACTCGAACGCCGCCCGCCTGCTGGGCATCGCGGCGCTGAAGCCCGAGAAGTCGAAGAACTACAGCCTCGGCATCGTGGCCCATCCGATCCCGAAGATGACGGCGACGATCGACGCCTATCAGATCAATCTGAAGGACCGTATCTTCGGCTCCAGCTCGGTCTACGGCCTGCGCAACGGCGTCGTGGTCAACAGCAACGTCAACGCCGCGATCGCCGCCAACGGCAATGTGCTGGACAGCACGGTGGCCAGCACCGGCATCAACATCTTCTCGAACGGCCTGGACACCCGCACGCGCGGCCTGGACTTCGTGGTCGCGTATCCGACCGATCTGGACGGCTACGGCCGCATCGACTGGACGCTGAGCGGCAACTTCAACAAGACCAAGATCACCAAGGTCAAATCGGCTCCGGCGGCCCTCGGGACCACCAGCGCCGCCTTCCCGACCGGTCAGGTCCTGTTCGCCGGCAACGCCGCCTCGCTGCTCGAGAAGGCCGCGCCGAAGTACAAGATCGGCGTGAACGCCCTCTACACCTTCGGCAAGATCTCGCTGTCGCTGACCGAAACCTTCTACGGCAAGGCCTCGGCCCTGTCGGATCCGGGCACCGGTCCCCTGCTGAACACCGTGGCCAGCGCCACGGCGATCACCGACGCCGAGCTCTCCTACAAGTTCCCGGTCGGCGTCACCGCCGCGATCGGGGCCAACAACCTGTTCAACAAGTATCCGGACAAGTTCACGGCCGCCTTCCAGACCGCCTGCGTCGCCTCCGGCGGCGGGTGCGTCACCCAATACCCCTCGTTCTCGCCATACGGCATCAACGGCGGCTACTACTACGGCCGACTGTCCTTCGCCTTCTGAGGCTTGGTCTCACGGTGAAAAGCGAAGGGGCGGGCCGCGAGGCCCGCCCCTTTTGCTTTGGCTAAAGCCCCTTGCCCATCCGGATCAGCGGCACGCGGTATCCGTTCGAGGTCACCGCCTCGAACGGTTCGATGTCCTGGTAGCCGCAGGCGCGATACAGCGGCACGCCGCCCATGGTCGCCGCCATCTCGACGCGGGAAAAGCCTTCACGCCGCGCGGCGTCCTCGCAGGCCTCCAGCACGATCCGGCCGACGCCTTTGCGGGTGTGGTCGGGATGGGTGTACATCGCCCGCACCCGCGCCGCATCCTTGGCCGGATCCAGCAGCGCCGCGTCGCGCCCCGCTGAATGGTCTCCGCCGAACAGGGTAGCCCGCCGGCTCCAGCCGCCGCAGCCGGCGATCTCATCCCCATCCTCCACCACGAAATAGGTGCCGTCGGCGATCAGTTGGGTGTCCAGGCCCATGATCTCGAACGAGGCCTTCACCCCCTCGGGCGGCAGGAAGGCCTGCAGCAGCTCGCCGATCGCGCGGTCCATCAGGGCCGAGAGGACGGGCATGTCGTCGGGGCGCGCCAGGCGCAGGCGGAGAGCGGAGGCGGTCGAACTCATGGCTACTCCTTCAGGCCGCGATGCCGCATCGCGCAAAAGCGATTCCGCACCGCGAAGGCGGATCGCCCGCCCGCGCTCACCGATCGCTCAAACGCCCCGCGCGGCGCCCAATGGCGAGGCTTCTAACATGTCAGGACGAGGACGAACCCGAATTGCGTTGCGCCATGAAGGCCGGGATTTCGAGATGTCCCTGTCCGGCGCGGCGTGACCCGCCGGACCTCGAGGCCGGGCGCGATCAAGGCGCCGGCCCGTAACAAGGGCGGGGATTTTATGAGTGGTTTAGACGCGTCTTCGGGCGGCGGCGTACTCACGCGCCGTCGGTTCTTTGAAAGCCTCGCCGCGGTCGGCGGCATGTCTCTGGTTCTGTCCGGCATGGAGGCCCTCGGCTACGGCATGGCCTCGGCCACCGAGCTGCCGCCCGAACTGACGGGTGGCGCCAAGAACACCAAGGTCGTCATCCTGGGCGCCGGCCTGGCGGGCATGACCGCCGCCTACGAGCTCAGCAAGGCCGGCTACCAGGTCCAGGTGCTGGAGGCTCGGTCCTTCGCCGGCGGCCGCTGCCAGACGGCGCGCAAGGGGTTCAAGCACACCGACCTGATCGGCCACGAGCAGACCTGCGAATTCGACGATGGCCACTACATCAACCACGGCCCGTGGCGGATCCCGTACCACCACCGCTCGACCCTGCATTACACTAAGAAGTTCGGCGTGCCGCTGGAGAGCTTCGTCAACGATAACGACGCCTCCTACGTCTATTTCGAGAAGGGCAAGGGCCCGCTGACCGGCAAGCCCGTCCGCAAGGGCGAGGTCGCCGCCGACATCCGCGGCTACACCGCCGAGCTGGTCGCCAAGGCCGCCAGCCAGGGCGCGCTGGACGCCCCGCTGTCGGGCATGGATCGCGAGCGGTTCGTCACCTACCTGGTCACCGAAGGCCGCCTGTCCAAGGACCTCGCCTACAAGGGCACCGAGGGTCGCGGCTTCTCGGTGCACCCCGGCGCGGGCGTCGATCCCGGCCCCGGCAAGGAGCTGCCGCCCTTCGCTTTCAAGGACGTTCTGGACAGCAACGCCTGGCGCGTCCTGAGCTCGGTCACCGGCTACGAGCAGCAGCGCACCATGCTGCAGCCGATCGGCGGCATGGACCAGATCGCCAAGGCCTTCGAGAAGCACGTCGGTCCGATGATCCGCTACGGCGCCGTGGTCGAGAAGATCAAGCAGTCGCCCACCGGCGTGACGGTCTCGTTCAAGGGCGCCGACGGCAAGCCCGGCGAGGTCACCGCCGACTATTGCCTGTGCACCATCCCGCTCAGCGTGCTGAAGCAGATCGACCTCGACGCCTCGGCCCCGTTCAAGGCGGCGATGAGCGGCGTGGCCTACGCCCCAGTCAACAAGATCGGGCTGCAGATGAAGTCCCGCTTCTGGGAGGACAAGCACCACATCTACGGCGGCCACATCTACAACGACCTGCCGGGGATCAATACGATCACCCTGCCCTCCTACGGCTGGCAGGGACAGAAGGGCGTGCTGCTGGGCTACTACGCCTTCGGCGGCGAGGCGGCCAAGATCAGCGCCAAGAGCCCCGCCGACCGCGCGGCCTTCGCCGTGGCGGCGGGTCAGAAGATCTTCCCCGAGTACGCCGAGAACTTCGAGAACGCCTTCTCCTTCAGCTGGCACCTGGCCGAGCACAATCTGGGCGGCTGGGCCGAGTGGGGCGAGAACGGCCGCAAGGAGAGCTATCCCATCCTCTGCCAACCGGACGGTCGCCTCTATCTGGCCGGCGAACACCTCAGCTACCTTGGCGGCTGGCAAGCCGGCGCCATCGAGTCGGCCTGGCAGCAGATCGCCAAGATCCACGCCCGCGTACAGCAGGCTTAAGAGCAAGCTTTCCGAGGAAACGAATGACCTTCGCTTACCGTTTCGCCGCCCTGTGTCTGGTTGCAGGCCTCGCCGCTCCGTCGATCGCCTCCGCCGACGGCAAGTCGCTGTTCATGGACAATTGCTCGGCCTGTCACCAGGCCACCGGCAAGGGCGTCAAGGGCGCCTTCCCAGCCCTGGCCGGCTCGCCGTTCGTGCAGGGCGACGGCAAGGTCCTGACGACGACAGTGCTGAACGGCCGCGCCGGCATGCCGGCCTTCAAGGACGACCTGACCGACGCCGACCTCTCGGCGATCCTGACCTATGTCCGCTCGTCGTGGGGCAACAAGGCCCCCGCCCTCAAGCCCGCCGACGTCGCCAAGGCCCGCGTCGCCGCCAAGGCCGGCGCCAAGGCGCGCGGTCTGCAAGCCCACTGATCGATCTGCTCAAAAGGGAGAATTCCATGAAACGCCTCGTCGCCCTCGCCGCCGGGCTCTGCGCCCTCGCCGGCGCCGCCTCCGCCGCCCAAGCCCAGGAGATCGTCCGGGGCGGCGATCCCAAATCGGCCATCGCCAGCGTCGTCACCGTGCCAGCCGGCTATGACACCATCTATGTCAGCGGCATGACCCCGCCGGTGATCGACGAGAAGGCCACGGGCGTGGCCAAGTTCGGCGACACCAAGATCCAGACCATGGGCGTGCTGGGTCGCATCGAGGCAGCGCTCAAGAGCCAGGGCGCGACCATGGCCGACGTGGTGATGATGCGCGTCCTGCTGGTCGGCGACCCGGCCAAGGAGGGCAAGATGGACTTCATGGGCATGATGGAGGCCTACAAGACCTTCTTCGGCACGGCGGCCCAGCCCAACAAGCCCTCGCGGATCACCAGCCAGGTCACCGGCCTAGTCGCCGACGGCATGCTGGTCGAGATCGAGGTCCAAGCGGCGAAGAAGAAGTAGGACAGGCCCCTGCGCTTAAATTTCATCGTTACGCGAAATTAATTCCGTGACAACGTTGTCAAGCACACGCCGAGCGGCTATACGGAATTCAGCCCTTTCGGGCGTTTCCTCCCAATGACTCGGCCGCCCTCTTCTCCTGGAGGGCGGCCGTTCTTTTGTCCGGCGCCCCGCGCAAACCCTCTCCGAAAAATAAATCGCATCCGATCTAATCGAACCCCTTGAAGCTGCCCAAGGCCGCACCAAATTGCATCGCATCCGATTAGATCGGATATGATCAACCACGCGAAATGACAGGTGCTTCCATGACCGCCAAGGTTCTCTTCTCCGGTACGACCCACAATACCGCTGGCCCCAACGGCGGCGCGCGCAGCCAGGACGGCTTCCTCGACATCAAGATCGCCGAGCCCCACCCCGCCGCCGAAAACCTGTTCGGCGCGGCCTGGTCGGCCTGCTACATGGGCGCCATCGGTCTGGTCGCCGCCCAACGCAAGGTGAAGCTGCCGGCCGACTTCGCGGTCGACGCCACCATCGATCTGCTGAACGAAGCCGGCTCGTACTTCCTGCGCGCCAAGTTCGACGTCGCCCTGCCCGGGCTGGATCGCGACGTGGCCCAGGACCTGATCGACTCCGCCCACGTGATTTGCCCGTACTCGAAGGCGACCCACGGCAATATCGACGTCGTCACCAACCTGGTCTGAGCGTATCGGCGCGGGTCCGCCCCTCGCGGGCGGGCCCGAGGCCGCCTAGGCGGTGATGATCCGCCCCTCGCGCGCCTTGACCGGCCACGGCGTCAGCTTCGCGCCCACGCAGGGGCCACCGACGCAGGCCCCTTCCTCCACCGAAAACACCGCCCCGTGCCAGGAGCAGGCGATCAGGCCGCCGTCGGGGGTCAGGTACTGGTCCAGCTGTTGCGCCAGGGGCAGGCCCGCGTGCGGGCAGCGGTCGACATAGCCGAACACCGCCTCGCCCTTGCGGACCACGAAGCCGTGGAAACGGTTCTGGCCGATCTGCAGTACGTAGTTGCGCGCCGCACCGTCGGCGATCAGGTCCAGCGGGCCGAGATTGACCCCCGCCGGGGTCGACCAGACACGGCCAACCGCGACACTGGACGCCTCGACAGGGGCCTCTTCACTCAAACCCGCTCGACCGTCTGCTCGATGGCGCCGAAGATCGTGTGGCCCTTGGCGTCCTTCATCTCGATCCGGACGGTGTCGTCGCCCAGCAGGAACGGCGTCTTGGCCTTGCCGGTCAGCAGGGTTTCGACCGTGCGCAGTTCCGCCAGGCACGAATAGCCGACGCCGCCGTCGGCGATTGGCTTGCCGGGGCCTTCGTCGAGGCCGCGGTTGCTGACCGTGCCCGAGCCGACGATGGTGCCGGCGCAAAGGCCGCGGGTCTTGGCCGCGTGGGCCACCAAGGTCCCGAAGTCGAAGGTCATGTCGACGCCCGCATCGGCCTTGCCGAAGTCCTTGCCGTCCAGTTCGATCAGGAGGGGGCCGTGCAGCTTGCCATCCTTCCAGGCCGCGCCCAGGGCGTCCGGCGTCACGGCGACCGGCGAGAAGGCGCTGGCGGGCTTGGACTGCACGAAGCCGAAACCCTTGGCCAGTTCGCCCGGGATCAGGTTGCGCAAGCTGACATCGTTGCACAGCATGACCAGGCGGATGGCGGCCAGAGCCTCCTCGCGGCTGGCGCCCAGCGGCACGTCGTCGACGATCACCGCGATCTCGCCCTCGAAATCGCAGCCCCAGGACGCGTCGGCCAGCGGGATCGGGTCGCGCGGCGCCAGGAAGCCGTCCGAAGCGCCCTGGTACATCAGGGGATCGGTCCAGAAGGTCTCGGGCATCTCGGCCCCGCGCGCCTTGCGCACCAGCTGCACGTGATTGACGTAGGCCGAGCCGTCGACCCACTGGAAGGCGCGCGGCAACGGGCTGAGCGCGTCATGCTCGTGGAAACGCTCCTTGGGAACCCCGCCGTGCTCGAGGCTTTCGGCCAGACCCGCCAGCATCGGCCCGCAGCGCGCCCAGTCGTCCAGCGCGGCCTGCAGGGTGGGCGCGACCGTCCCGGCGTCGGTAAACCAGGCCAGATCGTTGGAGACCACCACCAGCCGGCCGTCGCGGCCGCCCTTGAGAGACGCAAGCTTCATCGGCGCTTCCTCTTTATTTGTTCTGGTTAGGGCAGACGCGCCTTGGGGAAGCCCGTCCAACAGGCGTCATAGTCACCCTGAAGCGCGGAAGTCTCCAGAGCGAACTTCGTCGGGCGGATCACCCAGCGGCTTTCGAACATGAAAGCCATGGTTCCATCGATCTTGTGCGGCCCCAGTTCGGCCTCCGTCGCCTTCTTGTGGCTGGCGACATCGGGGCCGTGATCGCTCATGCAATTGTGGAGCGATGAGCCGCCGGGCGAGAAGCCGCCCTCCTTGGCGTCATAGGCGCCGTGCACCAGCCCCATGAACTCGCTCATCACGTTGCGGTGGAACCAGGGCGGGCGGAACGTGTGCTCGGCCACCATCCAGCGCGGCGGGAAGATCACGAAGTCGCAGTTGGCCGTGCCCGGGATCTCGCTGGGCGAGGTCAGGACCGTGAAGATCGACGGATCGGGATGGTCGAAGCTGACCGTGTTGATGGTGTTGAAGCGCGACAGGTCATAGCGGTACGGCGCGAGGTTGCCGTGCCACGCCACCACGTCCAGCGGGCTGTGGTCCCATTCGGCCGCCCATAGAGCGCCCTGGAACTTCTGGATCACCAGGGTCGGCGCATCGACGTCCTCGAAGGCCGCCACGGGCGTCTCGAAATCACGCGGATTGGCCAGACCGTTGGAGCCGATCGGCCCCAGGTCCGGCAGCTTGAAGGCCGCGCCGTAATTCTCGCAGACATAGCCGCGCGCCGGGCCGTCGACCTCGACCCGGAAACGCACGCCGCGCGGGATCACCGCGATATGGCCAGGACCGGCTCTCAGCACGCCCATCTCGGTGACCAGGGTCAGCACGCCCTGCTGCGGCACGATCAGCAGCTCGCCGTCGGCGTCGTAGAACACCCGGTTCTTCATCGAGGCGTTGGCGAGATAGATATGGATGCCCAGACCCGTCTGGATGGCGACATCACCGTTGCCGGCCAGGGTCGTGAGGCCGTCGACGAAATCGGTCGGCTCCGTCGGGAGGGCCAGCGGGTCCCAGCGCAGGCGGTTGGGCGTCACCGGACCGTCGAACGGACCACTGGCCAGCTTGCCTTGCGCATAGGGCTGGTACGGGCCGTGCCCAGCGCTGGGCCGCAGGCGGTAGAGCCAGCTGCGACGATTCTCGTGGCGCGGGGCGGTGAAGGCGGTGCCTGACAACTGCTCGGCATAGAGGCCGAACGGCGTCCGCTGCGGCGAGTTCTGTCCCACCGGCAGCGCGCCGGCCACGGCCTCGGTGGCGAAATGGGCGCCGAAGCCGGTTTGATATTTGAGCGCGTCGCTATTGGTCACTTGCGTCCTCCCCCACCCCGGTCTTCGCCGAGGAGATCGGAAACTCAGGTCGCTCTCGTCGCATCGAACGCCAGAAAACGTTCATACAGCGCTTCCACTTTCGAAACCGAACTAGCCTCCCCAAACAGCAGAGAGGTTCTTTCAGGTTCGAACTTGACGCTGAACTCGACGAAGCACTCCTCGGTTAGGAAGTCTTCCAGAACATCGATGAGCTCGGCGTTGGCGCTCGAAAGCACCACGCCGTGCTCGCTGTCTCGGATTTCAACCACGGGCGTCATGGCGCGATCACACGCCATGACATGCGCCCGGTAAAGCCCTCAAGCCTCGACCGTGATCACGCCACGGCGGATCTGGTCCAGTTCGATGCTCTCGAACAGGGCCTGGAAGTTGCCGTTGCCGAAGCCCTGGTTGCCCTTGCGCTGGATGATCTCGAAGAAGATCGGACCGAACAGGTTCTCGGTGAAGATCTGCAGCAGCAGGCCTTCGTCGCCGACATTGCCGTCCAGCAGGATGCGGTTCTTCCTCAGGCGCTCCAGGTCCTCGCCGTGGCCCGGGACGCGCTTGTCGACCAGCTCGTAGTAGGTCTCGATCGTGTCCTGCAGCTTGACGCCCCGGGCGCGCAGCTTCTCGACGGTGCCGTAGATGTCGTCGGTCGTCATGGCCAGGTGCTGGATGCCCTCGCCGTTGTACTGGCGGATGAACTCCTCGATCTGGCTCTTGTCATCCTGGCTCTCGTTCAGCGGGATGCGGATGGCCTTGTCGGGCGCGATCATCGCCTGGCTGAACAGGCCGGTCGCCTGGCCCTTGATGTCGAAGTACTTCTGCTCCTCGAAACCGAAGATCTGGTTGTAGAAGGTCGACCAGGTCCGCATCTGGCCGCGCTTGACGTTGTGGGTCAGGTGGTCGAGCAGGTCGAGGCCGACATTGTTCTTGGCTTCCGCCAGGGCCGCGCCCGGGACCTGTTCCCAGCCGTCATAGATCGTGCCGGCGTCGCCATAGCGGTCGACGAGGTAGAGCAAGGATCCGCCGATGCCTTCCAGAACCTTGGCGTCGGAGCCCAGCAGCGAGCGGCTGGCGTCGGCCGGCTTGGCGCCGCGCTTGACGGCTTCGGCATAGGCCTGCTCGACGTTCTCGACGCGGAAGGCCATGCCATTGGCCGACGGACCGTGGTCGGCGCGGAACGCGGCGACCTGGCCGGCCGTGTCCTGGTTGACGATCAGGTTGATGCGGCCCTGCTTGTAGCGGGTCGCCGGCTTGGTCGGGTGCTTGCTGGCCGCGACGAAGCCCAGCTGCTCGATCAGGGCGACCATGGCGGCGGGATCGGGGCTGGTGAACTCGACGAATTCGAAGCCGTCGAGGCCCAGGGGGTTCTGTTCGGTGACGAGAGTCATGGGGGCGTCTCCGTGAAGCTTAGAGGGCCAGGGCCGCCGGCAGGGCGGCGATCAGGGCGTCGTTGTCGGCCGGACGGCCGATGGTGATGCGGACCCAGCCGCCAGCGACCGGCGTCGGGCGGATGATGAGCCCTTCCTGCAACAAATGCGCGGCGGTCGTTTCGGCGCCAGCCGGCGAGCGCAGGAAGACGAAGTTGGCGTGGCTCTCGGTATGCTCCACGCCCATGTCGTCCAGCACCGCCTCGACCCGGCCGCGCTCGGCGATGGTCAGGGCGACGGTGCGGTCCAGGTGTTCGCGGTCTCCCCAGGCGGCCAGGGCGGCGGCCTGGCTGACGGCGGTGACGTTGAACGGCGGGCGGATGCGGTCCAGATACTCGACCAGCTCGGCCGACGAGGCCACGCCATAGCCCATGCGCAGGCCGGCCAGGCCATAGGCCTTGGAGAAGGTCCGCGCCGACACCCACGGGCCGCCCCAGGCGTCCAGCAGGGCGAAGGTGTCGAACGCCTCGTGATACTCGCGATAGGCCTCGTCCACGAAGATCATGGTCGAGCGCGGGGTCGCGTCGAGGATCTGCTTGAAGGCCTCAGCCTTCAGGGCGTTGCCGGTCGGGTTGTTCGGCGTGCAGAGCACCAGCAGCTTGGGGCCCTGGGCGGCGGCGGCGCAGACGGCCGGCACGTCGATGTCGAAGTTCGCCAGACGCGGCACGTCGATGATCCGCGCCTCGGCGCAGCGGCCAAAGATCTCATAGGTCGGGAAGGTCGGGCTGGACAGCAGGATCGAGTCACCCGGGTGCAGCACCGCGCGGAACAGGTAGTCGATCAGGGCTTCCGAGCCCGGCGAGATCACCAGGCGCGCGGGCGAAACGCCCAGGCGCTCGCCGATCGCGGCGCGCAACACGTCGCTGTGCGGGTCCGGATAGATGTGCGGTTCGGCCATGGCGGCCATGACCGCCTCGGCGACCTTGGGGCTGGGGCCCAACAGGTTCTCGTTGCTGGCCAGCTTGGAGAAGGTCGACAGCCCCGTGCGGCGGCCGGCCTCGGCCAGGGTCATGCCGGCCTTGTAGCCCTGCACGCCTTCCAGCGCCGGGCGCATCGGCGAGGCCCAGGCGGGCGACAGAGGCTTGCGATCGAGAACCAGCATGCGGCCGCGCTCCAATGAAGTGAGAGCGGCAGCTTATCGCGGACTGGAAGTCAGAACGTGGCGATGATGACTGCGTGATGCCTGTAAACGGTCATATTCAACCAATTATGGTCACCAGACCGATAGAATGTGATCATTCCAGATAGTCCAGCGGCAGGGCCGTCGAGTCCTTGATCGTGTCCAGCACGAACGACGAGCGAATATCCTTGACCGCCGGCATCTTCAGCAGGCGCTTCATCGAGAAGTCCGCATAGGCGTCGAGGTTGGGCACGGCCACCTTCAGCAGATAGTCGAAGCCGCCGGTCATCACGTAGCAGCCCACCACCTCGGGCTCGCGCAGCACCGCCTGCCGGAAGGCCTCGGCCGCTTCCTCGCTGTGGCGGTCGACCTGCACCTCGACATAGGCCAGCACGTCCAGCTTGGCCTTGCGCCGGTCCAGCAGGGCGACATAGCCGCTGATCAGGCCCGAGGCCTCCAGCTGCTTGACGCGGCGCAGGCACGGGCTGGGTGACAGCCCCACGCGCTCGGCAAGGTCGACGTTCGAGATCTTGCCATCCTCCTGCAGGATCTGGAGGATCTTCCGGTCCGCGCGGGTGAGCTTCATCGTGACCCAATCAGGCTTGAAACTGGCATATAGCGCCAATCTATCGCGCTTCGCCGCTGGAACGTAGCGTCATCGCATTTCGAACCGACCGCCCTTGCGCCAAGCGGGACTTGGCGGTCTACCATGGGGCGAGACGCCGGCCGCTCCGGCGCGCGGAGGGGCTGGGGTGATCTACGCCAAGGCGACGGCCTATCTGGTGGGCTGGGTGTTCCTGGCCATCGTCCTGATGCGCGTGATCGTCGGCCCGTTGTGGGGCTCCGGAACCAATATCGGCCTGGTCGCCGCCCCGGCGGCCTTCGTGGTCGGCGTGCTGGCGCTCGGCAAGCTGGCTTCCATCCTGCTGCGCGACCTTTCCAAGACCCTGAAGACCGAGTCCGAGGATCCCGAATGACCGACAGCCCCTTCGCCTCCATGTCACGCAAGGGTCCGCCCAAGCCGCCGTTCCGGATGCGCGGGCAGCAGATCCTGGTCGGCGTGGCCGCCGTGTTCCTGCTGTTGCTGGGCTCGTGCTCGGTCCTGTCGCACAGCACGACGGTCGAGCCGGGCAACGTCGGGGTCAAGATCCGCACCCTGGGCTCTTCGGCCGGCGTCGCGCCCGAGCCCCTGCCCGCCCGCTGGTACTTCCGGGGCATCGGCGAGCGGATCATCCAGTATCCGGTGATCCAGCGCACTTACAGCTACACCCGCGAGAAGGACGAGCGCGGCAACGAGAACGAGGAGATCACCTTCTCCGACAACACCGGCCTGCCGATGACGGCCGACGTCTCGGTGACCCTGCAGGTCAACCCGGCCTCGGCGCCGAACCTCTACCAGACCTATCGCCTATCGTTCGACCAACTGCTGGACGGCCCGATCCGCAACGACGTCCGCTCGGCCGTCGCCGCCGAGGCCGAGAAGGTCGGGGTCGAAACCCTCTACAGCGGCGGTCGCCAGATGGTGATCCAGAAGGCCTATGCCCGCGTGGCCAGCAAGTGGGCCCGCCACGGCGTGACGGTCTCGCAACTCGATTGGATCGGCTCCATCCGCTACCCGGCCGCGATCATCCAGCAGATGCAGGCCAAGACGCAGCTGGAGCAGGAAGCCCTGGCCGCCAAGGCCCTGGAGGCCAAGGAAACCGCTCTCGCCAACGCCGCCATCGCCCGCGCCCGCGGCGAGGCCGAGTCCATCCGCATCAAGGGCGAGGCCCTGCGCGCAAACCCGCAAATCCTGCAGCAACTGGCCATCGAGAAGTGGAACGGCGAACTGCCCAAGGTCACCGGTGGGGCCACGCCGTTCGTGAAGATCGACTAGGGAGCGGCGTCGACTCTCCATGTAACCAAGTCGGCCGCCGAGCGTTGCTATTCGGCTAACCGACGACGAGACACATGGACGGACAACAAGCCGGCGGGTTTACGCGTGATGCCGGCTTCGGGATTCCGGGCCTTGATGATGTGCTCGCCGGGGGGATGGAACGCGACCGCGTCTATCTCCTCGAGGGCGCGCCCGGGACGGGCAAGACCACCGCGGCCATGAGTTTCCTGATCGAGGGCGCCCGCCTCGGCGAGACCGGCCTCTACATCACCCTTTCGGAAACCGAGCAGGAACTGCGCGGAACGGCGAAGTCTCACAACTGGTCCCTCGAAGGCGTCGACATCTTCGAACTGGTGCCGCCCGAAAGCCTGCTGGACGAGCAGCAGCAGCAGAGCCTGCTCTATTCGTCGGACCTGGAGCTGGGCGAAACGACGCGGATGATCTTCGGGTCCGTGGAGGCCAAGAAGCCGCGTCGGGTCGTGATCGACAGCCTTTCGGAGATCCGTCTCCTGGCGCAGAGCTCGTTGCGCTATCGCCGCCAGGTGCTGGCCCTGAAGCACTATTTCGCGAAGCACGGCGCCACGGTGCTCCTGCTCGATGACCTGACCACCGACGTCAACGACAAGACCGTGCACAGCGTCGCCCACGGCGTCATCCAGCTCCACGAGCTGGCCCCGGAATACGGCGCCGAGCGTCGACGGGTCCGGATCATCAAGTATCGCGGGCGCCGCTTCCGTGGCGGCTTCCACGACTTCACGATCAAGACCGGCGGCCTCGAGGTCTACCCGCGCATCGTCGCTTCCGAACACCGCACCGATTTCGACCGCAGCGCCGTGTCCAGCGGGGTGATGGAATTGGACACCTTGCTGGGCGGCGGTATCGAGCGGGGCTCAAGCGCGTTGATTTTGGGGCCCGCCGGCACCGGCAAGTCCCTGTTCGCCATCAACTTCGCGGTCGCCGCCGTGGCCCGGGGCGAGCGCGCCGCGCTGTTCATCTTCGATGAGGAGCTGGGCCTCCTCTACGACCGGATGAAGAAACTCGGCATCGATCTCGAGGCGATGCAGGCGGACGGCCAATTGGTCGTCGCGCAGGTCGACGCCGCCGAGCTCTCGCCGGGCGAGTTCGCCACCCGTGTGCGTCGCTGCGTCAGCGAGCAGCGCATCAAGACGGTGGTGATCGACAGTCTGAACGGCTACCAGGCGGCGATGCCCCAGGAGCAGTTCCTGGTCCTGCACATCCACGAACTGCTGCAGTATCTGAACCGCCAGGGCGCCTCGACCTTCCTGACCGTGGCCCAGCATGGTCTCGTCGGGGAGATGAAGGCGCCGGTCGACGTCACCTATCTCGCCGACACCGTCATTCTCCTGCGCTACTTCGAGGCGCTGGGCGATGTGCGTCGCGCCGTCTCGGTGATCAAGAAACGGTCTGGCGAGCACGAAAAGACCATTCGTGAGTTCGAAATCAGCTCAAGCGGCCTGTCGCTCGGCGCGCCGCTCAAGGGCTTCCAAGGCGTCCTGCGGGGCGTTCCGAACTTCGTTGGCCAGGGCAGCGGGCTGATGGGCGACGCCTCCGCATGAGCACGGGCGGCGCCCATTCCCAGCGCGCTCTTGTACTGGCGCCGTCCGGGCGAGACGCCGAGATCGCCGCCGCCATCCTGCGCGAGGCCGAAGTCGCCGTGACGGTGTGCAAGGACCTGGAAGCCTTGCATCTGGAGATCGATGGCGGCGCGGGCCTCGCGATCGTCGTCGACGACGCCCTGCGAAACGCCGACCTAGCCCCCGTGGCCCGGTGGATCGAATGCCAGCCTTCCTGGTCCGACTTTCCGTTCCTGGTGCTCACCCAGCGCGGCGGCAGCGTCGAGCGCAATCCGGTCGCCAAGCGCCTGTCATCGACCTTGGGCAACGTCAGCTTCCTGGAGCGCCCATTCCATCCGACCACCCTTGTCAGCGCCGTTCGCACCGCCCTGCGTGGGCGCAGTCGCCAGTACGAGGCTCGCGAGCTGATCGAGGAAATTCGCCGCGGCGAGGTCCTGCTGGAACGCCGCGTCGCCGAACGAACCGCCGAGCTCGAGGCCGCCAACCGCCAGCTCGCTGACCAGATCGAGGAGCGCGAGAAGGTCGAGACCGCCCTGCGCCAGGCCCAGCGCCTCGAAGCGGTCGGTCAACTGACCTCGGGCGTGGCGCATGATTTCAACAACCTGTTGACCGTCGTCATCGGCAATATCGAGCAGATGCAGAAGCGGATCGATGATCCGGATCTGGCCCGCCGCCTTTCGCTCATGGGGGAAGCGTCGCGGCGCGGCGCGCGCCTGACCGCCCAGATGTTGGCCTTTTCCCGCCGGCAGAAGCTGGAGCCTCGTGCTGTCGACCTGAACGACACGGTCAGCAGCATGCGCGACCTCCTGCAAAGCACGATCGGCGGGAGCGTTCAGATCCAGGAGCCCGATCTCGCGGCCGACCTCTGGCCGGCGATGATCGATCCCACCCAGATTGAACTGGTGATCCTGAACCTCGCCATCAATGCCCGCGATGCGATGGACGTGGGCGGCGCGCTGCTGATCAGCACGCGCAATGTCGTGACCGGTCCGCCCCTGGCGCCGGAGGATCCCCCCGAAGGCAATTTCGTCGTGGTGTCGGTGACCGACAACGGGTCGGGAATGACGGACGAGGTGCGGTCGCGCGCCTTCGAGCCATTCTTCACGACCAAGGATGTCGGCAAGGGATCGGGCCTGGGCTTGAGCCAGGTGTTCGGGCTGGCCAAGCAGTCCGGCGGCGGGGTGAAGATCGACACCCGCGTGGGCCACGGCGCCACGATCAGCATCTTCCTTCCCAAGGCGACATCCGCTCCCAGCTTGCCGGCGACCGAGCATCGCGGCCCGGAGGCGGACGACGGCGCGCAGGCGTTGATCCTGGTGGTCGACGACGATGAGGCCGTGCGCCAGGTGACCACTGGATATCTCCGCGATCTGGGCTACCGAGTCCTGGAGGCCGGCAGCGGCGGCGCGGCGCTGGAGGCCTTTCAAACGCGAACGGACATCGAAGCGGTCATCCTGGATTTCGCTATGCCCGGCATGAACGGCGCGTCGTTGGCCAAGGAAATGAACGCGCGTCGCGCTTCGGTCCCTATCCTGTTCTCGACTGGCTACGCGGATGCCGACGCCTTGGCGTTCGCCCACGAGGACCGCCTGATCCGCAAGCCATTTCGCCAGGCGGAGCTGGCTCAGAAACTGTCGAACGCCCTGACGCTGGGCGGCAAGGCGCCGGTCGCATTGACCATCGATCCCTAGACCCCGCGGCGTCCTGACGGGCGCCCAAACGCAAAACGCCCCGGGATCTCTCCCGGGGCGCTTCGATCACTTGGGTCCCTTCTTAGGGGCCGTCTTTCAGTTGGCCAGTCGGCGCAGGAAGGACGGGATTTCCAGGTCTTCGCCGTCGTCGGCTTGCGGGGCGTCGAGCGGCTGCAGTTGCGGGCGAGCGCTCTGGGTCGAGCGGGCCTGCGGTTGCGGGGCCGACGAGGTCTGTTGCTCGTAACGCTGGCGACCGCCGCCGAACATCGAGAGCCAGCCACCCTGCTTCTGGGGACGACGCTCTTCGTAATAGTTGTTCTCGGGGAACAGCGGCTCGTCGCCGGCTTCCTCGACCATCGGGTCGACGATGCGGGTCACCGGCCGGGCCGCGGCCGCGGAAATACGCGGTTCTTCAGCTACGGTCGGCTCGTCGTAATAGAGTTCGGCTTCCGGCTCCGGTTGGGGCGCGGCGGCCATGACGATCTCGGGCTCGGGAGCCGCTTCGGCCATGAAGGCCGACGATGGACGCTCGACCGGGCGAGCGGCTTCATAGCGGGCGGTCGGGCGAGCCGGTTCCGGCTGCGGGGCCGGACGGGTGGTGTCGGCGATCAGCGGCTGGGTCGTGGTGTTGCGGGTGACCGGCTTGGGCTCGATCTGGGCGATCGAGGCGCCGTCCATGCCCGTGGCGACCACCGACACGCGGATCACGCCTTCCAGCGACGGGTCGAAGGCCGCGCCGAAGATGATGTTGGCTTCCGGATCGACCTGGTCAGAGATGGCGTTGGCCGCCTCGTCGACTTCCAGCAGGGTCATGTCCATGCCGCCGGTCACGTTGACCAGCACGGCCTTGGCGCCCTTCAGCGAGACTTCGTCCAGCAGCGGGTTGGCGATGGCGTTCTGAGCGGCCATCAGGGCGCGATCTTCGCCGGCGCCTTCGCCGGTGCCCATCATCGCCTTGCCCATCTCGGTCATGACCGTGCGGACGTCGGCGAAGTCGAGGTTGATCAGGCCCGGCAGAACCATCAGGTCGGTGATCGAACGGACGCCCGAGTGCAGCACCTGGTCGGCCATGCCGAAGGCTTCGGCGAAGGTCGTACGCTCATTGGCGACGCGGAACAGGTTCTGGTTCGGAATGACGATCAGGGTGTCGACGTAGCGTTGCAGCTCCTGGATGCCGCTGTCGGCGAGGCGCATGCGGTGACGACCTTCGAAGTGGAAGGGCTTGGTCACGACGCCGACGGTCAGGATGCCGCGCTCACGAGCGCACTTGGCGATGATCGGCGCGGCGCCGGTCCCGGTGCCGCCGCCCATGCCGGCCGTGATGAAAACCATGTGAGCGCCGTCGAGGTGCTCGCCGATCTCGGGGAAGCTCTCTTCGGCCGCGCTCATGCCCACTTCGGGGTGCGCGCCGGCGCCCAGGCCCTGCGTGATCTGCACGCCAAGCTGGATGCGTCGGTCCGTCTTCGCGAACTGGAGCTGTTGAGCGTCGGTGTTGGCCACCACGAACTCAACACCCTCGAGGCCAGCCTCGATCATGTTGTTCACGGCGTTGCCGCCTGCGCCGCCGACACCAAAGACCACGATACGCGGCTTCAGCTCGGTCGTACGCGGCGCGGAAAGAGAAATAGCCATGGGACCCTCGCGTCCTAACGCCGAAATCGTCAAATAAAGACCTCGGCGACACCCAATCGCCGGGGATGCCTCGACGATCGTGTTAACAGAACAACCACCATCGTTAATCGGCGGTTAACTGCATAATCTGAGTCGTGGTCTGGTCGAGCGCGGCCGTGGGATAAATTGTGATCTATCAACAGAATCTCCAAGCGAACCAAGGGTTCCTCGGGGATCCACAGGCGCGTGCGACCGAACGACGCTGAGTGGAGATTCTGGCGAATATAGGCCGCGTAGAGCAGCAAAAAGCCCGGCCGAGAAGCTCGACCGGGCCTTTAAAGTTAAGCGATAGAGTTAATCACGCTTGAAGATTGGAGCGTGGCTACAGGTCCACGTTTTGAGCTTTGGGCGTCGGCTTTCCCGAAAACCGGCCGCACTTTCGGGCCGAGGCCCCTAGAGGTTGTCGCGCAGCCAGGCGGCGGCCTTGGCCATCGGGCTGGCGTTGGGATCCAGCGGACGCTTGCGGGCCACACCGCCGGCCAGGGCCTTGGACGAGACGGCCTCGCGCGGGCCAAAGGCGGTGCGGTGCAGAGTGCCCGCGGCGGCGCAGAAGGCGGGACCCGAGGCGGCGTCGGCCAGGTGTGGCACGCGGCGCGGACGGCCCAGGCGAACGGGACGATCAAAGACGCGCACGGCGACCTCGCGGACGCCGGCCAGCTGGCTGGCGCCGCCCGTCAGGACAATGCCCGCGCCCGGCTCGACCGGCGCGCCCGAGGCCTTCAGGCGCTCGCGCAGCAGTTCCAGGGTTTCCTCGACGCGCGGCTGGATGATGCCCTTGAGCAGCGAACGCGGCGCGATGACCGGACCAGCGCCCGGATCGTCACCGCGCGGCGGCGCCTCGATCATCTCGCGGTCCTCGTTGGCCGAGGCGATGGCGCTGCCGTGCAGGGTCTTGATGCGCTCGGCGCCGACCACCGAGGTCTGCAGGCCGCGCGCGATGTCTTGCGTCACGTGCGCGCCGCCGACGGCCAGGCTGTCGACGTGGCAGAGCGCGCCGTTGTTGAACACGGCCACCGAGGTCGAGCCGCCGCCCATGTCGATGCAGACCGCGCCCAGGTCCATCTCGTCCTCTTCCAGGGCCGCGAGGGCCGAGGCGAACGGCGCGGCGACCACGCCCTCGAAGCTGAGGTGGGCGCGTTCGACGCAGTGGGCCAGGGTGTGGAAGATGTTCTCGTTGACCGAGACGACCAGCAACTCAAGACCCAGCAGGCGGCCGAACATGGCCCGAGGGTCGCGGATGCCGCGCTGGCCGTCGACCGACCAGGCGATCGGCAGCAAGTGGATCGGCTTGCGGCCGGGAATACGGACCTGCGCCAGGGCCGAAGCGATGGCGCGCGACAGGTCGCCGTCGCCGATCGGGCGGGCGCCCAGCGAAACCTGGGTATGGACGCGGTTGCTGGCCAGCTGGCCGCCGGCGGTGCAGACCGACACGCCTTGGACGTTGACGCCGGCCACGGTCTCGGCGCGCTCGACGGCCTGGGCGATGGCCTGGGCGGCTTCGTCCAGATTGACGATCGCGCCGCCGCGCACGCCGCGCGACTGGACGTAGCCCACGCCCGACGTCGTCAGGGTGCGGTTGTCCCGATGAATGCCGTCGGCCTTCATGATGAAGCACGTGACCTTGGACGCGCCCAGGTCCACGGCCGCGATGGCGGGCTGGCGCACGAGCGTGGCCTTCAGGCCCTCGCGTGCCTGCTTCCGGTCCTCCAATCGCGACATAGCTATCGTCACCTCAGTCCATCACGTCATCTATGCCCCGTCGGCCGCCGGAGCTCCGGGGAGCACGGCGTCGCGGGGTCTGACAGCAACCATTTCGGGGTCGCGCAGATCGATCCGCGCAAAACCCATGTCCAGGATTCGCTGCCGTTGGTCGAGCTGATCCAATTGAATCAGCGCGGAATCTTCGTCAATGGCCGGCAGCTGGATCAGCGAGCCGTCCTTCAGTCTCAGGTCCCACCGGCGATCGTCGACGCGCACCAGCGCTTCGAGACGATCACGCAGGCGCGGGCGTGAAGCCACGGCCGGAAGGATCAGGCCGGCGGCCTGGTCGGCGCCCTGCCCGACCACCAGCGGCAGCCCGGGGAAGCGGGCCGGATCGGCTTCGCTGATCACCTGGCCTTCGCTGTCGATCACCTTCATCCGGCCCTTGTTCTGCCAGACCGCCAGCGCGGGCCGCTCCTCGACCGCGATCATCACGGTGTCGGGCAGCATGCGCACGATCTTGGCGTCCTTGACCCAGCCCACGCCCTGCACGCGCTGGCGGACGTCGGCGAGGTCCATGCCCAGGGTCGGCTGGTCGAGATAGAGGCCGGAAGCCTTCAGGATGTCCCCCTGGGCCGTCGCGGACGCGCCCCGGATGTGAACCGTCTTCAGCTTGAAACCGGCGGAGGCGAAGCTGTTGTCGACGCCATGGACCATCGACGCGCCGATACGCTCGGCGCGATGTCCTGTCGCCAGCATCACCACAAGCCCAAGGCCCAGCGCCGCGCCCGCAACGGTCAGGGCGACCGTGGGCGACAAACCCACGCCCCTGGCGGCGTGCAACTTCGCGGCCGGCTGCGCCCCCCTGGGCGCCGGCTTGCCTTTGCTCGGACTTGCGGGCGCTTCGGCCCGGGGTCGCCTAGGCTTAGGCGGTCCCCCCCGCACTACAGCGGGCATAAGCGTCCTCCACGATCCATAGAACTAACTGGTCAAACGAGACCCCGACGTGAGCGGCTTGCTCGGGAACGAGCGAAGTCGGTGTCATGCCGGGCTGCGTGTTGACCTCTAGAAGGACCAGAAGGTCGTTAATGTCGTCATAACGGAGGTCGGACCTGGTCACCCCTTGGCAACCAAGAGCCGAGTGGGCCAGCTCGGCCATGCGCATGGCCCGATCCCTTACGCCGCTTGGGATTGGGGCCGGTAGGACGTGGATCGAACCGCCCTCGGAGTACTTGGCTTCGTAGTCGTAGAAACCTGTGGATGCACGGATCTCGGTGACATCCATGGCCCTGGGACCATTTGACTCACCCATGACCGCGACAGCCAATTCCAACCCCTGGATATAGGGCTCGACCATCACTTCCTCCCCATAAGTCCAGGATGGAGAGGCAAGTTCTTCCGGCGGACGGTTGGCGCCTTCCTTGATGATGAACACCCCGACCGAGGAGCCCTCGGCATTCGGCTTCACGACATAGGGGGGCTGCAACACATGGTCGCGCGCGACATCGTGTCGGTTGTAGAGACCACCGCCCGGCACCACCACGCCGGCGGCCGCCAGCACGGCCTTGGCCTTGGCCTTGTCCATGGCCAAGGCCGACGGAAGGACGGCCGAATGGGTATAGGGAAGCTTCAGGGTCTCCAGCACCCCTTGGACGCAGCCGTCCTCGCCCCACTCGCCATGCAGGGCGTTGAACACGAGGTCGGGCTTCGTGGCGGTCAGCACCTGGGCGATGTCCGCGCCGGGATCGATCCGCGAGACCTTGGCCCCCAGCCGCTCCAGAGCGTCGCCGCACTCGCGGCCCGAGACCAGGCTGACCTCGCGTTCCGACGAAGGGCCGCCGAGAAGGACGGCGATGTGGCGGCCGGACAAGGGTTGGGTCATGGAGGCGTGACTCTTGGAGGAGACTGGATATCAGCCACTCCTAGTCAGCCCGGACGCACCTGCCAACCACCGCGCACGCAACAAGCGCGTCATCCCGGCCGCGGCGAAGCGGAGAGCCGGGATGACGCGCCTGCTAGCTAGTGCGCCGCGGCCGTCGCCGGCTTCATCGGACGGAAGTCGATGTCGCTGTCGGCCACCAGGTAGATGAAGCTGGCCCAGGCGGCGACGTTCTGCGCCAGTTCGTCCGGACGCACCTTGTTCAGGGTGTCGTCGGCGGTGTGGTGGTAGTCGAAGTAGCGGGTGGCGTCCTGCTCCAGCTCGATCGACGGCACGCCGGCGGCCTCCAGGCCCTCGATGTCCGCGCCGCCGTGCGAAGCGGGCGTGCGGTTCACGTAGATCTTCAGCGGGGCCAGCAGATTGGCGGCGGTCGTCGCGATCGGGTGCGTGGCCGCGCCGGCCGGCAGTTTCAGCGAATAGATGCGGTCGGCGCCCGTATCGCTTTCACCAGCCAGGACGATCTTGGAGACCTCGTCCTTGTGCGCGGCGATATAGGCGTCCGACGAGCCGCCGCTTTCCTCCGAGCCGAACATCACGACGCGGATGGTGCGCTTGGGATGCTTGGGCAGGTCGCCGATCAGCTTGGCGGCGGCCGTGGTGATGGCCACGCCGGTGGCGTCGTCCAGGGCGCCGGTGCCGACGTCCCAGCTGTCCAGGTGGCCGCCGATGACGATCACTTCGTCCGGCTTTTCCGTCCCCTTGATCTCGCCCGAGATGTTCCAGGCGACGTCATTGGGATCCACGGTCGAGGCCAGCTTCAGCTTGATGCGCAGCGGGCCCTTCTTGGCCAGGCGTTCCAGCTGCTCGGCTTCCGGCACGCCCATGGCGGCGGCGGGAATGGTGACCACGCCCTCGCCGAAGCCGGTGACGCCGGTGTGCGGCACGGTCGAGTCCGAGGTCGAGACCGAGCGGATCAGCAGAGCCAGGGCGCCGCGCTTGGCGGCCTCCACCGGACCGGCGCGGCGCGAGATGCCGGCGACGCCGTAGCCCGAGCCGTCCTGGGCCTTGACCATCGGCTGGGTGATGACGACGATCTTGCCCTTCAGCGCGCCCTCGGGGGCGGCGATCATCTCGGCATAGGTGCGGAACAGGGCGACGTCGGCTTCGATGCCGGCGGCGGGCGTCGGGATCGTGCGACCCAGGCCGACGATGCCCAGCTTCATCGAATAGGGACCGACCAGCTCGGCGCTCTCTTCGCCGCGCGTCCACGACGGCTTGGCGAACTGCTCGACCTTGATGTTGGTGAAGCCCAGGGCCTTGAACTTGGCCACGCCCCAGTCCTTGGCGCGCTCCATGGCCGGCGAGCCGACGAGGCGCGGGCCGATGGTGGTGGTGAGGTCCTCGGTGATGTCCCAGGCCGTGCGATCCAGCAACGCCTTGTCGCGCAAGGCTTCGGCGGTCTTGAGATCCTGGGCGTAGGCGGCGCTCGAAATCAAAGCGCCGGAAATCAAAGCGAGAGTGGCGGAGGCGGCCAGCAGACTACGGTACATGAGCAAGGATTCTCCCCAATGGCGCGGGAGTCATAGCACCGGTTCGCGCCAGGGGGAGTCAGCAATGCGGTGAAGTATGCGAAGCCGCGGCCGGCGCCCTAGGCCGGGCGCCCGATCCGCTTGATCTCCCAGTCCAGCTGCACGCCGGTCTTGGCCAGCACATCGGCGCGGACCGCCTCGCCCAGGCCTTCCAGGTCAGCCGCCGTGGCCTCGCCCGTGTTGATCAGGAAGTTGCTGTGCAGCGGCGAGAACATCGCCCCGCCGCTCTTTCCATCCACGCTAAAGGGCTTGCCGCGCCAGCCGGCCTCGTCGACCAGCTTCCACGACGAGTGGCCCGGCGGGTTCTTGAAGGTCGAGCCGCCGGTCTTTTCGCGGATCGGCTGGGTGGTCTCGCGGCGCGAGGTGATCTCGGCCATGCGGGCCTTGATGGCCTCGGGCGCGTCGGCGGTCCCCTCATAGATCGCGTCCAGCACGATCAGGCCCGCGCCCATCAGGTCGCTGTGACGATAGGTGTAGCCGAAGCCTTCGCCCGAGATCTCCGAGACCTCGCCCCGGCGGTTCATCACCCGCGCGGACTTGATGACGTTGACGGTCTCGGAGCCGTAGCAGCCGGCGTTCATGATCACCGCGCCGCCGATGGTGCCCGGGATGCCCGCATAGAACTCGAGACCCGCGATGCCCGCCTCGGCCGCCTTGCGGGCCAGGATGGCGTCCGGCACGGCCGAGCCGGCCTTGATGCGATTGTCGCCCAGGGCCTCGACCGTGTTGAAGCCCCGGCCCAGGCGGATGATCACGCCGTCGACTCCGGCGTCACGGACCAGCAGGTTGGAGCCCACGCCGATGGCGAGCACCGGCACGGCCGGATCCAGCGCCTTCAGGAAGTCGGACAGGTCCTGCTCGTCGGCCGGCAGGAACACCACGTCGGCCGGTCCGCCGACGCGGAACCAGGTGAACGGCGCCAGCGCCTCGTCGATCAGCAACTTGCCGCGAACGGCGGGGAGATTGGTTTTCCAGCTCATACGAGGGCTCTAGCGCGTCCTGGATCGTTTCTCAAAGTGCTCGACCATCCACCAGGCCAGGACGAGCAGAACGCCGGCGACGATCAAGGCGATGTGCGTCCAGTGCTCGACCGGTGTGACATAGGTCACTTCGCCATGCTGCTTGAACGGCACAGTGAACCGGCCGCCCGGCGTGGTCGGCCGCCCGTTCGCCAGCCGCTCGGTGAACCACCAGCTTCCGACGAGGTACGCGATCACCGTGACGACGATCGCGGCCTTGGCCGCAAGCCAGCGGCTCAGCTTCACTTGGCCAACGCTTCCAGCTGGCCCGGCAGGGCGTAAGACCACGCGGTGATGTCGCCCGCGCCCAACAGGACGACGAGGTCGCCGCTGGTCGTCTCGGCGGCGACCAAGGCCGCCAGGGCGGCGGGGCTTTCCAACGGCAGGGCCCGACGGTGGCCGAACTTCTTGAGGCCCTCGACCAGGTGGTCGCGATCAACGCCCGGGATCGGCTGTTCGCCGGCCGTATAGACGTCGGCCACGATCACCGTGTCGGCATCGTTGAAGCAGCTGCTGAACTCGGTCATCAGGTCGCGCAGGCGGGTGTAGCGGTGCGGCTGGACCACGGCGATGACCTTGCCCAGCGTCACGGCGCGGGCGGCCTTCAGCACGGCGGCGATCTCGACCGGGTGATGGCCATAGTCGTCGACCACGCGGACGCCATTGGCCACGCCGGTGGTGGTGAAGCGGCGCTTGACCCCGCCGAAGGTGGCTAGGCCCTTGCGGATCGACTCCGCGTCGACGCTCAGCTCGCGGGCCACGGCCACGGCGGCGGTGGCGTTCAGCACGTTGTGGTGGCCGGCCATCGGCATCTTCAGGCCGTCATAGCGCACCGCCTCACCGTCGCGCGGCGAGACGATGATGTCGAAGGTCGCGCCCTCGGGACCCATCTCGATGTTGGAGACGCGGACCTCGGCCTGCGGATTGGTGCCGTAGGTCACCAGGCGGCGGTTCTCGATGCGCGAGGTCAGGGCCTGGACTTCCGGGTGGTCGGTGCAGACCGCCGCGAAGCCGTAGAACGGAATGTTCTCGATGAAGGCCTGGAAGCCCTTCTTCACCGAGTCGAAGTCGCCCCAGTGGTCCAGGTGCTCGGCGTCGATATTGGTGACGATGGCCACGGTCGACTTCAGCTTCAGGAACGAGCCGTCGCTCTCGTCGGCCTCGACGACGATCCAGTCGCCCTCGCCGACCTTGGCGTTGGTGCCGTAGGCGTTGATGATCCCGCCGTTGACCACGGTCGGGTCCAGGTCGCCGGCGTCCAGCAGGGCCGCGACCATCGAGGTCGTCGTCGTCTTGCCGTGGGTGCCGCCCACGGCGATCGAGAACTGCAGGCGCATCAGCTCGGCCAGCATCTCGGCGCGGCGCACCAGCGGCAGGCGCTTGTCGCGGCCGGCGACCATTTCCGGATTATCGGCCTTCACGGCCGTGGAATAGACGATGGCCGAGGCGCCCTCGACGTGGCCGGGCTCGTGGCCGATGAAGATGCGCGCGCCCAGCTTCTCCAGCCGCTCGGTGTTGGCGCTGGCCTTGGCGTCGCTGCCCTGAACGGTGTAGCCGATACGCAGCATGATCTCGGCGATGCCGGACATGCCTATGCCGCCGATGCCGATGAAGTGCACGGGGCCGAGTTCGAAGGGTACGGGGCGTCGACGCTGGATCATGAAAAGCCGATTAGACCATTTGCGCGCGACGCGAAACGCCCTCCTGAGCCTCTGTGTGTGGACAGCGCCCGCGCTCGCCCAGACCCCCTCGCCTGCTACGCTTCCAGCCCCGCTTGAGCTGCGCCTGGCCGACGTCGGCCGTTTCGCGGTGTTCGTGGACATGGGGAGCGTCCAGTGGACCGGCCGGACGGCGCGGCTGCGGGTGCTGCAGGTAACCGAGGGCGGCTTCAAGGCCGGCGCTGAAGAGTTCTGGGGCGGCTGGCGTCACGAGGTCATCGACTGCGAGGCGCGGACGATCGCCCACGCGGGGTTCGGCAGCATCCGGGCGGGCGGTCGCGAGGGTCCGGTGACGGGAGATCAACGTCCGGCGGCGGCGATTCCGCCCGGCGCCGCCGATGATGCGGTGGCCAAGGTGGTCTGCGACGGCTGGAAGCCGTTCGCGAAGGTTCCGGTCGCGATCAGCATCGAACAGGCGGTGGGCGTGGGCCGGCCTCTGATCGAGATGGGGGCGGAGCCGTGAACTAGATGCAGTCGTCAACTCAGGACTGGGAACGTCAACGGCTACGCCAGCAATTGCTGGATGGGGCCTGTTCTCCGGCACGCTCCAAAGTCGACGCGGACTACTTCAATGTACTTAGAGCCCACGCACTCAGCTTGCCGGCGAAGCCGTCGGTCGAGGAGCGCAAGTAGCTATCCCGCAAACATGGCGTCCATTCGCGCGCGGTCGTGATCCAAAAGCCAATCGCTGAACTGGGCGTGGAGAGGACGTAAAACCTCCCGGTCCGCGGCCAACACATCCATGCCCCGGTCATCATAAACATCGACCAGAACGCCGCGGTCGAAATCCACGAGAAACGCTCTGAATTGGTCGTCGCCATCGAACATGATCGGCGATGACGGCTCTACACCGATGTCACTGGCGCAGGCGTCCCAGAGGAGCACCGCGCGGTCATCCGCCCCAGTCGAGCCGCTCAAGAAATAGTATTCACGCGGATCGGAGGGCTCGGCGTCGAGACTGCGATAGGCCATCTCGTAGCGAAGGCTGGGACGGAACCCCATTTTCGCCAGTCGCTTGAAAGTCACGTTGCGCGGTCCTGGTCGCCGCGCGCCCCACTTTCGGATAACCGCCTCGACGATCTTCGATCCTGCGAAAGCGGCTTCGGTTACGGCGCGAGCACGATCGACCGCTTGCAGCATGCGCGGGATCTGCCCGCCTTCGACCTCCCAGTCAGCGCCCAGTTCGAAACGCAGCGCCCACTTCGCGCCGTAGAAGAGCGCATCTAGGCTGTCGACGCCAAAGCGATCCAACAGCCGCTGGCGTAGCTCGCTCACCGCGCCGTGCGCTCCACCAGGTCCGCCAATTCCTCGGCCGCGTTGGGCTTGGCCACCGACCGCGCGCCTTCGGCCATGCGGGCCAGGCGTTCCGGGTTCTTGAGCAGGGCGTTCAGCGCGCCGGCCATCGCGTCGACCGTCAGCTCATCCTCGAGGCACACGGCCGCGCCGCCCGCCTCTTCCAGGAGCCTGGCGTTGAAGCGCTGGTGGTCGTCGGCGGCGATCTTCAGGGGCACCAGGATCGACGGCCGGCCGGCCACGGCCAGTTCCGTGCAGGTCGAGGCGCCCGAGCGGCCGACCACCAGGTGCGACTGGCGCAGATAGCCGGCCATGTCGCGGAAGAACGGCGCGACCTCGCAGTCGACCATGGCGTTGCGATAGATCTTGCGGGCGGCTTCCATGCTCTCGGCGCGGGCCTGCTGGAACACCTTGAGGCGGCCGCGCATGTCTTCCGGCAGCTTGGCGATGGCCTCGGGGATCAGCTCGGACAGCAGGCGAGCGCCCTGGCTGCCGCCGGTGACCAGCACCCGCAGCTGCACTTCCGGCGCGAGATAGGGCACGTCGTAGAGCTCGCGCACCGGCGGGCGCACCGGGTTGCCGACGACATGGGCCCGGGCCTTCACCCGGGGATTGGCCATCTCCAGGGTCGGGAAGGCGCAAGCGACCTCGTTGACCTGGGGGGCCAGGAAGCGGTTCACGCGGCCCAGCACCGCATTCTGCTCGTGGATCACCGTCGGGCGCTTCTGGCTCAGCGCGCCCAGCAGGGCCGGCAAGGCGGGATAGCCGCCGAAGCCCACCACCACGGCCGGGTCCAGCCGCTTGAAGGCCGCGCGGGCCTCCAGGGCGCCTTGCAGCACCACGAATCCGGCCTTGATCATGCCCAGCGGATCGTTGGACTTGGCGGTGGCGGCCGACAGGGCCAGCCGCTCCTCGGCGGGGAACTTGTCGGCGTACATCGCGCCGCGATCGTCCGTGGCCAGCACGACGCGCCAGCCGCGCGCGCTGAGCGCCTCGGCCAGGGCCTGGGCGGGGAACATGTGGCCACCGGTGCCCCCGGCGGCGACGACTGCCAGCTTGCTCATCTTACGAGTATGAGCCCGCGCCGAACTCGCCCGACGCCCCATAGGCGCCGGGGCGCTTGCGCACCAAGGCCAGGGCCATGCCCAGCGTCAAACCCATCGCGAGCATGGAAGAGCCCCCGTAACTGATGAATGGGAGCGTCATGCCCTTGGTCGGGATCATGTTCAAGTTCACCGCGATGTTGATCAGGGCCTGCTGGCCCACCAGAACGAACAGACCGGCGGCCGCCACCTGCTCGAACGAGTCGTTCAGCTTCATGGCCTTGAACAGCCCGCGCACCACCACGAAACTGAAAAGGCCGATCAGGGCCCACGAGAAGATCAGGCCGTATTCCTCGGCCGCCACCGAATAGATGAAGTCGGTGTGCAGGTCGGGCACGTGGCGCTTCATGACCCCCTCGCCCGGGCCGCGCCCGAACAGGCCGCCGGCCCGGATGGCCTCGGCGGCGCGGGTGATCTGGTGCGTGTCGGCCTGGTCGGGGCTGAGGAACTTCTGCACGCGGGCGTGCACGTGGTCGAACAGGAAGTAGGTCGAGCCCAAGCCGGCCAGGGCGACCGCGCCCAGCCCCATGATCCACGAGATCGGCACCCCGGCCATCCAGAAGGCCGCCCCGAAGGCGATGGTGATCAAGACGGTCTGGCCGACGTCCGGCTGGATCAGCAGCAGGGCCACGGCGATGAAATAGAGCAGGAAGGCGATCGAAACGCCCGGCACGCCCTCGCCCTTCTGGCCCTCCGAGAACATCCACGAGACCAGCACGATCAGGGCCGGCTTCATGAATTCCGAGGGCTGCAAGGTGAAACCGCCGAACTGCAGCCAGCGCGTGGCGCCCTTGGCGTTGTGACCGATGAACGGCAAGGCGATCATGATGGCGATCGCGCCGATATAGATGAAGAAGGCCGCGCGGCGGATGCCCTTGGGCGACAGCATCGACGAGGTCAGCAGGATCACCGCCGAGGCGCTGGCGAACACGCACTGGCGCAGGGCGAAGTGAAACTGGTCGTCGATGCCGATGCGTTGGGCCGCCGCGGGGCTCGACGCGAACGACAGCAGCATGCCCAGCGTCACCAGCAGAGCCGTCGCGCCCAGCAGCCAGCGATCCGTCGTCCACCACCAAATCCCGAGCGCGGTGCGGTCGGTGCGGGCGAAGGCATGTGTCGCGTTGGAGGCCATGGCCGGAGAGTCGGACCGCAGGGTTAATCAAAGCTTGCTGCGCCGTTCTACGCCGGTGGACATGCGGCGAAAAGCGCGGACGCGAGCCCTTCCGCGAGATCCGTCTCCGGTCAGCGCAACTCGAAGTACGCCACGTCGCCGCCTTCGGTGTGGGCGACGACGGCGATGTTCAGCGCCGCGCCGTCGTCCAGGGTCAGGCGACACTCCCCCGCCCTGAAGGCCTGCCTCAGAACCGCCGGGTCGCCCGTGACGCTGCCCTTGCCGGACTTGCGCCCCGCGGGCCCACTGACGATCAGGAACGAGAAGACCACCGCCTCCTCCAGGCGAGCGACCGTCAGCACGCCGTTTCCGGTGCGCGGAGCCTTCTCAAGCTTGGTCATGGCCGGCGAATACACGAATAAAATTGAAAAACATGGCGCATATTAAGGACAAAACCGCGCATCGCAGAACAACATTCGAAAAAATCCTTGCCTCTACCCGCAGCTGAGCGCATGGTATATTTCATCGAATATCGAACCGGTTCGGCCGCTCTCCACGCTTGCTCTTCGGATCGAGCTCCCGAGCCACCCCCAATCCTCTCCGACAATTTGATCGCGCGGCTCGTCTTGAGCTGCGTGGCTCCTACTATGCAAGGAATACATCCATGGCTACCGGCACCGTGAAGTGGTTCAATTCGGCCAAGGGCTTCGGCTTCATTCAACCCAGCGACGGCAGCGCCGACGTGTTCGTGCACATCAGCGCCGTCGAACGCTCGGGCCTCGGCTCGCTGGATGAAGGCCAGAAGGTCAACTTCGAACTCGAGCGCGACCAGCGCAGCGGCAAGATGTCGGCCGGTCAGCTGACCGCCGCCTAAGGCTAGAGACCATCACGGGCGTCCGGTGATCCGGGCGCCCGTCGATTCCTCGCCGGCTCGCACTTCCGCGACCGGATACGAAAGCGACCATGAATCCATCTCAAGACATCGGCCATTCGCAACGCCTGAAGACGTCCGCGGACGCCAAGGCCGCCCTGCTGGCCAAGTTCAAGCCGAAGACGACGAGCATCGACCCGCGCTTCGCCGAACGCGCCACCCTCCGTGCTCAGGAACTGACCGACGTCCGTGAGGCGCGCGCCGCCGCCAAGGCCGCCGTCAAACAAGCTACCGCGGATGCGGAAGATGCTCTGATCCAGGCCCAAGCCGTGCTAGACGCCGACGCGTTGGCCACCAAGCGTGGCGAGCGTAAGGAACGCAAGGCGCTTTCGGCCGCTGAAGCCAAGGCTAAACGCGACGCCCGCTATGCGGCTCGCAAGGCCCGCGCCTGATCAGGGAGAAGTAACCCATGGCTCGCAAGCCGAACTACGATTTCGAGCGCAAGGAACGCGAGCGCCAGAAGGCGGCCAAGGCCGCTGAAAAGGCCGCCGCCAAGCGCGCCGCGACCGAGAGCGACCAACCCTCGGACCAAAACCCGACCGACTAGAGCGCGTTGGGCGAAAGTGTGGGCGGTTTCGCCCGCCAAACGCGCTCTAAGTATTTGAAGGTAGAGCCTGTTTATCGGGTCCAGATGTTCCATCTGACCCGACAGGCTCTAGCCTAGCGCCCGCCGCGTCCAGTCTAAGATCTGCGACGCGGTCATCGCGCCGGCCTGACGCGCGACGGCCTGGCCGTCCTTGAATAGAATCAGGGTCGGGATGCTGCTGACGTTCAGCGCGCCCGCGGCCGCCTGTTCGGCGTCGGAATCCAGCTTCAGCAAACGCGCGGCTGGCTCCAGCTGGCGCGCGGCCGCTTCGAAGTTCGGCGCCATGGTCCGGCACGGTCCGCACCACGGCGCCCAGACGTCCAGCAGCAGACCGACACCCTTCGTCAGGCGACGATGGCGATCAAGCTCGGCGCCGGTCACGGCCGTCGGCGCGCCGGTGAACAGCGCCGCCTTGCATTGCCCGCACCTGGCCGCGAGCGGGTCGCGATCCTGCGGCAGGCGATTGCCCGCCCCGCAGGCGACGCAGACGAGCTGGGACATGGGATCGGCCTCCTTCGCCCTTCGAACACCCGTCGCGCGAGGCCCGTTCCCGCCGAGGCCGCACGGCGCCGCTTGTATTCGGTCCGCCAGCCGGTGAACATGCCGGACTGGTGGGGACGAATGGTGGCCGACGAAGGTTCCGACAAGGCGGTTCTGGAAGGCGTCGGGGCCTATTTCCTCAGCGTGGTCGAGGCCAGCCAGGACTGCATCCGCGTCATCAGCGCCCAGGGCTTCGTCGAATATATGAACGCCCAGGGCAAGTCCCTGTTCGAGATCGACGACTTCGAAGGCCGCAATCGCCAGCGCTATTGGCCCGACATGTGGCCGCCCGAGAGCCGCGACACGGTCGAGCAGGCCCTTCGCGCGGCCATGGCCGGCCACGCCGTGGCGTTCCGCGCCTCGTGCCCCACGGCCAAGGGCTTGCCGCGCTGGTGGGACACCACCGTCTCGCCGATCCTGGAGGGCGACCGCGTCATCCGGGTCCTGGCGACCTCGCGCGACGTGACCGGCGAGCGGTTGGCCGAGAGCCATCGCCAGCTGCTGGTCAACGAGCTGAACCATCGGGTGAAGAACACCCTGGCCACCGTGCAGTCGATCGCCAACCAGTCGCTGCGCAACGCCGGGGTCGAGCCGTCGGTGCGCGACGCCCTGGAAGGCCGCCTGATGGCCATCGCCGCCACCCACAACGTGCTGACCGACCAGAACTGGTCGGCGGCCAGCCTTCGCCAGATCGTCGACGGCTCGGTGACGCCCTACCGCGTTCATCCCGAGCAGCTGACCATCACCGGCCTGGATCTCCGGGTCTCGCCCAAGCCGGCGGTGGTGATGGCCCTGGCCTTTCACGAACTGGCGATCAACGCCCTCAAGTTCGGCGCCCTCTCCGCCCCCACCGGCCATGTCGACGTGCGCTGGCGGGTCGAGCCCGACGATCAGCTTCATATCGAGTGGACCGAGCGCGGCGGGCCCGCCGTGCGCCCGCCCGAGCGGCGAGGCTTCGGCACCCGCATCGTCGAAACCGCCCTGCCCACCGAACTGGGCGGCGCGGTGGCGATGGACTACCAGTCGCAAGGCCTGCGCTGCTCGATCCGCTCGCCGCTGGCGGCCCTCGACAAGGTCGATGCGTTCATGCCGCTGGGGTGAGGGGTTGCCAAGTGAGACGCCAGCATCGGGAGCGGGCAATTCGAACGGCGGCTAGGGGCGTGGACGGTACTTTGCATTGCTTTCCCGGATGACCCGTTCGGACAGACTATCTCGGCGTTCCGGGCGCGCCACAGCGTTTCGCGGCGACGTAGTCCGCATGCGGTGGCAGCCCTACGGCCGACCGGCGCTTGTCGAGGCTATCGATATCTTCGATATCGAACGGCGCCCAGCCTGTCGCTGAGCAACGACCTTGCGTGCCATATCTTTGCGGTCGGCTATGCGCGACAGAGACGCGATCGAACAGATAGGCGAAGTTCAAGGGCTTGGTCTCTCCAGCGGCGGCAAGAGGCTCCAGAATCGACAGCACTTCGCTCTGGAAACCAGGATCACGATCAGCGTGCTGGATCAGCAGAAATGCCGCTCTATCGGCGTCCACGCCGGAAGTGCTGATTTTGAACCAGCCCCGGGCGGCGATACGACTCTGCAGCCAACGGAGGTTGTCGCCATCGACGCCGCAACCGTCGCCAGCGAGAATTTGAAAGGCGTAGGCGCGGGAGACGTCGCTCAAGCCGGTCGCCCAACTCGTCCGCTGCATCGCCGCGGTAGAGGTGTTCCGATAGACTTGATCGCGAGCGACCCGACGGAACAGATCAGCGACTTCAGGATCGGACGCGGTTTTGGCCAATGCGCCAAACTGGCTGGCTGATCTAAAAACGCCTTCGACCGGTTGCCCGTCGAGCGCCTTGGCATGTTGGGCCTTGCCCAGAGCGATAGCCGCAATCGCCGCCGCGAGATCGACGTCCGGTGCTGAACTGCTGGAGAGCTGCGCCTTTGCGGCCGCTTCTATCTTGTCCGACGAGCCGCATGTGACAAATAAGGAAACGCCGGGAGGGGGCGCCTGCGCAAACGCCGCGCTCGCCGATAGCGAAATGGCGGCAGCCAACAAAAACTTCACCTACGCCTCACTCAAAGTCTCAGGTTGCGAACCTTGACCTTGTGAGTGGCTAGACGATGGCGGTGTGCGGGGCAACGGGTCTCCACAGGGTGCGCGGCAAGCGGCCGTCTGTGGTGTCTCCAAAGGGTGGATTGCGGACCTTGGTCAGTTTAGCGCTACAACAACTCCGGCAGGTGTCTTAGCCGGGGGGACGGTTCGTGGAAGACGCTGACGATCAACCTGACCACAATATTTCGTCCCGGCTGGAAGCCGCTCTGGAGCGGTGGGCGACGGCGCGACGGCGAACCGACCAAGTGCTGGTCTATACCCTCGCCACGCTCGCTGTGTGTTTAGGCACCGCGTTTGTACTGGGCGGGTTCAAGTTCACAATCTGGTTCTGGGGGCTGACCACCATTGGCGCCACGGCGGTGGTTGCCGCGCTGATCCGCTTTCTCCTTCAGTTGCTATTTTATTGGGAAGCCCTTCGGGACCCCTGGGACAACTGAATCCGCGCGATGGTTTGGTCACCGATGCCGGGAAGCGAACTTCTCAAACGTCTCCAACGGGTGGGAGTCGGATGTTCAGTGCGTCCTTCGAGGCTCGCCTGCGGCTCACGCCTCAGGATGAGGATCTCCTTGCACTGACCACCTCATCCTGAGGTGCGCGCTCCTGAGCGCGCCTCGAAGGACGCAGTGAGCCAATGTCCGACTAGGGTCGAAAGCGGAACTCCGGCAGGAGGCTTGGGCGGCCCCCTAAGCCACCGCCGTCTTGTCGCTGCTGACGCTCAACCCGTTCACGGCCGCGCGGAACGCTTCACCGCGCGCCTCGAAATCCGCGAACTGGTCGAACGAGGCGCAGGCCGGCGAGAGCAGGACGATGGCCTCCTCGCCGCTGGCGGCGGCGTCGGCATAGGCCTGCTGCACGGCCTTCTCCAACGTATTGCTCAGCACGCACTCGGCCTTGCCGGCCAGGGTCCAGGAGAACGGCTGGGCCGCCTCGCCGATCAGATAGGCCTTGGCGATGCGCGGGAAGAGATCCTTGAGGTCCTCGATGCCGCCGGCCTTGGCGACGCCGCCGGCGATCCAATAGAACTTCGGATAGGAGGACATCGCCTGGCGGGCGGCGTCGGCGTTGGTGGCCTTGCTGTCGTTGACGAAGCGGACCTTGCCCAGCTTGCCGACGGTCTCCATCCGGTGCGCCAGGCCCGGGAAGGTCATCAGGCCGTCGACGGCGTCGGAGATCGAGATGCCGATGGCCCGCGCGGCGGCGTAGGCGGCGGCGGCGTTCTGCCAGTTATGGCGGCCCGGCAGGCTGCGGGCGCGCAGCACGTCGGCGACCTCGACCACCCGCTCGCGCGTGGCGTCATAGAGCACGCCCTGCAGGGCGTAGACGCCCCGGCCCATGGCCTTGCCGGCGCTGATCGGCCAGATGGTCCGGCGGTTGGCGGCGGTGATCTCGGTGCAGATCTGCTGGCACCAGGCGTCGTCGACCCCGATGATCGCGGTGTCGCCCTTGCCCTGGTTCAGGAAGATCCGGCGCTTGGCGGCGATGTAGCCGTCCATGCCGCCGTGCCGGTCCAGGTGGTCGGGCGAGATGTTCAGCAGCACCACCGCGTCGGGCTTCAGGCTCGAGGTCAGGTCCAGTTGGTACGACGACAGCTCCAGCACATAGACCGCGCCGCCGTGCATGTCTTCCAGGCCCAGGACGCCCTGGCCGATATTGCCGCCGACCCGCGTGTCGCGGCCGGCCGAGGCGCAGAGGTGGCCGATCAGGGCGGTGGTGGTCGACTTCCCGTTGGTGCCGGTGACCGCGATGATCTTCGGGCGCTTGTGGATCGGGGCGGCGTTGACCGTGCGGGCGAAGAGCTCGACATCGCCCAGGATCTCGACGCCGGCGGCCTTGGCCTTCTCGACCGTCCAGTGCGGGGCCGGGTGGGTCAGGGGCACGCCTGGCGACAGCATCAGGGCGGCGAACTGGGTCCAGTCGGCGGCCTGCAGGTCGACGACGGGGAAGCCCTCGGCGGCGGCGGCCTCACGGCTGGCCGGCTTCTCGTCCCACAGGGCGACCTTCGCGCCCCCCGCGATCAAGGCGCGCGCGGCCGTCAGTCCGGTCCGGCCCAGGCCGAACACCGCGACGGTCTTGTCCTCGAATCCGCGGACGGGGATCATTCTCCGGGTCTCCCTAGCGCAGCTTAAGTGTGGCGAGGCCGACGAAGGACAGGATCATCGACACGATCCAGAACCGGATCACGACGGTGGATTCAGCCCAGCCCAGCTTCTCGAAATGGTGGTGGATCGGCGCCATCAGGAAGACGCGCTTGCCGGTCTTCTTGAAGTAGGCGACCTGGATCATGACGCTCAGCGCCTCGGCCACGAACAGGCCGCCGACGATGCCCAGGACCAGCTCGTGCTTGGCGCAGACGGCGATCGCGCCCAGCGCGCCGCCCAGGGCCAGCGAGCCGGTGTCGCCCATGAAGATCTTGGCCGGCGGGGCGTTGTACCAGAGGAAGCCCATGCCCCCGCCGATGATCGCGCCGCACAGCACCGCCAGCTCGCCGACGCCCGGCGCGAAGTGCAGGTTCAGATAGTCGGCGAACTTGTAGTTGCCGACGAGGTAGGCGATCAGGCCGAAGGTCGAGGCGGCGAACATCACCGGCACGATGGCCAGGCCGTCCAGGCCGTCGGTCAGGTTCACGGCGTTCGAAAACCCGGCGATCGTGACCGCGGCGAAGGCCACGTAGAACCAGCCCATATTGATCACCAGGGCCTTGAAGATCGGGAAGACCACGCTGGTCTCCATACCCGGCGTCATCGGCGACTTGGGCGCGAACAGCACCAGGATCACGGTGGCGGCGATGGCCACGATGAATTGGGCCAGCAGCTTCTGGCCGCTGGAGAGGCCCGCCGTGGTCTGCTTGGTGACCTTGGCGTAGTCGTCCATGAAGCCGAGGATCCCGTAGCTGCCGGTGACCAGCAGCACGACCCAGACGTGGATGTTGCGCAGGTCGGCCCACAGCAGGGCGCCGGCGAACAAGCCGGCCAGGATCATGAAGCCGCCCATGGTGGGCGTGCCGGCCTTTTCGGTGACGTGACGGGCGATGCCGTCGGTGCGGATCGGCTGACCCTTGCCCTGCTTGGCCTTCATCCAGCGGATGAAGCGCGAGCCCATCGCCACGGCGACGATATAGGCCGTCAGCATGGCCATGCCCGACCGGAAGGTCAGATATTTCAAGAGGTTCAGCGCCGGGACGTGCTCTTGCGTGCGCGCCAGCCATTCGTACAGGAAGTACAGCATCAGCCCTGTTCCCCAAGATCGAGCGCCGCCAGAGCCCCGGCGAGCACGCCGGCGCGAGAGCCGTTCGACCCCTTCACCATCACCACGTCGCCAGGCTGGATCGCCCCTGCCAGCGTCGCTGTTAACTTTTCAGTAACTTCCGCGTAACCGCCGCGCCGAGTCGGCGGAAGCGCCTCCCACAGCGATTTCATGTGGACGCCTGCGAGAAAAACCACGTCAACGTTTGCAGCCGCGATCGGGGCCGCAAGCTCGGCGTGAAACGCCGCGCTGCCCTCGCCCAATTCGAGCATGTCGGTCAGCACCGCGACCCGGCGACCGCCGACCTTGCGCGCGCCCAGGGTCTTCAAGGCCGCCTGCATCGAGACCGGATTGGCGTTGTAGCTCTCGTCCACCAGGGTGAAGGCGCCGCCCTCGATCCGGACCGTCTTCTCGGCGCCGCGGCCCTCGATCGGCGCGAAGGCCGCGAGCGCCGCCAGGGCCGTCGCGCGCGGGACGTCCAGGGCTTCCAGCATCAGCAGGACGCAGAGGCTGTTGGGGCCCCAGTGGACGCCGGTCTGGCGGATCGGGAAGCTCAGGGCCTCGCCCCGAAGGTCGACCGAGACGATCGCGCCCTCGCCTTCCACCTTGAAGCCGGCCAGGCGCGCGGTCGCGCCCTCGGCCTCGCCGAAGCTCCAGACCAGGGCGCCGGCCTTGGCGGCCTCGGCGCGCAGCAGCTCGAACCAGGGATTGTCAGCGTTCAGCACCGCGACACCGCCGGGCTCCAGCCCCGCGAAGATCTCGGCCTTGGCGCGGGCGACGCCCTCCTCGCCATCCGCGAAGTTCTCCAGGTGGACCGGACCGACCGTGGTGATGGCCACGGCGTGGGGACGGACGAACTGGCTGAGCGGGGTGATCTCGTCGGCGTGGTTCATGCCGACCTCGAACACCGCGCGCTCGGTGTCGCGCGGCATGCGGGCCAGGGTCAGGGGCACGCCGATATGATTGTTGTAGGACTTCACCGAGGCGTGCGCCCGGCCCGCCAGGCGCAGGCCAGCCTCGACGGCGCGGGTGACGCTGGTCTTGCCGACCGAGCCCGTCACCGCGCCGCGCTTGCACTGGGACGCGCGCTCGCGAGCGGCGATACCCAGGGCTTCCAGCGCCTTGAAGGTGTCCTCGACCATCACGGCCGGGGCGTCGACAGCCTTGGCCGCCAGGACGCCGGTCGCGCCATTGGCCACGGCCTGCGGCACGAAATCATGGCCGTCGCGCGCGCCGACCAGCGGCACGAAGAGGTCGCCCGCTTCCACGGACCGGGTGTCGATCGAGACCCCGGTGACGGCGAAGTCGCCGGCGACCTTGCCGTTCGTGGCTTCAGCGATTTCCTCGGCGGTCCAGAGCGCTTCAGGCATTCACGCCCTCCAGCGCTTCCAGCGCCTCGGCCACGTCATCGAACGGGTGGACGACGCCGGCGACGATCTGACCTTGCTCGTGGCCCTTGCCGGCGATGACCAGCACGTCGCCATCGCCCATCAGCTCAACGGCGGCGCGGATGGCCGCGCGACGGTCGCCGATCTCGCGGGCGCCGGGAGCGGCCTCAAGGATGGCGGCGCGGATCGAGGCGGGATCCTCCGAGCGCGGATTGTCGTCGGTGACGATGGCGATGTCGGCCAGCCGCGCGGCGATCGCGCCCATCAGCGGACGCTTGCCGCGATCGCGGTCGCCGCCGGCGCCGAACACGGCGATCAGCTTGCCGCGCGTGTGCGGGCGCAGGGCCTCCAGCACGGTCTCCAGACCGTCGGGCGTATGGGCGTAGTCGACATAGGCCTCGCCGCCCTTGGGGCCGCGACCCACGCGCTGCAGACGACCAGCCGCGCCCTCCAGGCTTTCGAGCGCCTTCAGCACCTTCGCGACGTCTTCGCCCGCCGCGACACAGAGCCCGGCGGCCACCAGCACGTTGGACGCCTGGAAGGCGCCGGCCAGCGGCAGGCGGATGTCGAACGCCTGGCCGTCGGCCTCGATCAGCAGGCGCTGGCCTTCCGGCGTCGGGACGCGCGAGACCAGACGCAGGCCCTGGCCGTCCTCGCCGACCGAGAACACGCTCTGGCCGGAGGTGATGGCGGCGGCGGCGAAGTTCGGGAAGGCCTCGCTGTCGGCGTTCAGCACGGCCATGGCGCCGTTGGGCGTCAGGGTGTCGAACAGGCGCAGCTTGGCCGCCCGGTACTCTTCCATCGAGCCGTGATAGTCGAGGTGGTCCTGGGTGAAGTTGGTGAAGCCGGCGGCGTGCAGCTTGACCCCGTCGACGCGGCGCTGATCGACCCCGTGCGAGCTGGCTTCCAGCGCCAGGTGGGTGACGCCCATCTCGGCCAGTCGCGCCACCATCTCGGCGACGTCGCCGGCGTCCGGCGTGGTCAGGCCGGGCGGGGTCAGCTGCTGGTCGGGCTTGCCGGCCTCGGAAACGACGACGCCCAACGTGCCCATGCTGGCGGCCTTGTGACCGAGCTTCGCGAAAATCTGGCGGGCGAAGCCGGCGACCGAGGTCTTGCCGTTGGTGCCGGTGACGGCCACGCACATGGCCGGCTGCTTGCCCCAGAAGGCGGCCGAGGCCAGGGCGTAGGCGCGGCGGGCGTCCTCGGAGCGGACCACCGGCACGCCCAGACCTTCCAGACCGTCCTCGGGGGCCAGCACGGCGGCGGCGCCTTGGCGAACCGCGCCCGGCGCGAAGTCGCGGCCGTCGACCTTGGTCCCCGGCAGGGCGGCGAACAGCCAGCCGGCCGTGACCTTGCGGCTGTCGGCGGTGACGCCGGCGATCGCCGGATCGTTGGCGAAGGGACGGTTGAACAGTTCCGACAGATTCCTGGTCATAGTCCCGCCTCCGAAGTCGCCGCCTTGGGCTGGCTGGCGATGGTCACCAGCTCGGTTTTTCTCTGCACGCCGAGGAACGGCGCGATGCGTTCGATCACCCGGCCGGCGGCCGGCGCGGCCACCCAGCCGCCGGTCGAGAAGCCGGCGGTGTTGGCGGTGCCGTGTGGCTCATCCATCAGGATCAGCACGAAGTAGCGGTCGGCCTCGATCGGGCCATCGGTCGGGAAGGTCGCCGCGAAGGACGAGACCTGGCGCTGGTGATTGTAGCCGCGGATCGCCGGGTCGTACTTCTCGCCGGTGCCGGTCTTGCCGCCGACCGACAGGCCCGGGACATCGGCCTTGCCGCCGCTGCCGCCCTCGCCCGGAATGACATTGGCCCGCATGATCTTCAGCATCTGGCGCGAGGTCTCCTCGGTCAGAACGCGCTTGCCCTCGGGACGGACGCCGGCCGGCATCTTCCTGATCGTCAGAGGCCGCATTTCGCCGCCGTTCAGCAGGACGTTCATCGCCTGGGCCAGAGCCAGCGGGCTGACATTCATGCCATGGCCGAACGAGGTGGAGGCCACCGCGTCCTGGTCCCACTTGCGCGGGGTCAGCGGACGCGCCGACTCCGGCAGCTCGATCTTGGCCGGCTTGGTCAGGCCCAGATTGGTGAAGTACTGGCTCAGGCGCTCGCCGCCGACCCGCTCGGCCAGCATGGCCGTGCCGATGTTCGACGAGTGCTTGAACACCTCGACCAGGGTCAGGATGGCCTTGGCCGCGTGGTAGTCGTGAATGGTGCGGTAGCCCAGCTTGAAGGGCACGCGCGCATCGAAGGTCGAGGCCGGGGTAGCGACCCCGGTGTCCAGGCCGATCGCCACGGTGAAGGCCTTGAAGGTCGAGCCCATTTCGTAGACCGCGGCGGCGGCGCGGTTCAGGCGCTGGTCGTCGGTGGCCTCGCCCGCCTTGTTGGCGTCGTAGTCGGGATAGCTGGCCAGGCCCAGGATCTCACCGGTGTGGACGTTGGTGACCAGGCCCACGGCGCCGCGCGGCTGGAATTCCTGGGCGGCCTTGCGCAGTTCGTCCTCGAGGGCGGCTTGCACGCGCACGTCGATCGACAGCTGGGTCGGGGCGCCGCCGTCGCCGCCGGCGGCCTTGCGAATCGGGTCGTCCAGGGCGCGCTCGGCGCCGGCCAGTCCCTTGCCGCCGCTGTCGACGAAGCCGATCAGGTGCGCGGCCGTGGCGCCCAGCGGATACATCCGCCGCTCCTGCTCCTCGAACGCGATGCCCGGCAGGCCGAGATTGAAGATCGCGTCCTTCTCGTCGGGGGTCAGGCCGCCCAGGACGAAGGCGCGGTGATCGCCGAACACGGCCTTGTCCAGGCGCTTGGCGGGGACCTGCGGCAGAGCCTTGCCAAGGGCGCGGCGGGTTTCCTTGGCGTCCCAGACTTCCCTCGGATCAACGTAGAGCGCGTAGTGGGCCAGGTCGACGGCCAGCAGCTTGCCGTTGCGGTCGACCACGTCGCCGCGCGCGCCTTCCGCGCCCTGAGCGTATCCGTTGCCCTTGCCGGCGTTGGAGAAGATCGCCGACCAGCCGGCGCCCAGCGCCACGCCGACGAAGCAGACGCTGAAGAACGCCATGACCAGGAAGATGCGGATGCGGGTGTCGTCTTCGGGCTTGGCTGCGGCGCGCGAGCGCTCGAAGGCGTGTTCCAGGCGCCAGACGCGCTCGATCAGCCACCGCCAGGCGGCCGGCTGGAAGCCGTTCGGATCGAGGTTCGAGAGGCTCATCGCGGAGCCCTCGGCGCTTGCGGCGCGACCGGCTGAGGGACCGGCGGAGGCGGCGGAACAGCCGCGTCGTCCGGCAGCGCCTCGGGCGCGTCGGCGGCCAGGGTTTCCGGCGCCACCGGCGCGGCGGAGACCGGCGCGCGCGGCAGGTCGCGGCGGCGGGCGACGTCGATCAGCGCGTCCTCGGAGATCTCATGGTCCGGCGCGATGGGCTTCAGCTGCATCATCTGAGCCAGCTGCTCGATGCGGCGCGGCTGCTCCAGGTGAGCGACCTCGGCCTCCAGGAGACGCTTGCGGACGCCCTCGTCCTGGATCTCCTGCTCGATGCGGCTGATCTCCTGACGCTCGCGACCGGCGAAGGTCTTGGCCAGATAGACACTGGTCACCAGGCTGACGAGGATGACGAGACCGCCGACCTCGACGACGCGGAAGCCGCGGACCCGGCGATTGAAGACGCCCGAGACGCTCACGCGACGCCCTCCCAGATGGGAGCCTCGGTGCGCACGGCGGCGCGCAGCTTCGACGAGCGGGCGCGCGGATTGATGGCCAGCTCGGCCTCGCCCGGCGCGATGGCCTTGTTGGCGATCAGCTGGAAGCTGGCCGGGGCGCCGGCGGGAGCCTGCGGCAGGTGGCGCGAACCGCCCGGCGTGCGCCCGGCCCGCTCGGCCAGGTAGTTCTTGACGATGCGATCTTCCAGCGAGTGGAAGGTGACCACCGCGAGCCGACCGCCGGGCTTCAGGATTCGCTCGGCGGCCGCGAGGCCCGCCTCCAGCTCACCCAGCTCGTCGTTCACCGCGATGCGCAGGCCCTGGAACGAGCGGGTGGCCGGATGGACCTTGGCGCCCTTGCGGCCGCCCAGGGCGCGCTCGATCACGTGGGCCAGGTCCAGGGTGCGCTCGAACGGGCGCTCTTCGCGGCGACGCACCAGGAAGCTGGCGATGCGGCGCGAGGCGTGTTCCTCGCCGTAGACATAGAGAATGCGGGCCAGCTCGGTGTGGTCCAGCTCGTTGACGAGGTCGGCGGCGGTTGGGCCGGTGTCGCTCATCCGCATGTCCAGCGGGCCGTCGCGCATGAACGAGAAACCGCGCTCGGCTTCGTCCAGCTGCATGGAGGACACGCCGATATCCAGCACCACGCCGTCGACCGACTCCGGCTCGAAGTGCTCGGCCATCTGCGAGAAGCGGTCCTGGATCAAGCGGAAGCGGTCGGCCGACAGACCTTCGGTGAAGCGCTGGACGGTGGGATCGCGATCGAAGCCCACGACCGTGGCGCCGGTGGCCAGGATCGCACGGGTGTAGCCACCCGCCCCGAACGTGCCGTCGATGATCACATCGCCCGGCTTGGCGTCGAGGGCCTCGACCACTTCGTCCAACAGAACCGAGATGTGCGGCGCTTCGCTCACGACGCGCCCCCGAACTTGGCGACGCGCTGCTGAGCGCGCAGGGCCGCCAGACCTTCCCGAGCCAGATCGCGCTGCTGCGCGCGATGGGCCTGGAAGGCCTCGCGGGACCAAATCTGAAAGCGTTCACCCATGCCGACGACGGCCACCCAATCCGTGAGGCCGCACATTTCGCACAGGTGATCGGGCAAGGTAATGCGACCAGCTGTATCAAACGCCAGCTTGGACATGCCGCCGAGGACGCTGGTTTCGAGGGCCGAGCGCGTCGGATCGCCGAACGGCATCTCCTCGATCACGCCCAAATAGCGGTCGAACAAGGCTTTTCCGCCCGCTTCCAGGCAGTCGGCCTCGATCGAGGGGAAGCAGAAGATGCCGTCGAACAGGCCGGAGACAGCGGCGCGGAACTCCTGCGGCACAACGATGCGCCGCTTGCTGTCGAGCTGTTTCTCGAACGTCGAGAGAAACACTGAAGCCGAACCCCGCCAACCCACGTCGGAGGGCGATCACCCACGTCGCCCCGACACAAATTGGGTTAACATGGGATGAACTGGGAGACAATGACACCAATGCCCATTTCATCGACATTTCAAAGGTGTCGCACCCCTTCTTCACTGGGCGTGATAGTTAATCCACAGAACATACACAGAACTCATAAGTGAACGTCGTGCGGGGTGGCATCGCAGCCCAGTTGGTGGGGATGAAGGGGAAAATCCTCTCCCCAGGGGAGAGGCGCCGGCGCGGCCGACGGAGAGGGAAGAAGCAAAGGCTTCAAGCACCTACCCTGCGACGCTTCGCGCCACCTCCCCCGCCAGGGGGAGGATGTGAGGGGACCAGACAGTCTGTAAGCCGGGTTCTGTTCCGCCCCACCATCCGAAGACAGGGAGACGGCGACGATCATTCCTCTAGGCCGGCCATTGCTGGACGGCTCTCGCGACCTACCCGGACCCTCTCAGCCAGTGACGGCCTATCCGACGCGAGGCCGGCGCGGGGTCCCTATTCGGTCTTGCTCCAGGCGGGGCTTGCCATGCCGTCCCTGTCGCCAGGTCCGCGGTGGGCTCTTACCCCACCCTTTCACCCTTCCCGCCCCGTAGGGAGGAGGTTTGCTTTCTGTGGCGCTTTCCCTGGGATCGCTCCCGGTGGGCGTTACCCACCGCCTTGTCACCGTGGAGCCCGGACTTTCCTCGGCGTCCGAAGACGACGCGACCGCCCGACCATCTGGTCCGGGGGTTCAATGGCCTCGCAAACTCATCAGGTCAACGTTCATGTGTCATCCCGGCCGCAGCGAAGCGGAGAGCCGGGACCCAGGGGCCGCCGAACCGCGCTTGGCCCCTGGGTACTGGATAGCCTCTGCGAGGCTTCCGGGATGAACGGCTAGAGGTCCTGCATCAGCCCGGCGATCGGATGGTCACCCAGCCCCTTGGCCGCGCCGAGCCGATCGGCCTCGCTCTTGTTCTGCGAGAGCTTGAACACACCCTCCAGCCGCTCGACGAACAGCCGGCCGCCGGCGATCCCGCGCAGCATGGCCTCGAAGCGCCCCTCGCTCATCTTGTCGCGGGTCCAGGGCGTCTTCGGCAGCAGGCGCGCCTCCTCCTGGGCCGACAGGTCGTCGAGCAAGGCGATCAACTCCGCCTCGTTCAGCGGCGCGACCGAGCCCTCGGCCTCGACCGATTGGTAGTTCCAGGTCGGCACCTGATCGGCGCTCTCGTACCAGTCGGGGCTGACATAGGCGTCGAGGCCGGTGGCCAGCACCACCGCCCGGAAGCCTTGCGTCAGGTGCGGCGTCATGGCGTTGCCGCGCGACAGGTGGAAGTCGAGCGCGATCTCGCCGTCCAGATCGCGGATCACCACCGGCGCCTGGGCCACGAACGGCCGGCCGCCGATGCTGGCGGCGACGGTCACGAACGGATGGGTGCGCACGAAGTCCAGCAAGACCGCGCGATCCTCGACGAGGAAGGCCCTGGCCGGATGCATTACTCAGCCGCCGCCCGCAGCAGGCCCACCAGCCGCGCCCGGGTCTCGCCGTCTGCGATGCCGTCGAAGCGGCTCTGCAGCCAGTGACGCTGGAAGGCGCTGACCACGGTGGTGGTCCATTCGTCGTACTTGCCGGTCGGGGCGCAGTCGAAACCCAGGCGGGTCAGGCCGGCCTGCAATGCGAAGACGCCGGTCCCCTCCTCGCCCTGGCCCAAGGGCGCGCCGGGCGACGGGGGCGGCTCGATCCACAGGCCGTGGCCGCTCTCGGCCAGGCGCTTCCACGGGAAGAGCTCGCCCGGATCGATCTTGCGGGCCGGAGCGATGTCGGAATGGCCCAGGATCCGGCTGTCGGGGACCATCCAGCGCGAGCGCACGTCGGCCAGCAGGTTGATCACCGAGGCGATCTGGGCCTCCGGGAAAGGGCGATAGCCGAACTCGTGGCCGGGGTTGACGATCTCGATGCCGATCGAGGCCGAGTTGATGTCCTTGACGCCCTTCCAGAAGGCGGCGCCCGCGTGCCAGGCGCGGCGCTCCTCGGCCACCAGGCGGAAGATGCGGCCGTCCTCTTCCACGCAGTAGTGGGCAGAGACCTTGGCCTCGGGGTCGCGCAGGCGCTCGACCGCCGCTTCGCCGGTCTCCATGCCCGTATAGTGCAGGACGATGGTGTCGGGGACGGCCTTGCGGGCGTCGAAATTCGGCGACGGGGCCTCGATATAGGTGACGCTCATTGGGCGCGGTTCCGGATCGACATCAGTAGGGGCATGACCTGATTCCGCCGAAGCGCGATGATCAGAACACCCAGCAGGGCCAGGGCCGCGCCGATCCCCATCCGCAGATCGAAATGATCGTGCGTGATCAAGACGCCCAGGCCGATGGTGAACAGCGGCGTCAGCAGGGTCAGCGGAGCGATCAGATTAGCCTCGTAGCGCTGGATCAGCCCGTAATAGGCCGTATGGGCCACGATCGAAACCACCAGGGCCGAGAACAGCACCGCCGCCACGAACGGCCAGCCGGCCGCGAACCCCGCCGCGACCTGTCCGGGTTCGATCACCGCGCTCATCGCCGCCAGCGGCCAGAAGGATGAAAAGCCCACCCAGGCCTGGAACTGCAGCGGCTTCACGCCCTCGATCTGCTTCATCATCACCGAGCCCAGCGATCCGGTGAACGCCGCCGCGACGATCAGCCAGAGCCCGGCCGAGAGCTCCAGGCCATGCGGGCTCCACATGACGACCACCGCGCCCGCCAAGGTCAGGGCGATGCCCAGACCGCGCCGCCAGGCGATCCGCTCACCCAGGATCAGCACCGAGAGCAGGGTCGTGAACGGCACGCCGACCTGAATCACGACCGAAGCCGCCGACGGGGAGGCGGTCTTGAAGCCCATGAAGAGCAGGGCGAAGTTGCCCCCGCCCATCAGCAGGCCCACCAGCACCATCCGCCAAGTCGGCTTCGGCGCCGGTAGCAGCCACGGCAGGGTCAGGATGGCGACGACCGCGAAGCGGACGGCGGCATAGTAGAGCGGCGGCACGCCCCAATGGGCGACGACCAGCTTGGAGATGATGTTGCTGCTGGCCCAGACCAGGCAGACAAGGATCAGGACGCCGAAGTCGCGAAGGGACATGAGGTGATCCGATAGGCCGCAGTTGACGTCCCGTCAAAACGGTCGTTTGTTTATGAACAACGTTCACATACACCACGCCGGGTCAACCGACGGGCAGTCACTAGGGGCGAAACGGGATGGCCATGGAACATGTCGACGTACTGATCGTGGGCGCGGGCCTGTCGGGGATCGGGGCGGCCTACCACCTGAGCCGCAACTGCCCGGGCAAGACCTACGCGATCCTCGAAGGACGCGAGACGATCGGCGGCACCTGGGACCTGTTCCGCTATCCGGGCATCCGCTCCGACAGCGACATGTACACCCTGGGCTATTCGTTCAAGCCGTGGCGCGCGGCCAAGGCCATCGCCGACGGGCCGTCGATCCTGTCCTATGTGCGCGAGACCGCCCGCGAGCACGATGTCGATCGCCACATCCGCTTCAAGCACATGGTCAAGCGCGCCAGCTGGTCCACCGAGACCGCGAGTTGGACGATCGAGGCCGAGCACGATGGCCAGGTGGTCAAGTTCACCTGCGGCTTCCTCTACATGTGCTCGGGCTACTACCGCTACTCGGCCGGCTACACGCCCGACTTCCCGGGTACCGAGCGCTTCAAGGGCCAGGTCGTCCACCCGCAACACTGGCCGGAAAACCTCGACTACGCCGGCAAGAAGGTCGTCGTGATCGGCAGCGGCGCCACCGCCGTGACCCTGGTGCCGGAAATGGCCAAGACCGCCGAGCACGTGGTCATGCTGCAGCGCTCGCCGACCTACGTGGTTTCGCGCCCGGCCGAGGACGGCGTCGCCAACTGGCTGCGCGCCAAGCTGCCAGCCATGACCGCCTATGGCATCACGCGCTGGAAGAACGTGCTGATGCAGATGCTGTTCTTCAACCTGGCCCGCAAGAAGCCGGAAAAGATCAAGCAACAGCTGCTGGGCATGGTGCGCGAGCACCTGGGTCCCGACTACGACGTCGCGACCCATTTCACGCCCCGCTATAATCCGTGGGATCAGCGCCTGTGCCTGGTGCCGGACGCCGACCTGTTCGACTCGATCAAGGCCGGCACGAGCTCGGTGGTCACCGACCACATCGACACCTTCACCGAGACCGGCATCCAGCTGAAGTCGGGCAAGACCCTGGACGCCGACGTCATCGTCACCGCCACCGGCCTGCAGCTGCAGCTCCTGAGCGGCATGGAGGTCGTGGTCGACGGCAAGGCCGCCGACCTGTCCCAGTCGATGAGCTACAAGGGCATGATGTTCAGCGACGTGCCGAACCTGGCCTCGGCGTTCGGCTACACCAACGCCAGCTGGACCCTGAAGGCGGACCTGACCAGCGAATATGTCTGCCGCCTGCTGAACCACATGACCCGCACGCGCACCGACTACTGCGTGCCGCGTGTCGACGGCGAGATGGAGGTCGCGCCCTGGCTCGACTTTTCGTCCGGCTACGTCACCCGCTCGATCGGCCAGTTCCCCAAGCAGGGCCTGCGCAAGCCATGGAAGGTGCACCAGAACTACGCGCTGGATCTCGCCGCCCTGCGGCTGGGCAAGGTCGAGGACGGGGTGATGCAGTTTGGGCGCAAGACGGGGGTGAAGGCCCAGCCGGCGAAGACGTTGGAAGCGGCCTGATCAGGTTTCCCTATCGGATTCGATAGGTTGCGACCGGCGGCCGTGGCGCCGACCTTCCAGGGTGAAGGAGACCCGCATGGCCGAACCGTCCTCGTATCTGGGCTGGAAGATCGACTACGCCAGCCCGCCGGGCGAGGCCGCCTATCTGGATCCAGGCTCGCTGCACTGGCGGATCTACAAGAACCCCATCGCCCTGGCGGTGGGCGGCGTGGCGGCCGTGCTGCTGGAATTCGCCAATGCGCGGATCCGCTCGGGCGTCTGGGATCACTCCACCTACAAGGCCGACCCAATCGGGCGCTCCAAGCGCACGGGCATCGCCGCCATGGTCGGGGTCTATGGCCCGCAGGCCGCCGCGCGGCGGGTGATCCAGGGCGTCACCAACATGCACACGCGGGTGGCGGGCCAGACGCCGAACGGCGAGGCCTACAAGGCCTTGGATCCCGAACTGCTGGACTGGGTCAGCGCCACGGCCGGCTATGGCTTCCTCAACGCCTATGACCGCTTCGTCGCGCCGCTAAGCGAGGCGGAGAAGACGCGGTTCTACGCCGAGGCCCATCCGATCGCGCGGCTCTATGGCGTGCGGTATTCGCCGAGCTCGCAGGCCGACTTCATGGCGATGATGGAAAGGCTCCTCCCCCGCTTCGAGCCGCATCCGATCGTCGAGGAGTTCCTGGCCATCATCCAGTCGGGCCAGGCCGCGCCCAACGCGCCGAAGTTCCTGCACAAGGCCTTGGCGCGGGCGGCGGTGTCGCTGCTGCCGTCGGCGGTGCGGCAAAAGCTGGCGCTGGGCCGCGCCTATGACCTGACGCTCTTTGACCGCTTGGCGCTCAAAGCCGCCGGCCGCCTGGCCGAGCGGATTCCAGTGCGTGGTTCACCGCCTTGCGAGGCCAGCGTGCGACTGGGACTGCCGCACGACTTCCTCTACCGAAGCCAGGCCGAGCAGCAGCGGCTGCTGGAAGAGCGGGCAGCTGGAACGCCTGCTTCAGCCGCCACCTAATTCTTTTCGTCATCCCGGCCGCAGCGAAGCGGAGAGCCGGGACCCAGGGGCCAGGGCAGTGCGTTTGCCCCTGGGTCCCGGATAGCCTCTGCGAGGCTTCCGGGATGACGAGGATGGAGGTTTCTAGTCCTCCTCGTCGAACGCCTCGTCATCCACGACCGGCGCCGGGGGCGGCGCGGCCTTGGGCGTCTTGCGCGCCACGAAACGCAGCGCCGTGTGGGTGTTCGAGAACGCGCACACCTTCGTATCCGTGAACCCTAGGCCCCGGGCCGCGCCCAGGACGTCGGTGTCCTTCAGCGGCGCGCCCTTGCCCTTCTGGGAGATCACCCAGATCGCGCCCTTGTCGGCCAGGGCGCCCTTCCAGTCCTCCATGCGGTCGAGATCGGCCAGATCGTCGGCGACCAGGAATAGGAGGTCGACACCCTCTTCGGTCTCGACCGGCTCGACGCGGGTCGAGAGCTCGTCGAGGAACTCGGCGTCCTCGACGCCGTCGACCACCACGGTCATGCCCGGCTTCACGCCCAGCTTGTCCAGGCGCGTCGGCGGATTCTGGATGGCGTGCAGCCACTTCTCGGCCTGGCCCGGCTCAAGCGTGAAGCGCGTGCCGTCGCTCAGCAGCAGGTCATCGCCGTCGGTCCGGAGCCCGCGCAGGGCGTGACCCTGGTAGATGCCGCGATAGGCTCCGCGGAAGATCAGCTTGGGCGGCTCCCACAGAAGCTTGCCCTCGCTCTCGCCGTCGGACAGCTGGCCCCAGACGCCGCTCGCTTCCTTGCCCATCCTCAAGCGCCCTTAAAGTTCGGCTGACGCTTTTCGAGGATCGCGTCGACGCCTTCCATGTGGTCCTCGGTGTGGTGGGCGATGGCCTGGGCGGCGGCGCTCATCTCCATCAAGGTGTCGTAGCTGGCCGTCTGGCCATGCTTGAGCAGGCTCTTGCCCATGCGCAGGGCGTGCGGCGGCTGCTGGGCGATCCGCGTCGCCAGGGCCATGGCCTCGTTCATCAGCGTCTCGGCCGGCACGGCCTTGCTGATCAGGCCCCAGTCGGCGGCCTTGGCCGCGTCGATGACGTCGCCGGTGAAGAGCAGCTCAGCCGCCCGGCTCATGCCGATCGTGCGCGGCATCAGCCAGGCGCCGCCGTCGCCCGGGATCAGGCCCAGCTTCAGGAAGGTCACGCCGAACTTGGCCGTGTCGGCGGCGATGCGGATGTCGGTCATGCAGGCCACGTCGCAGCCCAGGCCGATCGCCGCTCCGTTCACCGCCGCGATCGACGGGACCTCCAGGCCGTAGATGGCCCGAACGATGCGGTGGATGTTCTTGCGGTAGCCGTCACGCACCGCCACGCCGTTGCCGCCGAACGCGCCCTCGCGGGCCTTCATCGCCTTGACATCGCCGCCGGCCGAGAACGCCTTGCCCGCGCCGGTCAGGATCACGCAGCGGATGTCCTGGTCGTCATTGATGGCTTCGCAGGCCGCCGCCACCTGGTCCCCGTCTCCCGGCGCGCCCAGGGCGTTCATCGCCTCGGGGCGGTTGAGGGTGAGGATGGCGACGTGGCCGCGCTTCTCGGTGAGGATGAGAGACAAGTGGCGCTCCTGCATATCTTGCTTTTGCGCCATCGATAGCGCGCTTCGGCCGCCCGCGCAGCCTCGCAGAGCCCGAAACGCCACACGCCGCCCTAGGCTTCCAGCCAGGGCGGCGCGGCCGGGTCGCGTCGTGCTACTCTCCCACGGAGCAGGCGCGCACCGCCGGAAGGCGTTAGTTGCCGCGCGAAGCCGCGCCGCTGGCCGAGGTCGAGGCGTTGGCGCCCTGGCGGTCAGCCGACAGGGCCAGCGCGCCGCCCCCATTGGCGCCGCCGGACGACATCAGGCCGCCGCCGGAAGCCGAGGCGCCCTGCTTCGAGGCGGAGGCCGAGCCATTCGCCGAGCCGGCCAGGCTGGCTGAACGCGCCGTATTGGCCGCGCCGGTCGCCGCGCCCTTCGCCTGACTCGCGGCCTGGCCGGCGCGATCACGCGCGGTCGAGGCGACATTCGAGACTCCCGAGGTCACGCCGCTGGCGTCCGGGAGGGCTAGGCCACCGCCCGTCGAGGCGTCACCCGCCGCCGCCCCCGAGGCGCTAGAGCCGGCGATCGAACCCGCGCCGCTCAGCGCGCCGGTCGCGTCCATATTGGCGGAGCCGGCCGTCTTGCGGACCTTGCCGCCGGCCCGGCCCGCCGTGTCGGTCACGGTGCGGCCGGCGCCCGTGGCGCGGTCGCGCAGGGTGTCGCCGGCCCCGCGAACCCGCGAGAGCGGACCGCCCAGGTCGGGGGCGCCGAGTTGGCCCGACCCGCCGAGCATGCCGCCCGCCGAGCCGCTCAGGCCGCCCAGACCGCCGGTCAGACTGCCCGCGCCATTGCCGGTCAGGCCGCCGCCCAGCAGCTGAGCTTGGGCGGGCGCGATCGCCAGGACGCCGGACAGGGCCGCGGCGGTCAGGAGAAGAGTGGGCTTGAACATCGTCGTATCCTTCGAGGCTTGCCGCGCCGCGTCGGCGCTTCCACCCCGTCCAACGACGGGTCTCCGGTGTTTCATCCCGAACGCGCGAAAATATTTTAGCGGGCCGCGCCGATCAGACCTTTGCCGAACACCGGGTCGGGTCCTGGCGCGCCAAGATCTCGGGCCTGGGCGACCAGGGCGGCGAGATCCGGCCGGGCGGCCAGGCGCGCGGCGACCACGGGGGCGGCGTAGGACGTGCCGCGCACACCCGTCGCGCCGCCCCCGGGCGCGGCGACCTTCACGCCGGCGCCGAGGGCCGCGAAATCGATATGGGCGGCCTTGCCGGCCTCCGGCAGCAGTCGTCCCCGCGCATCGACGCCCGTGACGGCGACCACGCCGGGATAGGAGGCCGGATAGAGCGGCGGGGCGGCCGGGCCGTCATTGCCCACCGCCGCCACCACCAGGCAGCCGCGCGCCTGCAGGGCCTTCACCGCCGCGCGCAGGGTGGCGTTGTCCGGTCCGACCAGGCTGATATTGACGACCGGCGCACCGGCCTGGGCCATCCAGTTCAGGGCCCCGACAATCGCCCCGGCCGAGCCCCCGGTCGGACCCGTTCCGTAGACGTCGGCGGCGTAGAGGCGAGACCGCGCTCCCAGCCCGCCAAAGCCCTTCCCCACCAGCAGGGAGGCCACGGCGGTGCCATGGCGGCTGGAGCCGCCGCCACCGGGCGCGAAGCTCCGCTGTTCGATCTCCACGTCCTTGAAGGCCGGGTGCTTGCGATCCACGCCGCCGTCCAGCAGGCCGACGCGCCCCGTCGGCAGCGCCGTCGCGGAGGGAACGGTCCCGGGCTCACTGACGCCGGCCCCACCCGCCCCCGCATAGAGATGGTTGAAATCGTAGTCGCCCTCCGGGTCGATCTCCCGCGCCCGGCGGATCGCCGCCCGCGCGTTGAGACCGCTGGGCGGGCGCAGCGCGACGACCCGCAGGCCCAGGGCGTCGGCGCTGTCCTCGCGCTCCAGCGAGAAGCCGGCGGCGAGCAGGCGGGTCAGGGCCTCGTCGCTGGGCGACACCGCCAGCACCTCACCGCGCACCACGGCCTGGCCGCGATCGTCGAGATCCAGCACCCGCGGATTGGCGCGCACCAGGGCCGTCAGGCGATCCAGACGCAGATCGGCGACGTCCAGCGCGCGCACGGCGCCCGTCACCTGTTCCAGCGGTTCACGCGCCAGGCGGCCGACGCCGCCCAGCGGATCGCGCGGCAGGCCTGGCGTCGCGGGCAGGCCTGGCAGGATCTGCGCCGCCGCCGTCGCGCCCAGCACCAGGGCGCTCATGAGGCCGAAGATCAGTCGTCGGTTCATCGGGTTCCTGGGTGGGCCGCGCGGGTCGAGCTTGGCCTCGGCCGCGCGGCGGTGAAATAGTTGGCTCTCGTTGGATGAAACGTCCGGCCTCGGCCGTTCTATCCAATGAGAACACGAAGGCGGAATCTTGGACGCATTCCAGTCAGAGCTCGTCGCCCACGCTCCGCGCCTCCGGCGGATGGCGCGCGCCCTGGCTCGCGACCCGGCCGACGCCGACGACCTCACGCAATTGACGCTGGAGCGGGCCCTGCTCCGGCGAGATCAGTGGCGGCCCGACACACGGCTCGACAGCTGGATGTTCCGGATCATGAAGAACGCCTGGATCGACGAGGCCCGCCGGCGGAGCCGCTGGAACAAGGTCACGGCCGGGCCCGAGCAGGGTGAGCTGGCGGCGGATCCGGCCTCGGCCACGCTGGACGCGCGGCTGGGGCTGTCGGCCATCGAGCGGGCCATGGCCGCCCTGCCCGACGAACAGCGCATCGCCGTCGCCCTCGTACTGATCGAGGGCCTCTCCTACGACGAGGCCGCCGCCGTGCTGGAGACGCCTGTCGGCACGGTGACCAGCCGCCTCTCGCGCGGCCGCGCGGCCCTGCAGGCCGCCTTGATCGACCACGGAGCCCGCCCATGACCGCCCCGCTGAGCTTCGACGACGAAACCATCGCCGCCTATGTGGACGGCGAACTCGATGGCGCGACGCGCTCGCTGGTCGAGACGGCCGCGCGCGGTGATCCGGACCTTGCCGCCCGTCTGAAGGCCCAGGCGGAGCTGAAGGCCATGCTGGTCGGCCACTATGGCCCGATCGCCGACGAGCCCACGCCCGACCGCTTGCTGGAGACGATCCGGCGCGGCGCGCCCGCCTCGGCCGAGGTCCTGGATCTTGCCGCCGCGCGCCGCCAGCCTTCGGTCGCCCCCTCGACCAAGCCGCCCGTCCGCCTGCCCGCCCGCCTGCCCGCCTGGGCGGGGATGGCCGCCTGCCTGGTCGTGGGCCTGGCGATCGGGCGGATGGCCATGCCGTCTTCGGTGGGCCTGAACGGCGGCGGCGAGCAGACCCTGGTCGCTTCCGGCTCGCTCGCGCGCGCCCTCGACGCCCAGACCGCGGCCGAAACCTCGGGCCCGATCCGGATCGGCCTCAGCTTCCGCGACAAGGCCGGGACCTACTGCCGGACGTTCCAGCCGAACGGCCGCGAGGGCCTGGCGGGCCTGGCCTGTCGCGAGGACGACGCCTGGCGCCTGCGCCTCGCGAGCCCCGTCGAGGCCGAAACCTCGACCGCCTATCGCACCGCCGGCGCCGAGACTCCGCCCGCCGTGCTGTCAGCCGTGGACGCCCTGATCGAGGGCGCGCCGCTGGACGCGCGGGCCGAACTGGAGGCCAAAAACAGGGGCTGGCGCCGCTGATACAACCCGTGCGATTATTGTGATCACGAAAACGCGACTGGCTTATGGGCTCGCCCCGACATTGAAATGTCAGACAGGGACGGCAAAGAAGGCTACGGCGATGACCGAGCACGAAAAGGCCCGACACGTGTTGATTATCGAGGATGAGATCCTCGTCGCGTTCGAGGTCGAAGCCCTTCTGACGGAACAGGGCTTCACGAGTTTCGATATCGCCGACAGTCCCGGCGACGCGCTGGCCCTCGCCATGGCCAATCCCCCCGACTTGATCACCGCCGACTACCGCATCGTGGGCGGCACGGGCGTCGAGGCCGTCGAGGCCATCCAGCGGCATCTGGGGCGGATTCCTGTCGTCTATGTCACCGGCAACGCCGACCTGCTGAAGGGCCGCTTGACCCCCGTCGTCGACAAGCCGATCTCGGCGCGGATCCTCGCCGAGGCCTGCGCGCGCGCCTCCATTCCCTAGGACTGGCGCGCTCCGACTGGCGCGCTCAGGGCCTTGCCCGTACAAGCACGGCCACGGGAGGACGCGATGCACGAGATCACCACCCTCGAGGCGCTGGAAGCGCTGTACCAGCCGGCGCCGGTCGCCGCCTCGACCGTCAAGGTCGCCGACCACATCACCCCGCACTACGCGGCCCTGATCGAGGCCTCGCCGTTCCTGGCCCTGGCCACCGTGGGGCCGGAAGGCCTGGACTGCAGCCCGCGCGGCGATCAGCCCGGCTTCGTCCGCATCGCCGATCCCAAGACGCTGATGCTGCCCGACCGGCGCGGCAACAACCGCACCGACTCCCTGCGCAACATCGTCCGCGACCCGCGCGTGGCGCTGCTGTTCCTGATCCCCGGCTCGGGGACCACCTTCCGCGTCAATGGCCGCGCCGTGCTGAGCGCTGATCCCGACCTGCTGGAAAGCTTCGCCGTCGACGGCAAGCCGCCGCGCACGGTGACCGTGGTCACGGTCGAGGAGGCCTATTTCCAGTGCGCACGGGCGATCGTCCGCTCGGGCCTCTGGAAAGCGGAAAGCCATGTAGATCCGGCCAGTCTGCCCTCGGCCGGCGCCATGCTGGCGGCCGTCACGGCCGGCGAGGTCGGCGGCGAGACGTATGACCGCGAGTGGCCGGGGCGAGCGGCGAAGACGCTGTGGTGAGACCGAAGCAGACGCGCCATGCGTCGGTGGTGGGAGGCTGCCGCACAAGATCCTCCCCCTTTGGGGGAGGTGGCCCAGAGGGCCGGAGGGGGCAAGCTGGGCATAGGCTGCATTAGCCCCCTCAGTGGCTCCGCGACAGCTCCCCCTGAGGGGGAGCATCTCGACTTCCGCCCCGGGTCGTGCGCCGCCCCCCTCCGCCCCAAAACAAAAGCGGCCCCGAGGTTTCCCCCAGGGCCGCTTGAAAACACATCAGTCGCCATGCGGCGCTTAGTCGTCGCGGTGGACGCGTTCGCGGCGCTCGTGGCGTTCCTGGGCTTCGACGCTCATGGTCGCGGTCGGACGAGCGTCCAACCGAGCCAGGCCGATCGGCTCGCCCGTCTCTTCGCAATAGCCGTAGGAGCCATCCTCGACGCGGCGCAGGGCCTGGTCGATCTTGGAAATCAGCTTCCGTTGGCGGTCACGCGTGCGAAGTTCAAGCGCTCGATCAGTTTCCGAGGACGCGCGATCGGCGAGATCGGCGTGGTTCTCGGTTTCTTTCTGGAGATGGGAGACCGTCTCGCGAGATTCGCGGAGGATCTCTTCCTTCCAGGCCAGCAGCTTGTTCTTGAAATACTCAAGCTGCCGCTCATTCATGAAAGGCTCGTCCTCGGAAGGACGATAATCAGACTTTTCTACAAGAACTGTGGCCGTTTGCATCTACGCCTCACGCCCCAATGAACTCAGCCCTCGAAGGCCGGGTGCTTATACCAAAAGGTGAGCCACGTTCAATGAACCTCGCGTTAGCGGCGCGTTCAGGTCGCTCCGGACGCCTGAAAGGCCCATGATCGCGGCGACGACAGGTGTAAAACGCGCCAAAAGGCCAAGCGTCGCAGGGAGAAACGTTTCGGATCCCTGCCCCGGCCATGCTAGCGGCCCCGGCTTTCCAGCTTGGCCAGCTCGACGGCGGCGCGCGTCTCGATTTCGTTGAGGATCCCTTCGAGGCCGGGATCGTCGGTGTTTTCGCGCTGCTCGCGAATGGCGCGTGACAGGCGGTCGAGGGTGCTGTGCGAGATGTCGCCCTCGATCAACGCGATCCGCACGTCGCCCAGCAGGTCGAGAATATGTTCGGCGCGGCGCACCGCGCGCTTGCGGCGCTCCAGGGGACCACCGACGGCGCCGGTCTCTTGCAGGGCCAGCAGGGCGTCGACCGAGCCGACCCCCGACAGCCCGCCGACCGAGGCGGTGCTGGCGGCGCCGCTGGCGGCGTTCACCGAAGGCAGGCTGAAGCCCGACGATCCGCCGGCGGGCTTGGCTCGCGACGCGCCAGTAGCCCCTACGCCCCCCGTGCTCGAAACCTTCATCCGGACAGCTCCAAAAAGCCTGCGTACACGAGTCACTGATCTCGCCGCCAGAGCATAATCCCTCCGGGCGCTTGAAGTATGGTTAATGCCGGGCAGATTCTGCCGTTCGGCGCCAGGCGAACCACCGCCAAAAGCGGAATCCCTTGAGTCACAAAGGCTTTGAAACTGGCCCGCTTCTGGCATGGGGCGGCGCGGGGACATCTCCCCGCCACGGGACTACCATGCCGCGTTCATTCTTTCGCACCGTTCTCCGCACCGCCCTGGCCGCTCTGGCCGCCGCTTCCGCCTTCGTGGCGGCGCCGGCGTTCGCCAAGTCGCGGATCAAGGACATCGTCGCCTTCGAGGGCGTCCGGGACAACCAGCTGATCGGCTACGGCATCGTCGTCGGCTTGAACGGCTCGGGCGACTCCCTGCGCAACGCCCCGATGACCAAGCAGAGCCTGGAGGCCATGCTGGAGCGTCAGGGCGTCAACGTGCGCGACGGCAACCTGAACACCAAGAACACGGCCGCCGTCATGATCACGGCCAACCTGCCGCCGTTCGCCGCTCCCGGAGCGCGGGTCGACGTCACCGTCTCGACCATGGGCGACGCCAAGAGCCTGCTGGGCGGCACCCTGCTGGTCACCAGCCTGCAAGGCGCGGACGGCCAGACCTACGCGGTCGCTCAGGGCACCGTGCAGACCGGCTCGGTCTCGGCCGGCGGCGCGTCGGGCAGCTCGGTCACCAAGGGCGTGCCGACGGCCGGCCGCATCGCGGCGGGCGGCATCATCGAAAAGGACACCGGCTTCCAGATGGTCAATATGGACATCCTCCGTATGACCCTGCGCAATCCGGACTTCACGACCTCGCGCCGGATCGCCGACGCCATCAACGGCAAGTTCCCCAACTGCGCCCAGGCGCAGAACCCGACCATCGTCGCCGTGCGTGCTCCGCCCGGCATGGACATGATCAGCTTCATCACCAGCGTCGAGAACCTGGAAGTCGAGCCCGACTCCCCCGCCAAGGTCGTGATCGACGAAGTGGCCGGCGTCATCGTCATGGGCGACGACGTCCGCATCAGCCAGGTGGCGATCGCTCAGGGCAACCTGACCATCACGGTCCAGGAAAACCCCGCCGTCAGCCAGCCGGCTCCGTTCAGCCAGGGCCAGACCGCCGTCGTCCCGCAATCGACCGTCAGCATCGACGAGGAAAAGGGCAAGCAACTGATCACCCTGGGCGGCGCGCCGTCGCTCAAGAGCCTGGTCGGCGGCCTCAACGCCCTGGGCGTCACGCCCCGCGACATGATCTCGATCCTGCAGGCCGTGAAGGCCGCCGGCGCCCTGCAAGCCGAAATCGAGGTGATGTGATGAGCGCCCTGTCCGCCGTCGCCGGCTTCGCCGCCAAGCTCGACACGGTCGCCGCCGCCGCCCAGACGGTCGTCCAGTCCGTCGAGGAAAAGGCCAAGCGCGCCAAGATCGCCGAGACCGCCAAGAACTTCGAGGCCTCGTTCATGTCCGTGATGATGCAGCAGATGTTCGAGGGCGTGAAAACCTCCGAACCGTTCGGCGGCGGCAACGGCGAAGCGATGTTCAAGTCGCTGATGAGCGACGCCATGTCCAAGCAGGTCACCAAGGCCGGCGGCGTCGGCCTCGCCTCGTCCATCCAGCGTGAAATGCTGAAGATGCAAGGTCTGAAGGAGTAGCCCATGGCCATCGCCGCCATCGACGCCGACGATCGCGTCCATCAACTGATCCTGCTGACCGAGCGCCTGACCGACCTGATCGCCAAGGAAGCCCTGGCCTTCGAGACCCACCGCCCGCACGAGGCGGCGCAGTACGTCGAAGAAACCTCCAAGCTGGCCAATCTCTACCGCTACGAGTCGATGCGGGTGCGAGCCAATGTCGCCCTCGTCGAGGCGGCCAAGCCCGAGCTGCGCCAGCGCCTGCTGCGCGCCACCGAGGCCTTCGACTCCGTCCTGGCGCGCCAGGCCCGGGCCGTGACCGCCGCCAAGACGGTGACCGAGGGTCTGGTTCACGCCGTGGCCCAGGAAATCGCCAGCCAGCGCGCGGCTCCGGCCACCACCTACGGCGCCGGCGCAATGATCAACGACCGTCCGCAGCACGGCGCGGCGATCACCTTGAACCGGCAGGCCTAGCCGAAGGCGAAGACGGCCGCGGCCCGCGCCGCGCCGTCCGGATCGCCGAAATCGGCGACCGGATATTCCGCCACGACCCGCAGTCGGTCCGTCGGCAGGAAGGCCCGGAAGGGATCGCCGATCAGCACCGCGATCCCGGCGCCCACGCAGCGCTCCAGAAACGCCGTGACCCGCACCGCCAAGTCGGGGTCGTAGAAGAGATCCCCCACCAAAATGAGATCGACCTCCGGCGGCTCGCCCGCCGTCAGGTCGCCGTGGATCGCCTCGACCGTGACGCCGTTGGCGGCGGCGTTCAGCCGCGTGACGGTCAGCGCATAGGGGTCGACATCGGCCGCCCTCACCTCGCCCGCCCCGGCCAGGGCCGCGGCGATGGCGACGAGGCCCGAGCCGGCGCCCAGGTCCAGGATCCGCTTGCCGGCGACGATCTCGGGATGGTCCAGCACGTGGCGCGCCAGGGCCAGCCCCCCACCCCACGGCCGCGCCCAATAGGGCGAACCGAAGTCCGGATCGGCCTCCGCCAGCCGCATCAGGCCGCTGCGCGGCCCCGCCCGGTGCAGGCGGATTTCCGGGACGCCCGGAACCGGCTCCAGCGGCAGATGGTCTTGGATGAAGGCTGGGAGGTCCAGGAAGCGCATCCTTGGCGGCGATCCAGCCGACTTAGGCCGCCCCTCCCGACTTCGCTAGTGGCCGCCGCCGATCAGCCGCTTCTTGCGTCGGTGCAGGCTGGCGGCGATGGCGATCAGCACCAGCGGGACCAGGGCCGACAGCACGTGCTCGCCCCCGCCCGGCCAGCCGTGCAGCCAGGGCTTCAGCAGGTAGCCCAGCAGTCCCAGCACATAGTAGCCGACCGCGAAGATCGACAGCCCCTCGACCAAGCCCTGCAGCTTGGTCTGCAGCTGCAGGCTGGCGTCCATGCCGCGCAGGGTTTCCTGGTTCTGGCGGTCCTGGGCCAGGCCCAGCTTGGTGCGCAGCAGGTCGCCGCTGCGGGCGATGCGCAGGGACAGGTCGTCCAGACGCCGATCGGCCGCCTCCCGCGTGCGCATGGCCGGCAACAGGCGCCGGGCGATGAACTCGCTCATGGTCGAATGGCCGGGAACCCGCCGCTCGCGCAGGGCCTCCAGCCGGTCGAGGGCCAGGCGGTGGTAGGACTCCGTCGCCCCGCGCCGGAACCGGCTCTTGGCCGCCCGCAGTTCGACCTCGGCCGACAGGACCAGCAGGTGGTCGAGAACGCTTTGGCTGTCCTCGCCGGCCGCCAGGCCGCTGGTGATCCGGGCCAGCCGCGCCTCGGCCCCATCCAGCCAGGCCAGGAGCTCGCGGGCCGGCGGGAAGCCGATCAGGGCCAGCTTCCGATAGTTGCCGATCTCCAGCAGGGTCTGGACCAGGCGCGAGACCTCGTCATTGGCCAGGCCGATGTTGTGAACGTGGATGCGCCCCGTTCCGCCCTCGCGCAGGCGGAAATCGGTCCAGATTCGCGCGGCGCCGTCGAACACCTCGCACGAGACGCAGCGGTGCAAGTCGATATGGCGACCCAGGGCCGCGGCGGCGGGAGGCTTGGCGCTGGGCGCCGAGACCGAAATCTCCACGCCGCGGAACACCTGGCCCGGCGCGCCGTCCAGCCAGAAGAAGCTCTCGTTCGGGCGCGGCTCGAAGCCCAGGTCAGCCCCGAGCGGCCCGTAGGCGAACCAAGTCCAGGTCGAGAACTCCTGATGCCGCTCCCACAGCCAGCCGCCCTCGGCGTCCGCGACCACGACCCGGCCGGCGGAGGCCTCCTGCCCCGGCGCGAACAGGCCGACGAAGGCCGCCTCGGCCGCGCGATCCTCGGCGTCGACCAGGAACACCCACTGGCGCAGGCGGACCGGCGCCCGGTCCAGCGGCAGCGCCCGCAGGTGCATAAGTTCGCTCAATGTCACCCGAAGCGGGTGGTCCCGACCGCCGTCCATCTCATCCTCGCCCTGCGACGCCGGATCATCGAGTCAGGCTCAATGTTACCGGTCACATGACGCTAGCGGACATCACGGGCGGCGTCACGCGGTTTGAGCTGGATCATCCGTTCGACGCCGATCGCGGCCAGGAAGTCCTGGTCGTGGCTGACCACCAACAGCGCCCCGTCATAGCCGGACAGCGCCGCCTCGACGGCCTCGATCGAGGCAAGATCCAGATGGTTGGTCGGCTCGTCCAGGATCAGCAGCTGGGGCGGCGTGGCGGCGCATAGCACGCAGGCCAGGGCGGCCCGCAGGCGCTCGCCGCCGCTCAGCGTCCCGGCGACCTGATGGGCGGCGGTGTTACGGAACAGGAACCGCGCCAGGGCCGCGTGGGCGTCGTTGACGGTGGCCGTCGGGTTCAGCCGGCGGAAGTTCTCAAGGATGGTCTCGTCGTCGCTCAGCAGCGCCGCACGCTGGTCCAACACGGCGACGGGCACGGACAGCTTCACCTCTCCCGCCGTCGGTGACAGATCGCCCGTCGCCAGACGGATCAAGGTCGTCTTGCCCGTCCCGTTCGGACCCGACACGGCGACGCGCTCGGGCCCGACGATCCGGAACGACAGGCCGTCGATCACGCTGCTTCTATCCGGCCAGGCGAAGGCGACATCATCGAAGGCCAGCACCGTCCGCCCGTCGGGCAGGCCGCTCGAAGGCAAGTCGAAACCCAGGGTCCGGGCGCGTTCGACGCGCGCCTGCGCCGAGGCCTTGGCCTCCTGGGCTTGGGACGCCAGCCTTTCGGCGAGCTTGCCCTCCTTCGCCCCGCTGTTCTCGGCCCGCTCGGCCATCATGCCCAGCACGATCTTCGGCGTCCCGCCCCGGTCGGCGAAGCGCTGGCCGGCGGCGTCACGGCGATCCTTACGCTCGCGGGCGACCTGGGTTTCGCGAGCGACGCGGCGGACCTCGCGTTCGGCATGGTCGAGGTCGCGCTGGGCCGCCTCCGCCTCCAGAGCCTTCCGCTCGGCATAGAGATCCCAGCCGCCGCCGTACGAGCGCGCGCCCAAGGACGACAGCTCGACGATCCGGTCCATGCCGCGCAACAGGCTCCGGTCATGACTGACCACCACCGCCCCGCCGCGCCGGCGGGACAGCACCCTGGCGACGATCGCCCTGGCTTCGGCGTCGAGATTATTCGTCGGCTCGTCCAGCAGCAGCACGTCCGGCCGCGCGATCAGCAGCCGCGCCAGACCCGCCCGGGTCGCCTGGCCGCCGGACAACGCCGTGGCCGGTCGTTCGGGATCTAGCCCCGCCAGGCCGACATCGGCCAGGGCCTGGTCCAGGCGTCCGGGCAGGTCCCAGTCGGCTTCGGAGAGATCGGCCTCATCGCCCTCCCCGCGCTCGATACGGGCCAGGCGATCCCACTCGGATCCGACGCCCAGCAGGTCGACCAGTCGCGCGTCGCCGGAGAGATCCGGCGCCTGGTCCAGGACAGCGACGGTTCCGGCGCGGGCGATCGTCCCAGCCAGCGGCGGCCGCGCGCCGGCGATCAGCGCCAGCAAGCTCGACTTGCCCACGCCGTTGCGCCCCACCAGGCCGATGCGCTCGGCCCCGATGGCGAGGTTCAGGTTTTCGAAGAGACGCCGGCCGTCAGGCGTGGCGGCGGAAACAGCATCCAGAGTGACGAAGGACATGCGAACCCAGGGTCAGAGAAACGGGAAGGACGAAGCGGTCTTCCGTCTTGCTGATCATGGGAGCCTCCATTGGATGGGAAGGGGCGGCTTCTACGCCCGCGAACGCGGTTCGGCAAGCTGAGCCAAAGGCAAGTCGACGCCGCAAGGATCGGGTGTCGCCGCGCCGCGACCGGCGCGAGAACGCTCCCAACAGAGGAGTTTCCCATGGCCTACGCCGTCACCAGCCTGCCCGCCGAACCGTTCGCCGCCCTGTTCGCCCTGGACGACGAAGCCCTGGCCGCCCACGGCGCCCGCCGCGTCGTCGCCGATGCCCGCCTGGGCTTTCCCTGCCGGGTCAGCCTGGACGACGCCGAGCCCGGCGAGACCCTGATCCTGGTCAATTACGAGCATCAGCCCGCGCCGACTCCGTTCCGCGCCAGCCACGCCATCTTCGTGCGCGAGGGCGTCGAACCCGTCGCGACGGTGGACGAGATGCCGCCCGCCCTGCGCCGCCGCCTGCTGGCGCTACGGGCCTTTGACGCGGACGGCATGATGCGCGCCGCCGACATCGTCGAGGGCGCGCGGGCCGACGCCTTGATCGCTGAACTGTTCGCGGATCGGGAGATCGCCTATCTGCACGCCCACTACGCCAAGTGGGGTTGCTACGCGGCGCGGATCGACAGGGCCTAGGCTTGCGGGCCTAGTTCGGGACGATGGTGTTCAGGACCCAGACCAGCGAACCGATCCCACCGCAGAACACCATCATGTCGATGATCACCGAGCGCGGCTTGGGCGTCCGCAGCGCGTCGAACGCGTCCTGCTTGGCTTCCTGCTTCCCGCTGGCTGCGGCGGCGGCCTTCTTGGCCATGGGCTCGATCCTTCTGAGCTCGGGCCCCCGCCCGATCGAGGCGGTTAGATCATGCGTGGGCTGAAGAACCCGCTTCCAAAGAGGGTTTAGCGAGTCTCAACGGTCAAGGTCGGGCGCGCCTACTTCGCGCCCTTGGCCACGCCGTCGGTCAGGACATTGCAGAGCTTCATCTGGTCGGTGAGGAAGGCCTTTTCGACCGCGTCGCCCTTGCGGAACTTCGGCACGATCGCGGTGGCGAACCGGAAGCGGGCGTCCGAGACGGCCTTGCGGTCGACCTCGCCGCGCACCCGCAGCGTCTCGAACGCCTCGGCCAGCGAGGGCGCGTAGAACAGGTTCGGCGGCATGTAGAGCGGTGGGTAGAGAATGCGCAGGGCGCCGTCGCCCGGCGCGATGATCGTGTTGGACGTCACATCCGGGTCCGACAGCAGAAACCGGGTCAGGTCGCAGGCCGCCAGGGCCTCGCCCCAGCTCTGGGCCTTGTTGACGTCCAGCGCGGCCAGCGACTGCGGCGCGGCCGCTTGGGCGTGGGCCGTTCCGGCGAAAACGAGAGCCGCGAGCGCGGCGGCGAAGGCGCGATACGGACGGGTCATGGGCGAAGCTTGCCACTTCCACGCGTCTTCGCAAGCGCCTCTTCGGAAAGTGATCCTGCTGGCCAGGATCAAGGGCAGGCGCCCTGGCGCACCAGCGGCGCCGTCGAGGGATTGGCCTTGCGCATTCGGCCGACGACCCGGCAAAGGTCGCGCTGCCGCCGCTTGTCGTCGTCGGCGGTTGGCGGCTTTCGTGGTCCGAACTGGTGCTCCTCCCAGTTCCGCTCGTCGATCGGGCCGATGAAGTTGGGCGACGGGCGCTTGTCGGGCCGCTTGCCCCAGGCGTTGTAGCAGGCCTCCTTCTCCTCCGGCGTCATGTGCTCGCTGGTGTGGCCCAGGCATGCGCGCTGCAAGCGGCCGAGGCCCATGGACGGATTGCCCTCCAGCAAACGCCAGCGGTCGACGACCTTGGGGTCGACCGTCCATCGCGGCTCGATGGCGGGCGCGGGCGGCCCTTCAGGCGCGGCGACGGCCGATGGACCCTCGCCCTGCGCGGCCGTGGATTGGGCCGATTCTGCCTGGGGCTTCGCCGATCGTGATCCGCCCCTCGTTTGGCGCTCCGGCGAGAGCCGCCGTTGCGGCCGTTCCAGCTCCAGCACGATCACGGGCTGCTCGCCGACCAGCGGCGCCGGTTCTTCGATCAGCACCAGCGCGCCGAGGATCAGGCCATTGATCAGCATGCCGCCCGAGGCGGCGATCCACCGTCTGGTCCACGCGCCCCGCCCCATGCGCTTGCCACCCCAAGTTAAGCTTGGCCAGCAGGACGCGTTTCGATGGCGCCGTTTTCGAGGCCTTCCAGTGTCCGCGCGGCGGCGCCCTGCTGACATCCGCTGTCAGCAGTCCGGCCACCTCGCGCGCGCGACATTTGTTCGCATCTTGTTCTTGTGTTAATCCGCGCATCGAGCCCTACATATAGCCGCTGCGCCGCCACCAATCGGGCGGTCCTACGTTCCGGAAAACATGGCTGAGCAACTGAACTTCATCCGCGTTCGCGGCGCCCGTGAGCACAATCTCAAGGACGTCAGCGTCGACATCCCGCGTGGCGAGCTGGTCGTGCTGACCGGCCTGTCGGGCTCGGGCAAGTCGTCCCTGGCCTTCGACACGATCTATGCCGAGGGCCAGCGTCGCTACGTGGAAAGCCTCTCGGCCTATGCCCGCCAGTTCCTGGAGCTGATGAGCAAGCCGGACGTCGACCTGATCGAAGGCCTGTCGCCGGCGATCTCGATCGAGCAGAAGACGACGTCGCGCAACCCGCGCTCGACCGTCGGCACGGTGACCGAGATCCACGACTACATGCGCCTGCTGTGGGCGCGGGTCGGCATCCCCTACTCGCCCGCCACCGGCCTGCCGATCGAAAGCCAGACCATCAGCCAGATGGTCGACAAGATCACCGCCCTGCCCGAAGGCACGCGTCTCTACCTGCTCGCTCCCGTCGTTCGCGACCGCAAGGGCGAGTACCGGAAGGAGATCGCCGAGTGGCAGAAGGCCGGCTTCCAGCGGCTGAAGATCGACGGCGAATACTATCCGATCGAGGACGCCCCGGTCCTCGACAAGAAGTTCAAGCACGACATCGACGTGGTCGTGGACCGCGTGGTGACCAAGCCCGACATGGAGCAGCGCCTGGCTGACTCCATCGAACAGGCCCTGCGGCTGGCCGACGGCCTGGCCGTCGCCGAGTTCGCCAATATCGAGGAAGGCGAGAAGGAGCCGAGGCGCATCCTGTTCTCGGAACGCTTCGCCTGCCCGGTCAGCGGCTTCACCATCGCCGAGATCGAGCCGCGCCTGTTCTCGTTCAACAATCCAGCCGGCGCCTGCCCGGCCTGCGATGGCCTGGGCGCCAAGCTGGCCTTCGACGCCGATCTGGTGATCCCGGACAAGGACAAGAGCCTGCACAAGGGCGTCGTCGCGCCTTGGGCGAAAGGGCCTTCTCCGCTCTACACCCAGACCCTGCAGGCCCTGGCGCGTCACTACGGCTTCTCGATGGATGAGCCGTGGCACAAGCTGCCGCAGTCGGCCCGCGACGTGGTGCTGCAAGGCTCCGGTGGCCAGAAGATCAAGTTCGTCTATGACGACAACGCCCGGAAGTACGAGGTCGAGAAGCCCTTCGAGGGCGTGCTGCCGAACCTGGAGCGCCGGTGGCGCGAGACGGACAGCAGCTGGGTCCGCGAGGAACTGGGCCGCTACCAGTCCGACACCCCGTGCGAGGTCTGCCACGGCAAGCGCCTGAAGCCCGAGGCCCTGGCCGTGAAGATCGCCGCCATGGATATCGCCGAGGTGTCGATGCTGGCCATCCGCCCGGCCCGCGACTGGTTCGCGAGCCTGGAAGGCCAGCTGTCGGACAAGCACATGGAGATCGCCCGGCGGATCCTGAAGGAGATCAATGACCGCCTGCGGTTCCTGGTCGACGTCGGCCTCGACTATCTGAACCTGTCACGCGGCTCTGGCACCCTGTCGGGCGGCGAGAGTCAGCGCATCCGCCTGGCCAGTCAGATCGGCTCGGGCCTGACCGGCGTGCTCTACGTGCTGGACGAGCCGTCGATCGGCCTGCACCAGCGCGACAACACCCGCCTGCTGACCTCGCTGCAGGGCCTGCGGGACCTGGGCAATTCGGTGCTGGTCGTCGAGCACGACGAGGAGGCCATCCTCACCGCGGACTTCGTGATCGACATGGGCCCGGCCGCCGGCGTGCACGGCGGCGAGATCGTCGCCCAGGGCAAGCCGGCCGAGATCATGGCCAATCCCCGGAGCGTCACCGGCCAGTACCTGACCGGCGTGCGCGAGATCGAGGTGCCCGAACAGCGCCGTCCGATCAGCAAGAAGACGCTGAAGGTCATCGGCGCCACCGGCAACAACCTGAAGGGCGTCACCGCCGAGATCCCGGTCGCGACCTTCACCTGCATCACCGGCGTGTCGGGCGGCGGCAAGTCGACCTTCACGATCGAGACCCTCTACAAGGCCGCCGCGCGCCGCCTGAACAACGCCAGCGACGCCCCCGCGCCGCACGAGCGGATCGAGGGGCTGGAGAACTTCGACAAGGTCATCGACATCGACCAAAGCCCGATCGGTCGCACCCCGCGCTCGAACCCGGCCACCTATACCGGCGCGTTCGGCCCGATCCGCGACTGGTTCGCCGGCCTGCCCGAGAGCAAGGCGCGCGGCTACGGCCCGGGCCGGTTCTCGTTCAACGTCAAGGGCGGCCGCTGCGAGGCCTGCCAGGGCGACGGCGTCATCAAGATCGAGATGCACTTCCTGCCGGACGTCTACGTCACCTGCGATATCTGCAAGGGCAAGCGCTACAACCGCGAGACCCTGGACGTGCTGTTCAAGGGCAAGACGATCGCCGATGTCCTCGACATGACCGTCGAGGAGGCGGCCGACTTCTTCAAGGCCGTGCCGCCGATCCGCGACAAGATGGAGACGCTGAAGCGCGTCGGCCTCAGCTACATCAAGGTCGGCCAGCAGGCCACGACCCTGTCGGGCGGTGAGGCCCAGCGGGTGAAGCTGTCCAAGGAGCTTTCCAAGCGGGCCACCGGCCGCACGCTCTACATCCTCGACGAACCAACCACCGGCCTGCACTTCGAGGACACCAAGAAGCTGCTCGAGGTGCTGCACGAACTGGTCGACCAGGGCAACACCGTGGTGGTCATCGAGCACAATCTGGACGTGGTGAAGACCGCCGACTGGCTGATCGACTTCGGCCCCGAGGGCGGCGACGGCGGCGGCGAGATCGTCGCGGTGGGCTCGCCCCAGGACGTGGCCAAGGTCGAGGCCAGTTGGACCGGCCGCTACCTCAAGGACCTGCTGGCCCGCCACGAGGACCGCCGCAAGGCGCGGGTCGCCGAGCTGAAGAAGGCGCGGGCTTAGGCTCTCCGAGCCGGAAAGAGAAACGCCCCGGAGAGCGATCTCCGGGGCGTCTTCGTATCTACCAGGCGCCGTCGCTGGAGGATGGCGCGGGATCGCCCTTCAGCGCCATGTACATGGTCGGCGCGGGGGTGAAGATGATCAGGCTCGTCAGCACCGACATCACGCCGGAGAGCAGGGCCTGAGCGATGCCCACCGGCGTGAAATAGGCCGCCAGCGAGCTGGTGTCGGCCCGCATCATCCGGCTGGAGAAGTTGATGTCGCCCGAGATCAGCGCCGCGACGCCGGTGACGATGGACATCAGCAGCAGGAAGACGATGACGCACATCACGCCAGCCAGGAAATAGGCGCCCAGCATCGGCCAGAAATGACCCCGGGTCAGCGGCATCGACCTGAAGAGGGTGATCTTGCCGTTGTCGAAGGTGGCTGCGCTGGCCACCGACAGGCGAACGGCCAGATAGACACCGCCGCCGATCATACCCACGAAGACCAGCAGGGCCAGCATGGCGCCGGTCGGGCCACCCATCGCGCCCAGGAACTCGATCAGCACCAGCCCGACCAGGAACACGCCGAACAGCACCAGATTGAGCAGCAGCCAGACGCCGGCCTGGCGCAGTTCGTCCATGCCGAAGCGCAGATGGGCCAAGCCTTGGTCATGGGGGCGCTGGACCAGACGGTTGACCCCCGCGAAGACCACGCCGTTCACCAGCAGCATGTAGGGGATCGAGATCAGCGATGCGGGGGTCATGCCCGCCAGGACGTTTCGCAGCTCTTCCTGGTCCGGATCCGCCCCCGCGGTCTGCATGAAGGCTGAGAACGTGTTCAGTTCCTTGCCGAAGAAATGGATCATCGCGACGCTGTAGGCGATCGAGGCCACCGTCATGATCAGCATCCACACGCCCACGGACTTCAGGTTCTCACGCACCAGGCGGAAACCGGAAAAGGCCGCGTCGGAGGCGGAAATCTTGGACATGCTGAGCTCGTGAATGACGTGGGCCGTTAAGGCTAAACGGGTTCGCCGCGCTTCGACAGGGCCGCGAACGCCTTTATTCGCTCGGGCTTGCGGTAAAGCCCACACAGACTCTAACATCCGTTTGAAACGCGACCGCCAGTGTCGCTGAGATGGGGAGTCGAAAATGAAGCTCTATGGCGAATCCATGCCAGCGCCCAATCCGCGCCGTGTGCGGATCTTCCTTGCCGAAAAGGGCCTGGAGGTCCCCGAGATCCGGATCGGCATGATGCAGGGTGGTCACAAGTCGCCCGAGCACCTGGCGCGCAACAGCCTGGGCCAGGTGCCGGTGCTGGAACTCGACGACGGGACGACGATCAGCGAGACGGTCGCCATCTGCCGCTATTTCGAGGTGCTGCACCCCGATCCGCCGTTGTTCGGGGTCACCGCCCTGGAACAGGCCCAGGTCGAGATGTGGACCCGACGGGTCGAGTTTCGCCTGATGGTCCCGGTCGGGATGTTCTGGCGTCACGCCCATCCCCTGACCGCTCGCCTGCTGAAGCAGAACGTCGAGTTCGGGGAGTCGAACCGCGAGGTCGTCGAGAAAGGCCAGATGTGGCTCGATCGCGAACTGGCCGACGGCCGGCCCTATCTGACGGGCGAGACCTATACGATCGCCGATATCGCCGGACAGACGACCCTCGACTTCGCCGACTTCACGGGCCTGAAGACCCCGGCCGAAGCCAAGCACGTCCTGGCCTGGCGCGAACGGCTGGCGGCGCGCCCCAGCGCGGCGGCCTAGGCTGCTAGGCGTGCAGGCCCGCGTCGATCTCGTCCTGGTTCAGGTGGGCGAAGGCGCGGGCTGGAGCGGCGACCAGGATCACCGTCTGCAAGGTCAGGAAGACCGGGGCCAGCAACAGGTTGGCCAGCAGAGTCAGGATCAGGCGCGGATGGCCGCCGACCACGTCGCCGGACGTCGGCTCGACACCGCCGCCGAGTAGGTTGCCGACGATGCTCGACAGGGTCGCCCCGACGATCGAGACCAGGGCGCTCAGCACGATGGCCACGACGAACATGCCCAGCAGCCGGAAGAACTGACCATGGGTCTGGACCCAGGCGGCGCGAAGGTCGATGTGGTGGTGCGAGAAGGCGTGCGGGCCCAGCAGCGACAGGCGCACGGCGACCCATAGCGACAGACCGATCACGGCCAGGGCGCCCAGGGTGCCGAACCATCCGGCGGCCGCGCCCGACAGCAGCGACGTCCCCAGCACCACCGCGCCGGACGGGATCACGGTCACGCCCAGGGCCGCGGCCCAGGTGATCAGCGAGACGACCAGCAGCTGGATCTCCTCCTTGCCCAGCCGGAGATAGGCGAAGCGGCTGTTCTTGGGCTCGATGACCGAGCGGATGATCGCCGCCTGCAGCACCGAGCCCAGCACCAGGGCCAGGGCGATCAGCAGCACCATCACGCCGCCCAGATGGGTGATGAGGTTCAACATCTCGCGCGGATCAGCGGACGAGCCCCGGTTGGCCAGCGCCGCGCGGCCTTCCTCACCCAGCACGATCTTGGCGATCAAGCCCAGGATCGGCAGCATGACGAGAGAAAAGGTCGCCCAGGCCAGGACGGCCACGGGCTTGCGCCGCATGATCTTGAGGCCCTCGAGGGCGGCGTCGACGGGGCGAACAGACATCTAGGCGTCCTGCGAAACCGCGCTCTGGCGGTAGATATGAACTAGCGCTCCGGCCCAGGCCGGCGCCAGCAGAAGATAGGCGAGCGTGGCGCTCGCCGCCGTGGGTCCCAGCCCTCGCGCGGGGATCAGCCCGAACAGGGGCGCGGCCACGACCACCGGCAGGGCCAGCGCCAGGCCGACCGCCAGCAGGGTCGCGACCCGCCCCTTGGTCATGGGGAAGGCGCTCAGCACCCGAACACCGGACTGCTCGATCGTGGCCGGGGCGGTGAAGGACAGGCGCAGGCCCAGCCAGATCATCAGGGCCAGACCCGCCAACGGCGCGAGGCCGGCGACAAGGCCGGCGGGACCAGCATTGGCCAGAGCGGCCTTCCAGGCCTGAGCCGAGGCGACGTCGAGGTTCGGGGCGCTGGCGCGCGCGACGCCAAGGGCCACCGCCCCGATCGCCACCAGCAGGATCGAGCCGATTAGCGCGAACAGCGCCAGCACCAGCAGGTGCGCGCCCAGCAGCCGCCATTCGTCGCGTCCCCAGCGCAGGCCCTTGATGCCCGGCGCGCGGTCGAAGGCTCGGCGGAACAGCGCGCCCTGGGCCAGGACACCGGCGGCCAGGGCGACCAGAAGGCGCGCGCCTGGCGGCAGGAAGCCGGCGGCCACGGTCAGGACGATGGCGACGAGCAGGGCCGCCCAGCAGGCGTTGATCGACGCCCCGAGGTCGGAGACACCCGCGCGCAAGGCACTGGCGACGCTCGCCGATCCATCCGCCATCCGCTCAAGCCCTCTCACGCGACGCCCGCGTCGGACTGCCTGAAGCGAGTCACCGCGATCCCGCGCAATCTATGGCCTCGCCGCGCGTCTGGCGATGGCGCCGCGCGCGCGAAACCCAATGGGGCACCGGATTTCGTAGCGCCGTAACGCCGGCGCCACGCGACGATCAGGGCTCCGAGACCAAGGCGCGATGCGCCACGATCCACGGGGCGTAGAACACGGTCTGAACCACCGCGCTGAAGAGGGCCAGGATGGCGCTGAAACCGGCCACGAAGGGCCACAGCTGGCGCAGCCACTCCAGCGGCGGCCTGGCCAGGAACGCTTCCAGTCCGCCCGGGCCATGCAGCGCCGCCAACGAGCCGCCCGCCGCTATGCCGACGCCCAGCAGCACACCGCCGAACAGGATCTCCAGGCACAGCACCAGGACGATGGTCAGCAAGGTCATGCCCAGCAGCCGCCAGCCTTGCCCCCGGGTCAGGGTCCAGGACTCGAACAGCCGGAACTGGTTGTCGACGAAGGTCATCGGCGCGGCCATCGACAGGCGCAGGGCCAGCCAGACCAGCACGCCAAAGGCGATCGCCGACGCCGCGACGCCGGTAGCCACGCCCACGGCGTGACCGCTCTCGCCGCCGCTGACCATCACCACCGCCGTCAGCACGACGACCAGCAGCACCACCACGAAGATCACGATCAGCGCCAGCACGTACTCGACCAGCAGCAGCAGCGTCAGCCACAGCTCGCGCGAGCCGATCCGCAGATAGGCCCAGGCCGACTGTTCGGGCGCCAGCACGGCGCGGAACACCGCGGCGGCGAACACCGCCTTCACGAACGAGGACCACAGCCAGAACAGCAGGTTCACCCCGGTCATGCCGGCCTGGGCTTGCATCATCTGCTGGAACGCCTCCGGACTAGGCGTGGTGTTGCCACGTTCGGCGATCGCCAGCTGGATGATTGTCTGCAGCTGCGGGCCCAGAACCAGGACGCACAGGACCGCCGGGATCAGCACCGCCACGATCAGGGCCAGCGCCCAGCCGACCACCGCCAGCGGCTTGCGGCCAATGACGCCGAAGCCCGCCGTCGCGGCCTCGGTCACGGAAAACCTCGCCATGTGCCCTCCCAGGCTCGCCAGGCGCGCGGGGCCCAGCCCATGACTCGGAGCCTACACGAGGTTTCGCCGAGCGACAGCCGGAGGTATAGGGCGCCCTATGACCACGAATTCGACCCTTCCCCCCATCCACGTCATTGGCGGAGGCCTGGCCGGCTCCGAAGCCGCCTGGCAGATCGCCCAGGCCGGCGTGCCGGTGGTCCTGCACGAGATGCGCAAGGACGACGCCACCGGCAAAGTCACGACGGACGCGCACCACACCGACGGCCTGGCCGAGATGGTCTGCTCCAACTCGTTCCGCTCGGACGACTGGCAATTCAACGCCGTGGGCCTGCTGCACGCCGAGATGCGCAAGCTGGACAGCCTGATCATGTCCTGCGCCGACCAGCATCAGGTGCCGGCCGGCGGCGCCCTGGCCGTCGACCGCGACGGGTTCTCGGCCGAGGTCACCCGCCGTCTCGAGGCCCACCCGCTGGTCACCATCGTCCGCGAGGAGATCGCCGGCCTGCCGCCCGAAGAGTGGGACAACGTCATCGTCGCCACCGGTCCTCTCACCTCGCCGGCCCTGGCCCAGGCGATCCTGGACATGACCGGCGAAGGCCAGCTGTCGTTCTTCGACGCCATCGCGCCGATCATCCACTTTGAGTCCATCAACATGGACGTGGCCTGGCGCCAGTCACGCTACGACAAGGAAGGCCCCGGCGGCGACGCGACCGCCTACATCAACCTGCCCATGAACAAGGAGCAGTACGAGGCCTTCATCGACGCCCTGCTGGCCGGTCCCAAGTCCGAGTTCAAGGAGTGGGAAAACGTCCCCTATTTCGACGGCTGCCTGCCGATCGAGGTGATGGCCGAGCGCGGCCGCGAGACCCTGCGCCACGGGCCGATGAAGCCGGTGGGCCTGACCAATCCGCGTGACCCGCTGGTCAAGTCCTACGCCATCGTCCAGCTGCGCCAGGACAACGCCCTGGCCACGTTGTGGAACATGGTCGGTTTCCAGACCAAGCTGAAGCACGGCGTCCAGGCCGAGACCTTCCGGATGATCCCGGGCCTGGAGAACGCCCAGTTCGCCCGCCTCGGCGGCCTGCACCGCAACACCTTCATCAATTCGCCCAAGCTGCTGGACAAGTCGCTCCGCATGAAGGTCCAGCCGCGCCTGCGCTTCGCCGGCCAGGTCACGGGCGTGGAAGGCTATGTCGAGAGCGCGGCCATGGGCCTGCTGACCGGCCGCTTCGCCGCCGCCGACCGCAAGGGCGCGCCGATCGACGCCCCGCCGCCGACCACGGCGCTGGGCGCGCTGGTCGAGCACATCACCGGCGGTCACCTGGAGGCGGGCAACGGTCCTGGCAGTTTCCAGCCGATGAACATCAATTACGGCCTGCTGCCGCCGCTCGAGGCCCCGAAGGTCGACGAAGACGGCAAAAAAATCCCGCTCAAGGAGCGCGGTCGCGCCAAGAAGCGCCTGATGAGTCTGCGCGCGCTCAAGGATCTGGACGCCTGGGCGGGCCTCTGAGCCACTAAAACACGTGTCATCCCGGAAGCCTCGCGGAGGCATCCGGGACCCAGGGGCCGGCGCACTGCGGTCGCCCCTGGGTCCCGGCTCTCCGCTTCGCCGCGGCCGGGATGACACGTCTTTGGATACTTGGGGACATGCAAAAGCCCCCACTGACTTCGCCTTCGTCTCGCACGGAGCGCCCCTTTTCGAGCGGCGAGTACGGAAACGTCGCCGTTCCTTCCCTTAGAACTTTCAGCCCCTTAACCGCACGATAGGTGGCATCTTCTCCCGTGCGCAACGGGACGAGATCGAGGCGCTGCCTTTTCGACAAAAGCGACAAAGTTTCAAATGACACCGGTTTCTCTTGATTATGACACCGGTGGCCGTTAGCGCTCCCACCCGTTTTTGGACCTGGCGCGCGTCAAGAAGAGCCAGGCCTGTTGCTACTTTCCGGGAGGAAACCGTGCAAATTCATTCCAAGCAGATCCGCGTCGGCGCGCTTCTGGGCCAAGCCTCGCTGGGCGCCCTGACCATCGCCGCCGCCCTGACCCTGACCGCGGGCTCGGCCCTGGCTCAGGAACAGGCCGCCGCTCCGGCCGCCGCCCCCGCTGAAGAGCCCGCCGCCGTCGACGCCATCGTCGTCACCGGCTACCGCGCCGCCCTGCAGAGCGCGCTGAGCCTGAAGCGCACCTCGAACGTGATGGTCGACGCCATCAACGCCGAGGACATCGCCGACTTCCCGGACGCCAACCTCGCCGAGTCCCTGCAGCGCCTGCCGGGCGTCTCGATCGACCGCGACAACGGCGAAGGCCGCACCATCACGGTGCGCGGCCTGGGCCCCGATTTCACCCGCGTGCGCCTGAACGGCCTGGAAGCCCTGTCGACCGCCGGCGCCAACGACAGCGGCACCAGCGGCAACCGCTCGCGCGGCTTCGACTTCAGCGTCTTCGCCTCGGAACTGTTCAACTCGCTGCGCGTCCAGAAGACCGCCTCGGCCGAGACCGACGAAGGCTCGCTGGGCGCCACCGTCGACCTGATCACCGGCCGCCCGCTGGACTTCAAGGGCCGCCGCCTGGCCCTGTCGGTGCAGGACGCCTACTACGAAGCCGGCAAGCACCATAACCCGCGCGTCGCGGGCCTGGTCTCGGATCGCTGGGACACCAAGTGGGGCCAGTTCGGCGCCCTGGTCTCGCTGGCCTATAACGAGCGCAACACCACGATCGACAGCTATGCTCGCGCGGCCGGCCAGTCGGACTACGCCTATCGCGGCGCGACCTTCGCCGGCACGGCCCTGGCGACCAACGGCACGTCGATCGTCCAGCGCCAGGGCTTCGCCGCCCCGACCGGCACGTCGTGCAACGGCTCGGTGGTTCCGGGCGTCAACATCACCAACGCCGCGCTGTGCAGCGCCCTCGTCGGCTCGAACCCGACGGCCTACGCCCTGGTCAACAACCCGATCGGCTCGACCCTGACCCGTACGAACGGAGTCACCACGACGACCGCACCGGGCTCGCTGGTCCGCATCCCGGCCCTGCCGACCGTCAACCAGCAGGAGCTTGAGCAAGAGCGCCTGGGCATGACGATGTCGCTGCAGTGGAAGCCGACCGATCGCACCAAGATCAGCGTCGATGGCGTCTATTCGCGCTTCTACAACAACTCGATCAACTACCAGATCAGCGCCGTCGGCCTGAACCGCAACAACACCACGGCCAACTACAACACCGCCAACGCCAGCACGGCCGCGGCGACCAAGCGCGCCCTCTACAACGGTTGCAACTACGCCGCCGGCAGCGCCATCGTCCAACCGCTGGACTGCGGTCAGCAGCTGTACGGCTCGGCCCCGGTCGCGGGCTACCAGTTCAGCAACAACCCCAACAACCTCGATCCGTACGAGTACTACAACAACCCGTTGTCGGTGGGTTACGTGGCCAGCGCCGACGGCATCGCCATGCGCGACAAGTTCATCGGCCGCCCCTCGGTCCGCCTGATCGACGCCGCGCTCAGCCCGTCGGGCGCCAATGCCGACTACCTGGTGCTGGGCAATGTCGACATGCGCTCGGCCGCCGACCAGCAGTACTACACGACCTTCTTCTCGCAGGGCTCGGTCAACCTCGAGCATGAGTTCAGCGATCGCCTCAAGATGACGGCGCTGTGGGGCAAGTCGCGCTCGTACAACAAGGGCACCGGCCTGCTGGCCGACTACCTGAAGCTGGACAGCGGCAACGGCACGGCCGGCAACGGCTACTTCACGTACGACGAACGCGGCGACAATCCGATGCCGAAGGTCGACTTCGGCTTCGACGCCACCAACCCCGCCAACTGGGACTTCGTGAAGGGCTACTCGTCGCTGCGCATCTACCGCACGGTCGCCGACAACCGCTACGAAGGCGGTCGCCTGGACTTCACCTACGACCTCGACGACGACACGGTCGTGAAGTGGGGCGTCTCACGTCGGAAGTATTCGTTCTACACCACCCGCACCGGCCGCGCCGGCGGTTCGGCGGGCGAGACCCTGAACCCGTCGTTCAAGGAAGCCGGCAGCTCGGTCGCCGCCACCAGCCGCCTGATCAACTGGGGCAAGGGCCTGGACGTACCGACCGGCACGACCACCGCCTTCCTGGCCCCCGACCTGCAGAAGTTCCAGTCCCTGTTCGACTTCAACTGCGAGTGCGTGAACAAGTGGGGCGACTGGCGGACCTCGTCGCTGTCGAATCCGGCCAACACCTATGGCGTCGATGAAACCGACACCAGCGCCTACGTCCAGTTCGACTACAGCACCATGTTGTTCGACCGTCAGCTGCGCGGCAATATCGGCACGCGCTACGCCCTGACCGAGGTGGCCTCCGACGGCCTGACCAACACCTCGCGTCCGATCTACGGCGAGAACAAGTACCATGACCTGCTGCCGTCGATGAACGCCTCGTACGAGGTGGCCGACAACATGCTGCTGCGCTTCGGCGCGGCCAAGGTCATGGCGCGTCCGCTGCTGGGCAACCTGGCGCCGTCGATCACCTCGTTCAGCGCCCCGAACGCGGCCGGCGCCACCACGGGCGGCTCGATCACGGTCGGCAACCCGAAGCTGGATCCGTTCCGCGCCACCAACTACGACCTGTCGCTGGAATGGTACTTCGCCCAGGGTTCGCTGGTCTCGATCGCCGTCTTCGACAAGGAAGTGCACAGCTTCCCGCAGACGGTCGTGTCGTCGGGGACTCTGTCCAGCATCCTGGCGCCGGAAGCCATCGCCGACCTGATCACGGGCGCGACGGCCACGGGCACCGACGCCCAGAAGGCGGCCGTCGCGGCCTATATCAATGGCCAGTCGTTCGACATCCGCCAGTTCCGCACCGCGCCGGGCGGCTACATCCGCGGCTTCGAGATCGGCTACCAGCAGAACCTGACCTTCCTGCCGTGGTTCCTCGACAAGCTGGGCGTCCAGGCCAACTACACCCACCTGGATTCCGAGCTGAGCTACATCATCGACCCCGGCGCCCTGGAAGTGAAGAACGCCTCGGGCGTCGTCACCACCCCGGGCCGCGCCCAGGTCATCGCGCCCGGCCCGTTCACCGGCGCCTCGCCGGACTCGTTCAACTTCACGGTCTATTACGACGCCGAGAAGTGGTCGGCCCGCGTGTCGACGGCTTATCGCGCCAAGTACTACACCCAATACCCGATCGCCTCGGGCACCTGTAACCCGGGCTTCTGCGACTCCCCGCTGGTCAATGACTTCCTGGGCAGCAAGGCCACGACCAATGTCGACGCCTCGTTCAGCTACAAGTTCAACAAGCAAATGTCGCTGAGCGTCGAGGCCCTGAACCTGACCAAGGAAACCAGCAACCGCTTCGGCTATGCCGACGACCCCGTCGTCACGCAGTACGCCTCGCCGGGCCGCCAGTTCTTCGTCGGCTTCCGGTTCGTCTACTAGCTTTCGATCCAAGCGTTATTTCCTCCCAACGCTTTGACCTGGGCCGCGTCGATATCCTCGACGCGGCCCTTCTTTTTGCCTCACGCCGCCGCCCGCAGATCGCGCGACAGTCGGACGGAATCCCCGCGCGTCGACATCCAGATCAGCGCTTCCGTCAGCGCGACGATCACGCCGTCCAGCAGCCGCGTCAGAAGGCCGGCCCCGCCACGCGAGGTTTGGGCGTAACGCAGGTGCGCCAGCTCCTGGGCCTGGATCTCACGGATGACCGCCGACATTTCCGGGTCGCTTGCGCCGAGAAAGGCCAGTTGATCGTCAAGATGCCGATGGACCGTCCGCTCCACAGCCTCGGTGCAGACGAGAATGGCCTTACGTCCGAACAGGCCCGTGACGCCGCCCAGCAGGCCGCCGCCGATCGCCCATATCCACATCAGACGGCAAGGCTTGGCGGCGCGCGTCGGCATCAGCGCCCGAAATCGCGCGAGATGCTCGCGCTCGTGCTCCAGCGTGTGGCGTAGGAACGGCAGCAGGTCTGGCGCGCGCACCCGAGCCAACGCGATCTGGGCGCTGTAGATGCGAATGGCGCCGTGCTCGCCGCCGTGGTTCACTCTGAGGATCCGGGCGGGGATCGTCTGGTTCATGGGTCCTCGCTCGACCGACGGTAGAGCGCCTTGCCTGCCGCTGACAAGCCACCCCTCGCCCTTCATAAGTAAGTAGTTTATGACTTAACCATGGGCGCCGCCGCGTGCGGATGGCGCTTGTCGAGGCGCCGCGCGCGGTTCTGGCGGGCGGGGGACGGTTGACCGAAGCGGTTTTCGCGCGTCGGCTGCTATCCACGAGACCTCGATGGTCAAGAACGGGAGCGGAGCCGAATCGCCGTGGCGGACGGGTTGGACATCGGAGACCTGAAGCTCGGCGTTCGGGCCAAGGCGCGCTGCGACCTGCTGGGCGTCGCGCCCTTCAGCGAGGTCGATGGCCAGTTGACGCGGCGGTTCCTTACGCCGGCGCACGAGGCCGCGCTGTCCAAGCTCGCCACATGGATGACCGAGGCCGGCATGAGCGTCCGCCGCGACGCCGCCGCCAACCTGATCGGCCGCTACGAGGGCGAGACCCCGGGCGCCAAGGCGCTGATCATCGGCTCGCACATCGACAGCGTCCGCAACGGGGGGCGCTATGACGGACCTCTAGGGATCATGCTGGGGATCGACGTCGTCGAGGCATTGCACGCCGCTGGCCATCGCCTGCCCTTCGCGATCGAGGTGGCGGCGTTCGGCGACGAGGAAGGCTCGCGCTTCCCGGCCTCGATGAGCTGCAGCCGCGCCATCGCCGGGACGCTGGACGCGAGCGCGCTGCAGATGCGCGACGCGGATGGCGTTTCCGTCGCCGAAGCGCTGGCCGCGTTCGGCGGCGATCCCACGAACCTCGCTAGCGCCGCGCGCCAGCCGGAAGAGGTTTTGGCCTTCCTCGAAGCCCACATCGAGCAGGGTCCGGTGCTGGAGGCCGAAGGCCTGCCGCTGGGCGTCGTCACCGCCATCGCCGCGCAGAAGCGGGTGATGGTCAAGATCATCGGAACCGCGGGCCACGCCGGCACAACGCCGATGAACCTGCGCAAGGACCCCGGCCCCGCCGCCGCCGAGTGCATGCTGGCTCTGGAGCGCGTCTGCCGCGCCGGGACCGACGGCCTGGTGGGCACGGTCGGGCGCATGACCGCCCTGCCCGGCGCTTTCAATGTCATCCCCGGCGCGGTCGAGTTCTCGATGGATATCCGCGCCGAAACCTCGGCGACCCGCGACGCGGCCGTCGACACGGTCTGCGCCGAGATCCACGCGATCGTCGGCGCGCGCGGCCTGACCGCCGAGATCCACCTGACCCAGGCCTTGGCCGAAAGCCCTTGCGACCCCTCGCTGATGGGCCTGCTGGACGAGGCCCTGGCCGACCTCTCCCTACCCGCCCGCCGCCTGCCCTCGGGCGCGGGCCACGACGCCATGGTGATGGCGGACCTCTGCCCCGTCGCCATGCTGTTCATCCGCTGCGAGGGTGGGATCAGCCACAATCCGGCCGAGTCCGTCACCGAGGCCGACTGCGCCCTGGCGGCCCAGGCCATGCTCGGGTTCGTGGAGAAGCTGGCGACTGATCCCCTGCGTCCTTCGAGGCCGCTTCGCGGCGCCTCAGGATGAGGAATTCATCAGTGCCCATAACTTTCCTCATCCTGAGGTGCGAGCCAAAGGTGAGCCTCGAAGGACGCAAGGCGCTTTCCGGATTCAAGACCACGACATGACCGAAATCTTCAAAGAACTCGACCACCCCGCCCGCCTGCTGATGGGGCCCGGCCCGATCAATGTGCACCCGCGCGTGCTGCGGGCCATGTCGGTGCAACTTCTTGGTCAATTTGATCCCGAGTTCACCGGCTACATGAACGAGGTCATGGCGCTGTATCGCGGCGTGTTCGAGACGAAGAACCAGCAGACCTTCCTGATCGACGGCACCTCGCGCGCCGGCATCGAGGCGGCGATGGTCTCGACGCTCTCGCCCGGCGACGACGTGGTGGTGGTCAATGCCGGGCGCTTCGGCCTGCTGCTGGCCGAGATCGCCGAGCGCTGCGACGCCAAGGTCACCTTCGTCGAGGGCGAGTGGGGTCAGGTCGTCGATCCGCAAGCCGTCGAGGACGCCGTCGCCCGCGTGAAGCCACGCCTGGTCGCCTGTGTGCACGGCGACACCTCGACCACCATCGCCCAGCCGATCGAGGCCATCGGCGAGATCTGCCGCCGTCACGACGCCCTGCTCTATGTCGACGCGACCGCCACCCTGGGCGGCATGAGCGCGCCTGTGGATAACTGGCAGGCCGATATCGTCACCGCGGGTTTGCAGAAGTGCATGGGCGGCCCTTCCGGCTCGGCCCCGATCACCATCAGCGACCGCGCCGCCCACCACATCTTCGGCCGCCGCCATGTCGAGAAGGGCTTGGCGGGGCCGGGCAGCACCGGGAACGGTCGCCGCATCGCCTCCAACTATTTCGATCTGGCGATGATCATGGACTACTGGTCCGACAAGCGCCTGAACCACCACACCGAGGCGGCCAGCATGCTGTTCGCCGCCCGCGAATGCGCGCGGATCGTGCTGGAGGAAGGTCTCGACACCCGCTTCGCCCGCCACGCCCAGGCCGGCGCGGCCATGGTCGCCGGGATCGAGGCGCTGGGTCTCCAAGTCTATGGCGACCAGGCTCACAAGATGACCAACGTCACCGGCGTGATCGCCCCCAGCGGCGTCGACTATGACCGGGTCAAAGCCCGCATGCGCACCGAGTTCGAGATCGAGATCGGCGCGGCCTTCGGGCCCCTGGCCGGCAAGATCTGGCGCATCGGGACCATGGGCGTGAACGCCCGCAAGCACGCGGTGCTTCAGACGCTGGCGGCGCTGGAGGCGGTGCTGCGCTGGGAGGCCTTCAAGGCCCCGGCCGGCGCGGGTGTCGACGCGGCGGCGAAGGTGTTTGGATGAGCGGGTGGATCCAGATCCTCCCCCGAGCGGAGGAGGTGTCGCCGAAGGCGACGGAGGGGGAAGTCGCAAGGTCGGGGATTACTTCCCCCTCCGGCCGCTGCGCGGCCACCTCCCCCGCTAGGGGGAGGATTTTACGGTGACCTACCCCCGTGACCTGATCGGCTACGGCGAACACCCACCGCACGCCCAGTGGCCCAATAGCGCCCGCGTCGCCGTCCAGTTCGTCCTCAACTACGAGGAAGGCGCCGAGCGCTCGGTCCTGCATGGCGATCCGGTCAGCGAGTTCTTCCTGTCGGAGATGGTCGGCGCCCAGCCCATCCAGGGCATGCGCAACATGTCGATGGAGAGCCTCTACGAATACGGCTCGCGCGCAGGCTTCTGGCGCATCCGGCGGCTGTTCGAAGAGTTCGGCCTGCCGCTGACCGTGTTCGGCGTCGCCCAGGCCATGGAGCGCCATCCGGACGCCGTCGAGGCGATGATGAAGTCGGGGTGGGAGATCGCCAGCCACGGCTATCGCTGGATCGACTACCAGCACTTCACGCCGGACCAGGAACTGGAGCACATCCAGAAGGCCATCGAGATCCAGACCCGACTGACCGGGGAGCGCCCCCTGGGCTGGTACCAAGGCCGCACCAGCCCCAACACCGCGCGGCTGGTCGCCCAGGAAGGCGGGTTCGTCTATGACGCCGACAGCTATGCCGACGACCTGCCCTACTGGGACGACCAGCACGGCCGCGCCCAGCTGATCGTGCCCTACACCCTGGAAGCCAACGACATGCGCTTCACGGCGGCCCAGGGCTTCAACACCGGCGAGCAGTTCTTCACCTATCTGCGCGACGCCTTCGACACCCTCTATCTGGAGGGCGAGACCGCGCCGAAAATGATGAGCATCGGCCTGCACTGCCGCGTGGTCGGCAAGCCGGGACGGATCGGCGCGCTGCGGCGGTTCCTCGAGCACATCACCCGGCACGACCGGGTCTGGGTGGCCAAGCGGATCGACATCGCGCGGCATTGGATCACGACCCAGCCCTATGGAGGCAAGGCATGAGCGGCGCCCCTCCCCTGACCCTGGCTCGGCTGAACAGCATGAACCGGACGGGCTTCACCACCGCCCTGGGGTTCGCCTTCGAGCTGTCGCCCTGGGTGGTCGAGCGCGCCTGGGACGAGCGGCCGTTCGCCAGCGTCGAGGCGATGCACGCGGCCATGATGACTGCGCTCGAAGCCTCCTCGACCGAAGACAAGCTGGCCCTGATCCGCGCTCACCCGGAGCTGGCCGGTAAGGCCGCGATCGCCAAGCAGCTGACCGCCGAGAGCAACGCCGAACAGGCCAGCGCCGGCCTCGACCGCCTGACGCCCGACGAATTCGCCCGCTTCCACCAGCTGAACGCCGCCTACAACGCGCGCTTCGGCTTTCCCTTCATCATCTGCGTGCGCCTGAACGACAAGGCCTCGATCCTCCGGGCCATGCAGGCGCGCGCGGCCAACGACGAGGCGGCCGAGATCGCCGAGGCGATCACCCAGATCGGCCTGATCTCCAAGCTTCGACTGCTCGACGCGGTGACCGCTTGATGGACTACGATTTCGCCGCCTGGACCGGCATGGCCCTTCGCTGGCTGCACGTGATCGCGGGCGTGGCCTGGATCGGCGCATCGTTCTACTTCGTCTGGCTGGACAACAATCTGCGCGACCCCGATCCGCCCAAGGAGGGCGTGAAGGGTGAACTGTGGGCCGTGCACGGCGGTGGCTTCTACCACTCGCAGAAGTACCTGAACGCCCCGGCCCACATGCCCGACCACCTGCACTGGTTCAAATGGGAGGCCTACACGACCTGGCTGTCGGGCTTCGCCCTGCTGGTCGTGCTCTACTATGTCGGCGCGCCGGTCTATCTGATCGATGCCGCTAAGCACGCCTTCACCCAAGCCCAGGCCATCGGCGTGGGCCTGGCCTTCATCTTCGGCGGCCTGCTGGTCTACGAGGCCCTGTGCCGCTCGCCGCTGGGCAAGAACGGCAAGCTTTTCGGGGTGATCTGGTTCTCGGTCCTGACGGCGGCGACCTGGGCCCTGACCCAGCTCTTCACCGACCGCGGCGCCTTCATCCACGTGGGCGCGATCATCGGCACCTGCATGGTCGGCAACGTCTTCCTCGTCATCATTCCCAATCAGCGCAAGATCGTCGCCGACATGCTGGCCGGCCGGCCCGTCGACCCGCGCCTGGGCGCCATGGGCAAGCAGCGCTCGGTCCACAACACCCACATGACCCTGCCGGTCATCTTCATCATGATCAGCAACCACTATCCGGCCGTCTCGGGGCATCCGAAGGCCTGGATGCTGCTGGCCATGCTCAGCGCCGGCGCCATCGCGATCCGCTACTTCTTCATCCAGCGCCACTTCGGCAGGATCCGGCACGAGTTCCTATTCTACGGCGCGATGCTGATCTTCGGGGCCACGGCCATCGCCTCGATGAAGCCCAAGGACGCGGTCGAAATTTCCGGCCAGGTCACGTTCGCGACCGCCCAGGCGATCGTCGAGAAGCACTGCGTCGCGTGCCACAGCGCCACGCCGACCCATCCCGGCTTCTCGGCGCCGCCCTTGGGCGCGGTGTTCGACACGCCGGAACATATCCGCACCTATGCGCCGAAAATCCACGAGCGGGCGGTGGGTTCGACCAGCATGCCCCTTGGCAACGAGACCGCCATGACCGAAGAGGAGCGCGCCCAGCTGGGCGCCTGGATCAAGCAGGGAGCCAAAATCCCGTGACCGACGCCGTCCTGGACGCGACCAAGGCCGAGGCCGAACCGCGCAAGCGCAATGCTGAACGCACCCGCAAGGCGATCCTCGCCGCGGCGCTGAAGGAGTTCGCCCAGGCGGGCTTCGCGGGGGCCCGGATCGAGAAGATCGTCAAGGCCGCCAAGTGCAACATCCGGATGCTGTACCACTACTTCGGGGACAAGAAGGGCCTGTACATGGCCGTCCTCGAAAGCGCCTACATGGACCTGCGGGCTCGCGAGGCCGAGCTGAAGATCGACTTCGACAAGCCGCTCGAAGGCTTCCTCGAGCTGCAGCGCTTCACCTTCGACTACTTCGAGAAGAACCCGCGCTTCGAAGGCTTGTTGCGCAACGAGAACCTGCAGCACGGCAAGTTCGCCTCGCAGTCGCGCGTGGTCACCGAGACGGCCTTCCCCCTGCGCCGCACGATCGAGAAGCTGATCGAGAGCGGCCAGCGCCAGAAGATCTTCGGGTCGAACCTCGATCCGGTGCAGATCTACGTGACCATCGCGGCCATGAGCCGCTTCCACCTGGCCAACGGCTATTCGCTGTCGGCGACGCTGGACACCGACATGAGCGCGCCCGACTGGCGCAGGGCGCGGCTGGACCACGCCCTGGCCCTGCTCGAAGGCTATCTGACGCGCGGCGCGCGGTAGGCCTTAAGGCTGAACAGGCGGCGCGGCCGCCGGAGCCGTCGCCAGTGGCGGACCGCTGAATTCGGCCTCGATCAGGATCTGGACCTCGTCGCTGACGCCCATGGTCGTGCCCGGGGCCGGGACGCCGTAGGCGATGCCGAAGTCCGAGCGCTTGAACGTCCCGTTGGCCGAGAAGCCGATGCGGGCGTTGGGATCCAACGGATGGCCGGGATAGCCGCCGTTATAGACGACATCCAGGGTCACCGGCTTGGTCACGCCGTGCAGGGTCAAATCGCCCGTGACCTTGCCGGTGTCGGGACCGGTCGTCTCGACCTTGGTCGACTTGAAGGTGATCGAGGGATAGGTCGCCACGTTGAACCACTGCGACCCCGTCAGTTCGGTCAGGAAGCCCTCCGGCGGGGCCGGCACGGTCAGCGACTTCGGATCGATCGTCGCCTCCAGTGTGCTGGCGGCGGCGTTGTTCTGGTCGAAATGCAGCTTGGCGTCGAAGTCGGCGAAGGCGGCCGTGTAGTTCGAGAAACCCAGGTGACTCACCCGGAACACCAGGGTCGCGTGATGCTTGTCCAGGGTGTAGTCGCCGGCCGGGATGTCGGCCTTGGGGGGCTTGGGCGTGGTCGCGGTCGGGGCGGCGGTTGAAGTCTCCGCCTTCTTCTCGGCGGGCTGGGGCGAACAGGCGGCCAGGGCCAGCAGGGCGACGACGGGCAGCAAGGATCTCATACGCTTCCCTCCAGTGGTCCCGGTCCATCCTGCGTTGGACGGGCTGCGGGCGCCTGGCGGAGGGCGGCAAACCCCTACGCCGACATGACGTCAACGTAGGGGCGAGGGGGGAGGTTGCCGGAGTGGAGCGGTTCCTAGTGGAAGTTGGAGACGTCGATCATGTCCAGCGACACGCCCGCCAGCTTCACGACGTTCTCCATCCGCTGGTCCGCGGGACCGACGCCAGCGCCCGAGAACACGTAGACGTCCTCTCCCACCTGCACCGCCTGGTAATGGTGGCGAGGCATCTGGGTGAGGTTCTGGGTGGCTTGGGCGAGGGCGTCAGCAAAGCTGGCCGCGGTAAACTCGTAATAGACCGGTGAGAGCGTACCCGCCGGCAGCGGACGGATATCGAAGTGGAGCCAGTCGTTGGCCTCGAAATAGACGATGGTGTCCACGCCGTCGCCGAACCCGTTAGTTGGCGCCGAGTCACCGACCGCGAACACGAAAGTGTCCGTGCCTGCGTCACCGCGCAACTGGTCCTTGCCTTTGCCGCCGACGATGGTGTCTTCGCCTTCGCCGCCGAACAAGGTGTCGTTGCCGCTACCGCCGGCGAGGTAGTCGTCACCCGCACGGCCGTCGAAACGGACGCCGCCATTGTGACCGACGAGATGATCGACGTAGTGCGTGCCGGTGACCCATTCGATGCCGTCGACGATCAGGAAGATACCCGGATTGATCTCCTGCTTGGTAGTCAGGCTCAGGTCCAGGGTGACACCGTCGATCGTACGATTGTCGATATAGAATTCGAAAGCGATCCCATCCACGCCCTCGCCCCCGTGGATCGTCTTCACGCCGGTCACGTCGAACAGGCGGAACTCGTCATTGCCTGCATCACCGTGCATCACCACGTCGCCGATGCCCGCTTCGAAGGCGTCACGTCCGTCACCGCCGTAGAGCATCGCGCCGTCCGAGCTCACGCCGTGGAGTTCAACGCTACTGAGAACGTCATCACCGTCGCCCCCATAGATCGTGTCGGCGCCGCCGACGCCCATCAGCGCATCGTCGCCGCCTTCGCCGCGCAGAACATTCGCGCCATTCGTCCCGTAGATGATGTCATTGAAGTTCGAACCTTGGACGTTCTCGATCGAGATCAGCGTGTCCTGGCCGTGCCCGGTCGGCAACCAACTCTGAAGCGCCTCGCTCAGAAGGATCCGGACGCCATCGTACGCGCCGTCGTTCAAGTAGCTGACGGTGTCCGTCCCGGCGCCGCCGTCAATGACGTCATCGCCCAGGCCACCAATGAAGATATTGCCCTTGGCGTCACCGATCAGCGTGTCGCTGGAGACCGTGCCGCGCACACCTTCGATCGACACTAAGGTGTCGGTTCCGCGCCCGCCTAGATCCGTCTGCAGCGCATTCCGCAAGTCGATTTTCACCGCGGCGTTGGAAACCCCATCGTTGTAGCTGGCGATGTCGACCCCAGCGCCGCCGTTCAGGACATCGTCGCCCGCGCCACCGGTGAGGACGTTGTCCGTGGCGTCGCCGATCAGCGTGTCGTTGCCTAGCCCGCCGACGAGGTTCTCGATGCCCGTGATGTCGAGCACCTGGCCCTGACCGATGTTCTGCGCGCCAACGATCGTCAGGTCGACCTTCACATTCGTGGCCGGCAGGTCGGTGTTGCGCAGGTCCAAGGTGTCGACGCCTTCGCCTCCGTTGATCTTGAAGACCCCGGTTGCGTCGGTCGCGCTTAGAACGAAGAAGAGATCGTTTCCGGCGCCGCCATCCATGGTGACGCCGAACTTTTGCGTAAGGAAAATGTCGTCGCCTGCTCCACCAGACATGTAATCGCCGCCGGCTTCCTTGCTGGCCTTGAGGACATCGACGCCGTCGCCGCCGTAAGCAAAGTCTCCGCCGCCCACGAGGTCGATGCTGTCATTGCCAGCGCCACCATACAGGTGGTTCACGGCCGTGTTGCCGACCAGATGGTCCACATCCGAGGTCCCAACGACGTTCTCGATCGAGATCAGGGTGTCGAACCCGCGTTGGCCGCCAAGGTCATGGCGACTGTTGGCCAAGTCGACCCACACGCCGCCCGAAAGACCATCGTCATAGCTGACCGTGTCGGCCCCCGCGCCGCCGTCCAAGGTGTCGTTGCCCGCGCCGCCTTGCAGGACGTTGTCCTTTGCGTCGCCGGTCAGCTTGTCATTGCCGCCCGCGCCGAAGACGTTCTCGACGCCGGTCGCTGAGATGGTCAGGCCCTGCCCCACCGTTTGGGCGCCCGTGATCCGCAGATCGAACACGGCGTCGCGCGAGCCTGGCGGCAGATGCACCGTGTCGACGCCATCGCCGCCCTCGATCGTCGTCGAGCCCGCGCCCGCGCCGATCCACAGGTGGTCAGCGCCCGCGCCGCCCAGCAGCAGGTCGCCCGAGCCGCTGGCGCTGCTGACCAGCTTGTCGTCGCCGTCGCCGCCGTCGAGCACATCATGGCCGCCCGCCGCCCAAAGGGTGTCGTTGCCGGCGTCGCCGAACAGGTAGTTCTCGGCCGCGTTCCCATTGATCTCGTCGTCGTAACCGGAGCCCATGGCCCCCTCGATCGACGATAGGATATCGCCGACCTGCAGGCTGCCGCTCGGCGGCGGAACCGTGTCGTACAGGTCGATCCGCACGCCCTTGTCGCTGAACGCGTAGTCGACCGTGTCCCAGCCGTCGCCGCCGCTGATAATGTTGTTGCCGCCGCCGCCCGACAGATGGTCGTCACCCGCGCCGCCGTAGAGCTTGTCGTCGCCCGCCTCGCCCCAGAGGTAGTTGTCCTTGGCGTCGCCGGTCAGGGTGTCGTTGAACTTCGAACCGTAGAGGAGCTCGATGCCGCTCAGGGTGTCCTTGCCCGCGCCGCCGGTGTCCTGGGCGCCGGTCTTGGTCAGGTCGACCGTGACGCCGGCCGTGGCGTTTTCGTAGGACGACCAGTCCACGCCCGCGCCGCCCTTGACGATGTCGTCGCCCGCGCCGCCGACCAGGTAGTCGTCGCCGTCGCCGCCATCGATCGTGTCGGTCCCGGCGTCGCCCCACAGGGTGTCGTCGCCCTTGCCGCCGCTGAGCGAGTCATTGCCCCCGTCGCCGACCATCATATTGTTACCGGTGTTGCCGGTCAGCACGTCGTTGTAGGCCGAGCCGTAGACGTGTTCGATGCCGGTCAGCTTGTCCGTGCCGCCGCCGCCGGTGTTCTGGGCGGTGGTGATGTTGAGGTCGACCTTCACGGCCGCCGTGGCGTCCTCATAGGCCGCCCAGTCGCCGCCCGCCCCGCCGTCCAGCGTGTCGTTGCCCGCGCCGCCCAGCAGATAGTCCTCGCCATCGCCGCCGCTCAGGGAGTCGTTGCCCGCGTGCCCCGCCAGGACATCGTCGCCGGCGTTGCCTTTCAGGGTGTCGTTGCCGTCGAAACCATAGAGGAGGTCGTCGCTCGCGCCGCCCGTCAGAGCGTCAGCGCCCTTCGTACCCATGAGATCCATCGTCGAAACTCCCCCACAGCCAAGCTGCAACCGCAGGGATGCCTAAAGGTTGTGGCGCTCGCTCAGTACGACTTTCTTCCGTTGAGGGAAAATTAAGGATAAGGGCCCGCTGACGGCCGGAAGACAGCCTCACCTCAGAACAGCAAACCCTTGCGCAGCATGGCGTGAACGCCCTTCTCGCCGTTGACCGTCTGGGTGACCCGGAAGTCCACCGCCAGCGAGCAGAACTGGTAGGCCTGAACGCGCGTCAAGGTGGAGCGATCGGTGATGAAGTCGATGGTCCGGCGCAGCGCCTGCTTCATCGCGACGTCGAGGTCCTCGTTGAAGCCCATCAGGATGTAATGGGTCGGCGTCTCGGCTCGGGGCCAGGTGAAGGCTGTCTCGCCGGTCTTGTGCAACACGAAGGTGAAGGTCCCGGTCAGGCCCATCTCCAGCGCGTTGACGCAGACCTCGCCGTCGCCCTGCCGGCCGTGGCCATCGCCGACCGAGAAGTTCGCGCCGGGAACCCAGACCGGCAGGTAGAGGGTCGAGCCGGCGACCAGCTCCTTGTTGTCCATATTGCCGCCGTGCTCGCGCGGCTCGCGGCTGGAGAGGCGGCCATACTGGGCCGGCGGCGCCACGCCCATCGTGCCGAAGAACGGCGCCAGCGGCAGTTCCGGGCCCCAATCCGGCTTGCAGGTTCCGCGCGTGGCGTCGACGGCGATGTGGCTGACATAGCGGTCGGGGAAGTCCTCCGGCAGCGTACCGGCCAGGGGGCGCACGGCGCAGTAGCCCCAGTCGTTGTTGGGCGCGACCGCCTCGATCCGGACTTCCAGGATGTCGCCCGGTTCCGCGCCGGCGACAGCCACCGGGCCGGTCAGGATGTGCGGGCCGATGCGGGCGGGATTGCTGTCGTGGATCGCCCGCAGCGCCGCCGGGATGGCGTAGGGCGAACCGGGCGGCGGCATCACCTCGACGCCGCCGGAGACGCATTCGAAGGTGACGCTGTCGCCCGAGTTCACCGTCAGCACGGGATCGAACGCCGCGTCGAACATGCCGAAGCGAACGGTGTCGGGGGCCGAGGCCAGTCTGTGATGCGCCATCAAGTAAGCTCTCTATTACAAGCGCATCACGCGCCGACCTTGACGCGAACCCAAGGCGAGAGACGCGCCGAAGGGCTTGATCGCCGCGCCCTGCTCTTCCAGCGAGCGATCGCGGCGCGGAATGGCGCGGGCTTGGGCGGATCACGGTTCCGAAACACGCGGGACTGGCGCGGTCGGCGAACCCGGGTGTATGAAGTTTTTTCTTACTTATGGAGTCAGTCGCCATGGCGCCCGAAGCGGGAATGCCCGATGTGGGAATGATGGACGCGGAGACGACGGCCTTCCTGGCGCTCGACGATTTCGAGCTGGCGGCCTGGACGCCGACGCGCGCCGCCGAACGCGGCCTCGACCTGCCGCCCGCCGCCCTGCCCGGCGTGATCGAGAACCTCGGCTTGCTGAAGAGCCAGACGGCCCTGTTCGTCGCCGTGCTCGGTGAAGCCGCCGGAGAGCCCCCGGAGACGTTCCAGCCGTGAGTTTCTGCAGCGTCGTCGAGATCGCCGGCGAGGTCCGCGCCGGCCGCGTCACCGCACGCGCCGTGACCGAGGCCACCCTCTCGCGCATCGAACGCCTGGATGGCGGGATCAACGCCTTCACCGCCGTGACCGCCGAGCGCGCCCTGGCGGCGGCGGACACGGTCGACGCCGACCTAGCCGCCGGCCGCTCGGTCGGTCCGCTGGCCGGCGTGCCGGTGGCGGTCAAGAACCTGTTCGATATCGAGGGGCTGCCGACCCTCGCCGGCTCGAAGATCCGCCGCGACGCCGCTCCGCCCACTCATGACGCCACGCTGGTGAAGCGCCTGACCGCCGCCGGCGCCATCCTGGTCGGCGCGCTGAACATGGATGAGTTCGCCTACGGCTTCGTCACCGAGAACGCCCACGACGGACCCGTCCACAACCCGCACGATCTCACGCGCATCGCCGGTGGTTCGTCGGGCGGTTCGGCGGCGGCGGTGGCGGCGGGCCTGGTTCCGCTGACCCTGGGCTCGGACACCAACGGCTCGATCCGAATCCCCGCCAGCCTGTGCGGGGTCTTTGGCCTGAAACCCACCTATGGCCGCCTGTCACGCCAGGGCGTCTTCCCGTTCGTCGAGAGCCTGGACCATGTCGGCCCGTTCACCCGGTCGGTCGAGGACCTGGCCCTGGCCTATGACGTCCTGCAGGGCGCCGATCCCGAAGGCGACGCCCTCTGCGTACGCGAGGCCGAGCCGTTGTCGGCGCGCCTAGACGAACTGGCCGAGCGCCCCCTCCGCGTCGGCATACTGCGCGGCTGGTTCCAGCAGGGCGCGTTTCCGGAGGTGCTGGACGCTCTAAGCCGCGTCGCCGGCGCGCTGTCGGCCAGCGATCTCGTCGACCTGCCCGGCGCCCAGGCCGCCCGCGCCGCCGCCTTCTGCCTGACCGCCTTCGAGGGCGGCGAGCTGCATCACGCCGGCCTGGCCCAGCGCGCCATGGATTACGACCCGGCCGTCCGCGACCGCCTACTGGCCGGCGCGCTGTTGCCCGAGGGCGTGCATCGGGCCGCCCAGCGCTATCGCACCGTCTTCCGCGACGAGGTCCGCGAGGCCTTCCAGCGCTACGACATCCTGCTGGCCCCGTCGTCGGTCTGCCCCGCGCCGCCGATCGGCCAGGCGACGATGGAGATGGACGGGGTCCCGGTCTCGGTGCGCAAGAACCTGGGCGCCTTCACCCAGCCGATCAGCTATATCGGCCTGCCGGTGCTGGCCGCGCCGGTGAACCGTCCCGGCCAGTTGCCGATCGGCGTCCAGATCATCGCCCCGGCCTGGCGCGAGGACCAGGCCTTCGCCGCCGCCCTGCGCCTGCAGCGCGCCGGCGTCGTGGCCGCCCACGCCCCGAAAGGCGCCCTATGAACGTCAATGATCCCATCGTGCTGGCCGAGGTCACCGCCCGGGTCGACGCCTACGAGGCGGCGCTGATGAGCAACGACGTCGAGGCCCTGGACGGCGCGTTCTGGAACTCGCCCCACACCGTGCGCCTGGGCGTGGCCGAGAACCTCTGGAGCTTCGAGGAGATCGCCGCCTTCCGCCTGGGCCGGACCGGCGGCTCCCCGCCTCGCACGCGACTGCGTACCGAGATCACCACCTTCGGGTCCGACTTCGCCGTGGCCAATATCGAATTCCGCCGCGACGACACCGGCAAGATCGGGCGCCAGAGCCAGACCTGGATCCGCACCGGCGATGGCTGGAAAGTCGCCTCTGCCCATGTCTCCATCATGCAAGGCGGGGCCGACCAGCGCCTCGCCCCAGAACAAGAAAAGCGCTAGAGCCCGCTCATGACGACCAAGATCATCTTCGACACCGACCCCGGCATCGACGACGCCATGGCGCTGCTGTTCATCGAGGCGAGCCCCGCCCTCGAGCTGATCGCGGTGACGACCATCTTCGGCAATTCCGACATCGAGACCACGACCCGCAACGCCCTCTATCTGAAGCAGCGCTTCGGGCTGAAGGCGCCGGTGTTCAAGGGCACGGACAAGCCGCTGACCCGGCCGCGCAATCCGTCGCCGACCTTCGTGCACGGCGAGAACGGCCTGGGCGATGTCGAGCTGGCCGGCCTGGTCCCGGCCCAGCCCGAAACCAAGCCGGCCCACCAGGCGATCATCGACCTGGCCCGCCAGTATCCGGGCGAGGTCGTGCTGTGCGCCGTCGGTCCGCTGACCAACCTGGCCCTGGCGCTGAAGGCCGATCCCGAGGTCGCCTCCTTGCTGAAGTCCGTGGTGATCATGGGCGGCGCGTTCGGCGTGGCCGGCAAGCCGGGCAACGTCACGCCGGTGGCCGAGGCCAATATCTGGAACGATCCGGAGGCCGCCGACCAGGTCTTCACCGCGCCCTGGAACCTGACCGCCGTCAGCCTGGACGTCACGACCCAGGTGGTGATGTCGCCGGCCTATATGGAAGCCCTGGCGGCCTCAGGCGGCGACGCCGGCGTGTTCCTGAACGAGATCTCCAAGCCCTACGCCGCCTTCTACGGCGGCCGCGACGGCATCGTCGGCTGCTGCGTCCACGACGCCGCGGCGGTGGCCTTCGTGATCGATCCGACCCTGTTCGAAGTGCGTCGCGGTTCGGTCCGCGTGGTCACCGAGGGCGTCGCCCTGGGTCAGAGCTGCCAGAAGGTCGAGGGCGAGCTGTTCGGCCCCTCGGCCTGGGACGACCAGCCGATCCAGGCGGCGACCGTGGGGGTCGATGGTGATCGCCTGCTGAAGCTCTACGCCGACACGATGAAGACGTAGCGCCAGCAAGATCCTCCCCCTCTGGGGGAGGTGGCCCGAAGGGCCGGAGGGGGCAGCGCGGCCTATGCCGAGATGGCCCCCTCAGTCGCTCCGCGACAGCTCCCCCAACGGGGGAGCATCTTTGCGCCAGCGCTCCACGCCCGCCAGGTACGTCCGGGCAACCACCCGGTCATCGCCCAGCACCGTCAGCGCGAACAGCCGGTCCTCCAGGCTCTTGGCTCCCGCCAGCCGGCGCGCCATCAGCGGCGTCGCGGCCAGGTCCAGCACCACGAAGTCGGCCTCCTTGTCGGGCGCCAGGTTGCCGATCTTGTCGTCCAGATCAAGCGCCCGCGCACCGCCCAGGGTCGCCAGGTACAGCGCGTGGAACGGGTCCAGCGCATCGCCGCGCAGCTGGCCGACCTTGTAGGCCTCGCCCAGGGTGTGGAGGATCGAGAAGGTCGTGCCCGCGCCGACATCCGTGCCCATGCCGACCTTCACGCCGAGCGTGCAGGCCTCCTCCAGCGGGAACAGGCCCGAGCCCAGGAACAGGTTCGAGGTCGGACAGAACGCCACCGCCCCGCCCTTGGCCGCCATCCGCTGGAAGGCCTCACCCTTCAGGTGGACGCAATGGGCGAAGACCGAGCGCTGGCGCAGCAGGCCGAAGCGGTCATAGACGTCGAGATAATCCTTGGCCTCGGGGAACAGCCGCGCCGTTTCCTTGATCTCGTGCAGGTTCTCCGAGAGATGGGTCTGCATCCAGACGTCGGGATGCGCCGCCAGCACCTCGCCGGCCATGGCCAGCTGTTCGTCGCTGCAGCTGATCGCGAACCGAGGGGTGACGGCGTAGCCCAACCGCCCCTTGCCGTGCCAGTCGGCGATCAGGGCCTCCATGTCGGCGCGGCTGCTCTCGACCGTGTCGGTCAGCCCTTCCGGCGCATTGCGGTCCATCAGCGACTTGCCGGCGATCAGCCGCATGTCGCGCGCGAAGGCCTCGGCGAACAGGGCGTCGACCGAGACCTTGTGCACCGAGCCGAACACCAGGGCCGTGGTCGTGCCGTTGCGCAGCAGCTCGTCGACGAAGAACGCCGCCGTCTCGGCCGCGTGCTTGGGATCGGCGAAGGCGGCCTCGGCCGGGAAGGTGTGCTGCTCCAGCCAGTCCAGCAGTTGCTTGCCGTGGGCGGCGATGATGTCGACCTGCGGGAAGTGGATGTGCGTATCCACGAAGCCCGGGGTGATCAGGTGGCCGGTCAGGTCCTCGACGGGCGTGTCGCCGAGACGGGACGAGAGCTCCGCATAGCGCCCGCAGGCGACCACGCGGCCATCCTCGACCAGCAACAGGCCGTCGTCATGGAAGGCCACGGCCTCCGCGTTCCTCGTCGGATCGTCCAGCAGGTGGAGGATCGACGCCCTATAAGCTTGCACTGGCCAGGCCTTCGTCATTACGGGCTCGCGCCGCTTCCTGGCGCATCAGGAGGTCGGCCGCCACCGAGACCGCGATCACCTCCGGCGCCTTGCTCTTCAGATGCGGCAGGCCGATGGGACAGGTCAGGCGGGTCAGCACGGCTTCCGAGAAGCCATCGTCGCGCAACCGGCTCATGAAGCGGGCGCGTTTTGTCTTCGAGCCGATGACCCCGAAATAGCCGAAACCGCCGCCGGCCAGGCCGGCCGAAACCAGGGCGTAGTCCAGGGCGTGGTCGTGAGTCAGCACCAGACCGTAGGCGTCAGGGCTTGCCTCCATCGCCTTGGCGGCCATCTCGGCGGGTTCCAGCACCGTGACACCCGGAATCTCGGCGGTCTCGGGCCGGCTGTCGTACCAGGATAGACGGAACGGCAGCGGCTCGAAGGCCTTGGCGATCGCTTGCCCCACATGGCCGGCGCCGAACAGCAGCAGCGGCGGACGCGGGGCGTCGGCGCGTTCGACCATGACGTCGCCCTGCTCGGGTCGCGCCCCGCGCGCGGTGGCGGGACTATCGCCGAACGAGACGGCGGGGCCTTCGGGGTCGGTGGCCATGATCGGCGCGACCACCTTGGTCAGCAGACCGGGGTCGAAGCGCGTGCGAACCTCGAACGGCTGGGCCGCATCCATGCGCTTGGCGGCTTCGGTCAGCCAGTCGCGGCTGTTGTCGTTCAGGCGCTCCAGGAACAGGCGGACACGACCGCCGCAGCACTGGGCCAGCAGCGGGCCCAGCGGATAGTCCTGGATCGCGAAATGGGCCTGGCCGCCGTCCAGCATCCGCCGCGCCTGGTCGGCGACGCGATATTCCAGATTGCCGCCGCCGATGGTGCCGGACTGGCCGCCGCGCCAGACCACCATCTTGGTCCCGGCCTCGCGTGGGGCCGAGCCCTCGGTGGCCAGGACGGTGACCAGGGCGGCCTCGTCGTGCGCGTCGAGGCGCGCGAGCGCGGCGCGGGCCCAGTTACGCACGGGACCGGCTCCGGACATCCTCGCACGCCATCAGGATCGCCTCGGGTGTGGCCGGCGCGTCCAGCTGCGGCAGGACCTTGTAGTCCCCCACACTCGCCACCGCGTGATTGATCGCCGAATAGACCGAGATCGCCAGCATTAGCGGCGGCTCACCCACGGCCTTGGAGCGGTGCACCGTCGCCTCGGCGTTGCGACCGGCCTTCCAGAGACGCACGTCCAGATGCGCCGGGCGGTCGCCACAGGTCGGGATCTTGTAGGTCGAGGGCGCGTGGGTCCGCAGGCGGCCTTGGGCGTCGTAGACCAGTTCCTCGGTCGTCAGCCAGCCCATGCCTTGGATAAAGCCGCCTTCGATCTGGCCCAGGTCGATGGCCGGGTTCAGGGACTTGCCGACGTCGTGCAGGATGTCGGCGCGGGTGACCTTCATCTCGCCGGTCAGGGTGTCGATCAGCACCTCGCTGCACGCCGCGCCATAGGCGAAGTAGAAGAACGGTCGGCCGGTATGGGTGGCGCGGTCGTAGTGGATCTTGGGCGTGGCGTAGAAGCCGGTCGCCGACAGCGAGATCCGCGCCAGATAGGCCTGGCGGGCGAACCAGCCGAACTCGAAGGTCTCGCCGCCGACGCGCACCCCGTCCGGCGTGAACGCGACGTCGTGAGGCTCCACGCCCCACTTCCTGGCGGCGAACTCCACAAGCCGCGCCTTGATCGTCTCGGCCGCGTTCAGCGCCGCCATGCCGTTCAGGTCCGCGCCTGACGAGGCGGCCGTGGCCGAGGTGTTGGGCACCTTGTCGGTGACGGTCGAGGTGACCTTGATCCGCGCCATGTCGACCTGGAAGGCCTGGGCCACGATCTGGGCGACCTTGACGTGCAGCCCCTGCCCCATCTCGGTCCCGCCGTGGTTCAGCATGATCGAGCCGTCGGCATAGAGGTGGATCAGCGCCCCGGCCTGGTTCAGGTGGGTGGTTGTGAACGAGATGCCGAACTTCACCGGCGTCAGGGCAATGCCCTTTTTCAGCACCGGGCTCGCGCGATTGAACGCCTCGATCTCGCGGCGGCGCGTCTCGTAGCGGCACGAGGCGGCCAGCTCGTCGATCAGCTGCGGCGCGACATTGTCTTCCACCGTTTGATGGTAGGGCGTGAGGTTTCGGCCCTCGCCGCCGTAGAGATTGCGGCGGCGCACTTCCAGCGGATCGAGGCCGGTGGCGGCGGCGACCGCATCCATGACCCGCTCGATGGCTAGCATGCCCTGCGGTCCGCCGAAGCCCCGGAAAGCGGTGTTGGAAACCGTATGCGTCTTGAAGCGGTGCGACAGGATCTCGACCGTCGGCAGGAAGTAGGCGTTGTCGGCGTGGAACATCGCCCGGTCGTTGATCGCCATCGACAGGTCGGTCGTCGCCCCGCAGCGCGAGGCCAGCTCCAGCGACAGGCCGGTCAGCCTGCCGGTGTCGTCGAAGCCGACGTCGTAGGCGGCCTCGAAGTCGTGCCGCTTGCCGGTCATGACCATGTCCTCGTCGCGATCCGGGCGGCACTTGGCGGCGCGGCCGGTCTTCACGGCCACCAGGGCGGCCGCGGCGGCGAACAGCGAGGCTTGCGTCTCCTTGCCGCCAAAGCCCCCGCCCATGCGGCGGATCTCGACGGTGACGGACGTGTGCGGACGATCCAGTACACGCGCGACCAGGTGCTGGACCTCGCTGGGATGCTGGGTCGATGACCAGATGTGGACGTCGCCGTCCTCACCCGGCGTGGCCAGGGCGACCTGACCTTCGAGGTAGAAGTGGTCCTGGCCGCCGATCGCGAAACGGCCCTGGGCGCGACGCGGCGAAGCGGCCAAGGCGGCTTGGGCGTCACCGCGCGCCATGCGCTGGGAGGCTTCGATCTTCAGGTCCATCGCGCGCGCGGCGGCGATGTCGATGGCGGCGGGCAAGTCTTCATACTCGACGACGGCCAGGGTCGCGGCGGCGCGGGCCGCGGCGATCGAGGTGGCGGCGATCGCGAACAGGCTCTGGCCGACGCAATAGACCTCGCCCCCAGAAGTCTCGCTGGCAGCAAACAGCTTGTCGTCGTGGATCACCGGGCTGACGTCGTTCTCGCCGGGAATGTCCTGGGCGGTCAGCACCAGCACCACGCCAGGCGCGGCGCGAACAGCCGAGAGGTCCAGCTTGGTGATCCTGGCGTGCGCCTTCGTGCTCATGCCCAGATGCACGTGCAGCAGGCCGGCCGGCTCGGGCAGATCGTCGATATAGACGGCCGAGCCCGACACGTGTCGGGCGGCGCTGTCATGCGGCAGGGGCGCGGCCACGCCCTGGAAGGATGCGCCCTGGACGGGGGTTGTTGCGGCGGAGTCAGCCATGAGCGCTCTCCGGGACCACGCGCGTCTCCACGCAGGGATCCTGGCTCTCCAGGAATACCTTGCGCAGCATATTCCTCGCGGTCAGAGACCGGTAGGCCGCCGAGGCGCGCATGTCGCTCATCGGGGCATAGTCGGTGTCGAGCGCCGCCATCGCGGCCTCGACCGTCGCCTCGGTCCAAGCCTGGCCGATCAGGGCCGCCTCGCAGGCCCTGGCCCGCTTGGGAGTGCCCGCCATGCCGCCAAAGGCGACGCGCGCGTCGGTGACAACGCCGTCCTCCACCGCCAGCGAGAACGCCCCGCAGACGGCTGAAATGTCCTGGTCGAAGCGCTTGGACAGCTTGAAGACCTTGAAGATCCGGTCGGCCGGCGGCTTCGGCGCGATCACCGCCTCGACGAACTCACCCGGCCGGCGGTCCTGCTTGCCGTAGTCGAGGAAGAAGTCCTCCAGCGGCATTTCGCGACGCTCCGCGCCGCGGCACAGGACCAGGGTGGCCCCCGCCGCGATCAAGGCCGGCGGCATGTCGCCGATCGGCGAGCCGTTGGCGATATTGCCGCCGATCGTGCCGCTGTTGCGCACCTGGGTGGAACCCAGGCGTCGCATCATCAGGCCAAGGTCGGGATAGAGCTTCGAAATCGCCGCGACGGCGTCAACATAACGCACCCCGGCGCCGATCCGCAGACCGTCGTCGGTCTCGTCCAGCGCCTTCAGCTCGGCGACCTCGGACACGCTGATCAGGACCGGCAACGGCCGGCGCTGCTTGGTCACCCACAGACCGACATCGGTGGCCCCGGCCACGATCGTCGCTTCGGGGTGCGCGAGATAGGCCTCGGCCAATTCGGTCACCGTGCGTGGCGAGAGCCACTTGCGCGTGACGCCGTGAACCTCGTCCTCGAAGCTGAGCTCCAGCATGGACTCGTCGCGGACGGCGGACAGGTCGACGGCCGGTGCGGCCTCGGCGCTTACGCCCTTGGCGACCTCGATGATCGGGCCATAGCCGGTGCAGCGACACAGGTTGCCAGCCAGGACCTCTGCGACCGGCGCGTCCGCGCCCTTGGCCGCGATCGCGCGGCCGTACAACGACATGACGATGCCGGGCGTGCAGAAGCCGCATTGCGAGCCATGCTTGTCGACCATCGCCTGCTGCACAGGGTGGAGCGCACCGCCTTTAGCCAGGCTCTCCACCGTCATCAGCGCCTTGCCATGCAGCATGGGCAGGAACTGGATGCAGCTGTTCACTGCCCGCCAGGCGATTGCCCCCTGCCCATTGGCGCCATCCGCCTCGCCGACCAATACGGTGCACGAGCCGCAGTCGCCCTCGGCGCAGCCTTCCTTGGTCCCGGGGCGGCGCATCGGACCGCGCAGGTGCTCCAGCAGGGTCGTCGTCGGGTTGGCCCCGCGAACCTCATGGACCTCGCCGTCCAGCAGGAACCTGATCGTCTCGCCCATCAGCTGCCTCGATACGTCGAATAGCCGTACGGCGAGACCAGCAGCGGCACATGCCAGTGCTGTTCGAGGTTCGAGACGGCGAAGTCGATGACCACCACGTCCAGGAAGGGCGGGTCGGTCACCGGCAGTCCGGACGCCTTGAAGTGCTCGCCGATCGCGAATTCCAGGCGGTAGCCGCCGACCTTCAGGTCCTCGCCGGCGACAAGCCGCGCACGACCGTCAGCGTCCGTGCGGAATTCCGCCACCAGCGAGAGCTCCGCCCCCTCGCGCCGCGACACGCGCACCGCGACGTCCGCCGCCGGCTTTCCGGCCGCCTGGTCGAGGATGTGTGTCGTCAGTCCGCTCATGCTCCGCCCTCTGATCGTCGTGTCGAGCCGATGCTCAGGTGCTCCGGGCGCCCTGTCCAGCACCTTGCCCCGTAAGGTCGCGCGGGAAGGAGAAGCGCCGGGTAAGGCGGCGAAGGGCGCCCGAAGCGAAGGCATTATATAATAGATTTATTACTTGTGAGAGCTGGAATTGATCCTTTGCGCCACGCCTCATTGGTACCGGTACCAAGAAAAATCACATATTCCGAGGCGAAGGGTTGGAATTGCCGCGCCAACCCCGCTAGCAAGGCCTGATACTTCGCAGCGAAGACGAAGTGCTGACCCGCGCCGCGCAGGCCGCCTAGAGGAACGATCGATGGACGAGGATTTCCGCAAAGCCGCCCTGGACTATCACCGTCTTCCGCGGCCCGGGAAACTGGCGATCGAGGCCACCAAGCGGATGGCCACCCAGCGCGACCTGGCCCTCGCCTATTCGCCCGGCGTCGCCGCGCCCTGCCTGGCCATCGCCGAGAACCCCGACCTGGCCCGCGACTACACCGCGCGCGGCAACCTGGTGGCCGTGATCTCGAACGGCACCGCCGTCCTGGGCCTCGGCGACATCGGCCCCCTGGCCTCCAAGCCGGTGATGGAGGGCAAGGCGGTCCTCTTCAAGAAGTTCGCCGGCATCGACGTCTTCGACATCGAGGTCGACGCCAAGGACCCCGACCTGTTCATCGACGTCGTCGCGGCCCTGGAGCCGACCTTCGGCGGCATCAATCTCGAGGACATCAAGGCTCCCGAGTGCTTCATCATCGAGCGCAAGCTGCGCGAGCGGATGAACATTCCGGTCTTCCACGACGACCAGCACGGCACCGCCATCGTCTGCGCCGCCGCCGTCCGCAACGCCCTGCTCGTCCAGGGCAAGACCCTGAAGGACGTCAAGCTGGTCACCTCGGGCGCCGGCGCGGCCGCCCTGGCCTGCGTGGACCTGCTGGTCTCGATGGGCCTGCCGGTCGACAACGTGACCCTGACCGACATCAAGGGCGTGGTGCACGCGGGCCGTGAGCCCGACATGCCCGAGAACATGGCCCGCTACGCGCGCCAGACCGACGCCCGCACCTTGCCGGAAGTCCTGCCGGGCGCCGACATCTTCCTGGGCCTGTCCGCCCCGCGCGTGTTCAAGCCCGAGTGGCTGCCGCTGCTGGCCCCGAACCCGCTGATCCTGGCCATGGCCAATCCGGATCCGGAGATTCTGCCCGAGCTGGTCTATGCCGCGCGTCCCGACGCCATCATGGCCACCGGCCGCAGCGACTATCCCAACCAGGTCAACAACGTCCTCTGCTTCCCCTTCATCTTCCGGGGCGCGCTGGACGTCGGGGCCAGCGAGATCAACGAGGCGATGAAGGTCGCCGCCGTCGAGGCGATCGCCGAGCTGGCCCGCGCCGAGGCCTCCGAAGTCGTCGCCAGCGCCTATGGCGGCGCCGCGCCGGTCTTCGGCTCGCAGTACATCATCCCCAAGCCGTTCGACCCGCGCCTGATCCTGCAGATCGCCCCGGCCGTGGCCAAGGCGGCCATGGACAGCGGCGTCGCCACCCGGCCGATCGCCAATTTCGACGCCTATCAGGCCGAGCTTGAGCTGTTCGTCTATCGCTCGGGCCAGCTGATGCGGCCGGTGTTCGAGCGGGCCCGCAAGGCGCCCGTCAAGGTCGCCTACGCCGAGGCCGAGGACGAACGCGTGCTGCGCGCTGTCCAGACCGTGGTGGACGAAGGCCTCGCCCATCCCGTGCTGGTCGGCCGCCGCGACGTTATCCTGGCCAAGATCGCGCAGATGGGCCTACGCCTGGACATCGGCGGCAAGGTCGAGATCGTCGACCCGCAGGCCGACAAGGATCTGTTCGCGCCGCTGGTCGCGGACTACCAGCGCCTGGTCGGCCGCCGCGGCGTGCCGCCGACGGCCGCCGAGCGCCGCGTCCAGGGTCGCCGCACCGTGGCCGCCTCGATGCTGCTGGCCTCCGGCTATGTCGAGGCCGCCCTGGTCGGCGGCAGCGGCGACTGGTGGCAGCACATGACCTACGCCCTGCCGATCATCCCCAAGCGGGAGAACGTCAGCCGCGTCTACGCCATGTCGTCGCTGATCCTGCAGACGGGCACGCTGTTCTTCTGCGACACTCACGTGAACGTGGATCCGACCGCCGAGCAGATCGCCGAGGTCACCCAGTTGGCCGCCGAGGCCGTGCGGCGCTTCGGCCTGGTTCCCAAGGCCGCCCTGCTCTCGCACTCCTCGTTTGGAGCCAGCAATTCGCCGACCGCCCGCAAGATGCGCGAGGCCCTGGCCATTCTGCGCGAGCAGGCCCCGGAGCTCGAGGTCGATGGCGAGATGCACGCCGACGCCGCCCTCACCCAGCACCTGCGCGACCGCCTGGTGGCCGACAGCCCGCTGAAGGGCTCGGCCAATCTGCTGGTCATGCCGACCCTGGACGCGGCCAATATCGGTCTGACCCTGCTCAGCGCCGCCACCGAATCCCTGCTGGTCGGTCCGATCCTGCTGGGCATGGCCAAGCCGCTGCACGTGCTGGTTCCCAGCGTCACGGCGCGCGGCATCGTCAATCTGACCGCCCTGGCGGTGAACCAGGCGGCCTCGGAGCGGGTGCGCGCGGAGGCCTAGCACCGCCGTTCGGCCTGGTTTCCAGAATGCCGAAAGGCCCCGTCCGACACCTCAGCGTCGGCGGGGCCTCTCAAAAGCCTCTGAAAAGGCCGTCCGTCCGGGCGGCCTTTTCGCTGGAGCGCGTCCTTAGAGGATGCGCAGGTTGCCGGCCGAGGTCTTGCCCGAGCGACGGTCCTGTTCCAGTTCGTAGCCGACTTGCTGGCCTTCGTTCAGGCCACGCAGACCGGCGCGTTCCACGGCCGAGATATGCACGAAGATATCACCGCCGCCGTTGTCCGGCTGGATGAAGCCGAAGCCCTTGGTGGTGTTGAACCACTTCACGACGCCGGTGCCGGATTCACCGGTGCCGCCGCCACCGCCGCCACCGCCGTAGCCGCCGCCACGCGGGGCGTCGAAGCTACGCGGGGGACGAGCGCCACCGCGAGCGCCACCGCCGCCACCGGCCGGAACAGCGCCCTGGCCCGTAACACGCAGATTGCCGGCCGAGGTCTTGCCCGAGCGGCGATCTTCTTCCAGCTCGTAGTTGACTTGATCACCTTCGTTCAGGCCCGCCAGGCCCGAGCGTTCAACCGCGGCGATGTGGACGAACACGTCCTGGCCGCCGTCCTCGGGCTGAATGAAACCGAAGCCCTTGGCCGGGTTGAACCACTTAACGACACCGTTCGCCATATTATCCTCAAACACCTCAATCGACGGGCTGATAGTCGGCCCGCGTCCTTCCGACGGAAGTCATGACGCAAAACCGCGCCACGCGCTATGGGCTTTGAGCGGAGAATATCGGCCAGAAGGCGGCCTCAGCCAGAAATTTTCGCGTTTGAAGCGGCGAGCGTGGCCAAAATGCCGCTATAAGTTGCGCGTCAAGGCAGCAAAAAACCCTGACCGCGCGCGGACAGGGTGATCACGACAGTATTGGGCCTTGGGTGCGGGGACAGGATTTGAACCTGTGACCTTCAGGTTATGAGCCTGACGAGCTACCGGGCTGCTCCACCCC
>NZ_JBXARP010000007.1:0-334630 GCF_058808375.1 Caulobacter sp. GW821-FHT11E10
TCTTGCCATGGTCAACGTGACCAATCGTGCCGATGTTGCAGTGCGGCTTAGTGCGTTCGAACTTTTCCTTGGCCATCTTCTTAGCTCCAGGACCCCAGAACCCTACGAAAAACGGGGGGGCCTTTATTGGTTGAACTTCTGGGGTGGTGCGGAGGGGGCTCGTGAGAGCTCCCTCCTATTCTTCTCGTGTACGCTTTTCCCGAGGAAAAAGCTTACGCGTACTTCTTGATCACTTCGTCGGCGACGTGTTGCGGCACCGGCTCGTAGTGATCATAGACCATGCTGAACTGGGCGCGGCCCTGGGACATGCCCCGCAGCGTGTTCACATAGCCGAACATGTTGGCCAGCGGCACGAAGGCGTTCACCACCGTGGCGTTGCCGCGCATGTCTTGACCCTGGATCATGCCACGACGGCTGTTCAGATCGCCGATGACCGAACCGAGGTATTCTTCCGGCGTCACGACCTCGACCTTCATGATCGGCTCGAGCAGCTTCGGAGCGCCCTTTTCGCGCAGCTCCTTGAAGGCGGCGCGCGAGGCGATTTCGAAGGCCAGGACCGACGAGTCGACGTCGTGGTACTTGCCGTCCGTCAGGGTCGCCTTGAAGTCGATCAGCGGGAAGCCGGCCAGCAGGCCGTTGTCCTTGACCGATTCCAGGCCCTTTTGGACGCCCGGGATGTATTCCTTCGGCACGGCGCCGCCGACGATCGAGTTTTCGAACACGAAGCCCGAACCCGGCTCGCCCGGTTCGAAAGTGATCATGACGCGGGCGAACTGGCCCGTACCACCGGTTTGCTTCTTGTGCGTGTAGTCGATGTCGACCTTGCGGCCCAGCGATTCACGATAGGCAACCTGCGGCGCGCCGATGTTGGCTTCGACCTTGTAGGTCCGCTTCAGGATGTCGATCTTGATGTCCAGGTGCAGCTCGCCCATGCCCTTCAGGATCGTCTGGCCCGACTCGAAGTCGGTCGAGACGGTGAAGGACGGATCTTCGGCGGCCAGCTTCTGCAGGGCGACGCCCAGCTTTTCCTGGTCGGCCTTCGACTTGGGCTCGACGGCGATCTCGATGACGGGCGCCGGGAATTCCATGCGCTCGAGGATGACCGGCGACTTCAGCGGATCGCACAGGGTGTCACCCGTGCGGGTTTCCTTGAGGCCAGCCAGGGCGACGATGTCGCCGGCATAGGCTTCCTTGATGTCTTCGCGGTTGTTCGAGTGCATGAGCAGCATGCGGCCGACGCGCTCTTTCTTGTCGCGCGTGGCGTTCAGCAGGCCCATGCCGGTTTCGAGCTTGCCCGAATAGATGCGGCAGAAGGTCAGCGAACCGACGAAGGGGTCGTCCATGATCTTGAACGCCAGAACCGACAGCGGCTCTTCGTCCGAGGCGCGACGCACGACTTCTTCTTCGGTCTTGAAGTCGATGCCCTTGGTCGGCGGGATGTCCAGCGGCGACGGCAGGTAGTCGACGACGGCGTCCAGGAGCGTTTGCACGCCCTTGTTCTTGAAGGCCGAGCCGCAGAGGATCGGATAGAAGGCGCCGGTCAGAACGGCCTTACGCAGGCACTTCTTGATGACCTCTTCCGAGGGCTCTTCGCCGCCCAGATAGGCTTCCATCGCGTCGTCGTCCATTTCGACGGCGTTCTCGACCAGGTAGGCGCGAGCCTCGACGGCCTTGGCCATCAGGTCGGCCGGGATTTCTTCGTCGCGGAAGTTGGCGCCCAGGGCGTCGTTGTCCCAGACGACGGCCTTCATGCGGACCAGGTCCACCAGGCCGCTCAGCGAGGTTTCAGCGCCGATCGGGAATTGGATCGGCACGGCCTTCGCGCCCAGACGGTCGCGGATCGACTCGACCGACTTGTCGAAGTCGGCGCCGATCTTGTCCATCTTGTTGACGAACACGATCCGCGGAACCTTGTACTTGTCGGCCTGACGCCAGACGGTCTCGGTCTGCGGCTCGACGCCGGCGTTACCGTCCAGCACCGTCACGGCGCCGTCGAGGACGCGCAGCGAGCGTTCGACTTCGATGGTGAAGTCGACGTGCCCGGGGGTGTCGATGATGTTCAGACGCTTGCCATTCCAGAAAGCGGTCGTCGCGGCCGACGTGATCGTGATGCCGCGCTCCTGCTCCTGTTCCATCCAGTCCATCGTGGCGGCGCCGTCGTGGACTTCGCCGATCTTGTGCGACTTACCCGTGTAATACAGGATCCGCTCGGTCGTCGTCGTCTTGCCGGCGTCGATGTGCGCCATGATGCCGAAGTTACGGTAGTCTTCGATTTTATGCTGGCGGGCCATGATCAAGCTCTGCGTGGCTGCCCTGAGCCCGGAGACGAGCGGCAGGGTCATTAAACGTGCGGCGCGGGCGGTTTATCGCAAACCGCCCGCGCCTGAAAGAGTGCTGGTAAGAAAGGTTACCAGCGGTAGTGCGAGAACGCCCGGTTGGCTTCAGCCATCTTGTGGGTGTCTTCGCGCTTCTTCACCGCGGTGCCGCGGTTGTTCGAAGCGTCGAGCAGCTCACCAGCCAGCTTTTCCGTCATGGTGTTCTCACCGCGCTTGCGCGCGGCGGTCACCAGCCAACGGATGGCCAGGGCGCGACGACGGTCCGGACGGACTTCGACCGGCACCTGATAGGTGGCGCCGCCGACGCGGCGCGACCGGACTTCGATCGCCGGGGCGACGTTGTCCAGGGCGGAGTGGAAGGTCTCAAGCGGACCTTGGTCCTTGCGCTTGTTTTCCAGGATGTCGAAAGCACCATAGATGATGTTTTCGGCGACGGCTTTTTTGCCCTCGTACATCACGTAGTTCATGAACTTCGTGACGATCAGATCCCCAAACTTGGGGTCCGGCAGGACTTGGCGTTTCTCGGCGCGACGGCGGCGGGACATTCTTCTTTTCCTTACTTCGGACGCTTGGCGCCGTAGAGCGAACGACGCTGCTTACGATCCTTGACACCTTGGGTGTCGAGGACGCCGCGCAGGATGTGATAACGGACGCCGGGCAAATCCTTGACGCGGCCGCCGCGGATGAGCACCACCGAGTGCTCCTGCAGGTTGTGGCCTTCGCCCGGAATGTAGCACACGGCTTCGATGCCGGTGGTCAGACGGACCTTGGCGACCTTACGGAGAGCCGAGTTCGGCTTCTTCGGGGTCGTGGTGTAGACGCGGGTGCAAACGCCGCGACGTTGGGGGCAGCCCTTCAGGGCGGGCACCTTGTTCCGCACCGGCTTCGGAGAGCGCGGCTTACGGATGAGCTGGTTAATGGTAGGCATTAAGTCTCTGCTCTGATGGAAGCGTGTGCCTTTCGGCCGGGGCGCTTCAGGTCCTTGTCTTTGTTTTTCGGTTCTTCAAGGCTCAGCTAAGAGACCCGATAAACGCGAAACTCGCCGGAGCGCGGATGCACACCGGCGGGTTTTCCGTCCGCTAGGAACAGAAGCTCATCAGGACGGCCGCGAACGACCGCCTCGAAAAAGAGCGCGGTATGTACTCGCGAAGTCGGCCGGCGTCAATCGCCTGTTCCTGCGCCGGTTAATGCGGCCTTAAGGACCCCGAACCGGACAAGATTCCGCCACTCAAAGCTGTGCAGCTTCGCGCCTGGATGGAGCGGCTTGTCTGCGCCGCGCGCCTCGCCATGTGGGAGGCCTGGAGATCGAACGCAAGCGCGCGTCGGAGGGTGGGTGAAGGTCAGCGTCCGGGTCAGCAGGGACAACCGCAAGCGGGCGACGATTCTGGCCGGATCGCTGCTGCTGCACGTGGTGGTGCTGGCCTGGCTGGCCCTGCCCGCGCCGCCCCTGCTGGAGGTGCTGACCGCCGACGAGCTGCCGATCGTGACGGTCGACCTGCTGCGGCCCGACCGCGAGGAACAGCCCCGGCCCCGCGCCGCGCCGGCCTCGGCGTCCAGCGCGCCCTCCCCCGTCTTGCCGTTCGAGGTCCGCCAGCCGGTCCGCCCGGTTCCGCCCGGCGTGCCGACGCTGGCCGTTCCCTCCGCGCCGCCGGCCGCCAGTCCCGTGCGTCCGGGAACCGCCATCCGCCCCGCGCCCCTGCCCGGCGAGGGCGCCGGCGACCTGCGCACGGCGCTTCGGGGCAGCGCCACCGGCTGCGTCAGCGCCGACGCCGTCGGCCTCAACCGCCGCGAACGGGAGAAGTGCGACGAACGCTTCGGCGCGGCCAAGCCCAAGGGCGAACCGCTGCAGGCCATGGACGCCAACAAGCGCCGCGCCTTCGACGCCCAGGCCGCCGCCCAGGAGGCCTATCGTCGCTACCAGGAAGCGCCCATGGGGCCCGGCGTCGACCATCACAGCCGCGAACATCCCGGCACGATGAAGGAGATCCCGTTCGTGCTGGGCGCCGAGCAGGACGGCCTGGGCCGCCCCCGCAAATCGGTTGTCGACCAGATCCGCCGCGAGAAGGACTCCGCCGACCGGGCCCGGAAGTTCCTGGAACTGCGGAAGAAGGCCGGCCAGGAGCCTTAGCCCGCTATCAATCCACCGCCTTCCTGGGCCTTGTGCCCAGGATCCATGCCAGAGGCAGGCGGAGATCTTCCCGGCCCGCGCGACGGAACGTCCGTGAACTCGGCCCCCGCTCAGCTGCACCTGAACCCTGGGTCCTGGGCACAAGGCCCAGGAAGGCGGGGAAATCTCAGCCCGCTATGAATGTTGATAGGTCCTAGGCGCTCTTCCGCGCCATGAAGGCCTCGATCTCCTGGGTGGTGCGCGGGATGCCGGTCGACATCCGCTCCGCCCCCGTCTCGGTGACCAGATAAAGGTCCTCGATGCGGATCCCGTAATTGGCCGACTGCAGATAGAGGCCCGGCTCCATGGTGATCACCGAGCCGGCCGGGATCGGCTGGGTGGTGTCGCCCGGATCATGGACGTCGAGGCCGACATAGTGGCCCAGGCCGTGGGTGAACTCGTCGATGCGCCCGGCCTTGCGGAACACCGCCTTGGCCGCCTCACTGAGGTCCTCCAGATAGGCGCCGGCCTTCAGCTTGGCGACCGCCGCCGTCTGGGCCTCCAGCACCAGGTCGTAGAGAGCCTTCTGCTCGGGCGTGAACTTGCCGGAGGCCGGGAAGGTGCGGGTGACGTCGCAGGCATAACCGCCCACCGAAGCGCCGGCGTCGATCAGGATCAGCTCCCCGCCGTGGACCATGCCGGTGGCCGTGGCGTAGTGCAGCGAGGCGGCGTTGCGGCCCGAGCCGACGATGCTGTCATAGGCCAGGCCCGTGCCGCCGGCGCGGCGGAAGGCGCTCTCGACGATGAAGCGCAGCTCGTTCTCCGGCATGCCGGGGCGCGCTTGCTTCATGGCCTCCAGGTGGCCGGCGCGCGTGGCGTCCATGGCCTTGCGCATGATCTCCAGCTCGCGCGGCTCCTTCACGCAGCGCAGGCGGGGCATCACGCCGCTGTCGTCGCGGATGGCGCAACCCGGCACGCGCTGGGCGACCTTGCCGTAGAGCTCCAGGGCGGCCGGCACGGGCGCATTGGCCGAGGCGATCGGACCGAGGTAGCGCAGCTCCTTGGAGCGCGAGGCCAGGGCCGTCACCAGGCCGCCCAGGGCTGAGGTGCGTTGGACACGCTGCACGCCGGTGCGCTGCTCGATCAGCGCCCCCAGCGGCACGCGCTCCTGGTTCCAGCGCTCGCTCTCGGTGTCGCGCGAGGGCAGCAGCAGCCACTCCTTCACGGTCCTCTCGGTCGGGGCCAGGACCAGGATGGCGCCGGGCTCGTCGACGATGCCGGTCAGCCAGGCGAAGTCGCCGTTCTGATAAAAGGGCGGCGACACCGGCGCCTCGCTGGGCGTGGCGTTGGCGCCGTAGATCACCGCCACACCGGTCTTCAGCTGTTCCATCAGCCTGGCGCGGCGGGCGCGGTAGACCTCGGGGGCGAACGGGCTGGTTCCGGCGGGGGTGGCGTAGCCGGCGGGCGGCAGGACCTGAGCGCCGGCTGTGGCCGCCAGGCCGATGGCCACGGTGGCGCTCGCGCCGGTGAGCAGGCTGCGACGATCGAATTGCATGGTGAGGCCCCTTACTTCGCCGTGAGGTTGGCATGGCCCGAACGGCGTCGGCAAGCGACGGCGAAGCGACCCCGGAACGGTCCGGGACGGGGCGGGTTCTGAAAGACGTCGACGCGCCGCGCCGGCTTCCTTCCCGCCACGAGGTTCGACCATGACCGACTACGCCGACAGCCTGACCGCCGCGACCAACGACCTCCCTCGCACAGCCTCGCGCGCCCGCGCGAAGATCGAGCCGTCGCTCAAGGCGGTCGGCGGCGCCGCCCACGAAGCCTATGACAGTCTTCGGGACGTGGCGGCCGAAGCGGTGGGCGAGACACGCGCGCGCGTGAAGGACCTCGCCGCCCAGACCGCGGAGCGTCTGCAGCACCGCTATGGCGACCTGGAGGCCTGGGTGCAGCTGAAGCCCGCCCAAGCCCTGGGCGTGGCGGCCGGACTCGGTATCGTGCTGGGCCTGCTGATGCGAGGCCGCTCGACCAAGACGGTCTATTTGCGCGACCCGCGCTGAACCGCTCGTCCGACACTGAAAGCAAAAAGGCCTGGGAAAGCAAAAAGGCCCGGGATCGCTCCCGGGCCTTTCCGTTAGTCACTCAGGCGATAAGCCCTATTCGGCGTCCGAAAGCGCGATCTCGGCCGGCAGCGGCTCCATCGCTTCTTCGCGCTGCTGGGCCAGCTGCTCGTCGCGCTTGGCGGCGACGCGCTGCAGGCTGCGCAGGTAGGAACCCGTACCGGCGGGGATCAGACGACCCACGATGACGTTTTCCTTCAGGCCTTCCAGGGTGTCGGTCTTGCCGTGCACCGAGGCTTCGGTCAGGACGCGGGTCGTTTCCTGGAACGACGCGGCCGAGATGAAGCTCTTGGTCTGCAGCGAGGCCTTGGTGATGCCGAGCAGCACCGGCTGGGTCACAGCCGGACGACCGCCGCGAGCGACCGCCTTGTCCTGTTCCTTTTCGAACTCCGGCTTGTCGAGGTGGTCACCCTTGATCAGGCCGGTGTCGCCGGGCTCGAGGATCTCGACCTTCTGCAGCATCTGACGAACGATCGTCTCGATGTGCTTGTCGTTGATCGGCACGCCCTGCAGTCGATAGACCTCCTGGATCTCGTCGACGAGGAAGTTCGCCAGGGCCTCGACGCCCAGGATGCGCAGGATGTCGTGCGGATCCGGGTTGCCGTCGATGATGTACTCGCCCTTGGAGATGTAGTCCCCGTCGTGAACGGCGATGTGCTTGCCCTTCGGGATCAGGAACTCGACCGCCTCGGCCTGGTTGCCATCGGCGTCGACGTCCGGCGTAATCTTGATCCGGCGCTTGTTCTTGTAATCCTTGCCGAATTCGACACGACCGTCCATTTCCGCGATGACTGCGCAGTCCTTCGGACGGCGGGCTTCGAAGAGTTCGGCGACGCGCGGCAGACCACCGGTGATGTCCCGGGTCTTGGCGCCTTCGGTCGGGATACGCGCGATCACTTCACCCGGCTTCACTTCCTCGCCGTCGGCGACGGAGAGAATGGCGCCGGCCGACAGGAGGTAACGAGCCTCGCCGCCGTTCGACAGGCGCTTGTACGAGCCGTCTTCCGACAGCACGCCCATGGCCGGACGCAGGTCCGAACCGCGGGCCGACGTACGCCAGTCGGCGATGACGCGCTGGGCGATACCGGTCGCTTCGTCGACTTCCTCGCGGATGGACAGGCCATCCACCAGGTCCTCGGCGCGGATCTTGCCGGCCACTTCGGTGATGATCGGGGTGGTGTAGGGGTCCCAATCGCCGAGGCGTTGGCCGCGCTTGACCAGGTCGCCGTCCTTGACCCGCAGGCGGGCGCCGTACGGCGGCTTGTAGGTTTCGCGCTCCTTGCCGTCGACCAGCACGCTGACCGAGGTGTTGCGGCTCATGATGACCAGGGCGCCGTCGGAGCCGATAACGGTCGGGCCGATCACGCGGACCGTACCCTCATTGGAGGCTTCGAAGAACGACTGCTCGGCCACCTGGGCCGTACCGCCGATGTGGAACGTACGCATGGTCAGCTGCGTGCCGGGCTCACCGATCGATTGGGCGGCGATGACGCCGACCGCTTCGCCGATGTTCACCGGCGTACCGCGGGCTAGGTCGCGGCCATAGCAGGCGCCGCAGACGCCGACCTTGGCTTCGCAGGTCAGGACCGAGCGGACCTTCACCGACTGAACGACCGCGGCCTCGATGGCGTCGGCGATGTTCTCGTCGATATAGGTGTCGGCCGGAACCACCAGCTCGCCGGTGCCCGGATCCTTGACGTCCTCGGCCGTGAAGCGGCCCAGGACGCGCAGGCCCAGCGAGACCAGCACGTCGCCGCCTTCGACGACGGCGCGCAGGGTGATGCCCCGCGTGGTGCCGCAGTCTTCCTCGACGATGATGCAGTCCTGCGCGACGTCGACCAGACGACGGGTCAGGTAACCCGAGTTGGCCGTCTTCAGCGCGGTGTCGGCCAGACCCTTACGGGCGCCGTGGGTGGAGTTGAAGTACTCCTGAACGGTCAGGCCTTCCTTGAAGTTCGAGACGATCGGGGTCTCGATGATCTCGCCGGAGGGCTTGGCCATCAGGCCGCGCATGCCGCCCAGCTGCTTCATCTGGGCTTGCGAACCACGGGCGCCGGAGTGGGCCATCATGTAGATGGCGTTGATTTCCTTCTCGCGGCCGTTCTCGTCCTTATGCTTCATCTGAAGCTCGGCCATCATCTCGTCGGCGACCCGGTCGGTAGCCTTGGCCCAGGCGTCAACGACCTTGTTGTACTTCTCACCCTTGGTGATCAGGCCGTCGGCGTACTGTTGCTCGTACTCTTCGGCCAGCGAGCGGGTTTCGGCGACGATCGCCTCCTTCCGCTTCGGGATGATGATGTCGTCCTTGCCGAACGAGATGCCCGCCTTGGCGGCTTCCTTGAAGCCCAGGCCCATGACCTTGTCGGCGAAGATGACCGTCGCCTTCTGACCGCAGTGGCGGTAGACGATGTCGATCAGATTGCCGATTTCCTTCTTGGTCAGCGCCTTTTCGATCAGGCGGTGGCCAATCTGCGGGTGGTGCGGCAGCAGGGCGGCGATCTTCATCCGGCCCGGCGTGGTGTCGATCACCTTGCGCAGCAGAACGCCTTCCGGAGTCATCTCGGTGTGGCGCGCCTTGATCTTGGCGTGCAGCGAGACGACGCCAGCGTCCATAGCGGCTTCGATTTCACCCAGGTCGGCGAAGATCTTGCCTTCGCCCGGCTCACCCTCGCGGGCGACCGACAGGTAGTACAGGCCCAGGACGATGTCCTGCGACGGCACGATGATCGGGCGACCGTTGGCGGGCGACAGGATGTTGTTGGTCGACATCATCAGGACGCGCGCTTCCAGCTGAGCTTCCAGGCTCAGGGGGACGTGCACGGCCATCTGGTCGCCGTCGAAGTCGGCGTTGAACGCGGCGCAGACCAGCGGGTGCAGCTGGATGGCCTTGCCCTCGATCAGCTTCGGTTCGAACGCCTGGATGCCCAGACGGTGAAGCGTCGGCGCGCGGTTCAGCAGCACCGGGTGCTCGCGGATCACCTCTTCGAGGATGTCCCACACCTGCGGCTGCTCGCGCTCGACCATGCGCTTGGACTGCTTGACGGTGCCCGACAGGCCCTTGGCGTCTAGGCGCGCGTAGATGAACGGCTTGAACAGCTCGAGCGCCATCTTCTTGGGCAGGCCGCACTCGTGCAGCTTCAGCTCGGGACCGACCACGATGACCGAACGGCCCGAATAGTCGACGCGCTTGCCCAGCAGGTTCTGGCGGAAGCGGCCTTGCTTGCCCTTCAGCATGTCGGCCAGCGACTTCAGCGGACGCTTGTTGGCGCCCGTGATGACGCGACCGCGACGGCCGTTGTCGAACAGGGCGTCGACCGACTCCTGCAGCATCCGCTTTTCGTTGCGGATGATGATGTCGGGCGCGCGCAGCTCGATCAGGCGCTTCAGGCGGTTGTTACGGTTGATGACCCGGCGATACAGGTCGTTCAGGTCCGAGGTCGCGAAGCGGCCGCCGTCCAGCGGCACCAGCGGACGCAGTTCCGGCGGGATGACCGGAACGACCGTCAGCACCATCCACTCGGGACGGTTGCCCGACTCCTGGAAGGCTTCCAGGATCTTCAGGCGCTTCGAATACTTCTTCTGCTTCATGTCCGACACGGTGCCGGCCAGTTCCTCGCGCAGACGCTCGGCCTCTTTTTCGAGGTCGATGGCCTTGAGCAGGTTCTGGACGGCCTCGGCGCCGATCTCGGCGGTGAAGCTGTCGTCGCCGTACTCTTCCTGGGCGCGCATGTAGTCGTCTTCCGACAGCAGCTGGTGCTGCTTCAGCGGGGTCAGGCCCGGCTCGGTGACGATGTAGTATTCGAAGTACAGGACGCGCTCGATGTCCTTCAGCGGCATGTCGAGCATCATGGCGATACGCGACGGCAGCGACTTCAGGAACCAGATGTGGGCGACCGGCGAGGCCAGTTCGATGTGACCCATGCGCTCGCGACGGACGCGGGCCAGGGTGACTTCAACACCGCACTTTTCGCAGATGATGCCCTTGTACTTCATGCGCTTGTACTTGCCGCACAGGCATTCGTAGTCCTTGGTCGGGCCAAAGATACGGGCGCAGAACAGGCCGTCACGCTCGGGCTTGAACGTGCGGTAGTTGATGGTCTCGGGCTTCTTGATCTCGCCGAACGACCACGAACGGATCTTTTCCGGCGAGGCCAGCGAGATACGGATCTGGTCGAAGGTCGGAGCGGCCTGGACCGGATTGAAGATGTTCAGGACTTCCTGGTTCATCTTGATTCCTTCTGCGGGATCACCCGCGAAAATTCAAAGTTGGAGAGGGCTGAAAGGAGGCCCCTCCCCCGTCATCGGACGGAGGAGGGAGATCCGGATCAGCTGTTCTCCAGCTCGACGTTCAGGCCGAGCGAGCGCATTTCCTTGACCAGCACGTTGAAGCTTTCCGGGATACCGGCTTCGAACGTGTCGTCGCCGCGGACGATCGACTCGTAGACCTTGGTCCGGCCGGCCACGTCGTCGGACTTCACCGTCAGCATTTCCTGTAGGGTGTAGGCCGCGCCGTAGGCTTCCAGAGCCCACACTTCCATTTCCCCGAAGCGCTGACCGCCGAACTGGGCCTTACCACCCAGCGGCTGTTGCGTGACGAGCGAGTACGGGCCGATCGAACGGGCGTGGATCTTGTCGTCGACCAGGTGGTGCAGCTTCAGCATGTAGATGTAGCCGACCGTGACCGGACGCTTGAACTGCTCGCCGGTCAGACCGTCGTACAGGATCGACTGGCCCGACTTGTTGACGCCGGCCATTTCGAGGTGGTCCTCGATATCGCTCATGCGCGCGCCGTCGAACACCGGGGTGGCGATCGGAACGCCCTTGCCCAGGTTCTTGGCCAGCTCGACCAGCTCTTCTTCGGTTTCCGGCAGTTCTTCGTCCGGGCCGTAGATGTCGCGCAGACGATCGACCAGGGCCTGCTTCTGACCGCCGTGCTGCCAGTCTTCCAGCAGGTTGGTGATCTGCTTGCCGAGGTTGGCGCAGGCCCAGCCGAGGTGGGTCTCGAAGATCTGACCGACGTTCATGCGCGAGGGCACGCCCAGCGGGTTCAGAACGACGTCGACGTGCGTACCGTCGGCGAGGAACGGCATGTCCTCGATCGGCAGGATGCGCGAGATGACGCCCTTGTTGCCGTGACGGCCGGCCATCTTGTCGCCCGGCTGAAGCTTGCGCTTCACGGCCACGAACACCTTGACCATCTTCATGACGCCCGGGGGCAGTTCGTCGCCGCGCTGCAGCTTGTCGACCTTGTCTTCGAAACGACGGTCGAGGCGCTTGCGGTTCTCGTCGAACAGGCGGCGCAGCGACTCGAGTTCGCCCATCGCCTTTTCGTCTTCCAGGGCGATCTGCCACCACAGGCCCGAGGCGACCTGCGACAGGCCCTCGACTGTGATCTCGCCGCGCGACAGGCCCTTGGGACCCGACAGAGCGACCTTGCCGATCAGCAGTTCCTTCAGACGGCCCGAGATGTTGCGGTTCAGGATCGCGAACTCATCGTCGCGGTCCTTGCCCAGGCGGTCGATTTCGGCGCGTTCGATGGCGAGCGCGCGCTCGTCCTTGTCGACGCCGTGACGGTTGAACACGCGCACGTCGACGATCGTGCCGGCGACGCCCGGGGGCAGGCGCAGGCTGGTGTCGCGGACGTCCGAGGCCTTTTCACCGAAGATGGCGCGCAGGAGCTTTTCTTCCGGCGTCATCGGGCTTTCGCCCTTCGGCGTGACCTTGCCGACCAGGATGTCGCCCGGCTGGACTTCGGCGCCGATCGCCACGATGCCGGCTTCGTCGAGGTTGCGCAGGGCTTCCTCGCCGACGTTCGGGATGTCGCGGGTGATTTCTTCCGGGCCGAGCTTCGTGTCGCGGGCCATGACTTCGAATTCCTCGATGTGGATCGAGGTGAAGACGTCGTCGCGGACGATGCGTTCGGAGATCAGGATCGAGTCTTCGAAGTTGTAGCCATTCCAGGGCATGAACGCGACGAGCGCGTTGCGGCCCAGGGCCAGTTCGCCCAGCTCGGTCGACGGACCGTCGGCGATGATGTCGCCGGCGACGATCCGGTCGCCCACCTTCACCAGCGGGCGCTGATTGATGCAGGTCGACTGGTTCGAGCGCTGGAACTTCGACATCCGGTAGATGTCGACGCCCGAGCGGGCCGCGTCGGTTTCTTCGGTGGCGCGGATGACGATACGCGTACCGTCGATCTGCTCGACCACGCCGGTGCGCTTGGCGATGACGACGGCGCCCGAGTCACGGGCGACGACGGCTTCCATGCCGGTGCCGACCAGCGGGGCGTCCGACTGCACCAGCGGCACGGCCTGACGTTGCATGTTCGAGCCCATGAGGGCGCGGTTGGCGTCATCGTTTTCGAGGAACGGGATCAGGGCGGCGGCGACCGACACGACTTGGCGCGGCGACACGTCCATCAGGTCCACCATCTCCTTTTGCAGGAGGGTCGGTTCGCCGTTGATGCGGCCCGGGACCAGGTCTTCCAGGATCTCGCCGTCGACCACCTTGATGTTCGACTGGGCGATGACGTGCTTGGATTCCTCCATGGCCGACATGTAGACGACCTCGTCCATCGGCTTACCGTCCTTCACGCGACGGTAGGGGCTCTCGATGAAGCCGTACTTGTTCACGCGGGCGTGGGTCGCCAGCGAGTTGATCAGACCGATGTTCGGGCCTTCCGGCGTTTCAATCGGGCAGATGCGGCCGTAGTGGGTCGGGTGAACGTCGCGGACTTCGAAGCCGGCGCGCTCGCGGGTCAGACCGCCCGGACCGAGGGCCGAGAGACGACGCTTGTGGGTGATTTCCGACAGCGGGTTCGTCTGGTCCATGAACTGCGACAGCTGCGAGGAGCCGAAGAATTCACGGACGGCGGCGGCGGCCGGCTTGGCGTTGATCAGGTCGTGCGGCATGACCGTGTCGATATCGACCGAGCTCATGCGTTCCTTGATCGCGCGTTCCATGCGCAGCAGGCCGACGCGGTACTGGTTTTCCAGCAGCTCGCCCACCGAGCGGACGCGACGGTTGCCCAGGTTGTCGATGTCGTCGATTTCGCCGCGACCGTCGCGCAGGCCCACCAGGACCTTCAGCACGGCCAGGACGTCGTCCTTGCGCAGGATGCGGACTTCGTCCGACACGTCCTGCTCCAGACGCATGTTCATCTTCACGCGGCCCACCGACGACAGGTCGTAGCGCTCGGCGTCGAAGAACAGCGACTTGAACATCGCTTCGGCGGCTTCGACAGTCGGCGGCTCGCCCGGACGCATGACGCGATAGATGTCGAACAGCGCGTCCTCGCGGACGGCGTTCTTGTCCACGCGCAGGGTGTTGCGCATGTAGGCGCCGACCGTGACGTGGTCGATGTCCAGCACGTCGATGGTGCTGAAGCCTTGGTCGGCCAGGGCCTGGATCGCCGGAACGTCCAGCTCGTCGCCGGCTTCCGAATAGATCTCGCCGGTCTGGAAGTTGACGGCGTCACGGGCCAGGTAGCGGCCGGTCAGGGCTTCCGGCGCCAGCAGCAGGGTCTTCAGACCCGCGTCGGCGAACTTCTTGGCCTGGCGCGCGGTGATCTTGGTGCCGGCCGGAGCGATCTCTTCGCCGGTGTCGGCGTCGACCAGCGGGAACTCCGGCTTCACGCCGCGCCAGCGCTCGGGCTTGTACGGGGTGGCCCAGCCGCCTTCGCGCTTCTCGAACGGGACGACGTCGTAGAACGTGGTCAGGATCTCTTCGCCGTCCATGCCCAGGGCATAGAGGAAGGTCGTGGCCGGCAGCTTACGGCGACGGTCGATGCGGACGTAGACGATGTCCTTGGCGTCGAATTCGAAGTCCAGCCACGAGCCGCGGTACGGGATCACGCGGGCGGCGAACAGCAGCTTGCCCGAGGCGTGCGTCTTGCCCTTGTCGTGATCGAAGAACACGCCCGGCGAACGGTGCATCTGCGAGACGATGACGCGCTCGGTGCCGTTGACGATGAAGGTGCCCTTGTCCGTCATGAGCGGGATATCGCCCATGTAGACGTCCTGCTCCTTGATGTCCTTGACCGAGCGGGCGCCGGTTTCTTCTTCCGTTTCGAACACGATCAGGCGCAGCTTGACCTTCAGCGGCGCCGCGAAGGTCATGTCGCGCTGGATGCACTCTTCAACGTCGTACTTGGGCTCTTCGAATTCGTACGAGACGTATTCGAGCACCGCGCGTTCATTGAAGTCCTTGATCGGGAACACCGACTTGAAGACCGCTTCCACGCCCTCGTCGCGGCGCTGGCCCGGACGGACCTCGCGCTGCAGGAACTGTTCGTAGGAGGAGCGCTGAACCTCGATGAGGTTCGGCATCTGCACAGCCTCGGGAATGCGGCCGAACGACTTCCGGATCCGCTTCTTGCCGGTGAAGGATTGCGCCATGTTGTTTCCCTGCGGCGCGGACGGAATCCGCGCGTGAATTCGAATGTCCGTAGCGTCCACCCTCGCCGCTCTCCTCGTCGGAGAACGTCGGACGCTGGAATTCCCCTGACGGGCGACCGGGACCGGAAGCCTGACGGGCGCCCCTTCGCGCGGATCGGAGGGCGACTGATCGCGCCTCGGGGCGTAAGTGCGGACGCGCGTCTACGCGCTCCGCGAATATCTTCGTGAACGGGCGGATATAGGGGAACAGGGCGAGGAAGAAAAGGGGGATTCGTAAAGAGCCGTAAATCGGCCGCTCAAGCTCCCATCAGGTCTTGCGGATCGCCTTCATGGCCAGGGAGACGCCAAAGGCGATCAGGCAGACGAAGAACGCGACCTTGGTGATCGCCCCGGCCACGTCGACGACGAAGCCGAGGATCCCGAACAGGATCATGAGAACAAGCAGGACGCCGGCGATCTTGAGCATGTCCGGCAAACGTGAGTTCGCCGCGATGGGTTCCGCGGAGCCTGTCCGTTTCTGATGGAACATCAGAAACGGATAAACAGGCTCTATCTCAAACATTTAGAGCGTGGCGGGCGCCGAAACCGCTCACACTTTCGGCTGCCACGCTCTACCCTCGCCAGAGCCCGATCGTCCCCTTCGGTCCGCACAGCACGGCCGTGGCCTCCGAGGTCAGGCGCGCGCTGTTGAACGGCGCGACCGACACCCGTTCGAACGCACCGCCGTCGCGGCTGACGATCGTGCCGGCCAGGCCGGTGGCCATCACGGTCCGGCCTTTCGCCGAGACCCCCGACAGATAGCCCGGCGGCGCGGCGACCGCCTCGAAGGTCACCCGGCCGGGATCCAGCCGCGCCAGGTTCACGCCCTCGGCCTTGGGGGTCTTGTAGTCGCCGCCGCAGACCCACAGCGTCCCGTCCTTGGCGAAGGTCACGGCGAAGGCGCCCTTGGAGGGGGCGTCGGCCGGGATCGGCGTATCCATCGCGACGAACACCCCGCCCCCGCCGCGTGACAGATAGACCCGCGCCTTGCCTGCCCCGCCTGTGCAGAAGGCGACCTGGCCGCGCGGGCCCAGGGCGACACAGCCGTTGCTGGCGGCGAAGGCGCCCTCGTTGGCCGCGGCCGGCGGCACGCCCTCGGCCGGCAACCGCGCCCAGGTCTCGCCGCCGTCGGCGGTATAGAGCACCGTGAACCGCCCCTGGGTCGGATCGCCCAGGATGAAGCCGCGCTTCTTGTCGACGAAGGCGATCGAGTCCCAGAAGCCGTCCGGATCGGTATTGGTCGTGACCCGTGTCCAGCGCTTGCCGCCGTCACGCGTGCGCCACAGCTGCGAGGCCGGCCCCGGCCCGGCGCTCATGGCCAGTACGTGGTCATCGTCGAAGGCGTGCAGCCCCCGGAAGTCTAGCGTCTCGCCGCCGACGATCCGAATCGCTTCCTGTCGCTCGCCCTTGCCCCGGATCAGCCAGCCCTTGGAGCCCGAGGCCCAATAGGTCTTGCTCCCGGTCGGTGACAGGCCGCGCAGTTCGCTGTCCGCGACCGAGGGCGGGATGGCGATCCCGCCCGCTCCTTTGGCGGCGAAGGCGGGTCCGGCGGCCAGGGTCAGGCCGCCCGCGATCAGGTGACGACGGTGGATCATGTTGAACTCTTCAGGACGCCATGGCGGCGTGGATGGCCGAACGCAGGGCGCGCTCGGAGACCGGCTTGAACAGGATCGCCGCCGGATGGCTCAGGTGCATGCGGTCGATGGTCTCCTGCTCGCGCGAGCCGGTCAGGAAGATCACCTTCGACCCCACGGTCGCGTGGATCGCCAGGGCCGCGTCGACCCCGTCGCCCTCACCGCGTAGCCGCATGTCCATCAGCACCACGGCCGGGCGGTGCCGCTGGGTCAGGACCACGGCCTCGTCCGCCGTCGCCGCCGAGCCGCAGACGGGAAGGCCCATTTCCTCAACCTGCATGCAAAGTCCCTGAGCAATCAGGAACTCGTCGTCCACGACCAGCACGCTGTTGGAAAGGTGGTTCATGCGGGCGGGATCCCCGGGATCGTGACTTCGGTGCGCACGCCCTTGTCGTGTCGCACCTCCATTGTACCGTCCAATTGCTTCACCAAGCCGTCAATGATCGTGCCGCCGAGGGAGTTTGTCTTGGTCTCGCCCGGCGCATAGCCCTTGCCGTTATCGGACACCGCCAGCTCGATCCGGCCGTCGTCCAGCCGCGCCAGCGAGACCTCGATGCGCCCCTTGCCCTCGGGAAAGGCGTGCTTGAGCGAGTTGGTCACCAGCTCGGTGACGATCAGGCCCAGGGGAATGGCGAAGTCCAGTCCCACCGTCAGCGGGGCGGCCTCGACCGACAGCTCCACATGCTCGGCCGAACCGCCTTGGACGATATTGTCCGCCAGTTCCCGCAGGAACGGCGCGATGTCGAAAGTCTCGAGGTCGGTCGACTCCATCAGTTGATGATGGACCAGGCCCAGGGCGTAGACCCGCCCCCGCATGGTCGCCAAGGCCGAGCGGGCGCTCTCATCGTCCAGCCGACGGCTCTGCATGGCCAACATGCCGTCGATGATCTGCAGGTTGTTCTTCACCCGGTGATAGACCTCGCGCAGGAGAAGGTCGCGCTGGGTCAGCGCCCGGGTCCGATCAGCCAGGGCCTCGGTCAGCTGGCCGTTGACGGCCTCCAGCTCGGCGGTCCGCTCGGCGACCCGCTGGGCCAGGGTGGCGTTGACCTGCTCCAACTGGGCCGCCGACGGCAGGGCGACGATCTTCGGGATCAGGGGCCACAACAGCGCGGCCGTGGCGATCGACAGCGCCGCCGTGATCGCCTTGATGACGCCCTCGACGCCATAGGCGGGGAACCACAGGGTCAGGATGGCCCACAGGTGGGTGGTGCCGCAGGCCAGGATGAAGGCCACGAACAGATAGGCCACCCAGCCGTAGCGGATGTCGGGCCGCTGGCGCACGAAGGCGGCGATGGCCAGGGGGATCGAGAAATAGGACAGGCCGATCAGCGCGTCGGCGATCACGTGCGTGGCCACCAGCCCGGGCGCCCAGCTCAGGCAAAAGCCGTGCGGCGTCAACCCGGACGGGTTGATCAGCCAGTCCCAGATCGCCCCCATCGTCGCATCCCCTGGACCCGCCGCTCCCGGTTCGGGATCGGACCTTGGCCATCGCCCAGGACGAAACTGCTACAGAGCCGCGCCAGTTACAATCTTGACCGGCATTTAGCCGCGCTTCGCCCGGTGGGCGCGAGTGGCGCAAAACAAAACGGGCCCGGAGGTTTCCCTCCGGGCCCGCTCACCAGTTCCAAAGGAACCTGTCCCAGCGAACGCTGGGAGCAGATTACTTAACTTGGACCTTGGCGCCGGCTTCGGTCAGCTTCTTAGCGACTTCTTCGGCTTGTTGCTTCGAGACGTTCTCGACGACGTTCTGCGGAGCGCCTTCGACCAGGTCCTTGGCTTCCTTCAGACCGAGGTCCGGACGGACGCCGCGGACTTCCTTGATCACGTTGATCTTCTTGTCGCCACCGTCCGTCAGGACGACGGTGAATTCGGTTTGCTCTTCGGCAGCTTCGGCCGGAGCAGCGGCGGCGCCACCAGCGGCGGCGACGGCGACCGGAGCGGCGGCCGAGACGCCCCACTTTTCTTCCAGCAGCTTCGAGAGTTCAGCGGCTTCCAGCACCGACAGGGTGGACAGTTCTTCGACCAGCTTTTCGAGCTTCGACATGTGTCAGTTCCTTAGAGAGATTGGGATAGATATGCGGGGATGACCGTTACGCGGCGTCTTTGGTCGCGTAGGCGTTGAAAACGCGAGCCAGCTGGGCAGCCGGGGCCTGCAGGACGCCAGCGATCTTGGTCGCCGGAGCCTGGATGAGGCCGATAAGCTTGCCACGCAGTTCGTCCAGCGACGGAAGGGTCGCCAGAGCACGCACGCCGGCTTCGTCGAGCACGTTGGTCTGGTCCAGAACGCCACCGACAATCTTGAGCTTGTCGTTTTCTTTGGCGTACTGCACCGCGATCTTCGCGGCCGAGACGGCGTCCGGGCCGTAGGCGATGGCGACAGGACCGGTGAACAGGGCGGAGCCCGTATCACCAAGTTTGCCGTCCAGAGCCTTGAGGGCCAGGGTGTTCTTCACAACCTTGATCGCGGCGCCTTCCTTGCGGAGGCGAAGACGAAGGTCGGTCATTTCCGCAACGGTCAGACCCATATAGTGGGTCACGACGACAGCGCCGGCGTCGGTGAACACGCTTTTCAGCGATTCAATCGACTCCTGCTTTTGAGCGCGGTCCATTGCGGTCTCCTACTCAATTACAGCGGCCGGACCATTCCGGCAGCCAGATGCGGTCCCATGCGGAATTGCTCCCGCGTGCGAGTCGCATTTGCCTGTTTCAAGGAAAGTCGGCCGCGTATCTGTCCCGGACAGAAGTCCTTGGGCAGGAGAGCGTCGGCGTCTCTATCCCTGTCTCCCGACGGTGAGGAAGGGCTCTTCCTCGCTTACGGCGTTGGTGACCCCACGCCCCGTAGTTCTCAAACAGGATCCCCGTCGGACCGGAGTCCATCGGAGAAGGCGCGGCGTATAGACGGTTTGAGCTAGGATATCAACCACCCCAACCAACATCCGTCCCTACGCCTCCAACTTCTTCTTCATCGCCGCCAGACCCATCCCCATCATCGCCCCCATCGTCTCGGCGGCGGCATGAGGCAGGACATCGGCGATCCAGACGGCGCGAGAGCGGCCCTCGCCCGCGTCCTCGATCTGCATCACCCCATTGTGGTGCGCCAGCCGCTCGCTCTGGACCGTCCAGACCAGGCGGCGGCGCGCATCGTCGCTGTCGATGATCACTTCCTTGACCACCATGCCGTTGCCGAAGGTGACGATGCGAGCCAGCGGTTCGTCACCCTCAACCAACTTCGTGTCCACCACGAAGCCCGGGCACAGGCGCTCGTGGATCTTGCCGATGTCGCGCACCGCGTCCCAGACCGCGTCGGGCGCGGCGTCGATCAGGATGTCCTTGTGGATCGAAGCCATGGCGGCGTCCCTTTGTGTTTGATCGGACAGGGCTAGCAACGTCCGGTCCGCCGATTGGCAGCAATCAAGCGTCGGAACCCTCGCCTTCCCCCTTTCCCTGGCCGCCGCTTTCTGGACTATCGGCGGCGATCGGAACGAGGGGCGTCCATGACTCGCAAGCTTGTCGCCGGGGCTCGCCCCCTGTTTTTGGCCGCCCTGCTTTTGGGCGCCCTGGCCGGCGCCCCCGCCCTGGCCGAGCTGAAGGCCCCGCCGACGCCCCGGGCCGTGGTCGCCGACCCGTCCCGCAACAAGGACCGCCCCGCCGACATGGCCGCCTTCCAGGTCGAGATCGCCGGCGCCAACGTCAACGCCCTGATGTACCTGGCCTCGGGCGCCGGGCCGCATCCGACCCTGCTGTTCCTGCACGGCTTCCCCGGCAACGAGACCAATATCGACCTGCTGCAGGCCGTGCGCCGGGCCGGCTGGAACGCCATGCGCATCAACTATCGCGGTTCGTGGGGCAGCCAGGGCCAGTTCAGCTTCGCGAACGCCCGCGCCGACGGCGAGGCGGCCGTGGCCTTCCTGATGGATCCGGCCAACGCCGCCAAATACCACGTCGACACCAGCCGCATCGTCGTGGCCGGCCATAGCATGGGCGGCTTCATGGCCGCGGACGCCGTCGCCGCCGAGCCGCACGTGGCCGGGGCCGTGCTGATCGACTCCTGGGACATCGGCAAGGAGAAGGCCGGGATCACCAGCGATGCGGTCCGCAAGGCCGCGATCGAGGGCATGCGCCCCGACACCGCGCCCCTGGCCACGACGCCCGAGGCCCTGGTCGCCGAGATCGAACGCGACGCCGACAAGCTGGATCTCGAGAAGCTCTCCGCCCGGATCTCGAACCGGCCGCTGCTGATGATCGGCGCCGAGTTCGCCGGTGCGCCGGGCACACGCAAGCTGGCCGCCGCCGCGCGCGCCGCCGGGGCCCAGGCCCTGACCGAGACCTATATGGCCACCGACCACAGCTTCTCGGACGCGCGCATCGCGCTGGAGAGCGAGGTGATCCGCTGGCTGGCCCGCTTCGAGCCCCTTAGCGCGGCGACCGCCCCCTTCCCGCCGCTGAAGGGCGCCTATGACCCGGGCAACGTCTTCGCCCGGATCATCCGAGGCGAGCTGCCCAGCTACAAGGTCTATGAGGACGCCCAGGTCCTGGCCTTCATGGACCGCGCACCGCTGGAGCCGGGCCACGTGCTGGTGATCTCCAAGACCTCCCAGGCCCGCAACCTCCTGGAGATGGACCCCAAGGACATCGCCAGGGTGATGGCCGTCGCCCAGAAGGTCGGCCAGGCGCAGGTCGAGGCCCTCGGGCTGGAAGGCTTCCTGATCCTGCAGAACAACGGCGTCGGCCAGAGCGTGCCGCACCTGCACGTCCACGTGATCCCGCGCATCGCCGGCAAGCCGGTCTATCTGGCCGAGAACGCGGTGGCGGATCCGAAGGACCTGGAGGCGATAGCCGCGAAGATCCGGGCGGCGATCAAGTAGACCCGTCCGTCAGACACCCATCAGGTGCTTGGCGGTGGCGTGCCAGTACGGCGTGTCCCAGAGCATATGCACGGCGATGGTGAACGGGGTCACGACCGCCAGCCAGACCCAGTAGGCGCGATGGACGCGACGGTTGCGGACCACGTCCCACAGGAACATGGGGGCGATCGCCAGCAGGACGTAGAGGTCCGGCGAGACCGGGCTGGCCGGCATCGTGGTCGGCAGCCAGGTCATCCGGTCGAAAGCGGCGGGAAGAGCGCCCACGATCGACAGGATCATCATCCGCTTATGGAAGCCGGGATCCGTCGCGCGCGCCCTGACGCCCAGGAACACCAGGATCGCGAAGACGATCCCAATGCGTCCCTGAACCAGCATGATGTTCTCGAGGAACCTCAACAGCTCAAGCACCTGGGGCCTGGCCTGCGGCGGCACGACCTGCAAGCCGGCGAACACCTGATGATAGATGGTGGGAATAAGGACGAACCCGACGACCACCAGCGCCACCGCGAGCACGGCGCCCGCCAAGCCGAGCAAGCGATGCCCCGCGACCCGGCCGGTCGCCACCAGCGAGGTCTGGGTGAGCAGCAACAACAGGTAGGCCCCCATCAGCAGGGCGTGCAGGTGCAGCACCAGCGGGAACGGCGGGCGCTGCCCGGCCTCGACCGCGGCGACCTTGACCAGCGAGTCCGGGATGAACCCTAGCAGCACGATGACCACGAAACTGGCGGCCATGAACACGTAGATCCAGCGGTCGATGAAAACCTTGCGCTCGCCGGTCAGCACATCGAGCCGCGCGCCGTCGATGGCGGGCGTCTGATCAATTGTCGTCATGAGAGCTCCCCCCGGAGTGGAGCGGGAGAGTGCTCGCGGAACGATGTTCGGTCAAGTTCAGCCAGCAAGGCCTGCTCGGCCCGACCTAGCCCAGGCGCGCCAACGCCGCCCTACCCGCCGCCACGCCGGTCGCGAAACAGGCCTGCAGCAGGTAGCCGCCGGTCGGGGCTTCCCAATCCAGCATCTCGCCGGCCAGGATCACGTCAGGCCGGCCGCGCAGCGCCAGGCCGTCCAGGCTCTCGAACCGCACCCCGCCGGCCGCCGAGATCGCCCGCTCCAGCGGCTGGACGCCCGTCAGGACAATCGGCGCGGCCTTGATCGCCGCCGCCAGGGCCGCCGGTTCGGCTGGCAGCTCCAGGCCATGGGCCTCGCGCAGCAGGTTGACCTCGACCGGCGACAGCTTGACCGCCTTGCGCAGGAAGTTGGCCAGGCTCTGGCCGCCGCGCGGGGCGCGCAGGCGCCGCTCCAAGGTTTCGGCCGGGATGTCGGGGCGCAGGTCGATCGTCGGCGCCGCCTTGCCCTCGGCCTCGACCGCGTCGCGCAGGGCGGCCGACAGGGCGTAGACCACCCCACCTTCCAGGCCGTAGCCCGCGACCACGGCGTCGCCGCGCGCGGTCTTGCCGCCATGGCGCAGGGCGATGTTCTTCAAGGGCTCGCCGGCGAAGCGCTCGCGGAACACCGGGCTCCAGGCGACGTCGAAGCCGCAGTTGGCCGCGCGGAAGGGCGCGACGCTCGCCCCCGCCCCTTCCAGCGCCGGAACCCAGGCCGCGTCCGAGCCCAGCTTGGCCCAGCTGGCCCCGCCCAGGGCCAGGATCACCGCCCGGGCCCGCACGACCTCGCCATTGATCAGCAGGCCGCCGTCAGGGGTCCAGCCCGTCCACTCGGCGCGAGTGCGCAGCTGAACGCCCAGCTCCTCCAGCCGCGCCAGCCAGGCCCGCAGCAGCGGCGAGGCCTTCATCGCCTTGGGGAACACCCGGCCGCTGGCGCCGATGAAGGTCGGCTGACCCAGTTCCTCGGCCCAGGCCACCAGGTCCTTCGGCGCGAAAGCCTCCAGCATCGGCCGCAGGGTGTCCGACCGCGCGCCATAGCGACCCCCGAACCGCTCGAAGTCCTCGGAGTGAGTGAGATTGAGCCCGCCGCGCCCGGCCATCAGGAACTTGCGCCCGAAGGTCGGCATCTTCTCGAACACGGCGACCGACTTGCCGGCTTTCGCCACCGTCTCAGCCGCCATCAACCCGGCCGGCCCGCCACCGATCACGGCGACGTCGAAGATCTCTTCGGTCACGTCAGGCCGCCTCGATATCGGTCATGGCGAAGTCCTCGCCCTTGTAGAGCAACGGCACGCCGTGAACCTTGGCGCACGCATAGGCGAAGCAATCGCCCATGTTGAGCTTGGCCGGATGGGCGCCCTTGCCGAAGCGGGCGTGGGCTTCGAGGGCAAGCGTCTCTTCCGACAGACCGATCGAGACCGTGCGAGCGCGAACCTTGGTCATATAGGCTCGCGTCAGCTCCGCCGCCCTGCCCGGCTCGATATGAATAGTCTTGGCGACAGCTCGAACGGTTTCCCAGACAGCGATCGGCGAGACCAGCACGACACCAGCCTCAAGCACCCGCTCCTCAAGGATCAGGGCCTCAGGTTCATTGGCCAGAATGGCGACCCACGCCGAAGCATCGACAAACATCAGTCGCCGTTGATTTCGTCGAAGAACGCCTTGTCCGCGACCTCGCCGGTCCTGGGATAGCTGTTCAGCTCGTCACGGATCGCCTTGAGCGCGGCGCGCCTCTCGGCCAGGGCCGCCTCGTCGGCCGCCCGCGCCTTGGTCACAGCCAACTTGATGGCGTCGGTGATGCCGACACGCTTCTCCTCGGCATAGGAGCGCACCATCGCGTCGGTTTCGGGATCACGAACATGGAAGGGCATGGAACCTCCGTCTAGACAAAAGATAGCATCGTCTAGCCGCGCCGCAAACCGCCGCCCAAATGCAAAACGGGCGCTGGATCGCTCCAGCGCCCGTCCGCAACTTCAGTCTCGAAAGGCGATTAGCCGACCGAGGCGGTGTCGACCTTGAAGCCCGGACCCATGGTCGAGGACAGGCCGATACGCTTGATGTAGATGCCCTTGGCGCCCGACGGCTTCGAGCGGTTCAGAGCTTCGACCAGCGCCTTGACGTTGATCAGCAGAGCTTCGTCGGTGAACGAGGCCTTGCCGATGCCGGCGTGGACGATACCAGCCTTCTCGACGCGGAACTCGACGGCGCCGCCCTTGGCGTCCTTGACGGCTTGACCGACGTTCGGCGTCACGGTGCCGACCTTCGGGTTCGGCATCAGGCCGCGCGGGCCCAGCACCTTACCGAGGCGACCGACCAGAGCCATCATGTCCGGCGACGCGATGACGCGATCGAAGTCCATGAAGCCACCGGCGATCTTTTCGTACAGGTCTTCGGCGCCGACGTGCTCGGCGCCCGCCGCGGTCGCTTCGGCCGCCTTGGCGTCCTTGGCGAAGACGGCGACGCGGACGTCACGGCCGGTGCCCGAGGGCAGGTTCACGACGCCACGGACCTGTTGGTCGGCGTGACGCGGGTCGACGCCCAGGTTGACCGAGATTTCGATCGACTCGTCGAACTTGGCCTTGGCGTTGGCCTTGACCAGAGCGATGGCGTCGGCGAGGGCGTGGGTGGCGTCACGGTCGCCGGTCCAGGCCTGAATGCGCTTGGGTTGCTTAGCCATGTGATTAGGCCTCCACGATCTTCAGGCCCATGGCCTTGGCGGAGCCTTCGATGATCTTGGCCGCGGCCTCGATGTCGTTGGCGTTCAGGTCCTTCATCTTCTTTTCGGCGATCTCGCGCAGTTGCGTGCGCGTGACTTCACCGACGGTCTCGCGACCGGTCAGCTTCGCACCCGACTTCAGGCCGGTGGCCAGCTTCAGGTAGTGCGTCGCCGGAGGCGTCTTGGTGATGAAGGTGAACGACTTGTCTTGGTAGACAGTGATCACGGTCGGCAGGGGCGTGCCCTTTTCGACGTTCTCGGTGCGCGCGTTGAACTCCTTACAGAAGCCCATGATGTTGACGCCGCGTTGACCCAGAGCCGGGCCGATGGGGGGCGAAGGCGTGGCCGAGCCAGCCTTCACCTGGAGCTTGATGTAGCCCAGGATCTTCTTAGCCATAGTATCCTCTCGTGGGGGCCGGAGCCCCCGCTGGTGAGCCGTGGTGCGGGCTTGGCGGCCCTTCCACGGATTTGAACCCGCCATAACGGCGAGCACGCCCCAGGACGAGGTCCGGGAGCGAGGCGCGGCGTGTAGCAGTTGGGGACTAGGGAGTCAAAGGGCGGGGAGCCCCTACGACGCCCGGATCTTCACGACCTTCGACGGGCCGACCTGGCGGAGGTCCTCGACCAGTTCGAACAGCTGGGCGCGAACCTCGGCTTCGTCGCCGGCCTCGGCCAGGGCGTTGAGGGCGTCCAGCCGCGCGTCAGGGATCTTCGGCGCGGGGGCCAGGCGGACGGCTTCCATGATGCCGGGAGCCTTGGGCCGGGCGACCTCGTTGGCGTCGACCAGGGTCTCGGTCAGCTTCTCGCCGGGACGCAGGCCGGTGATCTGGATCTCGATATCGCGGCCGGGCGCCAGGCCCTGCAGCTCGATCATCCGCGTGGCCAGATCGATGATCTTGACCGGCTCGCCCATCTCCAGCGTCAGCACGCCGGCCTCGGGCTCCGAGGCGATCCGCGACAGGGCCACCGCGCGCAGAACCAGCTGCACGGCCTCGGGGATGGTCATGAAATAGCGTTCGACGTCGGCGTGGGTCAGGGTGAGCGGACCGCCGCGGGCGATCTGGCTCTGGAAGATCGGCACGACCGAGCCGGCCGAGCCCAGAACATTGCCGAAGCGCACGATGCTGACCTGCATGTCGCCGCCGCCGCCGTACTGGCGAGCCACGGCCTCGGCCACGCGCTTGGCCGCGCCCATCACGCTGGTCGGGGCCACGGCCTTGTCGGTGGAGATCAGGGCCAGGTGCGCCGCGCCGCAGGCCTTGGCGGCCAGGGCGACGTTGCGGGTGCCCAGCACATTGGTCCGCACGCCCTCGCACGGATGGTTCTCGACCAGGGTCACGTGCTTCAGCGCGGCGGCGTGGAAGACGATGTCCGGCTGCTGCTCGGCGAACACCCGCATGACCCGGGCGGTGTCGCGCACGTCGCACAGCACCTCCTGGCGCAGAAGGCCAGGCCAGGTCTGGGCGACCTCGCGGTCGATGTGGAACAGGTTGTATTCCGAGGTGTCGACCATGGTCAGGTGGGCGCAGCCGCTGGCGGCGATCTGGCGGCACAGCTCCGAGCCGATGCTGCCGCCGGCGCCGGTGACCAGCACGCGACGGCCCGACACCAGGGCGCGGACGGGCTCCGGGTCCAGGCGCACGGGCGGACGGCTCAGCAGCTCTTCCAGGCTGATTTCACGCAGCACCGGGGCCGAATCGGCCGCCGAGGCGCCCATCTCGACCACGCCGTGGCGGCGCAGCAGGCGAACGCCCTCGGTCTTCAGCCGGCCCAGGCGCTCGGCGCCGAAGGTGCTCATGGCGCTGTCGGTCAGGAACAGGATGGCCGACGGCGGCAGGCCGCTGTCGCGCAGGCGGGCCAGCACGCGGTCGAAGTCGGCGATGGCGCCCAGCACGCAGACGCCGCGCAGCTCGTCGCCGGTCTCGCGGTCCAGCGGCGAGACGACGCCGATCGGGGCGTAGCGCTCGCCCAGGCCGGCCGGGGCGCGCAGGAAGGCCTCGGCCTCGTTGGCCGAACCGATGATCAGCAGGCGCGGCAGGGCCGGGTGCATCGAGGCGGGGCCCAGGCGCAGGACCGAGTCGAGCAGCTGGCGCTCATGCAGGCTGCGGCGGACGACGCGCAGGGCCGACAGGAAGGTGCCCTGGATCAGGGCGGCGCCGGCGACGGTGCGCAGGCCGCCGTCGATGCCCGGATGCACGAACCGGGTGATGATCATGAAGGTCGCCGCCGTCAGCACCGCCGAGCGGAACAGGCGCAGATGGTCGCTGGCCGAAACGAACCGCCACGGCGCGCGCTCGACCCGGAACAGCAGTTCGACGATCAAGGCGCCCAGCGCGTAATAGCCCGCCTGCAGCAGGGTATCGGGCGTGAACGGCATGTCGATGACGAGGTAGCGGCCTACGAGCAGGGCCAGGAAAGCCAAGAGGACGTGCGTCGCGATCTTGCCTGCATGCCCCATGAAACGGACCTCTTGAGCCTTAAGTCCGGGGCGAACCCCGGGCGGAGTCGATCGGGCTTAGCACGTGAATTCGTCGCCGTCGCGGTTTCAACCGCGTCGAAGTGGCAGAACTTCGACGACGTCGTTCGCCGAGGCGGCCGGTGCGTCGGACAACCGACGCAGCAAGGCGTCGGCGCGCGAGAAGACCCCGACCAGCGACGAGTCCTGGTCCGGAAAGGCCGTGGCGACCATCCGCCCCTCGCCGTCAACGTCCAGAGCCGCGCGCATCCAGTGCTCGCGCGGCCCGGTGGCGGGCAAGGGCTGGGCGAGGCGCGCGGCGACCAGGCGGAGCTCGGCGTCGGCCCCGGTCAAGGCCGCCAACAGGGGCCGCAGGAACAGCTCGGCGCAGACCAGAGCCGAAGCAGGGTTGCCAGGCAGGCCGAGCACGCGGCGCCCATCCGATAGGCGCCCGGACCAGGTCGGCTTGCCGGGGCGCACGGCCACGGTCTCGACGGAAAGCGTGAGGCCCAGGGCCTTGAGGGCCGGCTTGACCAGGTCGTGGTCGCCGACCGAGGCGCCGCCGATGGTGACGACCAGGTCGGCTTCGACAGGGGCCACAGCGGCCGCGATGGCGGCCGCGTCATCGGCCTGGGCGGTCAGGCGGAAGGCCTCGCCGCCCCAACTGTCGATCAGGGCGACCAGGCTGAACGAGCCGCTCTCGAAGATCTGGTCCGGGCGCGGGCGGGCGCCCGGCGGGACCAGTTCGTCGCCGGTGGCCAGGATCGCCACCCGGGGCCGGCGCGCGACCGGGACTTGCGCCAGGCCCGCCGAGGCGACCAGCGACAGCCGCCAGGGATCGATGACGACGCCGGGGCTCAGCAGGACGTCGCCGGACCGGAAGTCGCCGCCGGCGGCGCGGATGTTGGACTTGGGATTGTCGCCGGCCTCGAAGCGGACGGTGTCGCCGTCGCGGACGGCGTCTTCCTGGATGACGACGAGGTCGGCCCCGGCGGGGATCGGGGCCCCGGTGAAGATGCGGACAGCCTGCCCGGCCTTCACGTCCGAGGCGTACGCCTTGCCCGCGGCACTCTCACCGGCGACGGCGAAGGCCTTGCCGGGCGCGTAGTCGGCCCGGCGGATCGCCCAGCCATCCATGGCCGAGGCGTCGAACGGCGGCTGATGACGCGAGGCGATGACCGGCTCGGCGAGCACGCGACCCAGGCTGTCGGCGAGCGGGACCTGCTCGACGCCCAGGCGGGTCGCGCCGTCCAGGATCCGAGCGCGGGCCTCCTCGACGGTGAGGTTCTTGAGCGGGCGCGGCGCGGAGGCGGTCATGGGGCGAAGCGTACTCGATCCAGCGCTCGCCGTCAGAGCATCAGCGCATCAAACACATCGTCATCCCGGAAGCCTCGCAGAGGCTATCCGGGATGACGACAATATTGGCGGGTAGGAGGATTATCCCACGAACGCGCGCTCGATCACGAAGTCGCCCGGATCGGCGTTGGAGCCTTCCTTCAAGCCGTGGGCCTCGAGCAGCGCCGCGGTGTCCTTGATCATGGCCATCGAGCCGCACAGCATGGCGCGGTCGTGCTCGGGGTCGAACTTCGTCTGCTCCAGGCCCAGGTCGCGGAAGATCTGGCCGGAGTTGATCAGGTCGGTGAAGCGGCCCTGGCGCTCGAACGGCTCGCGGGTCACGGTCGGATAATAGGTCAGCTGAGCCTTGGCCTCGTCGCCGACCAGCGGATCCTCCTGGATCTCGCTGGTGAACAGGTCGCGATAGGCCAGTTCCTGCACTTCGCGCACCCCGTGGGCGACGATCACGCGCTCGAAGCGGCTATAGGCGTCGGGGTCGCGGGCCACCGACAACCAGGGCGCCAGGCCCGTACCGGTGCCGAACAGGAAGAGGCGCTTGCCCGGGCGGACCGCGTCCAGCACCAGGGTGCCGGTCGGCTTCTTGCCCAGCAGGATCTCGTCGCCTTCCTTGATCTGCTGCAGGCGCGAGGTCAGCGGACCGTCGGGCACCTTGATCGAGAAGAACTCCAGCTCCTCGGCGAAGTGCGGCGAGGCCACTGAATAGGCGCGCAGGATCGGCTTCTTCTCGCCCAGCTCTTCACGCGGCGGCAGGCCGATCATCACGAACTCGCCCGAGCGGAAGCGCATCGAGGCCGGGCGGGTGATGGCGAAGCTGAACAGACGGTCCGTCCAGTGTTTGACCCACAGCACCTTCTCGACGTGGAACGGAGCGTCCTTCACGGGGGCGGCGCCAGTGGGCGCGGAAACGGTCGCGGTGGCCGTCATCTGAACTCTTTGAATCCTATACGCGCTCGGCGCGGGAGAGGCGGGCGCCGCCATGGCCCTAAGGGCGACGCCTGTCTCATTTGTGCATGGCCGTCTCCATGTCAACGCGGGTTGTCTAAAGCGGAGTTTGGAAAAACTGAGCCTTCGACACCGCATCGAGCCGGCGAACGATCCTCTGAAGATAAGCCGCAATATTGAGTCGCCCCTCAGGAGACTCACTGTGGTCCGTGAACAATCGTTCAGTCGATGAAACCGCTTATCTTGAACGGTATGAGATTGCGTCGCATCGCCGACAATTCTCCCGCTACGTGCGCAAGCTCCTCAATTAAGGACAATCTTTTTCCCAATCCGCCAAAACAGGCGAACCGGTTTTTCGAAAACGTCAAAAATGTGATTGCCGCTCTTCCAAACGAGGCGCAGACTTCCTTTTGCTTCGTTCGCGGAGCCAACGATACGGAGGAACGTATGCGGGTTTGGTTCGTAGGGGCCGCCGCGGCGGCCGGTCTGTTAGCGTTTGGTTTGGCTGGTTGCAGCGATGGCGGCGCGAAGACGAAAGTCGCGCAAGCCAATCAAGTTGTCGTCGAAGGAACACCTGTCACGGCGTCGGGCTGCGTGCGGCCCGTCGAAAAGACCGACTGCCTGGTCGTGAAGGGTCGCGGCGGCGGATATTACGACATCAGTTCGGCCAGTCCGGCGCCGGACCTGTCCAAGGGCGTGGCGGTGTCGCTACGCGGCACGGACAGCGGCAAGAACACCCAGTGTGGACGTGAGCTGACGAACATCAAGTTCAGCTACCTGGGCATTCAGTGCGGCGCGACTCTGCCGGCCAGCACGGCCACGGAGACGGAAAAGGCCGCCAAGGCCAAGACCGAGAAGGCCGGCTGATCCAGTCGACCGTCTAGGATCTCAACTCTCGCCGGAGCCCGGATCCGTCCGGGTCTTCGGCGAACGGGTGCTATCGGCCGCGCCGCTAGGCTCGGTGGCCGGCCTCGGCGGCTGACCATCCTGCTTGGCGGGACGCTGGTTCTCGTACTCGACCTCCCGATTCGAGGGACGTTCGGGCGCTGAGGGCGATCGGGGCTTTGCGGATATTCTCGGCATGGCCTGATAACGTCGTGCGGGCCGCTTCGATCCTCGCCCGAGCCCCGGTTCATCGGCGTGTGACACGCCAAACCCGGCAATCCTCCGCGCACCGCTTGCCCGGCGGGTGCGACCCTGCTAAATGGCGCGGCTCTGGCGACAAGACGTGGCGCGCCGAGGCTTCGAAGCCTCCCGGCGCGCTGTCTGTCTCCGGATGTCCGTCGGCCCCAAAAAGGCCAGTCGGTCCGCAGGAGTGTAGCTCAGCTGGTAGAGCGTCGGTCTCCAAAACCGAAAGTCGTGGGTTCGAGTCCCCCCACTCCTGCCACTATATGTTTCCGACGGGTCGTGTTTCGATCCGTCGTTCTGGCCGCCGGGCCGTTTCGGTCCGGGTCATTTTAGGAAGTCGTGAGCCTCTAGAGCATGGCCAGGAAACCGGGATCCAGCCCGTCCGCGATCAAGAACCGCGCCGCCAAGACGGCCGCGGCGATGGCGCCCGCCGGTGGCGGCGCAGCGACGGCCGGCGCGGCTCCCGCCGCCCCCAAGAAGCGCACGAGCCCGGTGCAGTTCTTCCGCGAAGTTCGCGCCGAAGCCCGCAAGATCACCTGGACCACCCGCAAAGAGACCTGGATCACTTCGGTGATGGTCTTCATTATGGTGGTTCTGGCGTCGTTGTTCTTCATGGCCGTCGATGGCGGCGTGGGCTTCGCCATCAATCAGCTCCTGAAGCTCGCCACCTCGGGATAAGACAGAAGCGATGAGCACCGAAACCGCCTCGAACCCGAACCACAAGTGGTACATCGTCCACGCCTACTCGAATTTCGAGAAGAAGGTGGCCGAGAGCATCCGCGAGCAGGCCAAGAACCAGGGCCTGGAGGAGAACTTCTCCGAGATCCTCGTCCCGACCGAAGAGGTCGTCGAGATCCGCCGCGGCCGGAAGGTCAACGCCGAGCGTAAGTTCTTCCCGGGCTACGTCCTGGTGAAGATGAACCTCTCGGACGAGGCCTACCACCTGATCAAGAACACCCCGAAGGTGACGGGCTTCCTCGGCAGCGGCTCCAAGCCGATGCCGGTCTCCGAAAAGGAAGTCCAACGCATCGTCGGCGCCATCGAAGAGGGCGTCGCCGCTCCGAAGTCCGTGGTGCTGTACGAAGTCGGCGAGAACGTCCGCGTCATCGACGGCCCGTTCGCCAGCTTCAACGGCGCGGTCGAGCAGGTCGACGAGGAAAAGTCCCGCCTGCGCGTCACCGTCTCGATCTTCGGCCGCGCGACCCCGGTCGAGCTGGAATACAGCCAGGTCGAAAAGATCTCCTGATTTACATTCATCCGTGAATGGCAAAGCCCCGCGTCGCAAGACGCGGGGCTTTTTGCTTTGGGGCGGCGCCTGGCCCTTCCCGCCCGGGAAGGCGCCATCCCTACATCTCACGGCGTGATCAGCTAGTCCGGCGGACCCAACCTCACCCAGTCCGCCGACTCGACGGCATAGGGAGCGAAAAGGAAATCGCGGATGGCCGAGATCTCCTCGTCGCGCCAATCGACCAGCACGAAATAAGCCGGCTTCGCCATCGCGCCGCTTTCGAAGACCAGCATCGCGGGACGGCCTTCGATCGCGCCGAACTCGAACCGCCATTTGATCTCTTCGGCATAGCGCGTGAAGTAGGGGAGGATTTTGTCGCGCCCCTCCCACCTGAGCCGGTTCACCAGTTCAAGCTTCACGTCGTCGGCGAGCATGGCGCGGATCGCATTGAAGTCGCCCCTGCGGAACAGCTCCACGAAGGCGGCCATCTTTCGCCGGGCCGCATCGGGCATGAGCGGCAGCCGGGTGTCCGCGGGCATCTGCGCGAGGCGCCGCAGCTCCGCGCGGCCGCGTTGAAGCGCCGATTTGGCGGCCGCCGGCGTACACTCGGCGATGCTCGCGACCTCGTCGATCGAGTGGCCGAGCACATCCTTGAGGATCACCGCGCAGCGCTGAAGTTCCGGCAGCTGTAGAAACGTCTGAAAGCTGACCGCGACGAGGTCAGCTTCGGGCGTCGGCTCGGCCTCGACGTCTTCGGTGAGCGGAACGACGGTGGTCCGGGACCTGCGGCGAAGGAGGTCGAGGCTCGTATTGTGGGCGATCCGAAACAGCCAGCCCTCAAGATTATCCACGCGCGCGCCCTCGGCTCGTGCGCTCAGCGCCTTGACGAGGGTGTCCTGCAGGACGTCCTCGCCATCGACCGTCGATCCCGTCATGCGCGCGCAATAGCGATGAAGGCGCGGCCTGAGCGCGGTCAGGCGATCTTCGAATGCCTCCGTGCTCATGGAACGAGACCTACCGTGCCCACGCGCTGATCCGTCAGGGATTGGGCGGCCAGGTCGAGGAGAATTTTCGACAAGGCGGCCGGCTGCGAGAGAAAGGGGGAGTGGCTGCTTTCCAGCGTGTGCGTGATCGTCGCGCCGCCGATCGCGCCATCGACCGCCGCGATCATGTGGTCCTGACCGGCCAGCGGGACCGCGCGATCCTGGGCGGTGCGGATGTAGTGGCGGGGCACCGTGCCAAATCCGCCAGGCGTGATTTGCGATGGGGCCAGGGCGCCGCCGTTCGGTTCGTCGCAGTGCAGCTGCGAGGCCGCCCGAGCGAAATCGACATCGGACACGTCGGCGTAAAACGACGCTTTGAGCAAAGACCTGTAAGCCTCGTCGGCGGGTCCGGGGTTGATCCTGGTCGCCCCGATCGCGGCGGGGTCCCCCACGAACAGTCCAGGAGACAGAGCCGAGGACATGGCTTCATGCGGCAGCATCGCGAGCAGCGACAACCCGTTCGGGACCATGAACCCGGCAATATAGACGACCGCCGCAAGCAGCTCGGGGACTTGCTCGGCGACCGCCGAGATCGTCATTCCACCGGCCGAGTGCCCGACCAGGATGACCTTGCGGTCACCGACCGACGCAGCGGCCTTCACCAACGCGACAACCGCTTGTGTCCGCTCGTCCTGCGTGACGCCGGCGACAGGCGACGGCTCGGCGGCGAACGCGGCGAGGTCGAACGGGCGAGCGCCAAGCGACTTCGGCGCGACTGTATTGGCCCCCGCGCCGGGAAGATCGAGCGTCAGCACCGTATGGCCTTCGGCTTCGAGTATCGGAGCGACCTTGTCCCAAGTCGATTGGTTGTGCCAACCGCCGTGGACGAGGACATAAGCTGCTTTGGGTGTCGACATCGTCGATCCTTTTTCGTTCGACCTACTCTATTTGCGGCCCGCCGGACGGCCGCCGCGGATCGGGTCAGACTTCCCGGGTGTCGAGAACGAAAATCCGCACACCCGTATCATCGGGGGCGAAGAGCTGACGATCCGCCGCGCAGGCCCGCCCCTCCGGGCTCGCGAACGCCTTATTCATCGCCTCGAGATCATCGAAGTACACCGTCCCGATCAGATACACATCGGCCGGCCCGGCCAGGACTGAAATAGGTCCGTGGCTGACCTCGTACTTCTTGAATCCCGGCATCTTCTTGGCGAGCGGTATGTGCGTCTCGAAATAGTGCTTTTCGAACGCTTCGACGTCAGCTGGCTTTTTGTAGATGGCGATTAGCCCAGCCATTGCGGCTCTCCTTCGGTTAGGGACACACCAAGGACGAACCGGCGACCGGAAACGGATCGCGGCTTTGGAAAAGTTTCCAGGAATGAATCCGAAGGACCGCATTCCCGCGGTATTCCAAGGCCGTCAGTGGACTATAGCCGACGCCTAAGAGTGGGGAATGTCCGCTTCCCGCTGCGGAAATGTCGTCCTCTTCCGCCCCTACCTGCGGACGACCTCAACCCTGCAGGCGCTGGAATCGTAGGCCACGACATAGGGCTGGTCGAAGCACTTCTGGAAGCGACGCAACACCGCGCTGTTCATGTTGTTGCGAAGGCCGCTCTTGGCGGCGAGTTCAGTCGACATCGCGTCGAGCATCACGCGATCGCGCATCAGAAAGGCCCAGGTTCCCCGCACATAGGTGTTCCAGTCGAAGCCGTCGGGCTCCTCGGATGGCGGGCGGATCGTCGTGGCCACGACGCGGGCCGCGGCGGCCTCGTCACCCGCGCTGGCGAGATACTGGCCCAGGTGCCAGCTCACCACGTTATGTTCCCGCGCGTTGAGGGCCGGCCCGTGCAGAAGATAGTGCTCGGAAGCCTTCGCCGCCTCGCGGTAGCATTTTCGATTGCCAAGCTGCCGCGCCGTCCACGGCGAACTGCCCTTCTGGTCGAACTCGTCGAAGGACAGGCCGGCATTGGCCGCCAACTGCTCGGCGGTGATCGCACAGCCTACGGCATTGGGTTGTGATGGAGCCTGTCCCGACAGCACGGCGACGACGAGCAAGGCGCTCAGCATTGAGTTCACATCCCTTGTTGGTCATTCCACAATAGCCCGCCGCCCCTCAGGACCGCGAGAAGCCTTCGACAAACGCATTGTCGATCGCCTTGCCGGTCACCGTCTCGACCTTCACGCGCCGGATCGATACGTCGCGCACCGGCAGCTCGGCCGCGCCCTTGATCTGGCAGACGAACTTGGCCTCGCCGACCCGGACATCGGACACGTGCAGTCCCTGGATCGGCGTCAAGCGCCGCTCGTAGGTCGGGACCAGGGTGCGCCACTGGTAGAGGACGTCGGTATCGACCGACAGGACCCCGCCGGCGACCTTGGCGGCCGAGACGTTGGACAGGTGGATGTTGCGCACGAAACCGCCGCGTCGCTCGTTGGTCTTCACGAACAGGATGTTGGCCACCGGCACGGCCCAGCCGTCGGCGCCCTTGCCGTCGCCTGTGAAGTGGCAGTTGTCGACGAAGACGTTCTCGATCCCGCCCGACAGCTCGCTGCCGATGGCCATCAGCTGGTGGCCGTTCTTCACCTTGCAATCGCGCATCACGACGTTGCGGGTCGGCGTGGCCAGCCTCCAGGCGTCGAACTCCCGCCCCGACTTGACCGAGACCGCGTCGTCGCCCTGGTCGAAGACGCAGTCCTCGATCAGCACGTTCTGGCTCATCTCCGGATCGACGCCGTCGTTGTTGTGGCCGTGGGCCATGACATCGACGCGGCGGATCACCACGTCGCGGCACAGATAGGGGTGGATGGTCCAGAACGGGCTGTGGCGGATGCGGACATCCTCGATCAGCACGTTGCGGCAGCGATTGAACTGGATGAAGTGCGGGCGAAGGTTGTTCTCGCCCGTCGCCATCTGGCGCTGCTCGACCGGCACGCCCTTAACGGCCATGCCGTAGAGGGCGACCAGGGCGTCCATGTGCGGCTTGGGGCGCTTGTACCACTCGCGCCAGACGTCGAGCCGGGCCTCCAGGGTCCCCTGGCCGGTGATCGCCACGTTCTCGCATGCGTAGGCGTAGATCAGCGGCGAATAGTTGTAGCACTCCAGCCCTTCCCAGCTGGTCGGGACGGCCGGCAGATAGTCCTTGGGGTCGGACGAGAACAGCAGCGTCGCGCCCCTGGCCAGGTGCAGGTTCACATGGCTCTTGAGGTGGATCTTGCCGGTCGGCCAGACGCCGGCGGGCACGACCACCACGCCCGAGCCGGCCTCATGCGCCGCCGCGATCGCCCGGGCGATGGCCTGGCTCGTCCTGGCCTGATCGCCCTGGTCCGCGCCGAAGTCGGTGATCGGGAACAAGCGACTGGCCCGAAAGTCCGGGACGGCGATGCTCGGCATGTCGAACGGCGCGGCGGCGCGGACCGTGCGCTGGGGCAGCCGCGCGGCGGCCAGGGCGCACGACCCGATGAGCGGCGCAACGGCCAGGCCGCCCAGCGCGCCTCGCCGTGAAATCGAACCCGGACCCATGCGCATCATCCCAATATGTGATTTATCGTACTGAAATACGGGATATCGCGCCAGACGTCCACGCTGCCAAACGTCGCCCGCGCCTAGTGGAAATCCCGGCTCCGCAGCAGCCGGCCGGACACCTTCTGTCTCACCCGCGGAGCCGGGGCGTCCGGTTCGTCCCTAAGCGTCGACAGGTGGGCCGAAAGGTCGGTGAAGGTCTCGGCGACGACATGGATCACGTTCTCGGCGCGCTGCACCCGGCCGTGGACGACCAGGAACGAGGCGGTCATCACCACATTGCGGTCGGCCTCGAACCGGTCCTTCCAGACCACGGCGTTAGCCACGCCCGTCTCGTCCTCCAAGGTCACGAACACCACGCCCTTGGCCGTGCCGGGCCGCTGGCGGATCAGCACGAGGCCCGCCACCGAGACCTTGCGGCCATCCTTGACGGTCAGCAGCTGCTCGGCCGTGATCACCCCCCGCCGGGCCAGCATCGGCCGGTAGAAGCCGACCGGATGGGCCTTCAGCGACAGGCTGGTGGTGCGGTAGTCCTCGGCCACCTCCTGGGTGTCGGCCATCTCCGGCAGGGCGACCTTGGCCTCGAACAGCGGCAGGCCCGCCAGCAGCGGGGCCTGGACGGGGGCCTTGTGCTCGCCTTTCAACCCCTTGACCGCCCATAGGGCTTCGCGGCGCGACAGACCCACCGAGGCGAAGGCGTCGGCCTCGGCCAGCAGTTCCAGCGCCTTCTGCGGCACGCCGGCCTGGGCGAACTCGGCGGGCAGGCGCGCGCCCTCGGCCCGGGCCTTCAAGAGCGGCGGGATGTCGATCTTTTCCTTCAGCCCCTTGATCTGGCGAAAGCCCAGGCGGACGGCCTTCCAGTGCGGGCGGTTGGCCTGGCAGGCGATCTTGTCGTCGCGAATCCGGGGCGAGCGGAAGCCCGTCGACGCGCCCTCCAGCGTGCAGTCCCAGTCGCTGGCCAGCACATCGGGGGCCAGCACCTCGACCCCGTGCTCGCGCGCGTCGCGGACCAACTGGGCCGGCTGGTAGAAGCCCATCGGCTGGGAGTTGATCAAGGCCGCGCAGAACACGTCCGGCCAGGCCCATTTGATCCAGGCCGAGACATAGACCAGCTTGGCGAAACTGGCCGCGTGGCTCTCCGGAAAGCCGTAGTGGCCAAAGCCCTCGATCTGCTTGAAGCAGCGCTCGGCGAAGTCGCGCTGGTAGCCGCGCCGGACCATGCCCTCGACGAACTTGTCCCGATATTCGGCGGGCGTGCCGAGGTTGCGGAAGGTGGCCATGGCCTTGCGCAGGCCGTCGGCCTCGTCGGGCGTGAACTTGGCCGCCTCGATGGCCAGGCTCATGGCCTGCTCCTGGAACAGCGGCACGCCGTACGTGTTGCCGAGGATCTCGAACAGCTCGTTCTCGGGCCCGTGTTCCGGGTCGGGTTTGGGCCAGTCGACCGGCTCGATCCCGTTCCGCCGCTTCAGGTACGGGTGCACCATGTCGCCTTGGATCGGGCCCGGGCGGACGATCGCCACCTCGATGACCAGGTCGTAGAACCGGCGCGGTTTCAGCCTGGGCAGCATCGACATCTGGGCCCGGCTCTCGACCTGGAACACGCCGACGCTGTCGGCCACGCAGAGCATGTCATAGACGCCGGGCAGCTCGACGGGCACGTCGGCCAGATCGGTGATCGTCTCGCCGTGGTCGGCGCGCAGCATGCCGAAGGCCCGCTGTATGGCGGTCAGCATGCCCAGGGCCAGGATGTCGACCTTCATCAGCTTCAGGCTGTCGATGTCGTCCTTGTCCCACTCGATGAAGGTGCGGTCGGGCATGGCCGCGTTGCCGATCGGCACGGTCTCGTCCAGTCGCCGCTTGGTCAGAACGAAGCCGCCGACGTGTTGCGACAGGTGGCGCGGGAAGCCCATCAGCTCGGTGGCCAGGGCCACGGCGCGGGCGATCTCCGGCGCCTGGGGGTCGAGGCCCGCATTGCGCAGGTGCTCCTCGGGCAGGCCGTCGCCCCAGCTGCCCCAGACCGTGCCGGCCAGCAGCGAGGTGACGTCCTCGGTCAGGCCCAGGGCCTTGCCGACGTCGCGGATGGCGCTGCGCGGGCGGTAGTGGATCACCGTCCCGCAGATGGCGGCGTATTCGCGGCCGTAGCGCTCATAGACGTACTGCATCACCTTCTCGCGGTGCTCGTGCTCGAAGTCGACGTCGATGTCGGGCGGCTCGCCGCGGTTCTCGGAGATGAAGCGGGTGAACAGCAGCCGGTGCTCGGTCGGGTCGATCGCCGTGACCCCCAGGCAGAAGCAGACCGAGGAATTGGCCGCCGAGCCGCGCCCCTGGCACAGTATGCCCATCTCCCGCGCCTTCCGGACGATGTCGTGCACGGTGATGAAGTAGTTGGGGTAGTCCATCTTGGCGATCAGCCGCAGCTCTTCATTCAGCTGCTTGGTCACCTTCTCGGGCACGCCCTTGGGATAGCGCCAGGCCGCGCCCGACCAGGTCAGGTCGGTCAGGTGCTGCATCGAGGTCTTGCCCGGCGGCACCGGCTCGTCGGGATATTCCTCCTTGAGATCACCGAGGTCGAAGCCGATCCGCTCGACGATCTCGACCGTGCGCTCGACCGCGCGCGGCCAGCGCTCGAACAGGCGCGCCATCTCGGCCGGAGACTTGATGTGGCGCTCGGCATTGGCCTCCAGCCGAAAGCCCGCCTCCTGGATGGAGCAGTGCTCGCGCACGCAGGTGATCACGTCCTGCAGCGGCCGCCGCTCGGGGCCGTTATAGAGAACGTCGTTGGTGGCGACCATCGGCGCCCCGGCCTCGCGGCCCAGCTGGTCGAGGCGCGCCAGACGCTTGAGGTCCTGGGCGGCGTAGGCGCGACTGGCCGCCAGCCACGCGCGGCCGCGCAGGTCCCCCGCCATCTGGGCTAGATCGCGCTCGAAGGCCTCGTCCAGCTTGGCGGGTGGCGCGATCAGGCCCAGCTGGCCGTCCGAATGGTCGAGGAAATCCTGCCAGCTCAAGTGGCACTCGCCCTTCCCGGCCCGCCGCTGGCCGACGGTCAGCAGGCGGGTCAGTCGGCCGAACGCTTCGCGGTCGGTCGGGTAGCAGAGCAGGCTGGGCGTCCCGTCCATGAAGTCCAGGCGACAGCCGCTGAGCACCCGGATGTCGCGGGTCTTCGCCGCCGTCCAGCCCCGGACGATCCCGGCCAGGCTGTTGCGGTCGGTGATCCCGATGGCCTTCAGGCCCAGCGCCTCGGCGGCGATGGCCAGCTCCTCCGCGTGCGAGGCCCCACGCAGGAACGAGAAGTTGGTGGTGGCCTGGAGCTCGGCATAGGCGGGCATAACTAGATCCTCCCCCTAGCGGGGGAGGTGTCGCCGCAGGCGACGGAGGGGGGAGAGGCCGGGCCAGAATAACTTCCCCCTCCGGTCGCTTCGCGACCACCTCCCCCGCTGGGGGGAGGATTTCCGGCCTCAACCAAACAGGCCATGGATCCACCACTTCGGCGCTTCCTCGCCGTCGAACAGTCCCTGCCGATAGATCCAGAACCGGCCGCCCGCCTCGTCCTCGACGCGGTAGTAGTCGCGGACCTTGCCCGGCCCCGTGTCGGTCTCGCCGACCCCGGCGCGCCACCATTCCTGGCCGATCCGTTCGGGGCCCTCGGCGCGGCGGACCCGGTGGGCGCGGCCACGCCAGTGGAACTGCATCGGCGGGTCGTCGGGCAGCTTGGCGACGGCGGTGATCGCTTCGGGCTTGCGGAACAGGCGCACCGGGCGCGGGCGATCGGGATCCCACTGAGCCACCGCCGTCGGATCTAGCGGCGCGGCGCGGATCACCGAGCGCTCGGGCACATGGCTCTGGTACGGGTCGGCCCGCCAGACACGGTTCTCGCCCAGGCGGTTGACCAGGCGGTCGATCAGCGGGGCCAGGGTCTCGTCGAGGCCGGCGTCGGTATCGGCGTCGAGGCGCTCCTGGGCGGCGGCCAGAACCTCGACGGCGGCGGCGTGGACGGTGACCACCTCGATGCCGAAACCGGGGTCGACCTTGTCCAGCTTGGGGACGATCAGCCTGGTCAGGCGCCGGGCGTCGCGGCCGATCCGGGCCAGGCCCGCCCGCACGGGATAGGCCTTGCCGTCCAAGCGGTGAAACACGACCTCGAACCGCTTGGCCCCGCGCCCCTCGGCCTCCAGCCGCCTGCAGATCAGGTCCAGGGCGTCGCCGGCCACGCGGGCCAGGTCCTCGGGCGCGCTGATCGGCTCGAAGAAGGCCAGGCGGTCGAACCAGGGCGACGCCGGCCGACGGAAGGTCAGGGCCTCGGCCGCCGCGCCCAGGGCCTGGTCGAGCCGTAGGGTCAGGGCCAGGCCGAAACGTTTGGCCAGCTGGGCGCGCGGCAGGGCGAAGAGCTGGCCGACCCGGTGCAGGCCCAGGCGCGGCAGCTGGGCCTCGGCGGCGTCCTCCAGGCGCAGGGCCGCGACCGGCAGGCGCTCGATCGCTTCGCGCTGGCCGCCCGGTGGGGCGATGGCGAGATCGTCCCCGTAGCGGGCCAAGGCCCAGGCCGCCCCGGCCGTGTCGGCGATCGCCGCCCGCGCCGGCACGCCCCAGCGGGCCAGCCGCGCCACCAGGTCGACCAGCATGGTCGCCTCCCCGCCCCACAGGTGGTCGGTCCCGGTGATGTCGAGCAGCAGGCCGTCGTCGCCGTCGATGGCCACGGCCGGCGAGAAGCGGACGCACCAGTCGGAGAGCGCCTCCAGCGCGGCGCGGTCGGCGGCGGGGTCGTGATCGGCGGTGACCAGATCCGGGACCAGGGCCAGGGCGTCCGCGGCCTTCTGGCCGGCGGACAGGCCGAGCGTGCGGGCCCGGTCGTCGACGGCGGCGAGGCGGCGGGTTCCGGCTTCGGAGATCAGAAGGGCGAACGGAGGTTCTGGCGTCTTCAATCCTCCCCCTAGCGGGGGAGGTGTCGCCGAAGGCGACGGAGGGGGAAGTGCTGTCGACCTCGCCCCTTCCCCCTCCGGCCCTTCAGGCCACCTCCCCCGCTGGGGGGAGGATTTGTCCGCGCCGACCTCAGCCGGCGAGGCGCAGGTCGGGTTCCGGCGCCGCCACGTCGTGATCGGCCAGTTGGGACACCAGACGGAAAGGATGCGGGCCATGGCCGGCCTCCGATTGTTCCAAGATCCAGCCGCCGGGACGTCCGCCCCGGCAGCGCTCGAGTTCGACCCGCCAGCGCGGCGGGCCCAGGCCGATGTCGTCCGGCGGCGGCGCGCTGGGGGCCGGCCCCACCCGCCAGCGGCTAAACGAGGCCGAGCCGGACACCGTCCGCACCTCCCCCGCCCGACCTCCATAGGGCCGTCGATGCAGCAGAACCCCGAGACCGCCGCGCTTCTCGCAGGCCAGCTGCAGGCGGCGGCCGGCGGTCAGGTCCGGGGCCTCGGCCTCGCCGACGGCGGCGGCGACGCCTTGGGTCGAGAGGGCGTCCTCCAGAACCGACAACACCTCGGCCTCGTCGCGAGCCCGGACCTGGATCAACCGCCCGGCCGGGAAGCCGAGACCCGCCAGACCCGGCGCGAACAGGTCGCTGCGCCGCGCCACCCAGACCACGACACCGGTCCTGACCAACGGTCGCAGCAGCAGCCCGACAAAGGCCGCCGGGGCCGCGCCGGTTTCGTCCTCCAGCCCCGCGCCCGTCACCTCGTGCCAACCGCCCAACGGCAGGCCGCCGCCCGGAAAGCAGGCGTCGATGGCCGGATCGCCGAACGGCAGGACCGGAGTCGGAGTCCGAGTCCCCGCTTCGATCGCGGCGATCCGGCCTCTCAGGGCCGCAAGACGCGCTTCGCGCGATCCGGCCATCTTCCACTCCATGTTCCACTTTTGTTCTGATCTTCTCCAGCCCCGGAGTCAAGGCTTGGAGAGTTGGGCGGGACCGGCCAAAGTGCCTCAAACGGCCGTATGAAGCCTTCGCGGGAAGCGCCATGTCCTTGCCTCGTGTCCTGATCGCCAATCGCGGTGAAATCGCCGTCCGCATCGCCCGCGCGGCGGCCGAGGTCGGGATCGAGAGCGTGGCCGTCCACGCCGCCGACGACGCGGGCGCGCCGCACATCGCCGCCGCCGACCGCGCGGTCGCCCTGCCCGGCGCGGGGCCGCGCGCCTATCTCGACATCGAGGCCGTCGTGGCCGCCGCCGCGGCCGAGGGCTGCCAGGCCCTGCACCCCGGCTACGGCTTCCTGTCGGAGAACCCCGCCCTGGCGCGCGCCTGCGCCGAGGCCGGCATCGTCTTCATCGGCCCCTCGCCCGAGCATCTGGAGACCTTCGGCGACAAGGCCGCCGCCCGCGCCCTGGCGGCCGAGCGGGGCGTGCCGTTGATCCCCGGGACCGGCGCGATCGCGCTGGCGGAAGCCCTCGCCTTCCAGGCCGAGCATGGCGCGATCATGCTGAAGGCCCGGGCCGGCGGCGGCGGGCGCGGCATGCGGGCGGTGCTGGACCCCGGCGAGCTGGACGCCGCCTTCGCCGCCTGCCAGCGCGAGGCCCAGGCCGCGTTCGGCGACGACGGGCTCTATGCCGAGAAGCGGATCGAGCTGGCGCGCCATGTCGAGGTGCAGATCGTCGGCGACGGGGCCCGCGTCCTGGCCGTCGGCGATCGCGACTGCTCGCTGCAGCGGCGGAACCAGAAGCTGGTCGAGATGGCCCCGGCTGCCCTCCCCGATCCGTTGCGAACCCAGCTGTGGACCCACGCCGAAACGCTTTGCGCCGGCTATCGGGGCCTGGCCACCGTCGAGTTCCTGATCGATGCGGAGACAGGCCAGGCCTTCTTCCTGGAGGTCAATCCGCGCCTGCAGGTCGAGCACACGGTAACCGAGGAGGTTACGGGCCTGGACCTGGTGCGGCTGCAGTTCGAGCTGGCGGCGGGGGCGTCGCTCGAGAGCCTCTCCCTGACCGCCGCCCCGCCGGCCTTCGGTGTCGCCGTCCAGGCGCGGATCAACGCCGAGACCTTGAGCCCCGACGGCCAGGTCAAGCCGTCCACCGGCGTGCTGACCGCCTGGAGCCCGCCGGGCGGTCCCGGCGTACGGGTCGACGCGGCGGGCGCGGTCGGGCTGGTCGTGGGCGGCGCCTATGACAGCCTGCTGGTCAAGGTGATCGCGCGGGGTCGCACCGCCGACGACGCGGTCGCGCGCCTGGATCGAGCCCTGGCCGAGTTCACGATCACCGGCGTCTCGACCACCGCGCCGCTGGTGCGGGCGATCCTGGACGCCACCGACCTGCAATCGGCGACCACCCGCTTCATCGAGGACAACGCCGCCGAACTAGTCGCCCAGGCCGAGCTGCTGTCGCCCGTCGGGACCGGCCTCAAGATCCTGTTCGAGACCCTCGACGGCGCGGTCGCCATCGCCGCGCCGCTAGCGGCTACGGTCGGCGCGATCGCCGTGGCCGAGGGCGACCTCGTCCGCCCCGGCCAGGCTCTCGCGGTGCTGGAGGCGATGAAGATGGAACACTTGGTCCACGCCCAGGCGGGTGGGCGGGTGCTGAAGGTCGCCGCCGAGCCCGGTGCCACCGTCGCCGAGGGCCAACCGCTGGTGTTCCTGGAGCCGGTCGAGATGGACGCGGCCGAGACCGCCCAGGCCGCCGAGGAGGATCTCGACGCGATGCGCCCCGACCTGGCCGAGGTCGTCGCTCGCCACCGCCTCACGCTGGACGAGGCCCGGCCCGACGCCGTCGCCAAGCGCCGCAAGACCGGCCACCGCACGGCGCGGGAGAACATCGACGATCTGGTCGATCCCGGCAGTTTCCTGGAATACGGCGCCCTGGCCATCGCGGCCCAGAAGCGGCGGCGCTCGACCGACGACCTGATCGCCAACACCCCCGCCGACGGCCTGATCACCGGCATCGGCGCCGTCAACGGCGCGCTCTTCCCGCCCGACAGGGCGCGGACGGCGGCCCTGGCCTACGACTTCACCGTCCTGGCGGGTACCCAGGGGGCCATGAACCACCGCAAGTCCGACCGGCTGATGAGCGTGATCGCCGACCAGCGTCTGCCGGTCGTGTGGTTCGCCGAGGGCGGCGGCGGGCGGCCCGGCGACACCGACACCACGGCGGTGGCGGGGCTGGACGTGCCGACCTTCCGGAGCTTCGCCCAGCTGTCGGGACTGGTCCCCAAGATCGCCATCGTCGCCGGCCGCTGCTTCGCAGGCAATGCGGCCATCGCGGGTCTGTCGGAGATCATCATCGCCACCCGCGACAGCAATCTCGGCATGGGCGGCCCGGCCATGATCGCCGGCGGCGGCCTCGGCGTGTTCAAGCCCGAGGAGATCGGTCCCTCGGCCCACCAGTGGAAGAACGGGGTCATCGATATACTGGCCGAGGACGAGGCCCACGCCACCCGGCTGGCCAAGCAGGCGCTGTCCTATTTCCAGGGTGCGCTGAGCGCCTGGACCGCGCCGGACCAGCGGCGGTTGCGGGGCGCGATCCCCGAGAACCGCCTGCGGGTCTACGACGTCCGCGCCCTGATCGCCGGCCTGGTCGACGAGGGTTCGTTCCTGGAGCTGCGCGGCGGCTTCGCGGCGGGGATGGTCACGGGCCTGATCCGGATCGAGGGCCGGCCGATGGGTCTGATCGCCAACGATCCCAAACACCTGGGCGGCGCCATCGACTGCGAGGGGGCCGAGAAGGCCGCGCGGTTCCTGCAACTTTGCGACGCCTTCGCCCTGCCGGTGCTGAGCCTCTGTGACACGCCCGGCTTCATGGTCGGACCCGATAGCGAGGACGTCGCCGCCGTGCGCCGGGTCAGCCGCCAGTTCATCGCCGGCGCCAAGCTGCGCTCGCCCCTGTTCACCGTGGTCACCCGCAAGGGCTATGGCCTGGGCGCCCAGGCCATGGCGGGCGGCAGCTTCCACGCCCCGGCCTTCATCGCCGCCTGGCCGACCGGCGAGTTCGGCGGCATGGGCCTCGAAGGCGCGGTGCAGCTGGGCTATCGCAAGGAGCTGGAGGCCGAGACCGATCCGGTGAAACAGAAGGCGCTCTACGATCAGCTGGTGGCGCGGCTCTACGCGGCCGGCAAGGCCACCAGCATGGCGGCGGCGCTGGAGATCGACGCGGTCATCGACCCTGCCGACACCCGGCGCTGGATCGTCGGAGGACTGGACGCGGCGGCGGGAACGGCGCGTCCTTGGGAAATCCGGGTCGATAGTTTCTAGGAAGGAAGCGATGAGCACGGTCGAACTCACCAAGGACGGCCCGGTCTGGACCGTGGCCATCAACCGGCCTGAGCGCCGCAACGCCGTCGATCCGGCCACGGCCATCGCCCTGCGCGAGGCGTTCGACGCCTTCGAGGCCGACGAGACCGCCGCCGTGGCCATACTGACCGGCCTGGGCGGGACCTTCTGCGCGGGCTTCGACCTCAATGTCGCCGCCAGCGGCGCGGGCGAACGCTACGATCCGGTCGGCGAAGGACCGATGGGGCCGACGCGACGGCTGCTGTCCAAGCCGGTGATCGCCGCCGTCGAGGGCTACGCCGTGGCCGGCGGCCTGGAGCTGGCGCTCTGGTGCGACCTGCGCGTGGCGGCCGACGACGCGACCTTCGGGGTGTTCTGCCGGCGTTGGGGCGTGCCGCTGATCGACGGCGGCACGGTGCGGCTGCCACGCATCGTCGGCCAGGGCCGGGCGCTGGACATGATCCTGACGGGCCGAGCGGTCGCGGCGGCCGAGGCGCATGCCTGGGGTCTGGCCGACCGGGTGGTCCAGAAGGGCATGGCCCTGGCGGCGGCCTATGAGCTTGCCAGCCAGATCGCCGCCTTCCCGCAGGTCTGCCTGCGCGCCGACCGCGCCTCGGCGTTCGCGCAATGGGATGTGGACCTGGCCGAAGCGTTGAAGGTCGAGGGTCGTGGCGGGCTGGAGCCGCTGCGCCAGGAGGCCCGGACGGGGGCCGCGCGGTTCCGGGATGGCGCGGGACGGGGCGGAGCTGGCGCATAGAGCACACTCACGGTGTCATCCCGGCCGTAGCGAAGCGGAGAGCCGGGACCCAGGGGTCGCCGCACTGCGCTTGGCCCCTGGGTCCCGGACAAGCGCTGCGCGCTTTCCGGGATGACGAGCATTTGGGAGCTTTAGACGGCTCAGTCGCCTCGTCTATCTAGCCACCGGCTCACCAGCACAGGCCCGCAGAAGAACCCGATCCCCAGCCCGTCGGCGACTACGTCGAACGCATCCGCGTCCCGCCCCACGATCGGCAGCCCCTGCAGGATCTCGATGCCGACGCCGAAGGCCAGCAGCACCGCGCCGATCCGCCAGAAACGGCTCTTGGGCAGGGCCACGGTCGCCAGGAAGGTCAGGCCGTAGAAGACGATGAAGTGCTTGGCCTTGTCCCACGGGATCAGGCCGGCGGTATCGTCACCCGGCGCCAGGGCCGCGTAGAGCGTGAACAGCACCGCCGCGACGAAGGCGGTCAGGCCCAGCCGGTTGATCTTGCGCGGACGGAGAAGAGGCATGGGATCCGTGAAATCCAGATCCTCCCCCGCGATGCGGGGGAGGTGGCCCAGAGGGCCGGAGGGGGCCAGCTTGGCCGAAGCAGCACTAGCCCCCTCAGTCACTCCGTGACAGCTCCCCCGCATCACGGGGGAGCATCATCTTCCTAGAACGTCAGCGCGCGCGCTTCCTTCACGTGCGGCAGGGCCTGGATCTTGCCCAGCAGCTCGGCGGTCGGGGCCTGGTCGACGCCGACCAGGGCGATCGCGTCCTCATCGGCCGACAGGCGGCCGAGGTTGAAGGTGGCGATGTTCACGCCCGCCTCGCCCAGCAGCATGCCCAGGGCGCCGATAAAGCCCGGCTTGTCGAGGTTGTTGATGTAGAGCATGGCCGGCGAGAAGCCCGCGTCCAGCTCCATGCCCTTGACCTCGACGATGCGCGGCGCGCCGGCGATCACCGTGCCGGCGAAGGCGCGCTTGCCCTTCTCGGTGGTGATGGTGATGCGCATCAGGCTGTCATAGGTGGGGCTGACTTCCTGGCGGCTCTCGGAGACGGTGATGCCGCGATCCTTGGCCACGGCCGGGGCGGAGACCATGTTGATCTCGGCCAGCATCGGCTTGAGGATTCCGGCCAGGGCCGCCGAGGTCATCGGCTTGACGTTCAGCTTGGAGACTTCGCCCTCGAAGGCGATGTCGATCGCGGAGATGCCGAAGTCGACCATCTGGCCGGCGAGGGCCCCGATCTTCTCGGCCAAGGCCACGAACGGCTTCAGCTTGGGCGCTTCTTCCGCCGTGATCGAGGGGCTGTTGAGGGCGTTGGTGACGGCGCCGGTCAGCAGATAGTCGCTCATCTGCTCGGCGACCTGCAGGGCCACGTTCTCCTGGGCTTCGTTGGTGCTGGCGCCCAGGTGCGGGGTGGCCACGACCTTGTCCGAGCCGAAAAGCGGGTTTTCCTTGGCCGGCTCGGTGACGAACACGTCGAAGGCCGCGCCACCGACATGGCCGTCGTCCAGCAGCTTGCGCAGGGCCACCTCGTCGACCAGGCCGCCGCGGGCGCAGTTGACGATCAGCACGCCCTTCTTGGTCTTGGCCAGGTTCTCGGCCGACAGGATGTTGCGGGTCTTGTCGGTCAGAGGAGTGTGCAGGGTGATGACGTCGGCGCGGGCCAGCAGGTCTTCCAGCTCGACCTTCTCGACGCCCATCTCCACGGCGCGCTCGGGCGACAGGAACGGGTCGTAGGCCACGACCTTCATCTTCAGGCCCAGGGCGCGGTCGGCGACGATGCCGCCGATATTGCCGGCCCCGATCAGGCCCAGGGTCTTGGCGTAGAGCTCCACGCCCATGAAGCGGTTCTTCTCCCACTTGCCGGCCTGGGTCGAGGCGTCGGCGGCGGGCAGCTGGCGAGCCAGGGCGAACATCATGGCGATGGCGTGCTCGGCCGTGGTGATCGAGTTGCCGAACGGGGTGTTCATGACCACCACGCCCTTGGCGGTGGCGGCCGGGATGTCGACATTGTCGACGCCGATGCCGGCGCGGGCGATGACCTGCAGCTTGTGGGCGGCGGCGATCACGTCCTTGTCGAGCTTGGCGCCCGAGCGGATGGCGATGCCGTCATAGTCGCCGATCACGGCGATCAGCTCGTCCTTGGACAGGCCGACCTTGATGTCGAAGGCGACGCCGCGGTTCTTGAAGATGTCGACGGCGGCGGGGCTGAGCTTGTCGGCGATGAGAATGCGAGGAGCGGTCATGGGAGCTCTCTGATTTCAGGCCCTTCCGGCTCTGCCGGGAAGGACGGAATTGGGGTGCTTGCTGAGGCGGCGAGGCCGCCGATCCCTCCCCCATCGCGGGGGAGGGAGGACGCTTGGATTAAGCGGCGGCCAGTTCGGCCGAGACGGTGGCGTAGGCCCAGTCGAGCCACGGGGTCAGGGCCTCGAGGTCCGAGGCTTCCACCGTGGCGCCGCACCAGATGCGCAGGCCGGCCGGGGCGTCGCGATAGCCGCCGATATCGAGGGCCGCGCCCTCTTTCTCGAGCAGGCTGGCCAGCTTCTTGGCGAAGTCGGCCTGAGCGTCGTCCGGCAGGGCGGCGATCTTGGGATCGACGACCTTCAGGCACACCGAAGTATTGGAACGGATGTCCGGCGTCGCGGCCAGGAAGTCGACCCACGAGGTCTTGGCGACCCAGTCGGCCAGCACGGCCAGGTTCTGGTCGGCGCGGCCCTGCATGGCTTCCAGACCGCCGATGGACGCGGCCCACTTCAGGGCGTCCAGCGCATCCTCGACGCAGAGCATCGACGGCGTGTTGATCGTCGCACCCTCGAAGATGTCGGCGGCGATCTTGCCCGCTTTGGTCATGCGGAACAGCTTCGGCATCGGCCAGGGCGGCGTGTAGCTTTCCAGGCGGGCCACGGCGCGCGGCGACAGGATCAGGATCCCGTGCGCGCCTTCGCCCCCGAGGGCCTTCTGCCAGGAGAAGGTCACGACATCCAGCTTCGCCCAGTCCAGGTCCTGGGCGAAGGCGGCGCTGGTGGCGTCGCAGATGGTGATGCCTTCACGGTCGGCCGAGATGAAGTCGGCGTTCGGGACGCGGACGCCCGAGGTCGTGCCGTTCCAGGTGAAGACTAGGTCCTTGGCCGGATCGACCTTGGTGGTGTCGGGCAGCTGGCCGTACGGGGCGCTCAGCACCTCGACGTCGGGCAGCTTCAATTGCTTGGTGACGTCCGTGACCCAGTCCTTGCCGAAGGACTCGAAGGCCATCAGTTGGACGGGACGAGCGCCGAGCATCGACCACATGGCCATTTCGACGGCGCCGGTGTCCGAACCGGCGACGATGCCGATCAGGTAGTCGGCCGGGACTTCCAGCACTTCGCGCGTCTGGTCGATGGCGGCCTTCAGGCGCGCCTTGCCCAGCTTCGAGCGGTGCGAACGGCCCAAAACAGCATTTCTGAGATTTTCGGGGGTCCAGCCGGGGCGCTTGGCGCAGGGGCCGGAAGAGAACTCGGGACGAGCCGGGCGGATCGCCGGCTTGGCGAGGGTAGTCATTGCGATGTCTCCCATCCTTACAGATGGACTGCGCCCCGTTGGGGGGGCGTGGCCCGCCGCGCAGAAACCGTGTTCCGCCGGCAAAAGCAAGGAGAGATTTTGCGACCGGGGCGACGAATCGTCCGGTGACGGCAATTATTTTGCGGCCGCCCGCCGCGCGCGCCAGGCCAGGGTCACGCCCGCCAGCAGGCAGATCAGCACGCCCAAGGTGACCAGGTTGTTCACCAGGATGTAGAGGTTGTCATATCGCCTCGCCGCCACGAGATAGTAGGCGTGAAGGCTGAACTGTACGCCCTGCAGCAACACGGCGACGCCTAGCCAGCGCGTGGCGTGGCGCAACGCCAGCATCAGCAGACCAAGGGCCAATAGACCGTCCAACGCCAAGTAGACACCGCGAACCACTTCCCTGTCGCGAATGAGGCCCACCAGGACGACAACGACGAAAATCGCCAGCACCAGCGCCGCGCCACTGCGCTCAGGCCGTCCGCCCCATCGCCACGCGCCGAGGCATGCCGCCACAAGCAGCAGCCAATTGATCCAGAATATCAGTTGCTGATACGCAAACATGCTTTGGGCCTCTAACCTAAATTAGAGGCCCAAAGGTATTAAACTATTGCAATGTCTTTTTGCCGAAACTTCAGACGGCCTCGCGCAGGCCAGTCGGACGCGGCGCTTCTTCCTCCGGCTTGATGCTGCCGGCCATGCGCGTGCGGATGCCGATCCGCAGGCGCGTTTCGTCCAATTCGGTGTGCGCCTCGACGATCGCCGTGCGCGCGGTCGAGAGCGCCTGCATGGCGTCCACGAACTTGGCGCTGACGCCGTTGCCGACCGTGGCCGACAGGTTGAGGTCCTTACGAGCTTGCATCAGCTCGGCCATCATTTCCGCGACTTCCACCATCGCAGCGTCCACCGCCGCTTCCGTCGCGAACAGCTTGCTCGCCACACGCTTAGCTACAAAAACCTTTTCCACGCCCGCCTCCGTTAACGAAACACTAAGGAAAAGGGTAAATAGATTGTTAAAGAGATTGCAATCCAAAAGTGAGCGGAAACGACCGTTAGCGTTGTTTTGTCGCGCAACTCTCCCGTCCTGGAAGCGAAACGTTAGGAAGATTGCGGCAGACTGCCGCATCGATTGAATCTCCAGGCGCGATGAGCGACAATCACAACCATAACGGGTCGACCCACGCGCCTCTGCAGGCGCGTATAGCTGGCGTGGCCTTGGCCACGACTGTCCTGGCGCTCGTGGCTGCTTGCCTATGCTTCATGCTGCAGCAATGGAGCGTCGCGCGGCAGGAAGCCCGGGCCAATCACGAGATCCTCGCGCAGATGGCCGCCGCCGGCGCCGCCGCGCCCCTGGCCGATCACAACATGGTCGGCGTCTATCGCGCCCTCGAAGCCGTGGCCAAGGCGCCCAGCGTGGCCGCCGTGCGCATCGTCGACAACCGGGGCCGCACCGTCGCGCAGATGGGCACGGCCAATCCCGAGAACGCCGACACCCTGACCCGTCCGATCAAGCTGTCGTCGCAGAACGTCGGCACCCTGGTGCTGGTCGCCGAGCATCCGGGCCTGGGCCAGACCCTGGCCCGCGACCTTGCCCTGACCGGGGCCCTGTTCTTCGGCGCCGCGGGCCTCGCCATCCTGCTGGCCAACAGCCTGGCCCGGCGCCTGGCCCGCCCGATGGAGCGCCTGTCCGAGGCCATGCACGAGACGGCCGTGGGCGGTCGCTTCAAGGCCGTCGAGCAGACCGCCGACGACGACGTCTTCCGCAGCCTGACCGACAGCTTCAACCACCTGGTGGCCCGGCTGGAGACCAACGACCAGGACCTGCGCGGCGCGATGGCCGAGTTGGTCAAGGCGCGCGACGACGCGAACGCCGCCAACGTGCTGAAGTCGCATTTCCTGGCCAATATGAGCCACGAGATCCGCACCCCGCTGAACGGCGTGCTGGCCATGGCCGAGGTCATGGCCATGGACAGGCTCAGCGACCCCCAACGCGAGCGGCTGACGGTGATCCGCGAGTCCGGCGCTGTCCTGCTGGGCGTGCTGAACGACGTTCTGGACCTCTCGAAGATCGAGGCCGGCCGCCTGGAGATCGAGGACCGTCCGTTCGATATCGCCCAGCTGGCCCAGGCCATCCGCGAGACCTTCGCCACCCAGGCCCGCGACAAGGGCCTGGCGTTCGAGGTCGCCGTCGCGCCGGAAGCCCAGGGCCTGTGGCGCGGCGACGCCGACCGCCTGCGCCAGATCCTGGGCAACCTGATCTCCAACGCCATGAAGTTCACGCTGGACGGCGCGGTCGCCGTCCGCTTCGCCTCGGCCGAGGACGGCTCGGGCCTGCGGATCGACGTGGCAGACACCGGCATCGGCATCTCGCCCGAGATCCTGCCGCGCCTGTTCGACAAGTTCGTCCAGGCCGACAGCTCGACCACCCGCCGCTTCGGCGGCTCGGGCCTGGGCCTGGCCATCTGCCGCGAGCTGACGGCCCTGATGGACGGCTCGATCAAGGTGCAGAGCCGCGAAGGCCGCGGCTCGACCTTCACCGTCCTGGTCGCCCTGCCCCGCGAGGAGACCCTGAAGGACGTCCACTATATCGACGACGACTCCGATCTCTTCGTCGAGGCGCCCGCCGAAGCCGTCGCCCAGGCGCCGGTCGAGCAGGGTCGCCTGCGCGTCCTGGCCGCCGACGACAATCCGACCAACCAGAAGGTCGTCGCGGCCGTCCTGGCCCCGCTGAACGCCGAGGTGGTGCTGGTCGACGATGGCGCGGCCTGCGTCGAGGCCTGGAAGACCGGAAACTTCGACATCGTGCTGATGGACATCCACATGCCGGTCATGGATGGCGTCGAGGCCGCCGGCGCCATCCGCGCGCTGGAAGCCCAGGAAGGCCGGATCCGCACCCCGATCGTCGCTGTCACCGCCAACGCCCTGGCCCACCAAGTCGAGGGTTACCTGGCCGCCGGCATGGACGGCCACGTCGCCAAGCCGATCGAAGTCACCAAGCTCTACGCCGCCATCGAGACAGCCATGACCGCGGCGCGACTGGCGCAGGCGGCTTAGGGACGGTCCGGGCGGACGCGGGAAGCGTCAGGGTTGGGTGGACAGTTGACCCGCCTCAGCTAACGTCTTGCAATGATCCTTAAGCTTCTCGCCGCAACGAGCATTGCAACTTCGGCCATCGAAGTCTGGACGGCTGGCGATGACGGGTTAACTCAGCGCTTCGCCGAGAACTTTCGCACCGCGACGCAGGAAATCACCGGGAAGCCGCTCGCGGCGACTGTCGCCCAAATTAGGCCTGCTCCTGGCGGGAAATGGCTCACAGTGGTGACCTTCAGTCGCGAGGGTAAAGACGTCTACGCGGCCAAATGCACTCGGGACGAAGTCGAACTCCAGCAGTGCGCAATGGAAGCGGCATCGGTAGCCAAACGGCTTACGCGGCAGGTCCGCTAAGGGTGGGAGTCGGATGTTCAGTGCGTCCTTCGAGGCTCGCCTGCGGCTCACGCCTCAGGATGAGGATCTCCTTGCACTGACCACCTCATCCTGAGGTGCGCGCTCCTGAGCGCGCCTCGAAGGACGCAGTGAGCCAATGCCCGACTAGGGTCGAAAGCCGGCGCCCCACGCCTCCCACATGAACACAACATAACGCGCAGCTCAGAACCGCTTCAGCCGTCGCGTGTTTCTCTTGGCTCAACGTCGCTTCCCCTCCCCAACCCGCGACGGAGAATTCGAAAGGAACCGAACCGATGAAGAAGATCCTGCTCCCGATCGTTGCGGTCTCGGCCCTGGCGGCCGCCACCGTTCCCGCTGTCGCCTCGGCGCAGTCGATCAACCAGCGCCAAGCGCAGCTGGACCACCGCATCGACATGGGCGTGCGCAACCACTCGCTGACCCGCTCGGAAGCCAGCCGCCTGCGCGCCCAGCTGCGTGAAACGGCTCGCCTGGAAGCCAGCTACCGTCGCGGTGGCCTGAGCGGCTGGGAACGCGCCGACCTGGATCGTCGCTTCGACCGCATCAGCGCCCAGATCCGCGTCGAGCGCCGCGACCGTGACTATGGCTACGGCTATGGCAACGACCGCGACTATCGCGACCACCGCGGCCCGGACCGCCGCTGGTAACGACTGATCTAAGCCGGCTCCACCCGGAGCCGGCTCTCCAACACCGTGAAGCCGCGGCCGCGCAACAGAACGCGCGGGCCGCGGCTTTCGCATTCCAGGTCCCCGCCTCGGCCGGGATAGGCCTGGTGGAACTTCAGCGCCTGCGCCCCTAGCTTGTCGCCATACAGCGGCATCAGGATGCAGTGGGCCGAGCCGGTGGCCGGGTCCTCGGGGATGCCGAAACCCGGCGCGAAGAAGCGGCTGACCACCGAATAGGGCTTGCCCGCGTCAGCCAGGGCCGCGACGACCGTCTGGCCGGGCCCTCCGGCAGCTTCCCCGCCGATCTTGTTCAGGGCCGCCAGGTCCGGCTTCAAGCCGCGCACCGTGGCCTCACCCTCCATCACCGCGATCAGATAGGCCCCGGCCCAGACCTCGGCCGGCTGCGCGCCCAACGCCTCGGCGAGACCCGCCGGGATCTCGGTGCGGCGCGGCGGATCGGCCGGGAAGTCCATCTCCAGCCCGTCATCCTCGCCTGCCTGATCGGCGCGCTTCACCGTCAGCGGACCTGACAGGGTGTCGAAGGTCAGCAACGGGACGTCGACCCCCAGCTCCTCGAACAGCATGTGCGCGGCCGCCAGGGTGGCGTGGCCGCACAGCGGGGCCTCCAGGGCCGGCGTGAACCAGCGAAGGCCGAACCGCGCGGGGTCGTCGGTCTTCAGCAGAAAGGCAGTCTCGGCCTGGTTGTTTTCCGCCGCCAGGGCCTGCATCCAGGCGTCGGACGGCCAGCTGCCGAAGGGCTCGACCACACAGGCCGGATTGCCCTTGAAGGGGCCGCTGGCGAAAGCGTCGATGGTCCACTGGCGCATGGGGCGATCTCCCGAAACCGGATGGACATCGCTGTTATGCGCGGCCGGGACGAGGGGCAAAGCCTTTATTGTCCCGGTGACAATGAAATCCCGTCAGCCCTCGATCGATATCTCAGGCCACCGCGCCTTGGCCGAGCCCGTGGTGCGCTCCCAGCCGCCGGCGCCCTTGACCCGCAACGGGTTGGGTCGCAGCCGCAGGGCGAACAGGTCCTCCAGGCCGAACGGCGCCCAGATGCTGAGACTATCGTCCTTCTCCAGCCGCACCCCGACGCAGAACGCCGTGGCCACGAAGCGCTTCAGGGCCGAGGCGCTGTCTTCCAGCGGCGGATAGGGCTCGTCGGCGCCGAACTTCTTCTCGAACCAGAGATGCACCCGGGCCTGGTTGCGGACCTCGACCAGCTCGCGCAGCGGCGGCTCGAAGGCGGCGGCGACGCGCTGGATGACGACGTCCTCGGCCTCGTAGCTGGTGTCGCTGTCGTCGTGATAGGCGACGTCATAGTCCTTGATCCCATAGTCCGGGTCGCGGCCGGTCAGGTGGTTCCAGACGGGCTGATAGACGGCGCCCGAGAAGATCATCCAGTCGGGCAGGTCGAGGTCGCGGACCGTCTCCAGCACCTTCCAGGTGGTGGGAACGCCCCGGATGATCTCGGCGAGGCGGGCTTCCAAAGTCTCACTCATGGGCGAAGGGTCCAGCCGTGGTCGAGGGGGCCGTGGCCCGCGCCAAAACCGGGCGCGCGCAGCATGGCTTCGTGGACATAGTTCCAGGCTCGGGCGACGGCCTCTTCCAGCCGCAAGTCCTGGGCCAAGCCGGTGGCGCAGGCCGAGGCCAGGGTGCAGCCAGTGCCGTGGGTATGGCGCGTGTCGATCCGCTCGCCCTCGAAGGTGGTCTCGCCCTCGGCGGTGATCAGCACGTCGACGACGCGCTCACCGGGCACATGACCACCCTTCATCAGCACCGCCTGGGCGCCCATCGCCAGCAGGGCCTCGCCGGCGCGGCGCAGGTCGTCCGTGGTCTCGACCGTCAGGCCGGTCAAGGCGGCCGCCTCGGGCGCATTGGGGGTCAGCAGGGCCGCGCGCGGGATCATCAGGCGCTTCACCGCGCCGATGGCCGCCTCGGCCAGCAGGGGCGCGCCGCCCTTGGCGACCATGACGGGGTCGACGACGACGGGGACCACGCTCCCCTTTGACGCTTTTTGAGCATGGTCGATCGCCGCGGCCACGACCTCGACCACGGACGCGTCGCCCAGCATGCCGGTCTTGATGGCGTCCGCGCCGATGTCGTCCAGAACCGCTCGGGCCTGGGCGGCGATCACCTCGAGCGGGATCGGATGGACGCCGGTGACGCCCAGGGTGTTCTGCACGGTGACGGCGGTGATCGCGGTGGCCGCGTAGCCGCCCAGGGCGGTGATGGTCTTGATGTCGGCCTGGATCCCCGCGCCGCCGCCGGAATCGGATCCGGCGATGACGAGGACGCGACCTTGGGGGGTATGGAGCATGCGAGGTGTTTAGGCGGGAATCAGACCGCCGAAAACAAAGATCCTCCCCTAGCGGAGAGGTGTCGACCCTCGGGAGAGGATTGACCTAGGCCGCCTGCATCGCGTGTTGCCAGGCGCCGGCCAGCACGCCTGGCAGGATCGGCTTCTGGACCACCATGTCGCTGTTCTGATCGGACAGAGCCTTGGCGTTGCCGGTGACATAGACCACCGGGATGGGCCCCAGGTGCGCCATGATCAGCTTCACCGCCTCGACCCCGGTGCCGTCGACGATCCGGTAGTCGGCGGTGATCAGGTCCGGTTTTCGCATCAGGGCGCGATCGAGGGCCTCCAGCGGGCTCTCGGCGATGTCGACCGTGTCGAAGCCTTGTTTCTTCAGCAGATCCTCGATCTCCAGAGCGATCAGGATCTCGTCCTCGATAATCAGAGCGTGGCGCTTGGGCATGTTCACGAGCTTTCGAAAAGCCGTACGCCAACGATTAAGCCGACCGATTCCCCCCGCCGCAAGCGCGACCGGAGTCGCACTTCAACCCTGACCTGCACGCCTGATCGCCGCCTGGACATCGAGAGCCTGGACCGTTTCGCGCACCTCGTGGGCACGCACCGCCGCCACGCCCGCCACGGCCCCGGCCAGATGCGCCGCCAGCGAGCCGCCCAGGCGGTCGGTCGCCTCGCCGGCCGAGGGGTCTAGGCCCACGATGAATCGCTTGCGGCTGGCGCCCAGCAGGATCGGATAGCCCAGGGCGACGAAGCGCGGCAGGGCCGCCAGCAGGGCCAGGTTGTGCTCGACGGTCTTGCCGAAACCGATGCCCGGATCCAGCCAGATCTTCTCCTTGGCCACCCCGGCCGCCATGGCCGTGAAGGCGCGGGCCAGCAGGAAGGCCTCGACCTCGGCGACCACGTCGCCGTAGCGCGGGGCGTCCTGCATGGTCCCAGGCTGACCCAGCATGTGCATCAGCACCACGTCGCAGCCCAGCTCGGCGGCGACCTCGGGGGCGTCGGGCGAGAAGCGCAGGGCGGCCACGTCGTTCCACATCGTGGCCCCGGCCTTGACCGCCGCACGGGCCACGCCGGGCTTCATGGTGTCGATCGAGATCGGGACGTCGCTGGCCTTGCGGATCGCCTCGATCAGCGGGACCACCCGCAGGATCTCGTCGAACTCCGAGACGGGGGTCGCGCCGGGGCGGGTGCTCTCGCCGCCGATGTCGAGGATGTCGGCGCCCTGGGCGATCAGCCGACGGGCGTGTTCGATCCCGTCGGCGGCCAGCAGGAACTTGCCGCCGTCCGAGAAGCTGTCGGGCGTGACATTGACGATCCCCATCACGCTGGGCCGGGAATTGGGGGGACGGGAGAGACGGGCGGCCTGGCTCATGGCCCTCTCTCCTACGCCCCACGCGGCGTCCGGTCGACCCGGCCAGCCCAACGTTCATCGCAAGAAAAAAGCCGGCCCTTTCGAGCCGGCTTGATCCTTGGAGTCCGAAGACGCGTCAGGCGGTGACGCTGGCGCCCGCCCCGGGGGACAGGGGGACCAGGGAGGGAGCGACCGCGGTTTCCTTGGTCTCTTCCTCGTCGCGCTTGGGGACCTCGCCCTTCATGACGCCGATGATCTCGTCGCCGCTCAGGGTCTCGAACTCCAGCAGGGCCTTGGCCACGATATGCAGGTTGTCGAGTTCCTCGGTCAGGATCCGGCGGGCGTCGTCCTCGCCGCCCTTGACCAGGCGACGGACCTCGGTGTCGATCGTGATCATCGTCTCGGGCGAGACGTTCTGGGTGCGGGCGACCGAGTGACCCAGGAACACCTCGTCCTGGTTGTCGCCATAGGCCACGGTGCCCAGCTGATCGGAGAAGCCCCAGCGGGTGACCATGTTGCGGGCCAGGCTGGTGGCGGCGCTGATGTCGCTGGACGCGCCCGAGGTGATCTTCTCCTTGCCGAAGATCAGTTCTTCCGCGACCCGGCCGGCCATCATGATGGCCAGGCGCGAGGTCATCATGTCGTAGCTCATCGAGTAGCGGTCGCCCTCGGGCAGCTGCATGACCATGCCCAGGGCCCGGCCGCGCGGCACGATCGTGGCCTTGTGGACCGGATCGGCGACGGGGACCCGCAGGGCCACCAGGGCGTGGCCGCCCTCGTGATAGGCGGTCAGCTTCTTTTCGGCGTCGCTCATGGCCATCGAGCGGCGCTCGGCGCCCATCATGACCTTGTCCTTGGCCTGCTCGAAGTCCTGCATGGTGACCATGCGGCGGTTCTTGCGGGCGGCCAGCAGGGCGCCTTCGTTGACCAGGTTGGCCAAGTCCGCGCCCGAGAAGCCCGGGGTGCCGCGCGCCAGGGTCTTGACGTCGACATCGGCGGCCAGCGGCACGTTCTTCATGTGGACGCGAATGATCTTCTCGCGCCCGGCCACGTCGGGGTTCGGCACCACGACCTGGCGGTCGAAGCGGCCCGGACGCAGCAGCGCGGGGTCCAGCACGTCGGGACGGTTGGTGGCGGCGATCAGGATGATGCCTTCATTGGCCTCGAAGCCGTCCATCTCGACCAGCAGCTGGTTGAGGGTCTGCTCGCGCTCGTCGTTGCCGCCGCCCAGGCCGGCGCCGCGGTGGCGACCGACGGCGTCGATTTCGTCGATGAAGATGATGCAGGGCGCGTTCTTCTTGGCCTGCTCGAACATGTCGCGCACGCGGCTGGCGCCGACGCCGACGAACATCTCGACGAAGTCCGAACCCGAGATCGTGAAGAACGGCACGCCGGCCTCACCCGCGACCGCGCGGGCGATCAGGGTCTTACCCGTACCGGGAGGGCCGACCAGAAGGGCGCCCTTGGGGATCTTGCCGCCCAGGCGCTGGAACTTGGCCGGGTCCTTCAGGAAGTCGACGACCTCCTGCAGTTCTTCCTTGGCCTCGTCGACGCCCGCGACGTCCTCGAAGGTGATGCGGTTCTTGTTCTCGGTCAGCAGTCGGGCCTTGGACTTGCCGAAGCCCATGGCGCCTTTGGCGCCGCCCTGCATCTGGCGCATGAAGAACAGCCAAACGCCCACGACCAGCAGGATCGGCAGCAGCTGGACCAGGATGGCCAGGAAGCTGATCGAGCCGCTCTTGAACTTCACGTCGGCGTTCTTGGCCACCATGCGGTTGACCAGCTCGTCGGAGTCCATCGGCGCGTTGACGGTCAGGGTCTTGCCCTGGGCGTCCTTGGCGATGACGGTCTGGCCCGAGATCTCGGCCGACTTGATCTTGCCCGCATCGACCTGCTTGAGGAGCTGCGAATAGCTGACCTCGCCGGTGTTGCGCGTGCGCGCGTTCTGGCTGACGAAGAACACTCCGACCAGCACCGCCACGATCACCAGCCAGATGGCCGCGTTTCTGAAATTCATACGCCTTGTCTTCCCAACGGTTAGGGTCTTCCCAACGAATAGGGTTCTCGACCTCCCAAGATAGGGGGTCGCGAGCACTTGCGCCACGCACGTGACCTCAAGTCACGGATTCTTGGTCACAAAGGCCGATCGCGGCCTTGAAGCGGTCCAGAACGAGCGAGCGCGCGCGCACTCCTCCTTCGGCTGCAAGGTCCGGGCCGTCAAGCGTGGCAGGAGCGGGCGCCGCCCCATGACGCAGGATTAGCGGCAGGGCCGGACGCACGGACGCGCCCAGGCTTGCCAGTCGGGCGCGTTGGGCGGGCGACAGGGTGGAGGCCCTTCCCTTCAGGGCGACGACGGTCAGGGGCTGATCGCCGGCGACGATCTCCCAGCGCCCGTCCCACACGCCGGTCTCGCCCGGCTTGAGGTCCAGAGGCGCCAGGCCGCCCCGCGCCGTCTCGCCGGCGTCGCGGCAGACCAGAACGCCTTCGCCCGCCTCGATCCGCGCCCCGGCCAGGGTGGCGGTGAAGGCCTCCCCCGCCCGCAGCCGCTCAACGAGGCGCGTGAGACGGTCGCCGCGCGGGGGGCGCTCGGTCCCGGCCGCGCACAGCAAGGCGGCGGCCAGGGGCGCGGGGGCGGTGTCGCGCGCCAGGTGGATGGCCCCGCTGGGGTCGACGGTGAAGGACGGCGGCGGCGGGGCGGGCGTCTCGACGGTCTCGACCTCGCCACCGCCGGTGGCCCGGGCCCGGGCCCGGGCGTAGCGGAGGTCGTCATTGGCGGGGTCGTCCAGCCAGGTCTCGCCTTGTTCCGCCAAGGCGGCGCGCATCTCGGCGCGGGTCAGGGCCAGCAGCGGCCGCAGCAGGAAAACGCCCCGCCCTTCCGGCCAGACCGGCGACGGCGCCCATTCGCGCGGATCCGAGACCGTCGAGCCCTCGGCCCGCATCGTCGCGCCCTCGACCAGATCGCTGGCGGTGTGCCCCAGCAGCAGGACCTTGGCGCCGGCGGCCCGGGCGGCTTCGGCCAGCAAGGCGTGACGGGCGCGGCGCGCGGCGGCGGGAAGGCCGGTCGCGGGCTTGTCGCCGGTCCAGCTCAGGGCCTGGGCCTGGGCGCCGAGCGATCGCGCCTTGGCGACCGCCTCGGCGGTCCAGCGCGCGCTGTCGGCTTGCAGTTGGTGGTCGACGGTCAGGGCCAGGACAGGGCGGTTACGGGGCCGCGCCCAGGCGAGGATCGTCTTCAGCAGGAACAGGGAGTCGCCACCGCCCGAGAAACCGATGGCGAGCGGGGCGGTGGAGCTGGCGTCGAGGCGGCGGTCGAGGATGGCGCGGAATTCCAAATCATCGCCCCCCTGGACCCCAGACAACCCTCGCTCCCAAACCCTCGTCATCCCGGCCGCAGCGTAGCGGAGAGCCGGGATGACGAGGGGGGGGGGGGGGTCGGCTCTACCGAAACCCTAAGCGCACTTCGCCGCGACGCGGGTCGAGGCCGCGCGGGACACGATCTGGGCCGGGGCCTTGGGGTAGCGCCTGGTCAGCTCGTCCAGGGTGCGGCAGGCCTCGGTGGTCTTTCTCAGGGCCACCATCGAGCGGGCCAGCTTCAGAGTAGCGTCCGGCGCCCAGGTGGTCTGCGGCCAGCCGCGGATGGCGCCGATATAGGCCCCGGCGGCGTCGGTATAGGCTTCGCGCACGAACAGGGTCTCGCCCAGCCAGTAGCGGGCCTCCGGCGCCTTGGTGCTTTCCGGGTAGTTGTTGACGTAGGCCGAGAAGGCCTGCTCGGCGTTACCGTAGTCGCCGGCCAGCAGCAGGTCCTTGGCCTGCTTGAAGGCCACGGCCGGATCGGCGGGCGGGGCGGGCGGCGGCGGCACGGCTCCGGCGGCGGGCGCGGCGGCGACCTGGGCGGCGGCGTTGGCCTGCAGGTCGGCCAGCGTCTTCTCGACGGCGGCCAGGCGCTGCTCCAGCGAATCCGCGCGTGTCTTCTGGTCGGCGGCGGCGCGCTGGGCCTTGGTCAGCTCAAAATTGGCGGTCTCGTTCTGACCGTTCAGGCGGGTCAGGGTCTGTTCCAGGTCGCCGACACGCTCGTTCAGCGCGGCGATCTGGGAGTCGGTTTCGGCCGGCTGCACGACCACGGGCTTGCCGGTGTCGCGCCCCTGGAAGACGATCGCGCGCAGCTCGCGGACGACCTTTTCCATGCGCTCGATCCGCTTGGCCGAGCGGTCGTCCAACGGGTCAGCCGGCGGCAGCGGGGTCTGGGCGGCGGCCACGACGGCGGTCGAGGACAGCAGGGCGGCGAGCAGGACGGATTTCAGCTTCATGACCGTGATTTACCGCTAGGGACCAGACAAAACTAGGGCGGCTTCTCGCGAGAAAAGCCGCCCCCGTTCGACGTGTATTAGCGAGCGCCGTCCGTGATGGCCGTGTGGCCGTTACGGTTCTTGGCCCACGCCTCTTCGCTCGTGCCCGGATCGATCGGACGTTCCTTGCCGAACGAGATCGACTCGATGCGGGCCGCGGCGACGCCCTGGCCGATCAGGAATTCGCGAACGGCGTTGGCGCGGCGGGCGCCGAGCGCCAGGTTGTACTCGCGGGTGCCCCGTTCGTCGGCATTGCCTTCGATGCGGACGCGGACCGACTGGTAGCGGTTCAGCCACTGGGCTTGGCCGGCCAGAACCGGCTGGGCGTCGGCGCGGACCGAGTACTCGTCGGTGTCGAAATAGACGCGGTCGCCGACATTGACGACGAAGTCCTGCACCGAGCCGGGCAGGATGTTGCTCGACACCGGCGGCTGGGCCGGCGGCGTGTAGGGGGTGTTCGGCTGGCTCGGCGCCGGCTGCGGGGCCGGGGTGACAGGCTGGGGCTTCGGACGCGAAGCGCAGGCGGCGAGCGAGGCTGCGGCCAAGCCGACGAGCGCCAGTCTAACGGCGCGCTGGGTGTCGAAGCTCATCCAGTTTCTCCTCAAGTCTACAAATTCTGGACCTGATCCATACCTGCGCTGAGCTTGGAATGGACCCTCTAAATGCTGAACAAGCCTCACAATGATGTCAGAAGCTAGCCAGTCGGTGCGGATTCACTTCCAGCGCGAATACGCTGGTCCTGAAGCCTCAACGCTCGCGCTTGGGCCGAGGTTGCTCGGAAGCCTAGCGGAACTCCGTGTCAATCAGTCGAGCAGCGGCGACCAGGCCGGGTCGGAACCCGAACCGCCATAGGCCGCCGGCCGCAGGATCCTGCCGGTGATGTCCACCGTCCAGAGCTTGGGATTGCCGCTCGCCCCCTCGCGGAAGAACATCAGCACGCGGCCGTTCGGCGCCCAGGTCGGGCCCTCGTCCAGATAGCTGGTGGTCAAGAGGCGCTCGTCGCTGCCGTCGGCGCGCATGACGCCGATGTGGAACTGGCCGCCCGTTTGCTTGGTGAAGGCGATGAAGTCGCCGCGCGGGCTCCAGACCGGGGTGGTGTAGCGGCCGCCGCCGTACGAGATGCGGCGCACGCCCGAGCCGTCGGTGCCCATCACATAGAGCTGGGCCTGGCCGCCGCGGTCGGAGTTGAACACGATCCGCGAGCCGTCCGGCGAGAACGACGGCGAGGTGTCGATCGACGGGTCGGTGGTGATGCGCGTTGAGGCGCGGCTGCGCAGGTCCATCAGATAGATGTCGCTGTTGCCGGCCTTCTCGACCGAGAACGCCACCTTGCTGCCGTCCGGAGAGAAGCGCGGGGCGAACACCATGCCCGGGAACTTGCCGACCGTTTCCTGGCGGCTGGTCTCGAGATTCAGCAGATAGATCGACGACCCCGTCGGCCGCAGGGCCATGTAGGTCAGTTCCTGGCTGGTCGAGCTGAAGCGCGGCGTCATCACGATGTACGAGCCGTCGGTCAGGTACTGCGGGTTGGCGCCGTCCTGGTCCATGATCGCCAGGCGCTTGACGCGGGCCAGCTTGGGACCGCTCTCGGCGACGAAGGCCACGCGGGTGTCGAAATAGCCCTTCTCGCCGGTCAGCCGCTCATAGACGGCGTCACTGATCTTGTGGGCCACCCGGCGCCAGTTGTCGGGCGTCGAGCTGAACTGCAGGCCCAGCAGTTGCTGCTGCGAGAACACGTCCCACAGGCGGAAGTCGACGCGCAGGCCGCCGTCGGGGCCGACCGTGACCTGGCCGTTGATCAGGGCCTGGGCCCCCGTGGCCTGCCAGTCTGGGAAGCGCGGCTGGACGTTGACGTCGGCCAGCTTGTCCGGAACGCCCGCCACGTTCAGCGGCTGGAACAGGCCCGAGCGCTCGAGATTGCCCGTGATGACCTGGGCGATCTCGGCCCCGCGATTGGCGCCGGAAAAGGCCGGAATGGCGATCGGCAGCGGCTTGACCGCGCCGGAATTGATGTCGACCTCGATCTGCGCGGCCGCCGGAGAGACGAAGGCCGCGCCGCCCAACAGGACGGCGGCCATGAGCACCAGGGCTTTCAAGCGCATTGGGGTCTCCTTCTTCTGGCTTCTGGGCCTCAACGCGAACAAGCCTGTTTTGCGTTGAAGTTCAGGGCGATTTTCTGACCGTACAGCTCCGACGGCAGGTAGGCGAACGGCGAAGCGGCGAACAGGGCGCGAATGGCGCGGTCGGACGCGGCCTTCACGACGGGATCGGGCGAGGTCGTGCCCGGCGATTCCGGCTGCCCGACGACGCGGCCGCCCGGCCCGATCACGAACACCACGCGGACATTGACGTTGGCGCCGCCCTCGACCTCGCAATTGGGGTTCCAGCGGTCCTGGACCTCGCCCTGCAGGCGGCCCAGGGCGGCGGCCGAAAGACCCGTGGCCGCGCCCATGGCCGGACGGGCCGAGACCGAGGTCTCCGCACGGGCCGGGCCCTTGGGGGCGCTGGCGGTCGGCTTGCCCGTCGCCTTCTTGGTCTTGGCGATCGAGGCCTCCAGCGAGGCGAAGAAGTCGTCGCTCTTCTTCTGCTGAGTCGGCTTCGTCGGGGTCTGGCTCGGCGTGGGCTTGGGGACCGGCGTCGGCTTGGGCGGCGCCGCGGCGGGCGTCGGGGTCGGGGCGGGCGTCGGGGCCGGCGGCTGAGGCGTGGCGTCCTGGGTCGGGTCCGGCGTCTGGGCCGTCTGTTCGACCGGCGCTTCCTCGGCCGGCCGCACATTGGTCGGGCCGTTGGTGACGATGGTCACCGGCACGGACTCGCCGATGGTGATCGGTTCGGACTTCTTCCACGGCAGGCCGAACACGATCAGCGCCGCCACGGCTCCGTGCAGCGCGATCGAACCCAGCAGGCCCGGAGAAACCGTCTGTTCGCGGCGGGCGCTCATGCGGCCCCTACTGCGCGGGCCGCAGGTCGCCCGAGCCCTCCGGCTGAGCGTCGCGCGGGGCCGAGCCAGGAGAACTGGGACCCGAGGAGGGGCCGCCCGTCTCGGTGATCAGGTTGATCTTGCTGAAGCCGGCGTTCGACAGACCCGCCATCACCTGGGCGACGACCGAATAGGTCGCGCCGCCGTCGGCGCGGACGAAGATCGGCTTGTCGTAGCCATCCCCGGCGATCGCCGTGAGGCGCGGCGCCAGGTTCTCGAACGGGATCTCGGTCTCGCCGACGAAAATGTGCCCATCCTTGCGGATCGAGACGGTGATCGGCTCTTCCTGGTTCTGCAGGGCGGCGGCCTCGGTCTTGGGCAGCTCCAGCGGCACGCCGGCGGTCAGCAGCGGGGCGCTGATCATGAAGATGATCAACAGCACCAGCATCACGTCGACCAGCGGGGTGACGTTGATCTCGGACAGCGCCCCGCGCGAGCGGCGGCCCCGCCGGCGGCGGCCCCGCCCGCTATTGGTGGCGAAGGCGTCGTTGGACGACATCGACATGGGGTCAGACCCGCTCGGCCAGGCGACGCTGGATCGCGGTCGACAGGTCGTCGGCGAAGCCTTCCAGGCGACCGGCGTACTTGCCCGCGTCGGTCGAGAACTTGTTGTAGGCGATATAGGCCGGGATGGCGGCGATCAGGCCGACGGCCGTGGCGAACAGGGCCTCGGCGATCGACGGGGCGACGACCGCCAGCGAGGTGTTCTTCGAGATCGCGATGTTCTGGAAGGCGTGCATGATGCCCCAGACCGTGCCGAACAGGCCGATGAACGGGCTGGCGGTGGCGACAATGGCCAGGCTGCCCAGGCCTTCCTCGACCTTGGCGCTCTCGCGGGCGATCGTGGTGTCCATGATCCGGTCGATACGGGCGACCAGGAAGGCGGCCTGGTTCTCGGTCAGGTTCCCGCGCGCCTTGGCCTCGCGCCATTCCTTCAGCGCCGCCTGCAGCATGCGCGGCAGGGCGTGACGCGGGTTGGCGCCGGCCTCGCCCGCCACATCCTCCAGCGAACGACCGCCACTGACCTGGTCCTCGAACCGGTCGGCGGCGCGGTTCAGCGCCGAGAAACGGAAAAGCTTGTCCAGGATCACGGCCCACGAGCCCAGTGAAGCCAGGATCAGACCGACCATCACGGCCTTCACGACCCAGTCGGCCTGCATGAACAGGGCAAAGAACGAGAAATTAGGGGCGGCGGCGGCGGCGTCCATTCGGGATAGGCTCCGTTGGGGCGTCTGGTCAGGACTTGAGTGCGCCGTATGGCATGAAGCAGCGCTTGGGTGAAACTATGTCAATCGTCGAGCGATCCCGAAAAACGATGTGATCCTAGTCTTCGGGCGCCAGCCAGGACTCCAGTTGCGCCCTCATTTCGGCGGTCGGCTTGCGCGGACGGCCGTCCAGGGTGATGCAGACCGCCTCGCCCTTGGCCTCGACCAGCACCTCGTCGCCGCGGGTGATCTTCTGGCTGACATACAGCCGCGCGCCCTTCACCCGGTCATAGGTCGTGCGCACCAGCAGGGCGTCGTCGACCCGCGCCGAGCGCTTGAAGTCCAGCTCCATGCGGATGATGGCGAAGGCGGTGTCGGCCTTGGCCAGCTCGGTGTGCGAGATGCCGACCAGCCGGAAGAAGTCGCTCCGCCCCCGCTCGAAATAGCGCAGGTAGTTGGCGTGATAGACGATGCCCGAGAAGTCGGTGTCCTCGTAATAGATCCGGACGGGCAGCTGATGCTCGCGGCCGGAGAACACGCCGGCGGTGGGTTCGGGCGGGGTCGTCATGGGCGGGCCTCGTCGCGGGGTCGCCCCGAGATGGACGCCAACCCGATCGAAATCAACCATCCCAACACCGGCGATGCGCCCGCTCCGATGACGGACGCGGGGTAGTTGGCGACCAGATTGGCAAGGACGAAGCCGGCCCAGGCGGCGGCCAAGGCCAGGGTGACGGATGTTCGGCGCCGCCAGAGCATGGCGACCGGGAGCATGATCAGGGCCAGTGTGGCCAGGGAGCCGACCGTCGGCGATGTCTCGAAGGCGCGGCGCACCACGAGTTCGACATGGTTCACCGCTGGCAGCGGGTCGACACGGCTCAGCGCCCAGGCCGCGCACACCGCGCCGACCAGCACCAGCACCGCCGCCACGCGGCGCTTGGCCTTGTCGACCAGGGCCACGACGCCGAGGGCCAAGCCCAGGGCCAGGACGGCGGCCGCGTCGGGTTGGGCGGCCAGTACGACGAGGAGCCCGGCGAGCAGCACGGCGGCGATCATGTCTAGACGGTGGGCCGCGGTCCAGGCCGCCAAGGGGACCAGCAGCGAGGCGGCGTGCAGCTGGATCGGCCCCAAGGCGACCCAGCGACGGACACCCTCCATCGAGACGCCGGCGAGCAGGATCCAGGTCTCGGCGGCAAGGATGAGGGCGAGGAGGACGAGCCCGACCATGCGTCCCGGCGGTCGGACAACCCAGCCCACCGCGAACGCCGCCAGAGCTCCAACTACACCGGCGACCAGTTGCAGGATCACCGCCGAGGACGAGCCACCCGCCCCACGAATGGCCAGGGCTGAGATGGCCAGAGTGGTGAAGACCTGAAAGGCGAGGGCGATCTTGCGCATGCCAGTCCTACTCGTCGAACAAGGCCCCCTGCGCCTGCCCCGGCGGGGCGGCGGGCGGGGTCAGGCCCAGGTGGAGATAGGCCTTGCCGCAGGCCATGCGGCCACGCGGGGTGCGCTGGATGAAGCCCTGCTGCATCAGATAGGGCTCGATGACGTCCTCGACCGCGTCGCGGGCCTCGGCGATGGCGTAGGCCATGGTCTCCACGCCCACCGGGCCGCCGCCGTAGTTCTCGATCATCGAGCGCAGGTAGCGGCGGTCGAGGCTGTCGAGGCCGACCTCGTCGACTTCCAGGCGGGCCAGGGCCATGCCCGCGGCCTTGCGGTCGATGACCGTCGCGCCGTCGGCGGTGGCGAAGTCGCGGACCCGGCGCAGCAGGCGGCCGGCGACGCGCGGCGTGCCCCGGGCGCGGGCGGCGATCTCGGCCGCGCCGTCCTCCGACAGCGGTGCGCCCATCTTGCGGGCCGCGCCCAAGAGCACGTGCTTCAGCTCGGCGTGGGTGTAGAATTCAAGGCGAATGGGGATGCCGAAACGGTCGCGCAGCGGCGTCGCCAGCATGCCCGCCCGTGTCGTCGCCGCCACCAGGGTGAAGGGCGCCAGGTCGATGCGGATCGAGCGCGCCGAGGGGCCCTCGCCGATCACGAGGTCCAGCACGTGGTCCTCCATGGCCGGATAGAGGATCTCCTCGACGTTCGACGACAGCCGGTGGATCTCGTCGATGAACAGGACATCGTTCGGCTCGAGGTTGGTCAGGATCGCGGCCAGATCGCCGGGCTTGTTCAGCACCGGGCCGGAGGTGGCGCGGAAGTTCACGCCCAGCTCGCGGGCGACGATCTGGGCCAGGGTGGTCTTGCCCAGGCCCGGCGGGCCGAACAGCAGCACGTGGTCCAGGGACTCGCCCCGGCCCTTGGCGGCTTCGATGAAGACGCGGAGATTGCCCTTGGCCTGCTCCTGACCGACGAACTCGGCCAAGGTCTGGGGCCGCAGGGCCCGGTCGGTGCTCGGGACTTGGTCGCCGTGCTGAGGGTCGCCGGAGATGATGCGGGTCATCGACCCAGCTCCTGCAAGCCCGCCTTGATCAGGGCCTGCACGGTCGCCTCTTCACCCAGCTGAGCGGCGGCGCCCTCGACCACGCGACGAGCATTCACCTCGGCCACGCCCAGGCCCATCAGCGCCGCGACGGCGTCACCGGTCGGCGCCGGCTTTGACTTCGTCGGCGCCGCGCCCGAGGTCGGCGCGGTCATCAGCACCGGCCCGTCGGTGATCGGCTTGTCCTTCAGTTCGGTGACGATGCGCAGGGCGAGCTTGGGGCCGACGCCATTGGCGCGGCCGACGGCGGCCTTGTCCTCGCGCGCGACGGCGCTGGCCAGTTCGGCCGGCGACAGCACGTCCAGCACCGCCATGGCGGCCTTGGGCCCGACGCCCTGGATGGCCTGCAGCAGCACGAAGGCCTTGCGGTCCTCGCGCGTACCGAAGCCGTAGAGGCGCAGGCCGGCGCTTTCGCTCCACTGGCTCTCGATGTGCAGCAGGGTCTCGTCGCCCAGGGCCGGCAGGCGCGAGAGCGTGCGGTGGCCGCAGCGGACGACGTAGCCGACGCCCATGACGTCGATCAGGGCCTCTTCCTCGCCGACCTCGGCGACGGCGCCTCTGAGCCGTCCAATCATGCCACCCTCCGGTTGGCGACGCGCAGGTTGGCGTGGGTGATGGCGACGGCGAGAGCGTCAGCGCAGTCGGCCGTGGTCTTGCCGGCGGTCGGCAGCAGGCGCGCGATCATGAAGCCGATCTGGGCCTTGTCGGCGGCGCCGGTGCCGACCACCGCCTTCTTGACCAGGCGGGTGGAATATTCGGCGACCAGCAGGCCGGCGCGGGCCGGGGCGATCAGGGCGGCGGCGCGGGCGTGGCCCAGCTTCAGGGTCGACTGGGCGTTGGTGTTGAGGAACACCTCCTCGACCGCCGCTTCGTCGGGCCTGTGCCGCTCGATCACCGCGCAGATGCCCTCGAACAGATGCAGCAGGCGCTGGGCGAAATCGGCCTTCTCGTCGGGAACGATGACCCCGTGGGCGACATGGCTCATGCGGGAGCCCTCGACCGTCAGCACGCCCCAGCCGGTGCGGCGCAGGCCGGGATCGAGCCCGAGAATTCGGATAGGCGTGCGATTCATGTTCATCATGTGTTCTCGCAACATCGCCTGTTCCGCGCCTCAGGAAAAGCCCCTGTATTGCTAACGACCGGTAAACGACGGGCCCTTGCGCGCGAGCGCTTTGCGGGCTCTCTTTCCGGTCAAGTTCATTGGGAGATGATTGATGCGTCTGGCGGGATTGATGACGACGGCGGCTTTGCTGGCCCTGCCGGTGATGGCGAGCGCGCAAACGGCCGAGCCGCCCAAGACCGTCCGCCCCGACCAGCTGGCCTTCCGCGACCTCTACAAGGAGCTGGTCGAGATCAACACCACCCTGTCGGTCGGCTCCTGCACCGCCGCCGCCGAGGCCATGGGCGCGCGACTGAAGGCGGCGGGCTTCGCGGCCGACGACGTCAAGGTGATGGTCGCCGACGGCCACCCGAAGGAGGGCAGCCTGGTGGCCGTCCTGCGCGGAACCGACGCCAAGATGAAGCCGATGCTGCTGCTGGCCCACATCGACGTGGTCGAAGCCAAGCGCGAGGACTGGACCCGCGATCCGTTCAAGCTGGTCGAGGAGAACGGCTATTTCTTCGGGCGCGGCACGTCGGACGACAAGGCCCAGGCGGCCATCTGGGTCGACAGCCTGATCCGCCTGAAACAGGCCGGCTACAAGCCTGCCCGCGACATCAAGATGGCCCTGACCTGCGGCGAGGAGAGCGAAGGCTTCAACGGCATCGAGGACTTGCTGAAGAACCACCGCCCTCTGGTCGACGCGGAGTTCGCCCTGAACGAGGGCGCCGACGGCCTGCTGGACGAGAAGGACAAGCCGGTGGTGCTGGAGGTCCAGGCCGGCGAGAAGGTCTATCAGGACTTCACCCTGACCGTGACCAATCCGGGCGGCCACTCCAGCCGGCCCGTGCCCGCCAACGCCATCTACCAGCTGACCGCCGCCCTGAACCGCATCGGCGCCTACGGCTTCCCGGCGCGCTTCAACGACGCCACGCGCGGCTATTTCACCCGCATGCAGGCGCGCGTCACCCCGGTCCAGGCGGCGGGCATGAAGGCCCTGGTCGCCAATATCAACGATGAGGCCGCTCTGAAGAGCGTGACGGCCGACCCGATGTGGAACTCGATGCTGCGCACCACCTGCGTGGCCACCATGGTCAATGCCGGCCACGCGCCCAACGCCCTGCCCCAGCGCGCCACGGCCAACGTCAACTGCCGTATCCTGCCCGGCACCCCGGTCGAGGAGGTCCGCGCCAAGCTGACCGAGCTGGCCGGCGATCCGGCCATCGCGGTGACCCTGGCCCACGAGCCCAACAGCGTCTCGCCGCCGCCGCCCCTGACGCCCGCCATCATGGGTCCGATCGAGAAGGAAGCCGCCAAGCTGTGGCCCGGCGTGCCGATCGTGCCGATCCTGCTGACCGGCGCCACCGATGGCGTCCATACGAACGCGGCGGGCATCCCGACCTACGGCGTCTCGGGCCTGTTCGGCAGCTCGGACGGCGACGGCATCCACGGCCTGAACGAGCGCATGCGGGTCAAGTCGCTCTACGAGGGCCGCGACTTCCTCTACGCCCTGATCAAGGACTATGCGGGCGGGAAGTAGTCCGCTTTCTCGCCTTCACATAATCTCGTCATCCCGGAAGCCTCGACGAGGCTATCCGGGACCCAGGGGCAACCGTAGTGCGGCGGCCCTGGGTCCCGGCTCTCCGCTTCGCTGCGGCCGGGATGACGAGAATAGTGGCTGTCAGCGTTGGCGCGTGCATTTCCACTTAGGCTGTTGCGCGGCGAAGCGGCCTCCCTATCTCCTGCCCAACGACAAGGGAGACGCCGATGGTCAGCACGTCGGACGATGGGATCCTGACCGAGTACATGGTCAGCTACTGGTCGATGAAGCACGAGAAAGTCGAGCGCCCGACCAAGCTCCTCGAGACCCTCTACATCACCGAGCGCTACCAGGCCGGCGACGATCTGAGGGCGGCCCGTTCGCGCTACGATCACGCGGTGTGGAACGGCGTGCCGGTCGACGAGATGGACCAGCGCCTGGCCAATCTCGACCAGTTCATGCGGGATCTCGTCCGCGAGCGGGCGGCCCAGTGGGGCCAGCCGCACTAGGGACCTAGGCCGCTTCCACGGCGCCCCAGCCGAACAGGCCGCCGATGATCATCCGCTTGACGGCGGCCACGTCCAGCCCCGTGCAGACCTCGGCGTTGGGCGCGCCGTCGATGCGGTCGATGCGGCCCTGATGTTCTCCGTCGACGACCACCCGCAGGCGGGCGGGCTCGAAGGTGAAGAGCTGGGGCGCGACCAGGCTGGCGGCGGTCACGGCGTCGTGCGGCCGGCAACCCTCCCCGCCCCAGACCTGCTGGTGGAAGGCGATATAGGGCCCTGCGGCCTTGGTCAGGCGCGCCGACAGCGGCGAGCCGCAGCAGACCGCCCCCTTGGCCAGATCCTCGGCCGTGACGGTGACCTGGTGGCTGACGTCCAACGTGACCAGGCGCGGCATGACCCCACCGTCCAGGGTGCGCTGCAGGGCCTCCGGATCGCTCCAGCTGTTGAAGTCGGCGCCGCCGTGGGCCTTGCCCGTAACCTCGAAGGCGCCGGCCATGATCGTCGGTCGCCAGTCGCGGAAGGCGGCGGGGTCCTCCAGCAGGCTCTTGGCCAGGTTGGTCAGCGGCCCCAGGAACAGGCCGGCGACCTTGCGGCGGGCGGCGAAGGCCAGGAAATTGGCGGAATGGCCGCGCTCCAGCTCGGGCAGCTTCCAGCGCTGGGAGAAGCCGACGCCGTTGAGGCCGTCGACACCGTGAGCCGGCCGCATCCGCTCGACCCGGCGGCGCGCCAGGCCCGCTCCCGCGCCAATATAGACCTCGGCCCCGCAGCCGGCGAGGCGCAGCACGCCCCGGGCATTCGCCGCGGCCTGATCCACGTAGGTGTTGCCGAACACGGCGGACACCGAGACTACCTCGACAGCCTGCCGCGCGCGCGCCATCAGGGCCAACGCCAGGGCGTCGTCCACGCCGCAGTCGGTGTCGATGTGAACCCGCAGAACCATGGCGGCAGTCTAGCCGGGCCCTGTGACGGGGAGAAGATCAGTCCTTGGCCTCAGTCCTTCCTGGGCAGGATGTCGAACTCGACCCCGCGCGGGTCGTCCCGCAGCCGATGGGCCACCTCGCGCAGCCGCAGCGAACCCTGGCCGGAGAACGCGCCCGCCAGTTCGAACACCGCCCCGCCGTCGCGCAGGCAGTGATTCAGTCGCTCGCCCTCGAGGTCGTATTGGGCCAGCAGGGTCCGAAGCTCCTCCTCGTCGAGCGGCGTCTCGCGGCGCGAGCGGACGCGGACCTCGGTGAAGTTCTTCTGCGGCATCTTGCGGTCCAGCCAGCGCGCGGCGCTGAGCGTGACCACCGCCAGCGCCGTGCCCAGGATCGCCAGGCCATAGAGCCCGACGCCGAACAGCGTGCCGATCGCCGAAGTTATCCACAAAGAAGCGGCCGTGGTCAGGCCATGCACCGAGGCGCCCTGCTGGAAGATCACCCCGCCGCACAGGAAGCCGACCCCGGTCAGCACGCCATGGGCCATGCGGACCGGGTCGATGCGCAGGGCGCCAGCGGCGTCTTCGGGCATCCACCGCACCTGATGCACCGCGGCCAGCATCAGCAGGGCCGAGGCCAGGCAGACCAGGACATGGGTGCGCAGTCCCGCGGGCCGGGCGCGATACTCGCGCTCGAAACCGATCACGCCGCCGGCGAGCACGGCGCCGAGGATGGGAAGGAGGTCGGAGGGAGCCAGCCAGTCCATGCCGGCTGTAACGAGCGGGAGGGCGTCAGGGCTCCCCTGCCGAAAGATCGTGCGTCCTTCGAGGCCCGCTGCGCGGGCGCCTCAGGATGAGGAAATCAGTACGATAGATCCTCATCCTGAGGTGCTCGCCCTAGGCGAGCCTCGAAGGACGCAATGTAGATCAGCCCAGCTTGGCCAGGTCTTCGTCGCTGATGTCTTCGTTCGAGTAGACGTTCTGGACGTCGTCGTCGTCGTCCAGCAGGTCGAGCAGCTTCATCAGGGTGGCGACGCTGTCGCCGGTGACCGGCACCTGCATCTTCGGGCGCCAGGCGATCTTGGTGTTCGACGCCGGGCCGAACTTGGCTTCCAGGGCGGCGGCCACTTCGTTGAGGCTTTCGAAGGCGGTGTAGACGGTGTGGCCCTCGCCTTCCTCGTCCATGTCCGAGGTGACGTCGTCGGCGCCGGCCTCGATGGCGGCTTCCATCATGTCGTCTTCCGACGCGGCCTTGCCCGGGTAGGTGATCTGGCCGACGTGATCGAAGTTGAAGGTCACCGAGCCGGTGGCGCCCATGTTGCCGCCGATCTTGGTGAAGTAGGACCGGACATTGGCGGCGGCGCGGTTCTTGTTGTCGGTCAGGACCTCGACGATGATCCCGACGCCGCCGGCGGCGACGCCTTCATAGCGGATTTCCGAATAGTCGGCCGCGTCGCCCATCTGCGACTTCTTGATCGCGCGGTCGATGACGTCCTTGGGCAGGCTTTCGGCCTTGGCGTTGTTCACGGCCAGGCGCAGGCGCGGGTTCATCGCCGGATCGGGCAGCCCCGCCTTGGCGGCCACGGTGATTTCCCGTGACAGCTTGGAGAACAGCTTCGAGCGCGCGGCGTCGGCGCGGCCCTTGCGGTGCATGATGTTCTTGAATTTCGAGTGGCCGGCCATTCGGAGGCTCTGTCTCTGGTCTGAAAATGGAGTGTCGGCGCTTCTAGCGCCCGCGCGCGGGTTTTGTCACCCCCAAGGGGCGCGGCGAGGAGGACCCGAGCGAGGGTTGCGAACCGCGCGGCGCGATGATAGTTAGGCAAAGACTTAAGTATCTGGAGCGATCGTATGAGCCTGACATTTCATGGCCACCCGCTGTCTTCGTTCTGCTGGAAGGTGCTGATCGGCCTCTACGAGAACGACATCGCGTTCGAGAACGCGATGGTCGACCTGGGCGATCCGGCCAAGCGCGCGGCGTTCCTGACGTTGTCGCCCATGGGCAAGATGCCGGTCCTGCGTGATGACGGCCGCGACGAGACGGTGCTTGAGACCAGCGTCATCCTCGACTATCTCGACGCCCATTATCCGGGCCGAGTGCGTTTCGTTCCGCAGAACCCGGACTTCGCCTGGCGGATGCGGTTCTGGGACCGGTTCTTCGACCACTACGTCCATCACCCGATGCAGAGGATCATCGCCGACCGCCTGCGTCCGCCCCAGGCCAAGGACGGTTTCGGGGTCGACGAGGCCTATGCCCAGCTGGCCACGGCCTGCGATCACGTGGAGCGGGAGCTGGCCGACGGCCGGACCTGGATGCTGGGTGACTTCGGCCTCGCCGACTGCGCCGCCATGCCCGCCTTGTTCTATGCCAACAAGGTGCAGGCGCTGGCGGACCGCTGGCCCAACGCCCTGGCCTATCTGGAACGGCTGAAGGCCCGGCCCTCGGTTCAGCGGGTGCTGACCGAGGCCGAGCCGTTCTTCCAGTATTTCCCGGAGGGCTAGGCGACCTTCAACACGACGTCGATGTTGCCGCGCGTGGCCCGCGAATAGGGACAGACCTCGTGGGCGGCGTGCAGCAGCGTCTCCGCCGTCTCGCGATCCAGCTCGGGGGCGGTCAGGGTCAGGCGCGCGCCGATGTGGAAGCTGGTGTCGTCCTTGATCAGGTCGATCTCGGTGTCGAGGCTGTGCTCGCCCAGCTTGACGCCCTGGTTGCGGGCCACCAGGCCCAGCGCGCCCAGGAAGCAGGCGCTGTAGCCGGCCGCGAACAGCGATTCCGGATTGGTGCCGTCGCCGCTGCCGCCCATCGATTTCGGATAGGCCAGCTTGACGTCCAGGTGGCCGTCGTCGGCCTTTGCGGTCCCGTTGCGTCCGCCCACGGCGTGGGCGTGGGCGGTGTAGATGGCGTCGGTCATGAGAGAGCTCCGAGGGCTGAGGATCGGATCATGCGACCCGATCCATGACAGCGGCAAGCGGAGCAGGATTGAACGAATTCGCCTAGAGCGTCGGGATGCTCTGCTGCAGACGTCCGCCCACCCGGATCGGCTCGACCCTTACGGCCAGACCGGTGCGATCGTCGGTCTCGACGAACACGCCGCACACCGTCGCCGGACCCGAGGCGGGGGTATAGCGCCCGCCGCTGATCTTGGTGGTGAAGCGGCGCAGGGGCTCGTCCTTCTGGTTGCCGATGACGCTGTCATAGTCGGCGCAGGCGCCGGCGTCGGTCTGGTAGGCGGTGCCGCCCGGCAGGACCTGGCAGTCTGCGGTCGGGACGTGGGTGTGGGTGCCCACGACCAGCGAGGCGCGGCCGTCGCAATAGTGGCCCATAGCCATCTTTTCGGAGGTCGCCTCGCAGTGCATGTCGACGATCACCGCGTCGGCCACCTGGCCCAGCGGCGCCTTGTCCAGCTCGCGGTCGGCGGCGGCGAACGGGTCGTCCATGGCGTCCATGTGGACCCGGCCCAGCAGGTTCACCACGAAGACCGTCTTGCCCGACTCCGTCTGGAACAGATGGCTGCCGCGCCCCGGCGCGTCGGACAGGATCGGATAGTTGGCCGGGCGGATCAGGCGCGGCTCACGGACGATGTAGGTCAGGGCCTCGCGCTGGTCCCAGCTGTGATTGCCCAGGGTCAGGCAGTCGGCGCCGGCCTCGAACAGCTCGCGGGCGGTGTTTTCGGTGATGCCGAAGCCGGCCGCGGCGTTCTCGGCGTTGATGATCACGAACTCGAGGGAGAGCCGGCGGCGAAGATCGGGCAGATGGTCGGCCAGGCCGTCACGGCCCGACTTGCCGACGACATCGCCGAAGAAGGCGAAACGCATCGATAGTCCTTAAGCAGGCCGTCAGCGGCCCATGTCTTTGACGGTCCTATACTCTTTTTCGGTGAGAATGGCGTCCAGCCTTTGATCGTGCGGCTCCTGCGGCAAATTCTCCGCCTGCTGGCCGCTATAGGCCAGACCCAGGACGTAGACGCGCTTGCGGGCGCGCAGGGCTTCCAGCGCCCGGTCGTAATAGCCGCCCCCCTGCCCCAGGCGCACGCCGTCGGCCTGGAAGGCCAGCAGCGGCGTGATCACCAGATCGGGCTCCAGCACGGGCTGCCCCGGCGGCGGGGAGCGCAGTCCGATGGCGTCGTGGACCAGGGGCTGGGTCGGGTCCCAGGCGCGAAACACCATGTGGCCGGCTTCGGCGTCCTCGACCGCCGGCAAGGCCAGGATCCAGCCGGCCTCGCGCATCTGGTCGGCCAGGATGCGCGGCGACACCTCCGAACCCAGGCCGTGATACAGCGCCGCCACCTTGCCGGCCGGATTCGGGAACAGCCTGGCCAGGGGCTCGCGCGCCACCTCGGCGATCATCCAGTCGGCCTCGGGGTGCTCCAGGGCCAGCTGCTTACGCTGGTTGCGCAGGAAGACGCGCAGGGCGGTCTTGGCCACGACGGGGTCGGAGATCGTCATGTCGCCTGAAATGTCACTCCGAGGGCGCGGCCGCAACCTCTCCCCGCCACGGCTTGAGGCGCGGTAGCCAGCGCGGCACGGCCGCGCGGTAGGCGTTGTAGCTGGCGTGATCGGCCGACAGGCGCGGCTCTTCGTAGAAGACGACGAACAGATGCATGGCCAGCCACGCGGCTCCGCCATAGGCCAGCGTCGCGGCGCTGCCGAACAGCAGGCCCTGGCCCAGGATCAGGCTGACCACCGCCACGTACATGGGATTGCGCACGAACCGGTACGGCCCGCTGGCCACCAGGCCTTCTGTCGGCGCGATCGGGGCGGGCGTGCCGCGTCCCTCCCAGGCGAACCGGGCGAAGGCGTCCAGCAGCAGGAGGGCGGCAGGGATCATCAGGGCGACGCCCAGCCAGCGCAGCGGCTCAAGCCCCAGCAGGGCCGGCTGGAATGTCCAATGGCTCAGGAGATAGGGGACCAGTCCCGCCACCACACCTGGCGCGGCGAACAGGAAGACGATCGTGCCCAGAACCGAACGTGCGCGCCCCATGGGCTCATCCGCTTTGGGAGGAAGAAAGGTGGCGGCGCCGCGAAGAACCGTGAAGACGTTTCAATCCACTCGAACCTGTTAGTTACAGGTGGGCCCCGTGTTCCCGCAGCCACGGCCACGGGAGGGAACAGGTCCCGATAGAGAGATTAAGGTCCCTGGGAATAGAAATCTTCGACGAGAGCCACAGCAAGACCCGCCGCTGAACAATATAGGACTTCGGAGGTGGGAAAGCCAGGGGCGAGCATGTCGCGGGCGCGATCGAGATGCTCCCCCGCGATGCGGGGGAGCTGTCGCGGAGCGACTGAGGGGGCGAGCTGGACGCACGCCGCGTTAGCCCCCTCCGGCCCTCTGGGCCACCTCCCCCAAACAGGGAGGATCTAACACCCTACTCCGCCGCCAGCTTCTCGATCTTCTCGGCCGCGGCGTCCAGAGCGCGGATGGCGGCGATCTCGGCCTTGGTGCCGTCCTGCTGCATGCGGACGATCTCGCTGGTGGCGTGGGCCAGCCGCAGTTTCATGTCCGACAGCTCGTCGGCCAGCAGCAGGGCCCCCATCAGGAAGAGGCGGGTCTCGCCCAGCTGGCCCACGTCCGAGCTGACCTGGCGAACCTGGCGGTCGAACAGGCGGGCCAGTTCGGCCAGGTGCGGCTCCTGGCCGTCCTCGCAGCCGACCATGTAGGGGCGGCCGTTCACATGGATGGTCACCTGCGACATGGCTCAGGCCTCCTCGGGATCGTCGAACAGGTCCAGGTCCTCGGCCGGCGCGGACGCGTGGCCTTCCTGGACATCGTCGTCGTGCTCGTGGTCGTCATTGGCCACGGCCTCGTCGCCCAGGGCGGCGCGGATCTCGGCGATGGCGCGGCCCAGGGCCACCGAGGCCTGCTCGCCGGCCTCCTCCAGCGCCTTCTCGCGTTCGCGAGCGGCTTCCAGGTCGGCCACCAGGCGGGCGCGCTCGTCGTCCCCAAGAGGTTCCGGGAACAGGCTCGGCTCGGCGGCCGGAACAAGCGACGTCACGGGCGCGGCGGCGAGCGCGCGCGCGGCCTCGGCGGCCTTGGCCGCCAGGCGCTGTTCCAGCTGGCTCACGGCCCGCTCCAGGCGGCGCACGGCCAGGTCGAGGGCCGTACCGTCGGCCGGGATCATCGGCGATTTCCAATCATGCAACGCAACATATAGGTCAGGGTCGTCTATGCCATACGGCGGGGCGACAATTGGGCGAAGCCCAGCCCATAGCAGCATTTGGCGCCGCCTGTCCGCGCCCCGGACCCGCTCTTCCCCACATTTGCGAGCAGACGGGTGGCCGGAAAGCGACCGCTTTCAGCTATACCCCTCGCGATCTCAGTTTCTCGGGCCTTGACTTCGCGTCTTTCCCCCGCAAAACGCGCAACGAAATAGGGAACGTCGGTCGAGCGCGGCCGGCGGCCATAATCAGGAGAACGACCCATGGCTCTTCGCGTCGCCATCAACGGCTTCGGCCGCATCGGACGTCTGGTCCTGCGCTCCATCGCCGAGCATGGCCGCCGCGACATCGAGGTCGTCGCCATCAACGACCTGGGTCCGGTCGAGACCAACGCCCACCTCCTGCGCTACGACAGCGTCCACGGCCGGTTCCCGGGCGTCGTGACCTCGGGCGAGGACTGGATCGACGTCGGCATGGGCAAGATCAAGGTCACGGCCATCCGTGACCCGAAGGACCTGCCGCACAAGGACCTGGGCGTCGACATCGCGTTCGAGTGCACCGGCATCTTCACGACCAAGGAAAAGGCCAGCGCCCACCTGGCCGCCGGCGCCAAGCGCGTCCTGGTCAGCGCCCCGTGCGACGGCGCCGACCAGACCATCGTCTACAAGGTCAATGACGACGTGCTGAGCGCCGCCGACCTGGTGGTCTCCAACGGTTCGTGCACCACCAACTGCCTGGCCCCGATCGCCAAGGTCATCCACGACCTGGTCGGCATCGAGCGCGGCTACATGACCACGATCCACAGCTACACCGGCGACCAGCCGACGCTGGATACGATGCACAAGGATCTCTATCGCGGTCGCGCGGCGGCCCTGTCGATGATCCCGACCTCGACCGGCGCCGCCAAGGCCCTGGGCCTGGTCCTGCCGGCCCTGAAGGGCAAGCTGGACGGCAGCTCGATCCGCGTCCCGACGCCGAACGTCTCGGTCGTCGACCTGAAGTTCGTGCCCAGCCGCGAGACCACGGTCGCCGAGCTGAACGCCGCCCTGGTCGCCGCCGCCGAAGGCCCGCTGAAGGGCGTCCTGGGCGTCACCGACGAGGCCCTGGTCTCGACCGACTTCAACCACATCGCCGCCAGCTCGACGGCGGCCCTGGCCCAGACCCAGGTCATCGAAGGCAAGCTGGGCCGCGTGCTCAGCTGGTACGACAACGAATGGGGCTTCGCGACCCGCATGAGCGACACCGCGCTCGTGATGGCAAAGTTCCTCTAAGGACCAAAGCACTGCCCCGGCGACCACCGTCTCCGGGGCGGACTTTTTATGGATCAGGCTCCATGTCGGACGTTTCGCCCGAAGAATTGACGACGCGCGAAGACTTCCTCGCGTTCGTTCAACGCTTGCGGCGGGATCTGGCGACGAACGGCGATGACGTCGCCAACGTCACGCTGGACGACTTCCTCGAAGCCCTCGGAGCCTGGGCCAAGGACTCGGCTCAGGACGGTCTTCCCGAGAGTTGGCGTCTCGCCGCCAAGCTGCTGCATGCCGGCCTGTTCTACGAATGACATTCAGTCGGCGATCATAGGATCACACCCATGCCCTTCCGCACCCTCGACACCGCCGACCTCGCCGGCAAGCGCGCCCTGGTCCGGGTGGACTTCAACGTCCCCGTCGACGGCGGAAACATCACCGACGACACCCGCCTGCGCTCGGCCCTGCCGACCATCGCCTACCTGTCCAAGCAAGGCGCCAAGGTCATCCTGCTGGCCCACTTCGACCGCCCCAAGGGCAAGGTCGTGCCGGCGATGAGCCTGGCCTTCGTGGCCGAGCCCCTGAGCAAGCTGCTGGAACAACCGGTCGCCTTCGCCTCGGACTGCGTCGGCCCCGCCGCCGCCGACGTGATCGACGGCCTGGAGAACGGCGGCGTCGCCCTGCTGGAGAACGTCCGCTTCCACGCCGGCGAAGAGACGAACGACGCCGCGTTCGCGGCCGCCCTAGCCGCCAACGGCGACGTCTATGTCAACGACGCCTTCAGCGCCGCCCACCGCGCCCACGCCTCGACCGAAGGCCTGGCCAAGCTGCTGCCGGCCTATCCGGGCCTGGCCATGCAGCGCGAGCTGGAAGCCCTGGACGCGGCGCTCGGCAAGCCGAAGAAGCCGGTGATCGGCATCGTCGGCGGCTCCAAGGTCTCGACCAAGCTGGACCTGCTGAACAACCTGGTCGCCAAGCTGGATCGCCTGGCGATTGGCGGCGGCATGGCCAACACCTTCCTGTTCGCCCAGGGCCACGACGTCGGCGGCTCGCTCTGTGAAAAGGACCTGGCCGACACCGCCCGCGAGATCATCGAGAAGGCCAAGGCGGCCGGCTGCGAACTGCTGCTGCCGATCGACGTGGTCGTCGCCAAGAAGGTCGCTCCTGGTGTGGAAACCGCTGTCCGTCCGCTGGACGGCGTGCAAGCCGACGACCTGATCCTCGACGCCGGCCCGGAGAGCGCCAAGCGCCTGCTGGCCGCCATGGACCAGAGCCTGACCCTGATCTGGAACGGCCCGCTGGGCGTGTTCGAGGTGCCGCCGTTCGACGCCGCGACGGTCGCGGCGGCGAAACATGCCGCGTCTCTCGCCAAATCGGGTAAGATCGTGGCCGTGGCCGGCGGCGGTGATACGGTGGCGGCCCTGAACCACGCGGGCGTGTCGGCCGATTTCACCTTCGTCTCGACCGCTGGCGGCTCGTTCCTCGAATGGATGGAGGGCAAGACGCTCCCGGGCGTCGCGGCTCTCGAATCCTGACATAATTCTGGCGCGGATCCTTCGGGGTCCGCGTTCCGCCTACTGACGACCTGGGCAAAGAGCGCTTCAGCGCCGGGCCCCAAAAACAAGAAACGACAAACCACTTCACGCTTGCAGGAGAAATTACGTGGCTCGCATCACGTTGCGACAGCTGTTGGACCATGCCGCCGAGCATGAGTACGGACTGCCCGCCTTCAATATCAACAACATGGAACAGGGCCTGGCGATCATGGAGGCGGCCGACGCCGTCAACTCGCCGGTCATCATCCAGGCCTCGCGCGGCGCGCGGAACTACGCCAACGACATCATGCTGGCCAAGATGATCGACGCTCTGGTCGACATCTACCCGCACATCCCGGTGTGCATGCACCAGGACCACGGCAACGGCCCGGCGACCTGCGCCACGGCGATCCAGTACGGCTTCACCTCGGTGATGATGGACGGCTCGCTGATGGAGGACGCCAAGACCCCCGCCACCTACGAGTACAATGTCGAGGTCACCCGCAAGGTGGTCCAGATGGCACACAGCTGCGGCGTCTCGGTCGAGGGCGAGCTGGGCGTGCTGGGCTCGCTGGAGACCGGCATGGGCGAGGCCGAGGACGGCCACGGCTTCGAGGGCAAGCTCTCGCACGACGAGCTGCTGACCGATCCGGACCAGGCGGTCGAGTTCGTTCAAGCCACCGGCGTCGACGCCCTGGCCATCGCCATGGGCACCAGCCACGGGGCCTACAAGTTCACGCGCAAGCCGGACGGCGACGTCCTGGCCATGAACGTGATCGAGGAAATCCACCGCCGCCTGCCCAACACCCACCTGGTGATGCACGGCTCGTCGAGCGTCCCGCAGGATCTGCAGGACATCATCAACCAGTACGGTGGCGAGATGCCCCAGACCTGGGGCGTGCCGGTCGAGGAGATCCAGCGCGGCATCAAGCACGGCGTGCGCAAGATCAATGTCGACACCGACAATCGGATGGCCATCACCGGCGCGGTCCGCAAGGTGCTGATGGAGAAGCCGCACGAGTTCGACCCGCGCGCCTATCTCAAGCCCGCCAAGGACGCCATGCGCCAGGTCTGCCAGGCCCGCTTCGTCGAGTTCGGCTCGGCCGGCCACGCCGACAAGATCAAGGCGATCCCGACCTCGGTCATGGCCAAGCGCTACGCCGCCGGCGAGCTGAACGCCAAGTTCGGCGCCGGCGCGGCCAAGGCCGCCGCCGAGTAAGCGTTCGGTCTATCGGAAATGACAGGGGCCTCCCGGAGCGATCTGGGAGGCTCTCTGCGTTTCACGCCTTTGCAGAGTCTCGCAAATCAGAATCCAGATCGAAGTGTTTCATTGCCGTTGGTTGAGAGGCAACTCTGCACTAAGTTACCCTAATGACTCTGATGCTCGCTCCAGCGGACCAAATTCGAGAACTTGTGCTCGATTCCACCAAAGACTTAAAACCCGCCGTCAATGTGATAGACGCCGAGGTCAAGGAGGTTGTTGGGTCTGATGAAGAGCCCGCACTCTTAATTGTTCTGCGTGTAGAACATCAAAAGTCGGAAAAAGAATGGACAATTTCGCGAGTTCGCATGATTCAAAAAATCAGAGATGAACTCGTAAACTCCGGCGACCATCGATATCCTTTTGTTACCATTCTCACTGGATCAGAATGGGAAAATAGCAAGTAAATGATAGATCCGCGCCACCTCCTGGCCGTCGCGGAAGAATTGGCCGCGCGGAAAAAGAAAGGAAAGCCAAATCAAACCATTTTGAGAAGATCGGTTTCAACATCCTACTATGCACTTTTTCACTACTTATTGCAGAGCGGGTCCGACACTCTCATCGGAAAACGAAACAGGAAGACGGCGCGTTACGCGCTAATATATCGCTCATTTGAACACGGCCGGATGAAGCAGATATGTCAATCTGTCGACAAGCCAGCCCTTGCGCAAAGGGAGAAGACAGCTCTTGGCGTTGAAGCAATTCAGCAAGAACTGCGCGACGTTGCAAACATCTTCGTTCAGCTCCAAGAACGACGACATTGGGCAGACTATTCGCCTCGCGATAAGATCAGCCGTTCGGACGCGATAGACTTGGTCAATCAGGCCGAATTCGCCATGACACAGCTCGACGCTTGTCCGGCAGAGCAGCGGAAAGATTTTCTTACCCTGCTAATGACCTCTTCCAGATAGCAACGGCCAACTTCTCACCCCTACTCGACCGCCCTTACTCCGTCGGCAAAGACCGTCGGCGGCGGCGGGCGAGCAGCTTGATCGCGCCGGCCCCGATCCCGCCGCTCAGCAGCATCGCCAAGGTGAACCAGGGGCCGACGAACGTGTAGGTCCCCTGCCAGCAGTGCAAACCGTCGACCGTCGCCGCCACGCCCCCGCAAAACAGTCCGCAAGCAAAGCCGGTCGGCGCGGGGCGCTCCAGATCGACGTCGCGAAGGCCCACGATCGTCAGCGCCAGCATCGGCGCGGCGAGGACCAGGATATTGCCCAGGCAGACCGCGCCGTCGGGCCACATCAGGGTGTTGAACTCGGCCCCGCTCATCGGCCAGGCCTGCATGCCGCCGGCGATCAGCATGGCGCTGGCGAAAGCCCCCGCAACCGCCAGCGCCATACCCGCCCCTGGTCGCCCCCTCGCGAGCCAAGTAGCGGTCACCAGGGCGCAACCGGCCACCGCCGCCGGATAGGTCGCCTTGATCCAGAAGAAAGCCTGGCCCGCCGCTTCCGGCAGGTCCTGGCGCGGGTTCAGCCATAGCAGGATGATCAGGACGCCCGCCAAGGCGCCCGCCGCCGCGATCTCGACCAGTCGCCACGGCAGGGTGGCGACCGACCAGATATGCGCACCCGTCCCCGCGCCGCCCCCCGGCGCGAGCGTCTCGTCGATCGTCACGCGTCTCTCCCCACAGAGCCGTATGGCGGTTGAAGCAGCGCCTATCGCGTCTCATTCGCGAAAAGCGGCGGCACTTCAGTGGCGGAACGTCGTTTTGTCAACCGACCTTAGGGCGACGGAACAAAGTTTGATCGACGACGGGGCGGTTCGTCACGGTTGCGCTACCATCGCAACACCCATCGCCCGATCAGCGCGCCCAAGGCGGCGACCATCAGGACGCCCAGGCTGTACCACAGGGCCACGAAGGTGAAGGTGTTCTCCGGGCAGTGCAGACCATAGACCGTGGCCGCCACCCCGCCGGCGAACAGGCCGGTGGCGAAGCCGGCCAGGGTCGGACGGGTCGGGGCCATGCCGCGCACGGCCCACAGGCCCAGGGCCAGCATCGGCAGACCCAGGATCAGAATGTAGGGGCTGCACCGGGTCCAGGAATGGCCGCGCAGCATGTGCAGGGCGTGGGCGACGTCCGGACTGGTCAGGGCCTGGACGGTCCCGGCCAGGGCGAAGACGGCCAGGGCCGCGCCGCCCAGGATCCAGCCCCGCCGGCCCGAACCCGCCGGCCGCGCCAGCCGCTCGATCGCCAGATAGCCGGCCACGCCCAGCACGCCGGTATAGAGCGCCTTCATCCAGAACATGCCGCCGCGCATGGCCTGCATCAGGTCGTGGCGGGTGTGCAGCCAGGCGAGCACCAGGACGAGGGCCGCCAGGGCGCCCAGCCCCGCGACCAGGGCGAAGCGGCGGGGCGGGGCGACGACAGCCGAACGGCCGGCGTCCGAGGCCAGGGCGTCGATCAGGTCATCCGTCCGCACGGCGCATCCTTTCGGCCAGGGCCTTCAGCGCCCGGTGCAGGGCGACCTTGGCGGCTCCCTCGGAAATACCCGCGCGAGCGCCCGCCTCGGCGAGACTGAGACCCGTCAGCTTGACGTCGGAAATCAGGAGCCTCTGCTTCTCGGGAAGGCTGGCCAGAGCGCGATCGAGCTCAAGCCCGACACCCGGCTCGGGTTCGTCCGCGGCGAGGAACTCGATGTGATCCTCGATCGGCAGGGTCTGGCGGACCTTCCGCCGCCGCCAGTGATCGATCAGCTTGTAGCGCGCCACCGCGTGCGCCCAGGCGGTGAACGACTGGGCGCTGTCCCAGGTCGACCGCTTGAGATGCACCGCCAGCAGCGTCTCCTGCACCAGATCCTCCACATCGCCTGACGCGCCGGACATCCGCCGCGTGAAATAGGCGCGAAGCCGGACACCCAGAACGGCCAGACACTCGCGGTAGGCGGCGGCGTCGCCATCCAGCCCGCGCAGCATCAGCGCCTTCAAACGGGTTTCGGTATCCGTCACGCCATCCCCTATTCGCGCGCGAGGCCCGGATGGTTACACGCGCCGGCCCCGCGCCGGAACCGCCCGAAACACGTCGCCGAAATTTTGTTCCCGCCGTTTTTTGTTTTCTGGCCGGTGTAACCTTTGGCGGCGCCGTTCCGTACTTCCCCTCGACCGGGTGGCGCGACAAGCCGCTTCGGCGTGAAACGCCTCAAGAAACGCATCAAGGAGAAACCCCATGAACCGCACCGCTTCCGCCGCCCTGGCCGCTGTCTTCGCCCTGTCGGCCGGCGTCTCGATGGCCGTCGCCGACGAGCACAAGACCAAGGGCGACACCGAGAAGTGCTACGGCGTGTCCAAGGCCGGCGAGAACGACTGCAAGGCTGGCGCGGGCACCTCGTGCGCCGGCAGCTCGAAGGTCGACTACCAGGGCGACGCCTGGAAGATGGTCCCCAAGGGCACGTGCGCCACGATCAAGACGCCGAAGGGCATGGGTTCGCTGACCCCCAAGGCCTGATCCACAATCTCGTCGCCATCCCGGTCTCAGCGTAGCGGAGAGCCGGGATGGCGAGCGTTGGAGACGCAATATGCCTCCCACCGCCGGCCTCGGCCTCAAGTCCCAGCACTATGACGACGCCCTGACTTGCGACGTCGACGGGCTGTGGTTCGAGGTCCATCCCGAGAACTACATGTCGGCCGGCGGACCGCGCCTGGCCGCGCTGGAGGCTGTTCGCGAACGCCATCCGGTGTCGCTGCACGGCGTCGGCCTGTCCCTGGCCGCCGACGCCGATCCGGACCGCGAGCACCTGGCGACCCTCAAGCGGCTGGTCGACCGGTTCGAGCCCTTCGTGGTCTCAGAACACCTGGCCTGGTCCACCCATCGCGGCGCGCACCAGCCCGACCTCCTGCCCTTCCCCCGCACCCAGACCGCCCTGGCCCGCATCGTCGCCAACATCGGCCGTATGCAGGACGCGCTGGGCCGTCCGGTGCTGATCGAGAACCCGTCGCTATACCTGCCCCTGACCGGCCATGACCTGGACGAGGTCGAGTTTCTCACGGCTCTGGTCGCCAGGACCGGCTGCGGCCTGCTGGTCGACGTCAACAACGTCTTCGTCAGCGCCAGCAACCTGGGTTACTCGGCCGAGACCTATCTGGACGCCCTGCCGGCCGAGGCGATCGGCGAGATCCACCTGGCCGGCCACGGTCTCGACGCCGGCGGCCCAAATGGGGAGGGATCGGCCTTGCTGATCGACACCCACGGCGCGCCCGTGGCCGAGCCGGTCTGGGCCCTCTATCGCCGCCTGATCCGGCGCATCGGCCCGCGCCCCACGCTCATTGAGCGGGATGATGACATTCCCGCCTTCGCGATCCTGATGACCGAGCGCGAGCGCGCCGCCGCCGAACTCGCTGGACTGGAGGTCGCCCATGCCGACTGAGCTGCTGGATTTCCAGGACGCCTTCGTCGCCGCGCTCGCCGGCCAGCGTTCCGCCCTGTCGCCGTGGCTGGCGCCGGGCGCCGGCGACGCGGGCCTTTCGGTCTATCGCAACACCATCGCCAAGGGCTGCGTCGACGCCCTGGCCGCCAACTTTCCGACCGTGCGCGGCATGGTCGGTGAAGACTGGTTCGCCGCCGCGGCCGCCCTGTTCGCCCGTGAGGCCCCGCCGACCAGCGCCGCGTTGCTCGACTATGGCGAGGATTTCCCGGCCTGGCTGGATCGGTTCCCGCCGGCGCTGGACCTGCCGTACCTGGCGGGCGTGGCCCATCTCGATCGCCTTTGGACCGAGGCCCTGTTCGCGACCGAGGCGCCGCACCTGTCGGCCGAGGCTCTGTCGCGCTTGGAGCCCGAAGCCCTGGCGCGGGCCCGATTGACCCTGCATCCCAGCCTCCGCTTCGCCGCGTTCGAGGCCGGCCTGCCGGGCCTGTGGCTGGCGGCGCGCGACGGCCGCGAAGATCTTGAGCTCTCCGAAACGCCGCAAGCCCTGCTGCTGGTTCGCCGCGACGGCGCGGTGCGTGGGCGCCTGGCCAGCGGAGCGGAGACCGCATTCCTGCGCGCCTGCCGCGCGGGCCAGACCTGCGCCCAGGCCGCCGAGCGCGCGGCCACGGCCGATCCCGATGTATCGCTTGCCCCTCTGTTCGCCGCCCTGATCGCCGACGGCGCATTCGGCGGCTTCCAGCTGGAAACCCGATGACCGCCAACACCCTGTCCCTAAGGACGCCCTTCGACCTGCTGGCCACGACCGCCCGCAAGGTCCTGACCGAGGACGCCCTGACCCTGGTCGCCCGCCTGGGCGTCGCCGCGATCTTCTTTCAATCGGGTCGCGCCAAGGTCGACGGGATCCTGCACATCACCGACGGGACCTATTCGCTGTTCGAGAGCGAATACCACCTGCCCCTGCTGCCGCCGGTCGTGGCGGCGCACGCGGCGACCTATGCGGAGCACCTGTTCTCGATCCTGCTGATGCTGGGCCTGTTCACGCGGCTGTCCGCGCTCGCCTTCCTGGGCATGACGGCGGTGATCGAGATCTTCGTCTATCCCGACGCCTGGCCGACCCACCTGTCGTGGGCGGGCCTGCTGCTGTTCCTGCTGGCGCGCGGCGGCGGCGGGTTCAGCCTGGATCGTGTGCTGAAGATCCCCTGAGGCTAATGAATCGTCGGCGCGCTCGGAACGGGCCTGCGCCACAGCTGCGCGGTCAGGGCGTTGGCGATCCCCAGCCAGCCGAGGTCCGGAGCCGACCCTCCGCCGACCTTGCGGGCTTCGAGCGCATAGGCCGCCGAGGCCGCCAGCGAGGCCGTGGCCGCGCCCAGCTGGCCGCCGACCCGTTGGGCGCCGAGGCCCAGCCACAGGGCGTTGAAGCCCTGCACCAGGCTCCAGATCGTCAAGGCGCGGGTGCGAGCCGGGCTGGATGGCGCGTTCCAGGTGCGCAGCCCCGACAGGGTCATGGCGATGAACAGGGGCGGCAGCAGCAGGCTGGTCAACGGCTTGGGCTGATGCGCCACCGGTTCGTGCATCTCGGCGAACTCGACGGCGTACATTTCGTCGTCCAGCACGCGCTCGTGACGGCGGCCCATGATCAAGGCCGCGACGATCGCGCCGCCGGCCAGGGCCGCCCCGAAGGCGAGCTGGGTCGCGGGATGATGACCCGCGCGACGGTCGAGCTCGAACGCCTCGCGACCGGCCAGGGCGCGCTCGCGCGACTTTCCGTTAGCGATATGCATGGCGGGACTCCCTCGTGAACTCGAAAGGTCAAACAGCCCAGCTGGGCCTTGGTTCCAGCACCGGCCCGGCCTCTTGGGCATGATGGCCTGATCCGCGTCAGGCGCCAGCGGAAATCGCATCGGTTCCGTTTCGGGACCCGCACCGCGCGGTGGGAAAAATTCCACCAGATCGCTGTGTCAGAGTGACGCGCGACACGCCTCGGCCAAAAGCGCGAAGGAATTCAAGTTGCTGTTTTTCTAGCGAAAAAGTCCGCGTTTCGCGGACACTGTAGCTTACTCGACGTTAACCCTCTTTTTGGGTTTTGCCCCGCAACCTTTCAACGAAGCAGAGATGATCGATACCGCCAGGGTGGTGATGTCGATCTGGGTCTCCGCGGGGGAAACGACGCATATGGCCTTCTTCCGGGCTCGTCAGGACGACAGCAAGAGCAACACCGCCATCGCGGACATGGAAGGCGTCATCGCCGCCATCCACCGCAGCCAGGCGGTCATCGAGTTCAATCTCGACGGTACGATCATCACCGCCAACGAGAACTTCCTGAAGACGCTCGGCTACAGTCTTTCCGAGATCCAGGGTCGTCATCACAGCCTGTTCGTCGAGAGCGACTACGGCGCCAGCGGCGACTATCGCCAATTCTGGGCCCGGCTGAACGCGGGTGAGTTCTTCGCCGACAAGTTCAAGCGCGTGGGCAAGGGCGGCAAGGAGATCTGGATCCAGGCCTCCTACAACCCGATCTTCGACAAGGCCGGCAAACCCGTGAAGGTCATCAAGTTCGCCGCCGACATCACCCAGGTCGAGCAGGAGCGCGCCGCCGCCGAGGCCGCTCGCAAGAAGGCCGACCAGGACAACAACGTCGTCTCCGTGCTGGCCGACGGCCTGGGCCGCCTGGCGCGCGGCGACTTGACCGCCCGCATCGACGTGGCCATGGACCCGCGCTACCAGCCGCTGAAGGACGACTTCAACCTCGCCGTCGACAGCCTGCGCGACACCGTCCAGCAGATCGTCCAGCGCGCCCACGGCATGCAGGCCGGCACCGACGAGATCGCCTCGGCCGCCGACGACCTGTCGCGGCGCACCGAGCAGCAGGCCGCCAGCCTGGAAGAGACCGCCGCCGCCCTCGACGAGATCACCGCCACCGTGGTGCGCAGCGCCGAGGGCGCCCGCCGCGCTTCCCAGGCGGCCTCGGGCGCCCGTCTCGACGCCGACCGTTCGGGCGACGTCGTCCAGCAAGCCATCACCGCCATGGGCGAGATCGAGAAGTCCTCGTCCCAGATCGGCAACATCATCGGCGTCATCGACGAGATCGCCTTCCAGACCAACCTCCTGGCCCTGAACGCCGGGGTCGAGGCCGCCCGCGCGGGTGAGGCCGGCCGTGGCTTCGCCGTCGTCGCCCAGGAAGTCCGGGCCCTGGCCCAGCGCTCCGCCGACGCGGCCAAGGAGATCAAGACCCTGATCGCCAACTCGACCTCCCAGGTCGACCGCGGCGTCAAGCTGGTCGGCGAGACCGGCGAGTCGCTGCACGGCATCGTCAGCAAGGTCGTCGAGATCGACAGCCTGATCTCCGAGATCGCCCGCTCCTCGCAGGAGCAGGCCACCGGCCTCAACCAGGTCAACGCCGCCGTCAATCAGATGGACCAGGTGACCCAGCAGAACGCGGCGATGGTCGAGGAGACCACAGCCGCCGCCTCGAACCTGAAGACCGAGGCCCACGACCTTTCCGACTTGATGGGCCGGTTCGAAACGGGAGCCCAGCAAGCGCCCGCCGCACGCACCTTCTCGCGCCCCGGCGCCCGGGCCGCCTAGCGCCCCTTGGCCAAGGACCGGGTTCGGGCCAGCATGGCGGCGTGACCGTCGCCATTCGCCCCGCCCGCCTCTCCGAGATCGAGGCTGTTCGAGAGATCGAGCGGGCCTCGGCTCAGCGCTTTCTGGGTCTGATGGACGCTCTGGCGGCCGACGAACCCTCACCCGCCACGGTGCTGGCGGCCCGGCTGGAGGCCGGCGGTCTGCTGGTCGCGCGAGCCGATGGCGCGCTGGCGGCCTTCGTGATGTTCCGGCCCGTCGAGGACAGCCTCTATATCGAGCAGATCGACGTGCTCCCGGCCTTCGAGCGGCGGCGGATCGGCGCGACCCTGATCGACGCCGTGGCGGATCAGGCCCGGTCGGCCAACTTCGCCCGCCTGACGCTCTCGACCTTCCGCGACATCCCCTGGAACGCCCCCTACTATCGACGGCTGGGCTTTGCCGACATCGCCGATGAGGCCCTGACTCCAGGCTTGCTGGCGATCCGCGCCGAGCATCTGGCGCGAGGGCTGGACGAAAGCGCGCGGGTATTCATGGCGCGGCCCTAGTCATCCGTGGTGCGACATGTTGGCGCACCCAAGCGCGGCCCCAATCTGGGTTTTCCCTTGTCGTGGTAGCGGTTAGCAGTCGCGACGCGGGTTTATGCTCACGCTTCGCCTTAAAGTTTTCTTCAGGACGGAGGAGGAGGCTTCCTCTCAAGGAACGGGGGGAACGTCCTATGCGCTTGCGACTCGCGGGTGCGATGAATCTGTTCGGCGGCGCGCTCGCGGTCGGCCTCATCGTGCTGATCGCCGCCTCGTGGAACGCCATCGCCACCGTCCGCATCGGCGGACCGCTCTACACCCAGATCGTGGCCGGCAAGGACATGACGGCCGACATCCTGCCGCCGCCGCTCTACGTGATCGAAGCCTATCTCGACGCCCAGACGGCCTATCGCCTGCGCACGCCGGCCGAGACTGAAAACGCCGACAAGGAACTGCGCCGCCTGCGCGCCGAATACGAGGCCCGGACCACCTACTGGCGCGGCATGGACTTCGATCCGCGGGTAAAGGGCGTCCTGCTCGGCGAGTCCGACGTCCAGGCGCACAAGGCCTGGGCCGCCTCGGAGCGGTTGATCCAGGCGCTGCGGGCCAATGACGGGCCGGCCGCCGACGTCGCCTTCGCGGACATGACCGCCGGCTACCGCGCCCACCGCAAGGCGATCGACGAGATCGTGCCGATGATCGCGGCCGAGAACACCGCCGTCGAGGCCGACGCGCGTCGGAGCCAGATCATCCTGGTCAGCGTGATGGCCGGCCTGTGCGCCCTGCTGGGCGCGATCATCGCCGGTGGCGTCTGGACGATGCGCCGGTCGATCGTCAGCCCGATCCAGTCGATCACCGGCTACATGCGCGACTTGGCGGCCGGGGACGACGAGAAGCCCGTGCCCTTCGCCGGTCGGCCCGACGAACTGGGCGACATGGCCAAGGCCATCGAAGTGTTCCGCCAGAACCTGCTCGAGCGCCGCGCGATGCGCGAGGAGCAGGAGGCCGCTCGCCTCCGCGACGAGGCCGAGCGCACCGCATCCGACACCGAGCGACGCCAGGGCGAGCAGGCGCGGCGCGAGGCCATGGAATCGTTGGGCCAGGGGCTGGATCGCCTGGCGTCCGGCGACACCGCCTTCCGCCTCGCCGACGCGTTCGCGTCCGAATACGAGGCGCTAAGGGCCGACTTCAACGCCACCGCCGAAAAGCTGAGCCGCACCCTGCACGACATCCGGAGCGCCTCGAACGGCGTCGGGGCCGGCGCGACCGAGATCGCCCACGCCACCGACGACCTGTCCAAGCGCACCGAGCAGCAGGCCGCCAGCCTGGAAGAGGCCGCCGCCGCCCTGGACGAGATCACCGCCACCGTTCGCCAGGCCGCCGATGGCGCTCAACGCGCCAATCACATGGTCGGCGAAGCGCGCCGCGAAGCCCAGTCCACCGAGCGCGCGGTCGAGGACGCCGTGCGCGCCGTGGGCGAGATCGAGACCGCCTCGGCCCAGATCGGCAAGATCATCGGAGTGATCGACGAGATCGCCTTCCAGACCAACCTGCTGGCCCTCAACGCCGGCGTCGAAGCGGCGCGGGCCGGTGAAGCCGGTCGCGGCTTCGCGGTCGTCGCCCAGGAAGTCCGGGCCCTGGCCCAGCGCTCCGCCGAGGCGGCCAAGGAGATCAAGGGTCTGGTCGGTGCGGCCTCGGCCAAGGTCAGCGAGGGCGTCGGCCTGGTCGGCCAGACGGGGGTCGCCCTGGGCAGCATCATCGCCAGGGTCGGCGAGATCTCGAGCCTGGTCGGCGAGATCGCCACGGCGGCCCAGGAGCAGGCCACCGGCCTTGGCCAGATCAACACCGCCGTAAATCAGATGGATCAGATGACCCAGCAGAACGCGGCCATGGTCGAGGAAACCACCGCCGCGGCCCATGCCCTGGAGACCGAGGCGTCCCGGCTGTCGAGCCTGGTGGGCCAGTTCGACCTGGGCGGTGAAGCGGCTAAGCGAGCGGCTTAGGGCGGATCGACATTCAGCCTAACGAGCAGCCCAAACGCCTAATCCACAGCCTTCCTGGGCCTTGTGCCCAGGACCCATGCTTGCGGCCAATTCGGAGCGTTCCGGACCGGCGCGACTGAAGGACCGTAAGCTCGGCCCAAAAGCAGCTGAACCTGAACGATGGGTCCTGGGCACAAGGCCCAGGAAGGCGGGAGCTTTATTTCTGGCGCGAATGTCGATCCGCCCTAGGGCCGGAACGGCCGTCAGTCGGCGACCATCATCCCCTTCCGTCACTCCCGCCCTTGTGGCGGGAACCCCTGGTTCAGCTGGCGCGTGAGACGTCAGCGGACTGCTCGGCAGTCCGCCCCTCCCGCACCTGCGGCGGACAGAGGGGTTCCCGCCACAAGGGCGGGAATGACGGGATTTTATATGAGAGCGAGCCGCCTAGGCCGGCAGTTCGCCCATGGCCGATTGCAGGTAGTTCTGCTCGCCCAGCGACTTCACCAGACCGATCTGCATCTCGAGGAAGTCGATGTGCGATTCGGTGTCGCTCAGGATCACGCGCAGCAGTTCGCGGCTGACATAGTCGCGGGCCTGCTCGCACTGGATGATGCCGGGGATCAGGGTCTCGCGGCCGCCCAGCTCGACCTGGAGGTCGCTGTTCAGGCACTCGGGAACCGTCTCGCCGATCTTCAGCTTGTGCAGGTCCTGGAGGTTCGGAAGCCCTTCCAGGAACAGGATGCGGTTGATCAGCATGTCGGCGTGTTTCATCTCGCCGATCGATTCGTCGTAGGTGATCTTGCCGAGACGCTTGAAACCCCAGTTGTCGTACATCCGCGCGTGCAGGAAGTACTGGTTGACCGCCGTCAGCTCGTTGGTGAGCACCGCGTTGAGCAGTCGGATGATGCTGGGATCGCCCTGCATGGCGGCCTCCTCGGACTCGGGGGATTCGAATTTCCGGGCGACCCTGGGCCAAGCCTGGGCAGGCTTCAACCTGAATGTGTGCGAGTGTTTCGCGCTCTCACGGAAAAACGTGAGAGTGCTTCTCGATCTCTGAAATCGCTGAGTTTCTGGCCGTTACTCGGCGGCGAAGATCTCTATTCAGCCGCGTAGGAAAGGGCTTCGCGGCTTTCCTGGATCATCTGGCGCATCTCGCAGACGCACTTGGCGCACTGCGCCTGGCAACCCTTGTGACGGAAGATCTCGACCGGACGGGTGGCCCCAGCGTCGATGGCGGCGCGCACTTCGCGCTCGCGGATGCCGTTACAGTTGCAAACGTACAAGGAACGAACGCCCTACCCGATTGAGTGTCATTCTCATCTAGCCGTTCGCGACGCCTTTTGCAACTGACTCTCACTCTGGTTCGCAGCGGCATGGAGTCGCGCCTCTTTTCAAATTGTCCTAAAGCGAGCCCATGACGCTCCCCTGCCGCCTCTACCTGATCACGCCGCCCGCCCTGGACGACCTCGCCGGCTTCGGCCGCCAGTTGGCCAAGGCCCTGGACGGTGGCGACGTGGCCGCCCTGCAGATCCGCCTGAAGGATGTTCCGGACGACGTGGTGAAGGCGGCCGTCGACGCCTTGGCGCCGATCGCCCTGGCCCGCGACGTGGCCCTGATCCTGAACGACCGCCCCGACCTGGCCGCCCGCCTGCCCGTCGACGGCGTCCATGTCGGCCAGTCAGACATGGCGCTCAAGGACGCGCGCAAGCTGATGGGCGAGCGGATGGTCGGGGTGACCTGCCACGACAGCCGCCACCTGGCCATGGAGGCCGCCGAGGCCGGCGCCGACTATGTCGCCTTCGGGGCCTTCTTCCCGACCGCGACCAAGGACGCCCCGACCACCGCCGAGCCCGACATCCTGACCATCTGGCAGGAGACCATGGAGGTCCCGTGCGTGGCGATCGGCGGGATCACCGCCGCCAACGCCGCCGGCCTGGCCAAGGCGGGGGCGGACTTCCTGGCCGTCTCGGCGGGCGTCTGGGCCTATCCAGAAGGGCCGGACGCGGCCGTGGCCGCCCTCAACGCGGCGATCGCCGAAGGCCTGGCCGCACGAAATATGGCCGAATAACGGCGTTCGCTTGTGACGCGCCGCACACAGGCATAGCCTCCCCCCAGCAAAGAAACGGGGGAGACGCTGAAATGAAGCGGCTCGTAGTGTGTTTGCTTAGCTTACCGGCCCTGGCGCTCTCCGCCCTGGCCGTTCCGACCGGCGCGAACGCCGAGACCTGGAAACTGGCTCCGGGCGAGACCAAGACCTACTACGATGTGGACTTCACCCGCGTGGATCAGTCCACCGGGCTGATCGTGACCCGCATCGCCGAGGGCAGGGCCAACGGCGCCTACAAGAACTGGCCGGCCAGCAAGGGCCCCATCCTGGTCTTCGCGCTCGATTGCGCCGCCGACAAGTGGATGGATCTCGGCATGGACTTCGACGGGACCAAGGGCCTGCCCAAGGGCTGGCGCAAGGAAGCCAAGATCGAGGACATCTCCGGCGCCGTCGGCAAGGCCGGAAAGCTGGCCTGCGAGAGCAAGGACAGCTTGCCGAAGGTTGAGCTGCCCTAGGCGTCCAGCCCCGCCAGCTTCTCCGGGTTGCGCATCGTGTAGACGGCCGCGACGCGGCCGGCCTCGATCTCCAGGCTCATGGTCTGGAAGACCTTGCCGTCGGCCGCCAGCACCAGGCCCGGCTGACCGTTGACGCGCGCCAGCCGGACCGTGGTCCCGGCCGGCGGCGGCCATTTGCGGCGCACGCCAAGGATCAGGGCGATGGCCTTTTCCAGACCCTTCACCGGGTTGAGATTGGCGCTGACCTTGCCGCCGCCGTCGGCGTGCAGGACGATGTCCTCGGCCAGCAGGTCGCGCAGCGCGACCTCGTCGCCGTTGAACACCGCGCCGAAGAAGGCCGCCGTCAGCCGTCGCTCTTCGTCGACGCTGGGCTTGTAGCGCGGCCGGTCGTTTCGCACGTGCTCGCGGGCCCGCGAGGCCAGCTGGCGGCAGGCGGTTTCGGTGCGGCCCAGGGCGGCGGCGACCTCGGCGAAGGGCGTGTCGAACACGTCGTGCAACAGGAACGCCGCCCGCTCCAGCGGGGTCAGCCGCTCCAGCGCCAGCAGGAAGGCCACCGACAGGTCGGCGTCACCGCCGGCCTCGAAATCAGGCTCGACCACCGGCTCGGGCAGCCACTCGCCGACATAGATCTCGCGCCGGGCGCGCGCGGACTTCAGGCGATCCATCGCCAAGCGCGCGACGATGCGATTCAAGTAGGCGCCGGGCTCTTCGACCTGATCGGTGTCGACCTTGCGCCAGCGCAGCCAGGCGTCCTGGACCACGTCCTCGGCCTCGGCGCGCGAGCCCAGCATGCGATAGGCCAGGCCCGTCATGGCCGGGCGGCGTTCCTCGAAGATCGTGTCCGAGCCCATGGGTTTTGGCGTCATGACCGCACCGCCACCGCTTCTCCGGCCACCTGCACGCGCGAGCAGGCCTTGCCGTGACCCATCGCGTATTTGAGCGTGGGATAGACCCGCGACGAGGCGATGGCGAGGGCCAGCGCCGCGAGACCCTTGGGACCCCAGCGCGCCAGCACCTCGTCGCGCAGCGGGTCGGCGGCCTCCAGGTCGCGGTCCAGCGAGGCCTTGGCGAAGCGCCAGGCGAGACTGGCTTCGGGTCCCATCAGGGCGTGGTCGCCCGTCAGAATCCCGCGCAGGACGTCGGCGGGCACATGGTTCTCCTCGGCGATCTTCACCCCGATCTGGACGCAGGGCCCGCAGTCCTCGGTCATGGTCGCCACCAGGCCGGCCGCCGCCAGGGCCGCGGGCGGCGCGCCCTGGCGAAAGCCCGACAGGGTCTGGACGCCCTGGAAGGCCCTCAACGCCTTGGGACTGGCGTCGAGCAGGTCACGCACATAGGCGGCGTCGTAGTCGTAGCGCTTCTCCAGCCGGCCGATCATCGCGGCCATGATCGCCTTCATCATCTCAGGTCTCCTTCGACTTGAACGCCACGACCGCCAGCCAGATCGTCAGCAGGGTGGGCAAGAAGACGCCCGGGAAGTCGCGGGCCAGCAATGGCCATGGCGGCCCGCCGCCGCAGAAGGGGGTGATCAGGTGAATGACCGCGTGCAGCCCCTGGAAGCCGGCGGCGACGACCACGGCTCCCGCGTGACGCCTCAGATCGAAGGCCCCAAGGCCGGTCCCGATCGCGCAGGCCAGATAGGTCGCGCCGATATCGCGCACGAAGTGATCGTTGAACGGCCCGGTCTGGATGACCCCGGGAGTGGTCAGGTACCAGGGATAGGGCGCGGTCATCATCACCAGGCCATTGCCCAGGAACAGAACCGTCAGCCCGATCGCGATCCAGCGTATCATCGTCGCCCTCCTTCATGTCGTCAAAGGCAGGACGAGACAGGCGCCCCAGACGTGACGTGGTTTTCCGAAAATCGTCCGGCGCGCGCCGTTAAGCCTGTCGAATCAACGGCGCCTTGCCTTCCGGCCTGTGGACGACTAGGTTCCGCGCCCGATCTTTCACACCGTCGACCTACCGCTCCGCCGCCGGACTTTCCGGCCGGCGTCGACGGCATTCCTTGAGGATAACCACCCGTGGCCACGCCTTCCGCCCTTCTGAACGTCATGATCGACGCGGCCCGGAAGGCCGCCCGTGGCCTGGCTCGCGACTTCGGTGAAGTCACCGAGTTGCAGGTCTCCAAGAAGGGCGCCGCCGACTTCGTCACCAATGCCGACCTCAAGGCCGAACAGACCCTGTTCGAGCTGCTGACCAAGGCTCGCCCGGGCTACAGCTTCCTGGGCGAAGAGCGCGGCATGATCGAGGGCACCGACAAGACCCACACCTGGATCGTCGACCCGCTGGACGGCACCACCAACTTCATGCACGCCATCCCGCACTTCGCGGTCAACATCGCCCTGCAGCGCGAGGGCGAGGGCGTTGTCGCCGGCGTCACCTTCAACCCGATCAGCAACGACCTGTTCTGGGTCGAAAAGGGCAAGGGCGCGTTCCTGGGCGCCGAGAAGCGCCTGCGCGTCGCCGCCCGCCGCAACCTCGATGAATCGATCCTCGCCACCGGCGTGCCGTTCGCCGGCAAGCCGGGCCACGGCCAGTTCCTGAAGGAGCTGCACCAGGTCAGCCAGAAGGTCGCCGGCGTCCGCCGCTTCGGCTCCGCCGCCCTGGACCTGGCCTGGGTCGCCGCCGGTCGCTTCGACGCCTATTGGGAGCGCAACCTGAACCCGTGGGACGTCGCGGCCGGCGTGCTGATGATCCAGGAGTCGGGCGGCAAGGTCTCCACGATCGACGAGAGCGACCTGGACGTCACCCAGGGCAAGTCGATCCTGGCCTCGAACCAGGACCTCTATCCGCTGATCCTGGAAAAGCTGCGGGCGGCCTAAGCCGGCTATCAAAATCACCGTCATCCTGCGGCATTGCGCGGGATGACAGAATTTGACGGATGCGAGGCGACGGGTTCTAGCCAAACCGTCACATCCCGGCGCTAAATCGCCGGCCATGACCTTGCTGACCCGTCGCGCCATGACCACCGCCGCTCTCGCCGGCACGTTCCTGCCCGGGCTCGCCGCGGCCCAGGCGAAGAAGCCCATCGTCATCGGCCATCGCGGCTGCAGCGGTGAGCGGCCCGAGCACACGGCCCTTGCCTATGAGCGGGCCATCGAGCAGGGCGCCGACTTCATCGAGCCCGACCTCGTCCCGACCAAGGACGGCCACCTGGTAGCCCGCCACGAGAACGAGATCGGCGGCACGACCGATGTCGCCAGCCGGCCCGAGTTCGCGGCCCGCAAGGCGACCAAGACCATCGACGGCGCTCAGGTCACCGGCTGGTTCACCGAGGACTTCACCCTGGCCGAGCTGAAGACCCTGAAGGCCCGCGAGCGGCTGCCGCAGCTGCGTCCGGCCAGCGCCGCCTTCGACGGCCAGGCGGGCATCCTGACCTTCGAGGACGTCTGGGCGATCGCCAAGGCCGGCTCCAAGCGCACCGGCCGGACAATCGGCGTCTATCCCGAGCTGAAACACCCGACCTATTTCGCTTCCATCGGCCTGCCCACCGAGGACCGCCTGGTGGCCCTGTTGAAGGCCAACGACCTGAACTCCGCCACCGCCCCGGTCTTCGTGCAGTGCTTCGAGGTCGGCCCGCTGAAGCGGCTGAGGGCCAAGACCGCCGCGCGCCTCGTCCTGCTGGTCGATCGCGACGGCGGCCCCGCCGACCTGCCGAACATCCGCTATGCCGACCTGACCACCACCCAGGGCCTGAAGGACGTCGCCATCTACGCCGACGGCCTGGGCCCGCACTGGAACCTGGTGGTCCCGAGCGACGGCCAGGCCCTGCTGCCGGCCACCGACCTGGTCAAGAACGCCCACGCCGCGGGCCTGGCCGTCCATCCCTGGACCGTGCGGGCCGAGAACTATTTCCTGCCCGCCAGCCTACGCAAAGGTGACGCCCAGAGCCCGGCCTTCCTCGCCATGCACGGCGACGCCACCGCCGTACTGAAGGCGCTCTACGCCGCCGGCGTCGACGGGGTGTTCAGCGACTTCCCCGGCCTGGCGGTCGCCGCGCGGAGCTGAAGCTTGACGCACGGGACGAACGCGCGGCTACCCTGAGGCGAGCGACGGGACGGTCGCCGTTCGGGGGTGGATGATATGCGTCGTCTTGGTCTGGCCGCGCTGATGGCCCTGGTTCCGGCCTTCACCCAGGCCGATCCGCCCCCTCCGCCGAACTTCGCCACCGGCCTGTGCACCGAGGGCGCGCGGCCCGACGGCAAGATCGAGAAGGCGGTTCTCCTGCGCCCCGGTTTCGGCGCCCAGCGGATGACGATCCGCACCGGCTCGGCCAAGGCCCAGGCCTTCTTCGACAACGGTTTGCAGCTGGGCCAGGGCTTCGCCCACCAGGAGGCCGTGGCCGCCTTCGAGGAGGCCGCGCGCCAGGATCCGACCTGCGCCATGTGCCTGTGGGGCCAGGCCTGGGCCGGCGGCCCGACCTTGAACTTCCCCGTCGACGACAAGACCAGCGCCAAGTGGGCCGAGCTGATGATCCGCGCCAAGGTGCTGGCCGCCGACGGGCCGCGAAAGGAGCGCGACCTGATCGCGGCCATGACCGTGCGCTACGCCAAGGACGGCGGCGACGTCGCCTACGGCAAGGCCATGGACGCCCTGACCAAGACCTATCCCGACGACCTCCAGCTCGCCGTCCTGGCCGCCGACGCCCTGATGATCCCGGTGACCCACGGCAAGGATCGCGGCGGCATAACCCGCGCCAACGTCCTGCTGGAAGACGTGCTGAAGCGCGAGCCGGGCCATGCCGGCGCGATCCACTTCTACATCCACGGGACCGAGATCGACGGCAAGACGGCCAAGGCCGAGACCTATGCCGACACCCTGGGCGGCATCGCTCCGGACGCCAGCCACCTGGCGCACATGCCCTCGCACACCTTCTACTGGGTGGGCCGCTATCGCGACGCCTATAGCGCCAACGCCAATGCCGCGCGGATCGACGCCCTGATCGCCAAGGAGCGGACCCTCACGGGCGACTGGCCCGCCTTCAAGGTTCCGTATCACACCCACAACGTCATGTTCGGCGCGGGCGGAGCGATGATGTCCGGCGACGGGGCCGGCGCCCTCGACATCACCCGCCCGATCCTGCCGATGGCGATGAGCGCCCCGGTCAAGGACCAGCACATCCAGCGCATGGCGATCGCCGCCTACGCCGCCCAGGGCCGCCACGGCGAGATCGACCAGGTCCTGGCCCTGCCCGAGCCCGCGGCCGACAAGCCCTTCCTGCGGGCCATGCGCCACTATGCGCGCGGCGAGGCCTTGGCCCGGCGCGGCGACGCGGCCAGCGTGCGAGGCGAGGCCGAGGCCATGACCCTGTCGCGTGACGACGAAAAGCTGCTGGGCGACGCGGCCAAGCGGGCCAAGGTGGTCACGCGGATGGCGGCCCTGATCCTGGAGGGCCGCGCGGCCATGCTGGACGGCAAGCCGCGCCAGGCGATCAAGGCCTATCGCAACGCGGCCGCGTTGGACGAGAAGACCTTCGGCGACCACGGCGACCCGCCCGGCTGGTGGTACCCTGTGCGCCGCAGCCTGGCCGCCGCCCAGCTGGCCGACGGCGACGCGGCCGGGGCCGCCTCCTCGGCCCGCGCCACCCTGAACCGCCGCCCGCTGGATCCGGTGGCCCTGCACCTGCTGTCCCAGGCCGAACGCGCCACCGGGCAAACGGAGGCGGCCGACACCCATCTGGCCCAGGCGCGCAAGGGCTGGGCCGGGGACCTGGCGAAATTGGACCTCGCCAACAGCTGACGAGCAGGAAATCGTTCCTCGATATTGCCGAACCGGGGTCGGGCGGTGCAGCGTGCCGCCGCTGTAAGTTCGTCACCTGATTTCGCTTTGGGGGAAGCCCATGAAGACCCGCACCGCCGCCTCGCTGGCGGCCCTCGCCGCCACCTTGCTGCTGGCCGCCCCCGCCGTCGCCGCGCCGAGCGCGCTGGACAAGATCGCCGTCGACTTCGTGCACCTGACCCTGGAGGCCGGCGAGCGCGAGCCCGGCTATGTCGACGCCTATTACGGCCCCAAGGAATGGGAAGCCGCCGCCAAGGCCAATCCGCGCCCGGTCTCGGTGCTGCGCAAGGAGGCCGACCGCCTGCAGGCTGACCTGGCCAAGGTCGCCGACAAGGGTCTCTCGCCCGAGGAGCGCCGCCGCAAGGCGTTTCTGAAGGGCCAGCTGCGCGCCGCCCAGACGCGCCTGGCCATGATCGCCGGTGACAAGTTCAGCTTCCAGGACGAGGCCGAGGGCCTGTTCAGCGTCCGCCCGACGCTGAAGCCGCTGAAAAGCTACGACCCGATCCTGGCGCGCATCGAGAAGCTGCTGCCGGGCAAGGGCGATCTGGCCGCTCGCGTCGACGCCTTCCAGACGAAATACGTGATCCCGACCGACAAGGTCGACGCGGTGATGAAGGCCGGCATCGCCGCCTGCAAGGCCAAGACCGAGGAGCACATGAAGCTGCCGGCCGGCGAGCGCTTCGACCTGGAGTTCGTCACCAAGAAGCCGTGGAGCGGCTACAACTGGTACAAGGGCAATGCGCACAGCCTGATCCAGATTAACACCGACCTGCCGATCTACATCAGCCGCGCCTTGGACCTGGGCTGCCACGAGGGCTATCCCGGCCACCACGTGCTCAATGCGATGCTCGAACAGAAGCTGACCAAGGAAAAGGGCTGGGTCGAGTTCAGCGTCTACCCGCTCTATTCGCCGCAATCGTTCATCGCCGAGGGCTCGGCCAATTTCGGCATCGAGTTGGCGTTCCCCGGCAGCGCCAAGACCGAGTTCGAGCGCGACAAGCTCTATCCGCTGGCTGGGCTCGATCCAGCGACGGCGAAGGCCTATGGCGAGTTGCAGGCGGCCAAGGCGGCCCTGGCCAGCAGCGGCAACACCGTCGCGGCCGAATATCTGGGCGGCCGGATGACCAAGGAGCAGGCCGTCCAGGCGCTGATGAAATACAGCCTCTATTCGCGTGGCGGAGCCGAGAAGCGGGTGGCCTTCATCGAGGCCTACCGCTCCTACGTGATCAACTACAATATCGGCCAGGACATGGTCCGCGACCACGTCTACCGCGCTGGCAAGTCCCAGGACGCCCGCTGGAAGGCGATGGAGCGCGTGGTCAGCGAACCGACCACGCCGGCTGATCTCAGAAAGTAGAGACCTCGGGAACGGCGCCGATCTTCTTCAGTCGGTTGCCGCCCCGCACGCCGGCCCAGAAGAGGGCGAGGATGATCACCGCGCCGCTCCAGCTCAACGCCTGCTGCCATATCGGCGGCGAGAAGGCCGGCAGTTGGGCGGCCTGGAATTGCGTCCGCGATATTAGTCCGAAGAGGCCTACCACCACGCCGTAGGTGCTGAACAGAAACATGATCAGCGGGATCACCATGGTGCGGCGTCGCCACTGGACGAGGCCGAACACCAGATAGAGAGCGATCACCACGCCGGTGATGATCATCGGCACATAGGTGACCGTCCACTCCATGATCGCGGCCGCCTGGCGAGCGACCTCCGGGTTCTGCCCGCCCGAGGCGTTGGCGGACTCGCGCGCCAGCGCCAGCATCTCGTCCCGATAGTAGTAGAGACGCGCGGCCCCGATCAGGCTGCTGACAACGGCCAGGAAAGCCCCCACCGCGCCGGCCCGCGCTGCCATGCTGGCGTCGTCTGGCGTGACGATCGGCGTGAACGGATTGAGCAGGCGCAGCTTGTCGAGCATCGAGTCCCCCTTCGAGGCCCCGACACTCGGCGAGACTCAACCCAAGGTCAATGCGCCGGAACCGAGGCCGCCTCGACCCCGAACTGCAGGCTGGCCAGGCGCGCATAGAGGCCGCCGCGAGCGAAGAGCTCGGCGTGCGTTCCCTGCTCGACCACCCGCCCCTCTTCCATCACCACGATCCGGTCGGCCTTCAGCACGGTGGCCAGGCGGTGGGCGATGACCAGGGTGGTTCGGCCTTCCATGGCGGCGGTCAGGGCCTGCTGGACCAGCCGCTCGTTCTCGGCGTCGAGGGCGCTGGTGGCCTCGTCCAGCAGCAGAATCGGCGCCTCGCGGACCAGGGCCCGAGCGATGGCCAGGCGCTGGCGCTGGCCGCCCGACAGGGTCTTGGCGCGCTCGCCCACCGGCGTGTCGAACCCTTGCGGCAGGGCGGTCAGGAAGCCGGTGGCCTGGGCGGCCTCGGCGGCGGCCCTCAGCTCGGCGTCGGTGGCGTCCTCGCGGCCAAAGCGGATGTTGTCCAGGGCCGAGCCCGAGAACAGCGGGGAGTCCTGGGCCACCAGGGCCATGCGCGCCCGCACCTCTTCCGGCGCGGCGTCGCGCAGATCGACGCCGTCCAGGCGGATAGCGCCGCTCGAGGGGTCATAGAAGCGCAGCAGGAGCCGCAGGACGGTGCTCTTGCCCGCGCCCGAAGGGCCGACCAGGGCGACGGTCTCGCCGGGCCGCACGGAGAGGTCGAAGCCGTTCAGCGCCGGCAGGTCCGGGCGGCCGGGATAGGCGAAGACCACATTCTCGAAGGCGATCGCGCCCGTGGCCGGAACAGGCAGGGTCGTGGGTTTCGTCGGGGCGGCGATATCGGGTCTGGCGTTCAGCAGCTCGGCGATGCGGTCCATCGCGCCGGAGGCCTTCTGGACATCGCCCCAGACCTCGCCAAGGGCGCCGATCGCGCCGGCCGCCATCACCGCCAGCATGGCGAACTGGGCCAGGGTGCCGCCGGTCATCTCACCCGACAGGACGAGGCGCGCCCCGGTCCAGAGCAGCAGGGTGATGCCGCCGAAGGCCAGGGTGATGACCACGGCCGTCATGCTGGCGCGCGCGGTGATCCGGCGGACCGAGGCCTTGTAGGCCATCTCCACCGCCGCGCCGAACCGGCCGGCCGAGGCGGCCTCGCGGCCGAAGGCCTGCACCGTCTCCAAGGCGTCCAGGCTCTCGCCCGCATAGCCGACGGCGTCGGCGAACCTGTCCTGGGCGGTGACCGACAGCTTCCGGACCTTGCGGCCCAGAAAGAACATCGGCGCCAGGATCACCGGCACCATCAGGACGATGAAGCCGGCCAGCTTGGGCGAAACCACCGCCATGTAGCCGAGGCCGCCGACCAGGGTGAGAATGTTGCGCAGGGCGATCGAGGCCGAGGCGCCGACCAGTTGCTCGATCAGGGTGACGTCGGTCGTGAGGCGCGACAGCACCTCGCCCGTGCGGGTCTTCAGGAAGTACTGCTGGTCCAGGGAGAGGGTGTGGCCATAGAGCGCGCGGCGAAGGTCGGCCACGACTCGCTCGCCCAGTCGCGTGATGAAAAAGAATCGACAGGCGGTCGCCACGGCCAGCACCAGGGCCACCACGCCCAGGCCCATGAAGGCGCTGTTGATCTCGCTCGCCGCGCCCTTGGCGAATCCGTGGTCGATCACCCCCTTGAAGGCGGCGGTCAGGCCCAGGGTCGCGCCCGTGGAGAACAGCAGAAAGAAGCCCGCGGCCAGGCCGTCGCCCTTGTGGGCTTTGACGAAAGGCAGCAAATGGACCAGCGGACGGATGTCCTTGCGACGTTCGCGACGGGCCCCGGCTTCGCTCATGCTCTGGACCAATTCCGCCCCCGCGCCGGGGCGGCCATCGGCCTTTTGGTCGCCGCCGTTCACGTCGGTCATCAACAGTCCCTTGCCAAATTCGCGCGGGTTCTTTATAGCCGCGCGTCTTCGAGGGCCACCCCGCAAGTGTGCGGGCGGCGCTCATCCACCATTTTCAGTCGCCGCCGTAGTCGGTCCGGATCGCCGCCATGAAACAAGACATTCACCCCGACTATCACTTCATCACCGTCACCCAGACGGATGGCTCGAGCTATCAAACGCGCTCGACCTACGGCAAGGAAGGCGCGAACCTCGCGCTGGACATCGACCCGCGCACCCATCCGGCGTGGACGGGCGGCAACGCCCACCTGCTGGACCGTGGCGGCCGCGTCTCGCGCTTCAACGCGAAGTTCGCTGGCTTCACCGCCAAGAAGTAAGAAGCTTCCAGCTTCTCGCCGTAAGGGCGACGAAAAGCCGGCTCCGCGATCGCGGGCCGGCTTTTTCTGTGTCTGGACCTCAGGCGAACGCCCCTGCCCCGAAGACCTGAGCCCAGGCTGGGTCGGAGTCGTCGGATGAGGTGGCCGGGCGGCGGACACGCCGGGCGCGGGGCGCTCTTGGACGGGCCCGGACGGCCATCGGCGCAATCCGCCCCGTCCAGGCCTTGAAGGCCCGCCAGCCGGGCGCCAGTCGCGTGACGATCAAGGTCGCGGCGAACAGCTCGATCCAGCCGACGATGTCGACGGCCAGGACCCAGGCCAAATCCGCGATCACCAGCTCGGCGGCGAAGACGGCCATCGCCAGCACGATCGTCGCCACAAGCAGGCTCTGCCAGGTCGTGGTGTTGAGTTTCGCCGCCGGCGCCTCGACCAGCCAGCGCCAGAGCCAACCGCCAGGTCTCCGGGAAACGGCCAGGGCCAGCAGCCCGATCAGGGCGGCGATCATCAGCGACATGCGACAGGTTCCGGTAGGAGCTCTACCGCAGATGGGGAAGGCGGGAGCCGCCGCAAGCGCCCCTCAGTCAGTCCTCGCTATCGTCCGGCTCGTAGAGATCGTCCCCGCGATCGCGCATCAGGTCGGTCGCCACGAAATCCATCGCGTCCTCGGCGTCGACGAAGCTGAGCTCCGACACGGTCTGGTTCCGCACCGACACCCCGGCCTTGTGGGTGCTGTCCGGATCGCCGGTGATCAGCGGGTGCCAGCGCGGCAGGTCCTTGCCCTCGTGCAGCCGGCGATAGGCGCAGGACGGCGGCATCCACTCCAGGTCCTCGATATTGTGCGGCGTCAGCTTGATGCAGTCGGGCACCGTCTTCCGGCGGTTGGGGTAGTCCTTGCACTGGCAACGGTGCTCGTCGAACAGCTGGCAGTGCACCCGCGTGGGGATGATCTCGCCCGTGTCTTCGTCTTCGAAGCGAACAAGGCAGCAAAGACCGCAGCCGTCGCATAGGCTCTCCCACTCGGGGACGGTCATCTCGGAGAGCGTCTTCGTCTCCCAGAAAGGTTTGCGTGGCGTCATGGCGCCGTCCTAAACCCGATTTACCCGGCGACCAAACAGAGCCTGACGCAGACCGTGAACGACTGGACGCTGCCGCCCTACAAGTTCGACGACAAGGAACCGCCCCGGAAGCCGAATGGGCCCGGGCGGGAGCCTGCCGCCGGCGCGCGTCCAGAGCCCGCCGCTCACGACCCCTGGGCGCCCGAACCGCCGCCGCAGGACCCGTTCAAGCTCTCCGACAAGCCCACCTCCGCGCCGCCCCCGCCTACCCGTCCGCCCGAGGAGCCGTTCCGCGCCGACCTCAAGCACGCCGCCGCGAAGAAGACGGCCCGCAAGCGCGGCTGGATCCTCGGGGCGCTGCTGGTCATTTTCCTGGTCGGCGTGCTCGGCGTCGGCGGCGGCGCGGCCTATGTCTGGTTCAAGTATCTGAAGGACGCCCCACAACTGCCCTCCCGCGAGGCGCTGTTCGCGGTCAACCGCGCGCCCGGCATCCGCTTCGAGGATCGCAACGGCCAGGTGATCGCCACGCGGGGTCCGCGCTATGGCCAGCGCATCACCCTCGGCGCGGTGCCCAACTACGTCCCGCTGGCCTTCCTGGCCGCCGAGGATCGCCGTTTCTACAAGCACGGCCCCATCGACGCCCAGGGCATCGTCCGGGCCGCCTGGGTCAACTGGAAGGGCGGCAAGACCCGCCAGGGCGCCTCGACCCTGACCCAGCAGCTGGCCAAGGGCCTGTTCCTGACCCCCGACCGGGTGGTCAAGCGCAAGCTGCAGGAGATGCTGCTGGCCTGGAAGCTGGAGCAGGTGCTGAGCAAGGACGAGATCCTCGAGCTCTATCTGAACCGCATCTATTTCGGGGCCGGCACCTATGGCGTCGATGGCGCGTCCCAGACCTATTTCGGCAAGCCCGCCAGCCAGCTGACCCTGTCGGAGGCCGCCCTGCTGGCCAGCCTGCCCAAGGCCCCCTCGCGCCTCGCCCTGACCAACGACATGCAGCGCGCCCTGGCCCGCTCGCGGCTGATCCTGGCCAATATGCGCAAGGAAGGCTGGATCACGCCCGAGCAGGAAAGCCGCGCCCTCGCCGACGTCCCTCAGCTGTCGCCCATAGCCCTGCAGGACGAGGGCGACTTCGGCTGGGTGCTGGACTACGCCACCACGGAAGCCGTGAAGATCGCCGGCCAGAACGCGCCCGATCTGGTGGTCCGCCTGACCATCGACCCGGTGCTGCAACATGAGGGCGCCGAGGTCGTGCGCCAGACCATGGCCACCGAGACCACCCGTTCGGGGGCCAGCCAGGCGGCCTTGCTGTCGCTGTCCACCGACGGCGCGATCCGGGCCATGGTCGGCGGCACGGACTACGGCGAAAGCCCGTTCAACCGCGCCGTCCAGGCCAAGCGCCAACCGGGCTCGACCTTCAAGCCGTTCATCTACGCCGCCGCCGTCGAGAAGGGCGTCCTACCCACCGACATCCGCGTCGACGAGCCGGTGAAGTTCGGCAGCTGGGCGCCGGAGAACTACAGCGGCGGCTATCGCGGTCCGATGACCGTCGAACGGGCCCTGATCAACTCGACCAACACCGTGGCCGTGAAGCTGGGCAAGGAAGCCGGCGGCGCGGCGATCGGCGACCTGGTGCGCCGCTTCGGCATCACCTCGCTGCCGCCCGCGCCCGACCTGTCGGTGGCCCTGGGCTCGTACGAGGTAAACCTGCTGCAACTGACCTCGGGCTTCCAGGTGTTCCAGCAGGGTGGCGTGCGGGTCGAGCCCTATGTCATCGAGTCGATCACCACCCAGGGCGGCGAGCCGATCTTCGCCCACCAGGCCCCGACGGGCGAGCGCCGGGTCTACGACATCGGCCACGCCAGCATCATGGTGAAGATGATGAAAAAGGTGGTTTCGGAAGGCACGGCCAAGCGCGCCGCCTTCGGCAGGCCCACGGCGGGCAAGACCGGCACCAGCCAGAACTGGCGCGACGCCTGGTTCGTCGGCTTCACCCCGGACTACGTGACCGGCGTCTGGGTCGGCAACGACGACGAGAAGCCGATGAACAAGGTGGTCGGCGGCGACATCCCGGCCAGCATCTGGCGGCGCTTCATGCTGACCGCCCACCAGAGCCTGGCGGTGCGCGACTTCGCCTGGCTGTTGCCCGATCCCTCGCCGCAATCGGCGCCCGATCCGCGCAACGGCTACTACGAGATGCTGTCGGCCGAGTTCGCGCGGGCGGCGTCGGAGCTACAGGACGCGGGCGAGGTTCAGGCCCCGCCGGCGCCCGTTCCCGGACAACCAGCCCAAGAGAACCTGCCGTACTGACCCCATTCCTCGTCATCCCGGCCGCGGCGTAGCGGAGAGCCGGGACCCAGGGGTCGGCGCAGTGCGGTCGCCCCTGGGTCCCGGGTCGGCTTCGCCGCCCGGGATGACGAGGAAATTGGAATTTACTTGTAAGCCGTCATCGAGGTCGGCCGGTCTTCCACCTTCGTCGCCCAGGTCTTGTTCGGCGTCGCGCTCATCGTGAACACCAGCTCGCCGCCCGCCACGATCTCCTCGTGCTTGAGGAAGGCCCGCGTCAGCGGCTTACCGTTCAGCGTCACCTTGCCGACATAGGGTCTGGAGTCGGCCATCCCCTCGGCCCGCACCGTGAACCGCTTGCCGTTCGGCAGGTTCAGCGCCGCCTTGTCCACGAACGGCCGGCCAATGGCATATTCGTTCGAGGCCGGGGTGACCGGATAGAAGCCCAGGCTGGTGAACATCAGCCAGGCCGACATCTGGCCCAGGTCGTCATTGCCCGACAGGCCGTCCGGCGTCGGCTTGTACTGGCTCTTGATGATCTGGGTCAGGCGCGCCTGGGTGCGCCACGGCGCGCCGGCGTAGTCGTACATATAGGCCACGTGGTGGCTGGGCTCGTTGCCGTGGATGTACTGGCCGATCAGGCCGGCGATGTCCTCGGCGTGGGAGTAGTCGACCTTCGAGTTGTCGAAGTCGAACATGGCGTCCAGCTTCCTGACCGTCGCCGCGTCGCCGCCCAGCACCTTGACGATCCCGCCCAGGTCCTGCGGCGCGAACCACGAATATTGCCAGGCGTTGCCCTCGGTATAGTCCGAGCCGTAGTTGATGGCGGTCGGGTTGAACGGCTCGCGGAAGGTCCCGTCGCTCTTGCGGGCCCGCAGGAAGCCGGTCTTGGCGTCGAAGCTGTTGCGCCAGTAGCCGGCGCGCTTCTCGAAGGTCGCGGCGACATCGGCCTGGCCCATGTCCTTGGCCATGCGGGCGATGGTCCAGTCGTCATAGGCGTATTCGACCGTCTTGGAGGCCGCTTCCGGCTCCTTGTCGATCGGGGCGTAGCCCAGCTTCATGTAGTCGCCGAGACCGCCGTACGGGGCGTAGGTCGCGCTCTTGACCATGGCGTCCAGGGCGGCCTTGCCGTCATAGCCGCGAATGCCCTTCATCCAGGCGTCGGCGATGACCGGCACGGCGTGATAGCCGATCATCGTCCAGGTCTCCTGGCCGTGGAACTGCCAGACCGGCAGGATGCCGTAGGGGCTCTGGCGCTGCGAGGCGATCAGCGAGTTGACCACGTCATTGGTGTAGTCGGCCGGCTGCACCAGGGTCAGCAGCGGATGCTCGGCGCGGAAGGTGTCCCACAGCGAGAAGGTCGAGTGGAAGGTGAACGGCCGGCCGTCCAGCTTGCCCTCATGCACCTGGTCGTCGGGTCCGCGATAGCGGCCGTCGGCGTCGGCATAGACGCTGGGGGCCAGAAGCGTGTGGTAGAGGGCCGTGTAGAGGGTTTTCCGCATCGGGGCCGGGGCCTCAATGTCGACAGCCCCCAGGGCCTTCTCCCAGGCTTGCTTGGCGCGGGCGCGCTGGGCGTCGAAGTCGAAGCCCGGCTCGTCGCTGGCCAGGTTGGCGATCGCCCCGTCCTCGCTGGTCGACGACAGCGCCACCTTGACCGTCAGCGGCCCGTCGATCTGCCCGAAGTCGAACACCCCGACCAGGGCGCGGCCCTGGACCTGGGCGCGGTCGGTCGGCGTCCGACCCGGCTGGGCGAAGCCCTTGTAGGGAATGTCCGTCTCGCGGTTGTGGAAGGCCTGCCCCACCAGCGGCCTGTCGAAGCGGATGGCGAAGAACAGCTTGCGGCCCGGCGCCCAGCCCCGCGTCTCGCGATAGCCGGTGATCGTCCCGTCCTGCGCCACGCGCAGCCGCGACCACAGCACCTTGCCCGGATAGTTGTAGATCGAGCTGCGCAGGTCGATCAGCACCTGGGCCCGCTGGCCCTTCTGGAAGGTGTAACGATGCAGCCCCGTGCGCAACCCCGCCGTCAACTCGGCCCGCACCTGGCTGTCGCTGAGGGTGACGGCGTAATAGCCTGGCTGGGCCACCTCGGTGTCGTGGCTGTAGCGCGAGCGGTAGCCCGAGCCCGGCTTGTCGGCCTCGCCTGGGTCGAGCTTGGCCTCGCCGGAGACCGGGGTCAGCAGGATGTCGCCGAGGTCCGAATGCCCCGCGCCCGAGAAGTGGGTGTGCGAGAAGCCCAGGATGGTCGGGTCGCCGAAGCGGTAGCCGGCCGCGCGGGCGTAGCTCTGCTTGAACGGCAGGATCTCGGTGTCGGGGCTCAGCTGCACCATGCCGAACGGGACCACCGCCCCGGGAAAGGTATGGCCGTCGCCGCCTGTGCCGATGAAGGGGTCGACGGCGTCGTAGGCGCTGGTGGTCTGGGCGTGCGCGGCCCCCGCCAGGATCGAAAGGCCGGCGGTCAGGGCGAGGGCAAGGCGCATGGGGAAGCTCCGCAACTTTGGCGGAGGGCACCCTATCAGTCGTTTTTCCCAAGGTTCGAGTTCAAAAATGCTCGTCATCCCGGAAGCCTCGCAGAGGCTATCCGCTTCGCTGCGGCCGGGATGACGAGGTGATTTGAGCTCTAGTGTTCCCCCAGCGCCCGCTCCACCGCCGCCATGGCGTGCAGGGTCGTGGTGTCGAACACGGGAACCGCGCTGTCGGCCTGGCCGATCAGCAGCATGATCTCGGTGCAGCCCAGGATGATCGCCTGCGCCCCGCGCTCGACCAGCCGCGCGATCACGGCGCGGTAGACCTCATGCGACGCATCCAGCACCCGCCCCGCCACCAGCTCCTCGTAGATGATCCGGTGCACCGCCGCGCGGTCGTCAGCGTCGGGCGTCAGCACCGAGAGCCCGTGCTTCTTCTCCAGGCGACCGCGATAGAAGTCGTGCTCCATGGTGAAGGCCGTGCCCAGCAGGCCCACGGTGGTCAGGCCCGCGGCCTTGATCGCCTCGCCGGTCGGATCGGCGATGTGCAGCAGCGGGATATGGACGGCCGCTTCGATCTCGTCGGCCTCGCGGTGCATGGTGTTGGTGCAGAGGACCAGGAAGTCGGCCCCGCCGGCTTCCAGGGCCCGGGCCGCGTCGGCCAGGCGCCGCGACAGCTCAGGCCAGCGGCCGGCATGCTGCAGGTGCTCGATCTCGGCGAAGTCGAACGACCACATCAGGGTCCGGGCCGAGGCCACGCCGCCCAGCCGCTCGCGGACGGCCTCGTTGATCAGCCGATAGTACTGGGCCGAGCTTTCCCAGCTCATGCCGCCGATCAATCCGATGAGCGCCTGTTCCGTCATGGCCGTTTCGCGTCCGATGCCTATCTAAGCTCCGCCTAAAGAACTCGAGGGAGAGACGCCATGGAAACCGTGACTCACAATCCGACCGAGGGCGTCTACGCCACCACCGACGACTATGTGCACGCCATCGAGGTGCGCAATCCGCAGCGCCTGCTCTACGTCGCGGGGACCATGGGGCTGGAGAACAATGGCGAGCCCGGCGCCTCCCTGGAGCGGCAGCTGGAGCTGCTCTGGGCCAATCTGCGCGCCATCCTGGAAAGCGCCGACATGACCGTCGACAACATCGTGCGTCTGACCAGCTATCTGCGCGACGTCGCCTATGTCGAGGCCAACGGCGCCGCCCGCGTGAAGGCCCTGGGCGACCGCCGCATCCCGACCACGGCGATCGTCGTCCAGACCCTGTCGGAAGACTGGCTGGTCGAGCTGGAGATCGTCGCGGCCGCCTAGAGCACCTCGCGGCGCGCGAGGTGGACGATCGCCCCCACCAGCACGACCAGACCAAGCCCCCCGCCCAGCGCCAGCGCCGTCTCCACTCGCCAGGCCTCGCGGGCCATCATGTTGATCGGCATCTGCCAGGGGAAGAACACCCCGGCTTTGGCCGAGGTCGCCATCACCGAGAAGAAGGTCCCGCCGATCCCCAGCGCGAGGGCCGGCACGAAGCTGGCGAAGCGCAGGGCGGTCCACAGCTGGACAGCGATCAGCAGGGTGGCGGCGGCCACGACCTTGGCGTTGAGGAGCAGCAGACGGCTCAGGTCCAGCGTCCCGGTCGCCGCCACCGCGGGCTTGAGCGCTCCAGCGGCCGACACGGAGCCCCAGGACATCAGCAGGTTCAGGCAAGTCATGGCCACGACCAGCGCGACCACGCAGATCGCCTTGGCGGCGTAGATCCGCCAGCGGGGGACCGGCAGAGACCGCAGGTGATCCCAGGCGCGCGGGCCGTGCTCCATATGGGCCACCAGGGCGGTCAGCGCGGTCACGGTCATCGGCAGCATGAAGATCGCCCAGGTGCCGGTCGCGCTTTGCTGGAACATCTCCCACGACCCCGCCCGCTTGCCGCGCAGCATCACGAAGAACATCAGGACGGCGATCAGCGACGGCGCGGCCAAGGCCAGGACGAGGGCGAGCGAACGGTTGAGCTTGCGGATTTCGACGGACAGGACGGCGAGCATCAGGCGACCTCGACTTGGAGCTGGCGTTGATCGGAGACGGCGACCTGGCGGTAGATGTCTTCCAGCGACCGCTCCCGGGGCCCGATGGCGAAGACCGAAAGTCCGGCCTGGACCAGGGCGCGATTGAGTGCGGCGGCCGCCTGGTCGGCGTCCTCACCGACGCGCAGGGCCACCGTCAGGCCCGCCTCGGTCGCGACGGGCGACAGGTCGTGGCCGCGCAGCAGCTCGGTGGCCTTGGCGTCGTCGCCGGTGCGCAGCAGGATCCGCGGCGCGAGATCCGCCTTCAGCCGCGCCAGCTCGCCCTCCAGCACCAGGCGGCCGTCATTGACGACGCCGACATGGGTGGCGGTCTGCTCGATCTCGCCCAGCAGGTGGCTGGACAGCAGCACCGTGGCCCCGGTGCGCTCGGGAAGTGTCTTCAGGAAGCGGCGCATGTCGGCGATGCCGTCGGGGTCGAGGCCATTGGTCGGCTCGTCCAGCACCAGCACCGGCGGCGCGCCCAGCATGGCGCGAGCCAGGCCCAGGCGCTGGCGCATGCCCAGCGAATAACCCGAGACCTTCCGGCCCGCGTCGGCCCGCATCTCGACCACGTCCAGAACCCGGTCGATCTCGCTCTTCGGGACCCCCAGCAGGGTCGCGGTCAAGGACAGGTTCTCGGCCCCGGTCAGGTTGCCGTAGAAGCCGTGCGCCTCCAGCAGCGCTCCGACCTTGCGCGCCGCGGCGATCCGCTCGCGGGCGACGTCCAGGCCGAGGATCCGGGCCGCGCCGGCCGTCGGCCGGATCAGGCCCAGCACCATCTTCAAGGTCGTGGTCTTGCCCGCGCCGTTGCGGCCCAGGAAGCCGTACACGGCCCGTTCGGGCACGGTCATGGACACCCCATCGACCGCCAGTTGGCGGCCGAAGCGTCGGGTCAGACCTTCGGTCTCGATGGCGGCGGACATGGCGGCGGGCTCGCTTCGTTTAAGTCTAAGATAAAGTTGCGAGGGCCGCATCTTTAAGTCAAGATTAAAGATGAGACACAAAACCGCCCCTTGGAGAGGCCGCGTGAGCCAGAGCGACATCGACCGTTTCCGCCGCAAGTGCGGCCAATTCCGCTGGCTGGCGGTGTTCATGGTGATCAGCGTCGGGACCCTGCTGGCGCTGATGGCCTGGGTCTTCCCGCTGCTGCTGGTCCTGATCCGCAAGACGCCACTCATGACCAGCAACATGCTGGCGTCGACGATCTGGAATCTGCCGGCCGCCTGCTACCTGTTCGGCGTGTGGTCGATCGGGCGGGCGATGGGCGACCTGGCCATGGGACGCCTGATCCAGGCTACTCTGCCCCCGGCCCTGCGCCGGGTGGGGATCGCCCTGGGCGTCGGCGGCCTGACGAGCGTGTTCCTGATCAGCAACCTGATCCGGCTGGTCGGCCATACGAAGGGCGGCTATCTGCACTTCGACGTGCCGGGCATGACCCTGGGCATGATCGGCGGCGCGCTTTTCCTGCTCGGCCGGGTCATGGACCAGGCGCTGGCGGCGCAGGCCGAACTCGACGAGATGATCTGATGCCTGTCCGCGTCACCCTGGACGCCCTGATCGTCGCCAAGGGCCTCAAGGCCCGCGACCTGGCGGCGGAGGTCGGCCTCAGCGAGACCCAGCTGTCGCTGTTCCGCTCGGGCAAGGTGAAGGGCATCCGCTTCCGCACCCTGGCCCGCCTGTGCGCGGCCCTGGGGTGCGGGCCGGGCGACCTGCTGGATTACGACTTCGACGCGGCCGACCTGACAGGGCCGGACGAGGGGGATTGAGCCCGCCGACTAGTCCTTCAGCGACCGCAGCCGGTTCACGTGCCCCATCTTCCGGCCCGGGCGCGCCTCGCCCTTGCCGTAGAGGTGGACGCGGGTCTCGGGTTCGGCGGCCAGCTTCTTCCAGGCGTCGACATCGGCGCCCAAGAGGTTGGTCATCTCGACATGATGATGCGGCGCGGTGGGGCCCAGCGGCCAGCCGGCGACCGCGCGGATGTGCTGCTCGAACTGGTCGACCTCGCAGCCGTCCTGGGTCCAGTGGCCCGTGTTGTGGACGCGCGGCGCGAACTCGTTGACCAGCAGCTTGCCGCCCGCGAGTTCGAACAGCTCGACGCCGATCACGCCGACATAGTCCAGCGCGGTCAGGATCTTGATGACGATGGTCTCGGCCTGGTCGCGGGTGGCCGTCGTGACCTTGGCGGGAGCGGAGGTGCGTTTCAGCACGCCGCCCTCGTGGTGGTTTTCCGACAGCGGATAGCAGGCGATCTCGCCGTCGCGGCCGCGCGCGGCGATCACCGACAGCTCGCGCCCGAAGTCGGCCGGGGCCTCGAGGATGGCGTTCTGGCGGCCGATCTTGTCGAACGAAGCTTCCGCGTCGGTGGCCTTCTGGATCCAGGCCTGGCCCTTGCCGTCATAGCCTTCGCGGCGGGTCTTCAGCAGCGACGGGGCGCCGATCTGGGCCACGGCCCGCGCCAGGCTCTCGCTGTCGTGGACGGCGGCGAAGGCCACGGTCGGCACGCCGATCTCGGCCAGGAAGCTCTTTTCGATCACGCGGTCCTGAGCGGCGGCCAGGGCCTTGGCGCCCGGCGAGACCACCGCGCCCAGGGTGGCGAGTTCCGACACCGTGTCGGCCGGGACGTTCTCGAACTCGTAGGTGACGACATCGCAGGCCTCGGCCAGGCGCTTCAGCGCCCAGCGGTCGTCATAGGGCGCGACGATCTGACGGGCGGCGACGCGGCCGGCCGGAGCGTTCTCCTCCGGATCCTGGATCACCACGTCGAAGCCCAGGCGCGCGGCGGCCAGGGCCAGCATGCGGCCCAGCTGTCCCCCGCCGAGGATGCCGATGGTCGAGCCAGGAACCAGGGGGAACGAAGGCATCACTTAGTCCTCGACGCTCTCGGCGACGCTGTCGGTCTGGGCCGCGCGGAAGGCCGACAGCCGGCCCGCCAGGGCGGGATCGGCCAGGGCCAGGATCTGGGCGGCCAGCAGGCCGGCGTTCTTGGCCCCGGCCTCGCCGATCGCCAGGGTCGCCACGGGAATGCCGCCCGGCATCTGGACGATGGAGAGCAGGCTATCCAGGCCGCTCAGGGCCTTGGACTGCACCGGCACGCCCAGCACGGGAAGATTGGTCATCGAAGCCGCCATGCCCGGCAGGTGGGCCGCGCCGCCGGCCCCGGCGATGATCACCTTGTAGCCGGCCGCCTCGGCGCCTGTGGCGAACTCGAACAGGCGCTGGGGGGTGCGGTGGGCCGAGATCACCTTGGCCTCGTAGGCGACGCCCAGGCCGTCCAGCGCGTCGGCCGCGCCCTTCATGGTCGGCCAGTCCGAGCGGCTGCCCATGATGATGGCGACAGGCGGGGTGGTCGAAGTCATCGCGTCGTTCCCTCGGCGCGGTGAATGAAGGCCGCCCCGTATGCGCCTCACCCCCTCTACGCAAGCCCAAAACGACACAAAACGACGGTTAGTCGCCCCTAGGCTGAGCGTACGCCACCCCTCCCCTGCGGCTAATCGGCGCCCGGATTGCGTCGAACGCCGTTCCCGTTAACCTTGTTGGAGCTGTGCAATACCGATTCCCGTAAGGCCCATGAAGATTTCCGGCGCACGTACCGAACCTTTCGCGGCGATCCGCAAGCGCGCCCTCGTGCGCGCCGGCGCCCAGGTCGCGACCCGTGAAGTCTCCGCGCCCGACAGCGCCGCCTTTCTGGGTCTGACCGAAACCGACATGACCCCCAAGGTCGTCGAGGCCCTGCAGACCCTGATGACCGAGATCGAGGACCTGCGGAACGAGGTCTCGATCCTGAAGCTGCGCCTGAACGAGGCTCAAGGGTTGGCCGACATGGACGCCCTGACGCCGGTGCTGAACCGCCGGGCGTTCCTGCGCGAGATGAAGCGCGTCGCCGCCTTCGCTCAGCGCTACGGCTCGCCGGCCAGTGTGGTGTTCTTCGATCTGGACGGCTTCAAGAGCGTCAATGACCGGTTCGGTCACGCCGCCGGCGACGAAGCCCTGCGCGCCGTCGCCAAGCGCCTGCTGGCCAATGTCCGCGAGAGCGACATCGTCGGTCGCATGGGCGGGGACGAGTTCGCCGTGGTGCTGGCCCAGGCCGACAAGGAAACCGCCCTCGCCAAGGCCCACAGCCTGGCCGAGGCCGTGCGCTCGACGCCCGTCGAATTCGGCGAATGGTCGGTGCCGCTGCACATCTCATACGGCGTGCGCGAGATCGAGCCCGGCGCCGACGCCGAGGTCTCCCTGGCGGAGGCCGACGCGGCCATGTTCGTCCGGAAGCGCAAAGCGAGCGCCTGACAACTGGCGGTTATGCGACCTTATCGCACGGCGACTCGCCCGGTCCCGGCGCGGTATTCAGACCTTCATAGTCTGTTAAGCATACGCAGGACCCAGGGGCATGCAGCGTATTTTGATCGCCGAGGACGACCCTGTTCTCTCGATGATCTACGAAATTACCCTGACCGAGGCGGGGTTCGACGTCCTGCTGTGCCAGGATGGCCAGGAAGCCTATGAGGCCCTGGAAGCCTTCGTCCCCGATCTGGTCATCACCGACCACACCATGCCCCGCATGAGCGGCGGCGAGCTGGTCAGCGCTGTCCGCAAGGTGATGCCCGACGCCGCCACGCTGATGGCCTCGGCCGTCGACGTCCGCCTGCTCAAGGACGACCAGCACGCCGATGCGCGACTGGAAAAGCCGATCACGCCCGGCCGCCTGCTCCAGACGGTCCGTGACCTTGAGGCCGGCCGCGACCCGGTCTGACGCCCGGTAACTAGGCGATGATGTCCGGGGTCAGCTGATCTTCCAGCTGGCCGATCTCGTCCTTGATGGCCAGTTTCTTCCGCTTCAGGCGGGCGATCTGCAACATGTCGGGCTGGTAGCGTTCTTCCAGGGCCCGAATGGCGTCGTCGAGATCCTTGTGGTCCTCGCGCAGCACGCCCAGCCGACGCTCGATCGAGATGTCGTTATCTTCCGACGGATCGTCGTCGTTCATGGACATGGTCTCAGGTGGGCCCCACTAAAAGGGATAGATAGCAAAGGCTGACGAGCCGTAAAGGCGCTCAACCGCGTGGTTTTTCAAGGGCGTTGGCCAGCTTTTCCAGCGCGGCGCGACGGGGCGGGTCGCCAGACGCCTCGGCGGCGGCGACCAGACCGTCCAGCAGCGGGATCGGCGCGTCCGGCGGTCCGCTGAGACTTTCCAGGCTTTCCATCAGCACGCGCTCGCCCTGCAGCTCGACAGCCTTCACGGCGTCGCGCAGGGCTTCCTTGGCGGCCTCGTCGACGGGAGGGCGCGGAGGCTTCAAAGTCCGGCGCACGCCGCGCAAGGGCGCGCCGATCTCGGCGTCCCAGCGGCGCATCACCTTGGCCGCGTCCTTGAGGTCCGCCGAGCGGCCCTCGCCCGCCATCCAGGCGGCCCACAGCAGGTAAGGCACGTTCTGGCCGTGGGCGTCCTGCAGGTGCAGGCACGCCTCCGCGACAGGTTGTCGCGCGTAGGCCTCAAGGGCCCAATCCCACAGGCGCATGGCCGTTAACCTTCGCTCTTGCCGGCGAGAGTCTCGAGATCCTCGCCCCAGCGCTTCACAGGACGCCAGGAGAGGTCGAACAGGTCCAGCGCCCGCCCCACCGACTGGTCGACCATCTCGGCGATCGAGGCGGGCTTGGCGTAGAAGGCCGGCAGCGGCGGGGCGATGATGGCGCCCATCTCGGAAAGCTTGGTCAGGGTGCGCAGGTGGCCCAGGTGCAGCGGCGTCTCGCGCACCATCAGCACCAGCGGCCGACGCTCCTTCAGGGTCACGTCAGCGGCCCGGCTGAGCAGCGAAGACGTTACGCCAGTGGCGATTTCACTCATCGTGCGGACGGAACAGGGGGCGATGATCATGCCCAGGGTCCGGAACGAACCGGAGGCGATCGAGGCCCCGATGTCGGCCACGCGGTGCACGACATCGGCCTTGGCGTTGACGTCGGCGACCGACAAATCGGTCTCCTGCGACAGGGTCAGGGCCGCCGATTTCGACAGCACCAGATGGCTCTCGACCCCCAAGTCGCGGCAGGCGTCCAGCGCCCGTAGGCCATAGACCACCCCCGACGCGCCGGTGATCCCGACCACCAGCCTGGGTCGATCAGCGGTCTTCGGGGCGTCGGTCATGGTGAATTTTCATCCGTCATGGGAGTGGTTCGCGCCACGTCAAGCGGGGCCGCTTGCAATCATATGTGATCTGACAGCGCCGCGCAGCGGGTGTTCACTTTCTTCTCCAACAGCAATGGAGCCGAGAGCCATGGCCATCGAATCCCGTATCCGCGAGCTTGGGTCCCGTCACGAGAACCTTGATCGCAAGATTCAGGAGGAGACCAGTCGACCCGGTAGCGACGGAACGATGCTTAGGGAGCTAAAGCGGCAGAAGCTTCGGCTGAAGGAGGAGATCGAAGGCCTGAGGGCGCGACTTCACTAGCTGCTAAGGCAGCCGAAAAACGAGAGGCCCCGGTCCGCAAGGATCGGGGCCTCTGCTTTTTTGGGCTCGAAGCCGAGGATCAGTCCTCGTCTTCCTCGTCGTCCACGTAGACGGGGGCCTTGCCGAACACGTCCTCGGCCTTGATCTCCCCGCGCTTGGAGCGGAAATCTTCTTCTTCCTCGACCTCGGGCTCGAACTGGCCGGCCTCCGAGGCGGGACGCAGGGTCGGGTCTTCCGGCAGGATGCCCTTCTTCAGGTCGTCCTTGGCCTTCTTCTCGGCGGCCTTCTTGACCAGCGCGTCCAGCTCCAGCTGGCCGACTAGGCCCAGGGTGACCGGGTCGACCGGCTTGATGTTGGCCGCGTTCCAGTGCGAGCGGGCGCGAACCTGCTCGATCGTGGCCTTGGTGGTGCCGAGGATCTTCGAGATCTGGGCGTCGGTCACTTCGGGGTGGTGGCGCAGGAACCAGGCGATGGCGTCCGGGCGATCCTGGCGGCGCGACACCGGGGTGTAGCGCGGGGCCTTCTTCTGCGGCTTCAGCAGCTCGGCGTGACGGCTGACCTGGGCCTTCATGCGGTAGGCGTCGTTGGCCTGGGCCTTGTCCAGCTCTTCACGGGTCAGCTGGCCGTTGCCGATCGGATCGGCGCCGCGGATGTCGCGCGCCACTTCGCCGTCGGCGATGCCGCGCACTTCCAGCGGGTGCAGGCCGCAGAAATCGGCGATCTGCTCGAAGCTGAGCGAGGTGTTGTCCACCAACCAGACGGCGGTCGCCTTGGGCATCAGGATGTCGGACATGCGGTCCTCCAGAAATGACGGCGCCCGGCCTTTCGGCCGGGCGGGATGTTCGTAAACGCTATAATCCGGTTCTCGCAAAAAGGGAACGGGGATCGTTCAAACTTCAACAGCGGCGGGGTTTTGAGCCCTCAAACCTTCAGCACCACCTTGCCCACGTGGTCCCCGGCCTCAAGGTGCGCGTGGGCTTTGGCGGCGTCGGCCAGGGGGAAGGTCGCATCAACGATGGGACGAACCTTGCCCGCCTCGATCCACGGCCAGGCCACGCGCTCGATCTCGGCGGCCAGGCGGGCCTTCTCGTCGGACGAGCGGGGACGCAGGGTCGAGCCGGTGATCACCGCCCGCTTCTGCATGATCTTCATGACCGGGACCTCCAGCACCGCCCCGCCCAGGCTGGCTATGTAGACGATGCGGCCGCCGGTGTTCAGGGCGTCGAGATTCTTCTCGAAATAGCTGGCCCCGACCATGTCGAGGATCACGTCGGCCCCGCCGGCGGCCTTGACCACCTCGGCGAAGTCCTCGGTCTTGGCGTCGACGGCGATGTCCGCGCCCAGTTCCAGGGCCTTGGCCTTCTTGTCGGCGCCGCGCCCGGTGGCGATGACCTTGGCCCCCGCCGCCTTGGCCATGGCGATCGCCGTTGTCCCGATCCCGGACGTTCCGCCGTGCACCAGCAGCGTCTCGCCGGCCTTCAGGCCGCCGTGCTCGAAGACGTTGGCGAAGACTGTGAAGACGGTCTCGGGCAGGGCCGCGGCCTGCACCAGATCGAGACCGGCCGGAATCGGCAGGGCGTGGCGGGCGTCGACCACGGCGTACTCCGCATAGCCGCCGCCGCCCAGCAGGGCGCAAACCTTGTCACCGATGGCCCAGCGACCCGCGCTCCCGTCGCCAAGGGCCACGACCTCGCCGGCCGCCTCCAGGCCCAGGGTCACGGGCGCGCCCGGCGGCGGCGGGTAGAAGCCCATGCGTTGCAGGAGATCGGGACGGTTCACCCCGGCGGCCGCGACCTTGATCAGCACCTGTCCCGGACCGGGAACCGGCCGGTCGATCGTTACCGCCTGGAGGGCCTCGGCGGGTCCCTTGCCGCCTTCGATGGCGATCGCCGTCATGGTCTGGGACATCCGCTCTGCTCCTCGTCGTACTTGCCTTGCCGCCTACGTAGGCGTCAGATGTCCAGCACACCAGGGCGAAGCCCGCCCGCCTAGGGAGAGAGCCGATGTTCGAGGAGCCCGCGGAACCCCGCGCCTTCGGCGGCCGCGCTTTGAGCGAGACCACCCACGAGGACCTGGAAATCTACGGTGTCTTAGAACTGGAAGAGCGTATCGAGGCCCTACAGGCGGAAATCGAGCGCACCAAAGCGCAGCTGAACAAGAAGAAAGCAGGCCGTGACGCGGCCAATGCGCTGTTTGGTCGCCTGGACTAAGGGTTCTTTTAAGGTTTCGGTGAGGTTACTGGCGTCTTAAGGCGGTCATCCGCTCTCGGACGTCCTTTGAGTACGGTCGGTTCGAAAGGGGGCGGGTCGCGAAACGGGACGGTTGGTTCTGGCACGGGGGTTGCACTCCCTCCTGTCGAGCGAGACGTCCTCGCGGCCTTTCGAAGGGGCATTGAGTAGCTATGACCGAACTGAACGCGTTCGCGGACACGCCTTGGCGCGCTGGAGTCATCCAGGACTTCGCGCGATCGGAACTGTTCGACCGGACGTTCGAGGAAGGCATGCAGCTGGTCGAAGAGACCGCCGCCTATCTCGACGGCGCCGGCCGTCATGACAGCAAGATCCTGTCCCGCAACGCCGCGCTCGGCTACGCCACCGAAAGCATGCGCCTCACGACCCGCCTGATGCAGGTCGCCTCATGGCTGCTGGTCCAGCGGGCCGTGCGCGAGGGCGAGATGCCGCCGGAAGCCGCCTGCGCCGAGAGCTATCGCCTGGGCGAGGAAGCCGCCGGCGAAGCCCCGCCCGTCGAGGAACTGCCCTTCGGCCTGACCAACCTGCTGCAGCGCTCCGAGCGCCTGTACGAGCGGGTCCGGCACCTGGACCGCCGCATGTACGTGGAGTCGCCCAACGAAGAGGCTCCGCGCCCCGTGCAGGCCCATTTCGACCGCCTGACGGCCGCGTTCGGGGGCTAGCCCCTACTTCCCGTACCGCATCCGCGCCAAGGCCGAGACGACCTCGCCCGCGAGGTCCATCGGCTTCAGGCCGGCCTTCCATTTCTCGAAGGCCATGACGTTGTCGATGCGCGCGTCCAGGTGCGACAGCGCCGAGGCGCGGCCCGAGGCCACGTCGACGGCCAGGGTCGAGATCAGGATGCCCGACAGGATCGCCCGTTTCGAATAGTGGTTCTCGTCGGTGGCCGTATCGCCGGCCCAGCGCCAGATCACGTCCGCCGACTCCCAGGTCAGCCGCAAAGCCAGGGCCAGGTTGGTCGGGAAGGCCAGGAAGGCGGCCAGGGCGCGCAGCACGTCGGCATGCTCCTGGGCCGCGTCGAGCCGGGCGACCACGCCCTCGCGAATTCGCTGGCGAATCTTCAGGGCGGCGACGTCGAAGGCCTTCAGGCGGCCAAGCGCCGCCGCGTCATGGCGTCGCGACAGCAGGGCGGCCAGATCGCGCGGCCCTTCGGGCAGCAACAGCTGACCCTCGGCCTCGGAAAGGCCAGCGGCGGCCAGGGCGCGGCTGACGAGTCCGGCGTTCCAGCCGGCCTTCGGCGCAAGGCGCAGGGCCTCGTCCAGCACGCGTTGCTCGGCGGTATCCGCCCAGGTTTGGCCCGCTCGATCCGAAGCTTGGCCGGAGGGTTCGACGGTTTCGCTCATGAATCCGAGTCTACACCGGTGTTTAGGCCGCGTCGCGCATGGACAAAGCGCCTCGCCCCTGCTATCAGCCCCGCCTCATCGCCTGGGAGAACCCCTCTCAGGTTACCCAGTTTTGTTCGCCCGCCCGGCCCCTCAAGAGGGACTTGGGAACATTGGTCGGGCTGTCGAATGGAGAGATACCCCTGGTCCAGATTTTCGTCCGCGACAACAACGTCGATCAGGCGCTGAAGGCCCTGAAGAAGAAGATGCAACGCGAAGGCTCGTTCCGCGAAATGAAGCGGCACGTGCATTATGAAAAGCCGTCGGAAAAGCGCGCCCGTCAAAAGGCCGAAGCCGTCCGTCGCGCTCGCAAGCTGGCCCGCAAGCGCGCCCAGCGCGAAGGCCTGCTGCCGATGCCGAAGAAGCCGGTCGGCCGGTAAGCTTCAAAAGCTTACTGTCGAAGAATTCCAAAGGCCGCGCGGTGATCCGCGCGGCCTTTGTCGTGTCTGGGCTCCAAGGGAAGCCTGAAATCCCCAAATACCCGCCTTCCTAGGCCTTGTGCCTAGGACCCATGGTTCAGCTGATGCTGAGCCTCCAGGCGGACGACCACACTGACGGGCCCCGCCTTCCATTCAGAGGCAAGCCGCGCGCTGGGCCCTAGGCACAAGGCCTAGGGAGGCAGTGATGCAAGGCGCCCCCTACCCCGCCTGCCTGCGGACGATCCGTCCCAGCAGCGTCTTCAGGTCCACCTTCCCCGTCGCCAGCGCCCCTACGTGGAACGCGCGGGCCGAGAAGGCCAGGATCGCCGCCGTCGTCGCGATCATCAGTACGGCCGTGCCGATCACCTGGATTGTCGGCGGGTCGCTGGCGATGCGCACCGGCATCAGGAATGGGGTGAACGGCGGAATCCACGACAGGGTGTTGAGGATCGGCGACTCGGGCGAGCGGATCGCCTGGCTCATGAAGATGATCGGGATGGTCATCACCATGATGATCGGCCCCAGCAGGGTCTGGGCGTCGCGCTGGCTTTCGCAGAAGGCCCCGATGCCGGCGAACAGCGCCGCGTACATCAGGTAGCCGCCGACCAGATAGACGCCAAAATAGAGGATAAGTCCCTTGCCCAGCAGGACGGCGATCAGGTCGCCCGCCAGGCCGGGCGCGAAGTTGATCAGGGCCAGCCATCCGCCCAGGGCCCAGATGCCCAGCACGGTCAGGGTCAGGCCCGCCACGCCCAGGATCTTGCCGCCCATGATCTCCGGGACCGAGGCCGAGGACAGCAGCACCTCGAGGATCTTGCTCGATTTCTCCTCGATCACGCTGTTCAGCAGGATGCTGGCCCCGGTCATCACCATCGACCACAGCAGGAAGCCGGCGGCCAGGCCGACATAGGTCGGCAGGCGGTCGCGCAGGGCCACCTTCTCGCCCGAGGCGGCCTTGGGCGACAGGCTGTTGAAGGTCGGTTTCAGCGCGTCGGCCGCCTTCAGAGTCTGGGACGAGACGCCGGCCCGGGCCAGGGCCCGCTCGCGCATGATGTCGCCGACAGCGCCCCTCAGGTCGCCTTCCAGGACCGGGGCGGCCAGGTTCCGGCTCCACAGGTCCATGACGATCGCCTCGTCCTTGCCGCTCAGAATCAGCACCGAATCGAGACGTTTGGCGTCGACCTCGCGGCGGGCGATCAGGCCGGCTTCGCGCGGCGTGGCGGCGTTCTGGGCCTCGGCGGACGCGGGCAGCACCAGGGTCCGCGCCTTGGGCGCCTTGAAGCGGGCGGCGGCGGTCGGATTGTAGCGGGCCAGCACCTCGCGGCCGGCGGCGTCGCCGCCCTGCGCCTGGGCCTTGCGGACCTCCTCCTGGGCCTTGGGACCGGCGGCGGAGAGGGCCGCGGCGCGTAGGGCCCGGGCCGTATCGCGGTTCTGGTCCTCGACCAGCGACCGGGCGATGGCGGGGCCCAGATTCTGGCCGGTCAGGTCGACGATGGCCAGCCGCTCGGGCTTGGCGGCCTTCATCGCCATCAACGGGGCCAGGCCGCTGACGCCCATCACCAGCGGCAGGGCGATGATCGACAGCCAGAAGCCGACGGTACGGACATAGGCCAGGTATTCCCGGCGGGCGATCTTCAGCAGACGGCTCATGCCTGGCCTCCCGTCAGGACGATGAAGGCGTCATGCAGGCTGGGCTCCTTCAGCTCGAACCTTCGCAGCGCCAGGTCGCGGGCGAAGGCGGCCTTGAGGGCGTCCTGACCTGTGCCGACCCCCACCCCATTTGGCGGCAGGACAGCCACGTGCCGCCAGCCGCCATCGGGCAGGGCCTCCGAGGTCACCTCGCCCAGACCCGGCAGGGCCGAGACCTGATCGGCCGAGAGATCGCCCTCCAGCACCAGGGCGCGGGGCGCGGCGCAGCGGGCGGTGGCGACGTCGCCGTCGAACACCTTCCGGCCCCGCGCCATCAACACGACCTTGTCGCAGAGGCGCTCGGCGTGCTGCATCACGTGGGTGGAGAACAGCACAGTGGCCCCGCGCGTGGCGATCTCGCGGATCATCGCCTCCAAGGCCTGCTGGTTGACCGGATCCAGGCCCGAGAACGGCTCGTCCAGCACCACCAGCTCGGGTTCATGCGCCAGGGCCGAGATCAGCTGGACCTTCTGGGCCATGCCCTTGGAGAGATCCTTGATCGGCCGCTTCATGGCGTAGCCCAGGCCTTGCGCCTCCAGCATGGCCTTGGCCCGCTTGCGCCCGTCCGCCTCCGGCACGCCCTTCAGGCCCGCGAAGAAGGCGATGGCGTCGATCGGGGTCATGCGCTTGTAGAGGCCGCGCTCCTCGGGAAGGAAGCCGATCCGCTCGCGCACCTTCTGGGCGTCGTCAGCCCCCAGCACGCTGATCCGCCCGGCCGTCGCCGGCAGCAGGCCCAGGATCATTCGGATGGTCGAAGTCTTGCCCGCGCCGTTGGGGCCCAGGAACCCGGTGATCCGGCCGGCGGGAACCTCGAAGCTGACATCCCTTACGGCGTGGAAGTCGTCATAGGTCTTGCTGACGCCCTCCAGGCTGACGGCGCTGACCATGACGGAGACCTCCAGAATCTACAGTTCCAGAAGTTGTATCAGCCCTTTTTGTGGGCGTCGGCCACGAAGGCGACCGCCTTGACGATGTGGTCGGCGAAACGGCGACCGATCAGGAGGGTGTGGGTGGCGCCGTCGACATGATCGATCAGGCCATGCTCGGATCGGCGGGCCGGGGCGGCCTGCAGGTCCTTCCAGGTCTCGCGGCCCTGGCGGGGACCGGCGGTGACCACGGCCAGGGGCCATTTGGGATCGAACTGCGGCTGCGCGGCGGCCTGGGCCGAGGCCTCCGCCCAGAGGCCGACCTCCTCGGCCGCCGTGCGGTTATGGCGGCCATTGGCGAAACCCCAGCCCTTCTCGGCCTTGGCCGCCGGGGGTAGGTCGATCTTGTCGCCCAGGCGCGTGTGGACCAGGGGCTTGTAGAGCCCGATCGAGGCCCCGCGCGCGGCCCACCGGGACGCCTTGGCGAAGGCCTTGATGAAGCCCTGCATGCGCGGGTTCAGGGCGGCTTCCGGCGTGGCGGCGTCGACCAGGACCAGGCCGGCGATCTTATCGGGGTTACGGCCGGCGTATTCGCGCAGGCGCAGGCCCGCCATCGAGTGGCCGACCAGGACGTAGGGGCCAGGCTCGCCCGAGGCCGCGACCAGCTTCTCGAAGTCGGAGACGATGGCCAGGCCGTCGCGCGGGCTGGGGCCTTTGGGCGAAAAGCCCATGCCGGCGCGGTCATAGGCGCACGAGCGCCAGCCGGCGGCGGTCAGGGCTTCCTGGGTCCCGCCCCAGTCGGCGGCGAAGCCGAAGGCCCCGGCCTCCAGCCAGACGACCGGCCTGTCGCTCTTGGCCCCCTCGCAGACCAGCCGCAGCTTTCGCCCCGGCTCGATCTCGACCATCTGGCCTCGCGGCTTGGGCGCCCCGGCGGCGCTCATCAGCCCGCCGACGGCGATGTAGGAAACAAGCAGAAGCGCGAAGCCCGCGACGCCACGACCGAGGAACTGGATCATGGCGTTCAATGTAGTGACGCTTTGTGACGCGTCGAGGCGCGTTGCACCGGGATCGGAGCTTTTAAGTGGCCGAACCGCCGATGGGAGGCAGCGCGGGCGCCGTGGACGCCTGGGCGGCGACCACCGGGATGGTGGCGCGGACGCGGCCGTTCTTGAGACGCGCGACCTGGATTCCGTCGCCCTTCGCGCCAGCGCCCGGCTTGATCACGCCCTTGGGCCACTTGGAGACCGTGGCCAGACGGACCTTGCGCGAGACCTTGCCGGCGGCCTTCAGCGGAAGGTCGTTCGCCTCGGCGAAGCTGCGGCCCAGGAAGAAGCTGGGGTTCAGGGGTTTCTCGCCCTTGCGGATCTCGAAGTGCAGGTGCGAGCCGGTCGAACGGCCGGAATTGCCGACGAGAGCGACGGTGTCGCCGCGATGCACATAGACGCCGCGCTTGATCCCCTTCGAGGGGCCGGCGAGGTGGGCGTACATCGTGGTGAGGCCGCCCTTGTGCATGACCTCGACAAAGCGGCCGTAGGTAGGGCTGAGGCCCGTGCGCTTGACCACGCCATCGGCGGCGGCCCTGACGGCCGCGCCACCGGGCGCCGCGATGTCGACGCCCTGGTGCAGGCGCCCGTTCTCTTCCCACGGCATTTGGCGCAAGCCGAACGGCGAGTTGATCACCCGGCCCGGCAGCGGCGCGTCGAACTGGTAGGCGGGCTTCGGCGGAGCGACCTCGGTCTCTTCAACCGGATCGGCCGCGGCCTGAACGACAGGCTTCGGCGCGGCGGAGGCGGGTTCGGCCTTGGACACCCACTCGCCCAGGGCGACGGCGCCGTTCAGCGCCCCGGCCATGGCGGCGACGCCCAGCATGGAGAAGAAGGCCACGCGCAGATGTTGGGGCGGAACAGCCAGGCTCTTGGAGTTCAAACCGCTACCTCTTCGACGTTCGGCCAGCCGAGAGGACCGCGCGCAGGCGGCCTAGCTCTCATGCCCGACCTTTCGGGATGGTGAATCGGCGGGGTGTATGAATGTCGCATGGGGCAAAAACAGGGCGCAGCTTAACCATTCGTTTACGCCGGGGTCCAGCCCACCCCACAACCGCCATGTATTCACCCTAGATTACGAGAAGTTCACATCATTAAAAGCAAGTCACTCTCTTAATTACACGTCATGACTGAGACGTAACGGGACTTGGCGAAACCTTGCGACTAAACAGTATTCATCGGCGCAGGGAAATGCGCCAAGCCAGAGGGATACTTAGAAATGCGCAAGTTCATCATGAGCCTGACCACCGTCGCCAGCCTGAGCCTGGCCGCCGTGCCGATCCTGGGCCTGACCCAAGCCGCGAACGCCGCCGAGCGCGATCCGTCGGTCACCATTTCGCTCGCCGACCTGAACCTGTCCAACCCCGCCCAGGCCGCCGTGTTCAAGGCCCGCGTGCAGGAAGCCGGCGAAACCGTCTGCCGCGCCAAGCTGCGCAACAACCAGCTGGACATGTCGTTCGGCCAGTGCGTGACCGAAGCTCACCGCGACGTGGAACGCCAGCTGACCTCGACCCAACGCAAGGCCCTGGCCTTCGCCGCGCGCGCCAAGACGGTCGAGTTCGCCGCCAAGTGATTTTCAGTACCGCTTACCCACACTCTCCCACCTCCCCACACTCCCCACCCCGCGACAGAGGCCTCAGGTAACCCTGGGGCCTTTGTTTCGTTTGGCACGCCTAAATCCCCTCTCTCTTTGAGAGAGGGAGGGACCCGCCGCGTAGCGGTGGGAGGGTGAGTGGTTTCGCCGCTGGCCGGAGAAACCTGAACAGTTCCATCGATGTTGCCAAGAAACACCCTTCGGACGTCTACCGCTTCGCCCGAGTTTCTTTCGGTAAGGGTGTAACCACTCACCCTCCCACGCCTGCGGCGCGGGCCCCTCCCTCTCTCAAAGAGAGAGGGGTCTTGGCGTCCGGCTACGGTCGAGACCGGTCGTCGTCGCATGCACCGCCCACGAAAAAGGCCCCGGCGTTTCCACCGGGGCCTTCGTCGTCTTAGCGCGAGGAAGACGCTCTAGAGCCCCTTCACGATACCTTCGACCATCTTCTTGGCGTCGCCGAACAGCATCATGGTGTTGTCGCGGAAGAACAGCTCGTTCTCGACGCCAGCATAGCCCGAGGCCATGCCGCGCTTGATGAAGAGGACCGTGCGGGCCTTTTCGACATCCAGGATCGGCATGCCGTAGATGGCGCTGGTCGGGTCGGTCTTGGCGGCCGGGTTGGTGACGTCGTTGGCGCCGATCACGAAGGCCACGTCGGCCGTCGAGAACTCGCTGTTGATGTCCTCCAACTCGAAGACCTCGTCGTAGGGGACGTTGGCTTCGGCCAGCAGCACGTTCATGTGGCCAGGCATGCGGCCGGCGACGGGGTGGATGGCGTACTTCACCTCCACGCCCTCTTCCTTCAGCTTGTCGCACATCTCGCGAAGGATGTGCTGGGCCTGGGAGACGGCCATGCCGTAGCCGGGGACGATGATAACCTTCGAAGCGTTCTTCATGATGAAGGCCGCGTCGTCGGCCGAGCCTTGCTTGACCGGACGGCTCTCGACCTTGCCGCCGGGGCCGGCGGAAGCCGCTGCATCGGCGCCGAAGCCGCCCAGGATCACCGAGACGAACGAGCGGTTCATGCCCTTGCACATGATGTAGGACAGGATCGCGCCCGACGAACCGACGAGGGCGCCGGTGATGATCAGGGTGGTGTTCTCGAGCGTGAAGCCCAGGGCCGCCGCCGCCCAGCCGGAATAGCTGTTCAGCATCGACACCACGACGGGCATGTCCGCGCCGCCGATCGGGATGATCAGGGTGACGCCGATCAGCAGGCTGAGCGCGAAGATGCCCCAGAAGGCCCACTTGGCGTCGCCGCCGCTGATCACCAGCACCACGACCAAGGCCACGATGGCCGCGGCGATGGCGATGTTCAGCAGGTGGCGGGCCGGCAGCAGGATCGGCGCGCCGCCCATGTTGCCGTTCAGCTTGGCGAAGGCGATGACCGAGCCGGTGAAGGTGACGGCGCCGATGGCCAGACCCAGCGACAGCTCGATCAGGCTGTTGAGGTGGACGGCCCCGTCCTCGCCCACGATGCCGTAGGCGGCGGGCGTATAGATGGCGGCCACGGCCACCAGACAGGCGGCCATGCCGACCAGCGAGTGGAAGGCGGCGACCAGTTGCGGCATCGAGGTCATGGCGACCTTGCGGGCGATGATCGCCCCGACTGCGCCCCCGACGGCGACGCCGCCCAGGATCAGGCCCAGGGTCACCGCGTCCAGCGCGCCCTGGCTCCACAGGGTGGCCAGGGTGGTGCCGACGGCGATGGCCATGCCGATCATGCCGTTGCGGTTACCCGCCTGGCTGGTCACGGGGCTGGAAAGGCCGCGAAGCGCGAGGATGAAGAGCACCCCCGAGACGATGTAGAGAATGGCGGCGAGATTGGCGTTCATTGTTGTGGTTCCCCCTGCTCTCGCTTGCTCACTTCTTCTCTTTTTTCTTGTACATCGCCAGCATTCGCTGGGTGACCAAGAAGCCGCCGAAGATGTTGACCGCCGCGAAGGCCGCGGCGATCGCGCCGGCCCCCTTGGAGATCCAGGTCGAGCCGGCGACGGCGCCGCCGGCCAGGTCGGCATTGGCGCCATGGGCCGCGGCGGCCAGCAGGGCGCCGACGATGATCACCGACGAAATGGCGTTGGTCACGGCCATCAGCGGCGTGTGCAGCGCGGGCGTCACGCTCCAGACGACGTAGTAGCCCACGAAGATGGCGAGCACGAAGATCGCCAGACGGAACACGGTGGGGTCAACGGCTTCCATTAGAGGCCTCCCTTCTCTTGATGTGCGTTAGGCGGTCTTCAGGTTCGGATGGACGATCGCGCCGTCACGCGTGACGACGGCGGCCTGCAGGATCTCGTCCTCGAAGTTGGGGGCGAAGGCGCCCTCCTTCGTCGTGAACAGGGTCGCCAGGGCCACCAGGTTGCGGGCGTAGAGCGCGCTGGCGTCGGTGGCGATGCGGCCGGGCAGGTTGGCGTGGCCGAGGATCTTGGCGCCATTGGCGGTCAAGACCGTCTCGTTCAGCTTCGCGCCCTCGACATTGCCGCCTTGCTCGATGGCCAGGTCGACCAGGATCGAGCCCGCGCGCATCGAAGCCACCTGGGCGGCGCTGACCAGCTTGGGCGCGGGACGCCCCGGGATCAAGGCCGTGGTGATGACGATGTCCTGCTTGGCGATGTGCGAGGAAACCAGTTCGGCCTGCTTGGCCTGGTATTCCTTGGACATCTCCTTGGCGTAGCCGCCGGCGGTCTGGGCGTTCTTGAACTCCTCGTCCTCGACGGCGAGGAACTTGGCGCCCAGCGACTCGACCTGCTCCTTGGTGGCCGGACGCACGTCGGTGGCGGTGACCACCGCGCCGAGGCGGCGAGCGGTGGCGATGGCCTGCAGACCGGCGACGCCGACGCCCATGATGAACACCTTGGCCGCGGCGACGGTGCCGGCGGCGGTCATCATCATCGGCAGGGCCTTGCCGTAGGCCTCGGCGCCTTCGATCACGGCGCGATAGCCGGCGAGGTTGGCCTGGGACGACAGCATGTCCATCACCTGGGCGCGGGTGATGCGCGGGATGAACTCCATGGCGATCGCGGTCGCGCCGGCCTTGGCCAGGGCGTCCAGCGTCTCCTTGTCCTGATACGGATTGAGCGCGGCGGCGACGATGGCGCCCTTCTTGAGGGCCGCGATCTCGGCCGACTCAGGGGCGCGCACCTTGAACAGGACGTCGGCGTCCTTCAGGGCGTCCTTGGCCGTCTTGACGATCTTGGCGCCGGCCGCCTCGTAGTCGGCGTCCGGATAGGACGCGGCCGTCCCCGCCCCCGCCTGGATCACCACCGAGAAGCCGGCCGCGCCGAGCTTCTTGACGGTTTCAGGCGTGGCCGCGACCCGCGTTTCGTTCGCGCGGGTCTCTTTTGTGACGGCAATAACGGCCATCGGCATACCCCTCCCCAGAGCGCTGTTTGCTCATCAGCATGGGGCGCTCTGTAGGGGATAGTCTTGCCTCTTGTCGAGGCTTGACGAGCAGTTCAGGGAAAAAATATGCCGATGTCTACCGGTGTCAGTGAGCGGTAGCGGGCTTGTCGCGCATGAAGAACACACCGCCGACCAGCAGCACGACGGCGGGGATAGCGCTACCAGCGAAGCCGGCCTTGGTGCAGAACAGCAGGGTGATGAACAGCAGCAGGACCGAGACGGCCAGCGAACCCCACTTGGTCATGCCGTTGAACGCGGCGAAGGTCGCCGCTTGTTCCTGAATGTCCATCTCACCGCGTTGATAGTCGCCGGCCATGTGTCGTCCTTGAAAGCAAAGGGAGGATACCGAGCCCGCCCGATACAACGCGGGGCCCTAAGCCTCAAGCGTGCGAATTGTCCCATGCTTCCTTAAGGAACCGGGTGCGCACCGCTTCGACAGCTTGGTCGACGGTGATGTCCGCGATTCGCCCTTCTCCGCCGTCCAGCCGCGTGAGCCAGCGGGAGTAGGCCGGCACGGGCGCGGTGCCCATCAGGCCGACGCACGGCGTGCCGACGGCGGCAGCCACGTTCAGCGGCCCCGAGTCGTTGCCCAGGAAGCCGGCCGAGAGGGCGATCAGGGCCGCCGACTGGTCCAGGGTCAGGTCGCAGGCGACGACATTGTTCGGCAGGTCGCCGATCGCGGCCTTGGCGGCCTCGCCCTCGTGCGGGCCGCCGATCCAGAACACCGTGCCGAACAGGTCCGCGAGGCGGGCGGCGGTTTCGGCGAAGCGTTCGGCCGGCCAGGTGCGGGGCAGCTCGCTGGCGCCGATACCCAGGGCCAACCAGGGACCGGGCTTGTCGGCGTAGCGGGCCTTCACGGCCTCCAGCGCCTTGGGATCCAGCTTCAGGTTCGGCTCGCGGCTGGCGACGACAAGGCCATGGGCCTTCTCGAAGGCCTCCAGCTTGTCGATCCGGTGGGCCGGCCGCATGGACTTGGGCAGGAACGGCCCCGTGGTCAGAAAGCTCTCCTGGCCGTGCCCCAGGCCGAAACCACGTCGCTCGGGCACGCCGGCCAGGGAGGCGGCGATGGCGGGGCGGTCGATCTTCTCCAGAATCCACACCGCGCGCGGCCTCTCAGCGCGGCAGATGCGGTAGAAGTCGATGACCTCGCGGACGCCCCTCAGCTTGTCCTTGTAGTTCGGGGCGTGGAGCACGCGCGCGATCGTCGGCTCCACCGCCAGCACCTCGGCGGCGCGGCTGGCCGGCCGCGCGACCAGCACCACCTTGCCCTCCGGCGTCGTCGCCGCGATCGCCCGGATCGTCGGCAGGTGCCACATCAGGTCGCCGATCCCGCGATCGGGCGTGTAGACGAGGACAGGGCCGGATTCAACGTTCAAGAGGACGGGTCTCCGGCGCGGAAAACCCCTCTCTCTGAGAGAGAGGGAGGGGCCCGCCGCGCAGCGGTGGGAGGGTGAGTGGTTACACCCTCTCAGGGCGAGGCGCGGCGCATTGCGACTGGCTAACCTTGGCGAGCATTCAAGGGAAGGGGCGAAATTCTACCGGCCAGCGGTGAAACCACTCACCCTCCCACCGCCTTCGGCGGCGGGCCCCTCCCTCTCTCTCAGAGAGAGGGATTTAACCCCACCCCGCCAACAACCCGCGCAGCCCCGCCACGAACGCCAACGGCTGGTCGATCATGACGTGGTGGTCGGCGTCAGGAAGCGGCAGCAGCAGCACGTCCCTGGGCATCTGGGCGATCATGTAGTCCAGAGTCTCGGCGTGCATCAGGTTCGAGCGCTCGCCCCACATCAGGGCTGCCGGGCAGGCGATCTGGGTCAGCAGCGAGCCCAGGTCCGGCATCTTGAAGCGCTGCCAGATGGCCGGGTCGAACTTCCAGGTCCAGCCGCCCTCGACCGCCTTCAGTGAGCGCCTCGCGATGAAGTCGGCGATGTAGAGGTTCTCGCACGGCTGCGGCGGGGCGAGGCGGAAGCGGCTCAGGGCGTCCTCAAGGGTCTCGTAGACCCGATTGCCCGGCATGGGACGCGGCGGCGGGCCCTTCCAGCGCTTCTCCGGCGGCTGGATGCTGCTGTCGGCCATGACCACCCCGCGCAGCCGGTCGGCGTGCAGGGCTGCGCAGTAGAGGGTGGGGAAGCCGCCGAACGAGTGGCCGACCAGGATCGGCTTCACGCCGCCGGCTTCCAGCTGGGCCGCGTCGATGGCGGCGAAGATCTCGGCGGCGAAGGTCTCGCCCGAATAGGCCTCGCGCCAGTCGCTGTCGCCCATGCCGGCCCACGAGATCGCCGCCACCCGCCAGTCTTTCGCGAAGAACGGCGCGATGAAGCTCCACCAGTCGGCGTGGGCGCCGTTGCCGTGCAGGAACAGCAGGCCCGGCTTGCCCACCTCGCCCCAGGTCAGCAGCTCGATCCTGGCCCCATCGGCCTCGATCAGCGAGCGTTCGGGTTCTTGCGCGATGGCCGCGTCGAACCAGGCCGGCGCGGGCGGCTTCTCGCCCTTGAACGGCGCCAGAAGCGACGCGGGCTGGGTCTGGTCGTCCGCCATGCTCAGCCCTCGTCTTTGTAGGCCAGCTCGCCGGGGCGCGGCTTGCGGGGGGCCAGGGCCTTGAAGACGCCAGTGCCGGTGATCAGGGTCCGGTCGCCAGCCCAGATGCGGCCGCGCACGGTGAACAGCAGATCCTCGTCGCCGATCAGCTCGCCCTCGCCTTCGACCCAGTCACCCAGCTTGGCGCCCGAGAGGAAGTCGCACATCAGCCGCACCGTGACCCAGCTGTAGGACTTCTGCAGCGAGATGATCCGGCCCCAGGCCATGTCGGCGAAGCTCATCAGCATGCCGCCGTGGCAGTTGCCCAGGCCGTTGGTGTGGTGCTCCTCGACCCGGAAAGCCAGGCGCGCCTGGCCCGGCCCCTCGCTGTGCTCGAACAAGGGGCCGATCTGGCGGCCGAAGCCGCGCGACCAGTTCAGCTGGGAAAAGCCTTCGGGGATCGCGCCAGTCTGGGCGTCTGTCAGATCGTCGGACATGGGATCAGGCTAACGAGCGTTTGAAAGAAACGAAAGCCTTCCGTAAGGACGCCGCCCCGGCCGGCGTCTAACCTTTCGAAACAGGCCAAGAGGCTGGGGAGTGGATGGGCCGCAACCAAGACACGGATGGGGACTTCGCCGCCTGGCTGGCGCCGCATCTGCCGATGCTGCACCGGACGGCCCGCGCCTTCGCCGAGAGCCCGGACCAGCACGATCTCCTGCAGGAGATGACCCTGGCCCTGTGGAAGGCGCGGCCGAGGTTTCGCGACGAAAGCACAGCGGGAACCTTCGTGCACCGCGTGGCCCACAACGCCGCCCTCACCTGGCGGCGCGGCGAGAACCGCCGACGACTGCGGGGCGTGGCGGTCGAGGCCGAGCTTCTCATGCGCGACGCCGGGACCGATCCGCAGGCCGCCCTGCTGGAACGGCTCTACGCGGCGATCCGCCAACTGCCGCCGGTCGAGCGGTCGCTGATCCTGCTGTCGCTGGACGGGGTGGCCTACGCCCAGATCGCCCAGTTGCACGGCCTGTCCGAAACCAATGTCGGGGCGCGCCTGACCCGTATCCGCCAGCGCGTCACCAGCCTCGTGGAGGGTTCCGATGACGGAATTCGATGAACTGCAAGCCGCCTGGCGCTCGCCGGCCAATACGCCGGACGACCGCGCCCAGGCCTATCTGATGGAGGAACTGATGCACGCTCTGAAAGCTCGCCGTCGTGGCGAGATCCTGCTCTTCGCCATTCCGGTCGCCGCCATGACGATCTTCTCGGTCATCGCCGCCCAGGCGGTCGTTTCCGGCCGCATGGACCCGGGCAAGGAGTGGGCCTCGCTGGTCATGATGGGGGTCTGCTGGCTGGCGCTGGCGGCGGTGCTGACCGTGGGAATTCTGATGCGCAACCGGGGAAAATCGGCGGGCTCGCCCGTTCGCGACACGCTCGAGGCCCTGTTGGCCGCCAACCGCCGAGCGCGCGCCAATGTCCGGATCTTCTGGATGATGCTGCCGGTGTTCCTGACCCCGATGTTCGTCGGCGTCGGCCAGCTGAAGGACGTCGGCAAGGCCACCGAGCGCGACGCCTGGCAGATGCTGCTGGTGTTCGGCGTGGCCCTGGCGGCGAGCGTGGGGTGGAACTCGGCGCGCTACTATTGGGTGATGAAGCCCGAGCAGCGGCGGCTGGAGGGCTTGCTGCGAGAATATGAGAACTGAAACCTCGTCATCCCGGGCGGCGAAGCCGACCCGGGATGGACACGGGAAGTTAGAGCCCGACCTTGGCCAGCGCTTCCCTCTGCCGCTCGGCCAGGGCCTCCTCCGAGAACCCCTCCAGCGACGCCTCGAACAGCGCCCGCCAATTGTGCCGCGCGCCCAGATGCAGGAACGCCGCGCCCAGGCCGATCGCCGCGCGGTCCATGAACACGAACTCGCGGGGGATGGTCACCGGCCCCTGGGCCTTCAGCGCCTGGCGCACCTTGAAAGCCTCGCGGCGACCGTACTCGCCGGGTGGGACGTCGTCGGCCACCGTGCGGACCCGGTCGTCCAGCAGCGGGCCATAGATGAAGCGGGCCCAGACGTTGAGGGTGTCGACCAGATCGTCGGTCAGGCCCGTGAAGCCCCAGCTGCGATAGGCCTCGACCTGCTCGGCGCGGTCGTCGTTCGACAAGCCCCGATAGAGCCGCACCACGCCCGCCACGAACTGCGGCGGGAACACGCGGATACAGCCGAAGTCCAGCAGGTTCAGGTGCGCGGCGCCCTCCCCGCCGAAGGTGTAGTTCCCCAGGTGCGGGTCGCCATGGATGATCCCCATGTGGGTCATCGGGCTCCACCAGGCTTCGAACAGCAGGGCGGCGATGCGATCGCGGACCTCTTGCGGCGCGTCATTGAAGGCCATCAGGCCCCGCCCCTCCAGCCAGGTCATCGACAGCAGGCGTCCTGTGGATAGCTCCGGAACGGGCGTCGGGGTGCGGATGTCATCGCGGCCGGCGAAGTAGGTGCCATAGACGGCCATCAGCTTGGCTTCGCGCCCGTAATCCAGCTCCTCGCGCAGCCGGTCGCCGATCTCGATGATGGCCTCGGACGGGTCGAGCGAGCCGTCCATGCGCTTGAAGAGCCCGATCAGGGCGCGCAGCTGGCCAAGGTCGCTTTCGACCGCGCTCTGCATGTCGGGATATTGCAGCTTCACGGCCAGGGCGCGCCCGTCATGGGCCGTGGCGCGGTGCACCTGGCCCAGAGAGGCGGCCGCAGCGGCCTCATGCTCGAAGCTCCCGAACCGGCCCTGCCAGTCCGGCCCCAGCTCGGCGGCCATGCGCCGGCGCACGAACGGCCAGCCCATGGCCGGCGCGTTGGTCTGCAGCTCGGCCAGCTCCTTGGCGAACTCGGGTGGCAGGAGGTCGGGCACCGTGGCGAACATCTGGGCCGCCTTCATCAACGGTCCCTTCAGCCCACCCAACGCCGACTTCAGCGCCTTGGCGTTGCGGGAGTCGGCGTCATCGCCGCCGAACATGCGGTTGGCGCCGTAGGAGACAGCGGCGCCGGACAGGCCCGCGCCGACCTTGGCGAAGCGCGAGAGGCGGCCGGAGAGGCGGTCGCGCTCCGGATCACGCGGATCATCGGCCATCAGGCGAACTGGCCCGGGTCGTAGAAGAACCGCTCGCGGACGATAAAGTCGCCTTCCCAGCGCTGGTGAGCCAGCTCCTCGAAGCGCTTCGTCTGACCGTCCTTGCCGGTCATGTGGAAGACCCAACGGATCACCACCTGCTCGCCGTCGTGGATCACGTCGCCGACCGGCTCGGTCTCCATCCTGGAAAGCCGCGCCAGGGCGGCCCTCTCGTGCTCGACCAGCAGGTCGCGCCCCACGCGCGGCGGGTGATTGTTTTCCTGCATCGTCGCGTGCGGCGCGTAGAAGCGCTCGATCGCCTCGACATGCTCGTTGCGGACCACGGTGGCGATGAAATCGGCCAGGCGTTCCTGGGTGGGCATGTCGCGGTGCTCCGTCAGACGAGGGCTTCGAACTCGTCCACCAGCCGTTCCAGCTGCGCACAGCCGGCGGCCCAGAACGCCTTGTCCCTCGGGTTCAGGCCGAAGGGCTTCAGGGCCTCGACATAGGTGCGCGTACCGCCCGCCGCGAGGAGGTCCTCGTACAGCGGCGCGAATTTCACCGGATCCTCGCGGCGCTTCTCCATCAGGCCGCGCACCAGCAGGTCCCCGAACGCATAGGCGTAGACATAGAACGGCGCGTGGCAGAAGTGGCTGACATAGGCCCAGTAGTGCTCGTAGCCCGCGTTCAGCTTCACGGCCGGGCCCAGGCTCTCGCCCATCACCTCCAGCCATAGGCCGCCGATCTGGTCGGGCGACAGTTCGCCCTCGTGGCGGGCCTCATGGAAGCGGCGCTCGAAGCGGTGGAAGGCGATCTGGCGGACCACGGTGTTGAGGCCGTCCTCGATCTTGCCGGCCAGCAGGCCCTTGCGGTCGGACGGCGTGGCCTCGGCCAGCAGGCGGTCGAAGACCAGGCCTTCGCCGAAGATCGAGGCCGTCTCGGCCAGGGTCAGGGGCGTGTCGGCCAGCAGGGTGCCCAGCGGCTGGCACAGGGTCTGGTGGACGGCGTGGCCCAGCTCGTGCGCCAGGGTCAGCACGTCGCGCCGCTCGCCCATGTAGTTCATGAACACGAACGGGTGGCGGTCGGCTGTGACCGGATGGGCGAAGGCCCCCGACTGCTTGCCCGGACGCGGCCTGGCGTCGATCCACGGACGATCGAAGAACACCCGGGCGGCGGCGGCGAACTTGGGCGCCAGGTCCTGGAAGCTCTCCAGCACCATGCCGCGCGCCTCGTCCCAGGCGTAGGCGCGCGGGGCGGCGGCGGTCAGCGGCGCGTTGCGATCCCAGTAGTCCAGGCTATCGCGGCCCATGACCTTGGCCTTCAGCGCGTAGTAGCGATGCGACAGGCGCGGATAGGCCTCGACCACCGCCTGCTCGAGGGCGTCGACCGCGTCGCCGTCGACCTCGTTGGCCAGGTGGCGCGACTGGGCCGGATGGTCGTAGCGACGCCAGCGATCCTCGACCTGCTTCTCGAAGGCCAGGGTGTTGAGAGCTAGCGCCTGGGTCGAGGCTCGCTCTTCCAGCGCCTTGGCCAAGCCGTCGGCGGCGGCCTTGCGGCGTGCGACGTCGGGGTCGGAGAGGCGGTTGAGGGTCTCCGGCAGGGTTAGGCTCTCGTCGCCGGCCTCGCCCGCCACCTGGGCCGTCAGCTTGGCCAGGGTCTCGTCATAGAGACGCACCCAGTTGGCGACGGCCGGGGCCTTGTCGACGATGAAGCGCTCCAGGTCCGGCGACAGCTCGTGCGGCCGCGACAGGCGCACGCGGCGCAGCCAGGGCGTCCAGCGAGCGGCGTCGGGATGGGCCTTGCAGGCGGCGGCGATCTCGCTGTCTTCCAGCTGGTTCAGCTCGAGCGTGAAGAACAGGCTTTCGGCGGCGATCTGCGAGGAACGAGCCCGCAGGTCGGCCTCGAACTTGGCCCAGGCCGGGTCGTCGCGCGCGACCGAAGCCTCCAAGCCCGCATAGGCGCCGACGCTCCAAAGGCCGTTGGTGGCCTGCTCGTAGAGGCCGATCCCCCTGTCCAGCAGCACGCCCAGGCGCTGCGGCTCCTTGCGGGCCTCCAGGAACATGCCCTCCAGCGAGGCCAGCTCGTCATTGGCGGCCTTGGCGGCGGCGAGGTCGGTCTCGATGCGCGGATCGTCCCGGCCGACATAGAGGTCGGCCAGGTTCCATTCGGGCGGGGCGTCAGGCTTGAAGGGCGCGTTCATGGGCTAGGAGATAGGCCTCGGCGCCGGGATGGCGCAATCGTTTAGCCCGCGTTTAACGCCCCACACGCGATAAGGGCGCGAACACTGAGGAAAGCCCCCTGTTGAGCTTCAGACATCAGAGCTTCAAACTCTGGCGCGACGGACTGGTGATGGTCGCCGTGATCTTCGGCGGCGCGCTGCTGCTTCTGTCGAGCATCGGTTTTGAGACTCGCTGGACGCTGGAGCGCTGGAACGGCGCGGCGGTCACGCCCGATACGCTTCAGGTCCGCTTCGACCATGCACGCGGGACCGGCTTCACGGCAATGGTCGACAGCGCCATGCCCAGGAAGCGCGACCGGGCGTACCTGACAACGGCCTGCGTCCGCTATGAGGCCTACTACGAGCGAAACCTCGGCAAGATCGTGATCGATCCACCGGCCCGGACGCCATGCCCTAACGACCAAGCCCTGCTGGAGACCTTCGTCCACGCCGCCCGCTACAAGCTAGGCGACGGCCAGTTGACCCTGACCACACCGGACGGCCAGAGCCTGGTTTTCCGCAGGATGGGTCTCTAGGCGGCCTTCTTCACATGCGGCTCGGCCATCCACGCCGCCACGCAGGTGACCAGGTAGGCCACCAACGCCATGCCGCCCATCGCCAACGGCTGCCCACTGAGCGGCGACAGCATCGGCACCACCTGCAGGAACAGCAGGAAGGCCAGGAACGCCGGCGCGGCCTTCCAGTCACGCCCTTCCTTGGCCCGCCGCCAGCCCCAGGCCGCGGCCGCCATGGCCAACAGGCCCATCTCCAGCGCCTGCTCGGGGAGCGGATAGTTCCAGAGGCCCAGCCCGACCTTGGGCTCGCCCCACAGCAGGGGCAGGTCTGGCCGATGGACCAGGAAATCGAGGACCCAGTGCGAGAACACCGCCAGGCCGATGAACACCCCGGCCCGGCGCGGCAGCTTCAGCCAACCCATCAGCCCCGCCCCCACGACGACCGACCACAGCACGGCGGCCGGCAGGCTATGGGTGTAGGGCATGTGGCTGAGCACCAGGGGGCTGCCCGGCAGGCTGTGATCGACGCTGGCCTTCTCGACGCCAACGATGATCAGGCCGCTCCAGGCGATGTCCACGGCCTGGCAGGCCAGGACGTAGGTCCACAGGGGCGCGCGCGGTTCGACAGCCCGAGCGGCCAGCGCGGCCGCGTAGTGTCCGACGAACATGACGTCCCTCCCGGTTCAGACCTCGTATTTCTTGGCGATGTTTTTCGGCGCCACAAGCTTCCAGGCCTGTTTCAGCAATCCAGCCAGCTCGTCCGCGTCGATTTCCGAGAGTCGGACCAGCACCGCCGGATAGCCGCGATAGTGATCGTCGGTGAAAAACCGGTCGGGCGCGGCTTCGAGCAGCATCTCCTTGGCCTCCATCGTACAGCGGATGGCGACGACGCCCGGCACCAGGACCCGCTTGGCCTTGGGCGCGGGTCGGGCGAAGTAGGCCCAGGCGAGACCCTTGCCGCCGACCTCGAAGGCGAACTGCCCGCTGTCGCTGACCCCGGCGACCACTTCCGGCAGGGCCGTGGCCAACGCTTGCAGCTGCTTGTCGTCGATCACACCCGCGCTCCCCATAAGACACTGTTAACTATAACACTTAAGGTTCACGACACGTCTCCGAAAGCCGGTGTTTACCCGAGGGCTGTATCACTCTGAACCAACAAGAGCCTTGCTCCACGTGGGCATGGCCGGTTCTGGTGGATGTGCTCAATGACCAAAACGGTCCTAGTCGTCGATGACGACCCGACACAACGTCGGTTGATCCAGGCAGTGCTCGAGCGTGACGGCTTCGCCGTGGCGCACGCTGAAGGCGGTGACACCGCCATCGCGCACCTGACCTCCGGCGCGCCCGCCGACGTGATTTTGCTCGACCTCGTCATGCCCGGCATGAACGGCCACGAGACCCTGACGGAGCTGCGCGCCCGCGGCTTTACCCAGCCGGTGATCGTGCTGACCGCCAGCGGCGGCGTCGACACCGTGGTCAAGGCCATGCAGGCCGGCGCCAGCGACTTCTTCATCAAGCCGGCTTCCCCCGAGCGGATCACCGTGTCGATCCGCAACGCCCTGTCGATGGGCGACCTGAAGGGCGAGGTCGAGCGCCTGACCAAGCGCGCGGTCGGCAAGACCACCTTCGCGGACCTGATCGGCACGTCGCCGGTCATGACCATGGTCAAGCGCATGGGCGAGCGGGCGGCCAAGAGCTCGATCCCCGTCCTGATCACCGGCGAAAGCGGCGTCGGCAAGGAGCTGATCGCCCGCGCCGTGCACGGCTCGTCCGACCGCTCGGGCAAGCCGTTCGTGGCCGTCAACTGCGGCGCCATCCCCGAGAACCTCGTGGAGTCGATCCTGTTCGGCCACGAGAAGGGCTCGTTCACCGGCGCTTCCGACAAGCACCTCGGCAAGTTCAAGGAAGCCGACGGGGGCACCCTGTTCCTCGACGAGGTCGGCGAGCTGCCGCTGGACGTTCAGGTCAAGCTGCTGCGCGCGCTGCAAGAGGGCGAGATCGATCCGATCGGCTCCAAGCGCTCGATCAAGGTCGATGTCCGCATCGTTTCGGCGACCAATCGCGACCTGCAGCAGGCCGTCGCGGCCGGCCGCTTCCGCGAGGATCTCTATTACCGCCTGAACGTCTTCCCGGTCGAAGCCCCGTCGCTGCGCGAGCGCCGCGAGGACATCCCGGCCCTGGTCGAGGCGTTCATCCGTCGCTTCAACGTGGAAGAAGGCAAGCGCGTCATCGGCGCCGCGCCCGAGACCCTGCAGCTGCTGACCGCGTTCGACTGGCCCGGCAATGTCCGCCAGCTGGAGAACACGATCTATCGCGCCATCGTCCTGGCCGACGCGCCCTATCTGCAGCCGTACGACTTCCCGGCCATCTCGGGCCTGGCCGCGCCGATCGAGGCCGTCTCGATCGCGCCGTCGCCGCCGCCCGCCGCCATGCTGCAGGCCGCGCACGCCGCCATGTCGGCCGCGACGACCGAGGCGCCCGTGCGCATCCTCGACGACCGCGGTCACCTGCGGACGCTGGAGGACATCGAGCGCGACCTTATTCAGCACGCCATCGACGTCTATGCCGGCCACATGAGCGAAGTCGCCCGCCGTCTCGGCATCGGCCGCTCGACCCTCTATCGCAAGGTTCGCGAGCAGGGCATCGAGGTCGACATGAAGGAGGCCGGCTGATGGCTTTGATGATCTTCCGCCCGGTCTCGCGCGAGCAACGCCTGAAGGCCCTGCTCAAGCCGGTCCGCCCGTCCACGGCCAAGCCGGCCCCGGTCTAGGCTCCGAGTCTAGGCTCCGAACCGAACGATCCTGAAGCTGGCTCAGACCTCGGTCTGGGCCAGTTTCTTTTCGCGCCAGGCCACGATCAGGGCGATCGGCAGGCCGACCATCACGACGTGGGCGAACACGCCGTTGATGAACACCGGCAGCCTGAACGGCCCGCCGTGGCTGGCGTTCGACAGCGGCAGCACGACGTAGTTCATCACCGCATAGGTCGCCAGGCCGTAGCCGACGCCCATCAGCACCGGCCGCCTGTTCAGGATCGGCAGGCGCAGGCTGGCCAGGGCGTAGACCGCCACCATCACCGCCATGATTCCGAAATGCAGAAGAAGGCCCAGGGCCGCCGTCTGGGCGCCGCCCTTGAACGCCGCCTTGCCCAGCAGGCCGCTGGCGACCGACTGGAAGATGCGCTCGGGCGAGACCCCCTTGGTCACGGCCCAGTAGACGCAGGCGTCGGTGATATCCAGAGTCCCCGCCACCAGCGTGGCCAGAAGGACGGTCAGCGCGAGCCCGCGGTAGGATTTGGCGGCTTCCATGTATTTGCTCCCCATGCGTCGAGGGAGTTAACCGCAGAACCACGTTCGCGGCGTCAGGCTTCGTCGCGCCGGAATCAGCCTTCGTCGCTTTCCGGCTCGGCTTGAGGGCGTTCGCGTCGGCCAAAGCCCTTGCCGCGCTTCATCGGCTTGGACTCGCCTTTCGCCTTGCGGACGATTTCCTTGAGCTTGATGGCCTGGTTGCCCGACAGGGCCTGGCCGCGCGCGCCCTTTTCTGGATCGGCGAAGGCGCGGCCGTAGGTCTCGACGCGCTGGGAGACGCTGGTCAGGAACTCGCCCTCCCAATCGGAGAGCTCGACGCCCGACTTCTCAGCCGCGCGGCGGGCGCGCTTCAAGGCATTCAGCGCGGCCCGCTTGGCTTGTTCCTTGGGATCGGGCGGCTTGGCGCGCATCGCGGAGGACTATCTCCGACCGCGCGCCACCGCGCACCTAGGAAAAACTTAGATCTCGCCGATGGCCGACAGATACAGGTCCAGGATCGCGTCCTCTTCCTGGCGCTTGGCGCGGTCCTGCTTGCGGATGCGGACCACCTTCTTGAGGATCTTCACGTCGAAGCCGTTGCCCTTGGCCTCGGCGTAGACTTCCTTCATCTGCTCCATGATCTCGGTCTTCTCGACCTCGAGGCGCTCGACGCGGTCGATGATCGACTTCAGCTGACCCTGGGCGGTCGAGTTCAGAACGTCTGCGTGGGGAGTGGCGTCGTCGGCCATGCGGGAAGTCTCGCGAGAGGCTGGAATTGGGAGGCGCGGAACCTAGTTCGAAGCCGCGCCCCTGGGAAGCGCGATTCAGCGACCTTCCACACGTCCTCTCGCAATCTCAGCCAGGGCCGCCAGGTCGAGGTCCTTCTCCTCACCGCCGAGCAGCGATTCCAGGCTCGCCTCGGCCAGATCGGCCAGCGGCATGGAAAGCCCCTTGGCCTCGGCGGCGTCCAGCACCAGGCGCACGTCCTTCAGGCCCAGCTCCGCCGCGAAGCCCGGCGGGCTGTAGCGGCGCTCGGCGATCATGCCGCCATAGATCTTGTAGATCGGCGCGGCGAACAGGGTGCTCGACAGCATGTCCAGAAGCTCGGGCGCCTCGACGCCATAGGCCTCGCCCAGCGCAACGGCCTCGCCCATGGATTCGATGGCCGCGACGATCATGAAGTTGCCGGCCAGCTTCAGGGCGTTGGCGCGGACCGGATCCTGGCCCAGCGGCCAGACCTTGGCGGCCAGCATCTCCAGCACCGGCATGGCGCTCGCCACGGCCTCGGGCGCGCCGGCGGCCAGGACGTTCAAGCCCCCGGCCTGGGCGACAGGCGGCCGGCCGAACACCGGCGAGGCGACATAGCCGAGGCCGAGCTCGGCATGCAGGGCCGCGAGCTCCCCCGCCAGGGCGGTCGAGATGGTGGCGAGGTTGACGTGGACCAGGCCCTTGCGCGCGCGGTTCAGGACACCGCTGTCGACCAGCACCTCGCGCATGGCCTGATCGTGGGCCAGCATGGTCAGGACAATGTCGGCGGCGAAGACCTCGTCGACGGTCGCGGCCGGTGTCGCGCCCTCGGCGGCCAGGGTGTCGACGATGGCGCGCGAGCGGTTCCAGACCGTCACCTTCACGCCCTTGCCCAGGAGATTGCGGACCATGGCCGCGCCCATGGCCCCCAGGCCGACGAAACCGACGTTCATGCGGGATCTCCCAGGTTCAGGGACTAGAGCAGGCCGTGCCGCTCGACGGCGGCGCGCAGCTGCGCCGGATCGGTGAAGTGGTGGGTGTGGAAGCCCATGTCCATGGCGGCTTGGATGTTCTTGGCGCTGTCGTCGATGAACAGCAGGTCCGCGGCAGCCAGCCCCGTGCGCTCCAGCACGATCTCGTAGATGCGGCGGTCAGGCTTGATCACGCCCTCGTCGCCCGAGACGATCGCATCGCGGAAGACGCCGAAGTGCGCGGGCGACAGGGCCTGGACGGCAGGCCATTTGCTCTGGGGCATGTTCGTGAGTGCGAACTGGGGTGTGTCGGCGGCGGCCAGGGCCTCGATCACCGCGACGGTCTCGGGAATCGGGCCCGACAGCATTTCCGGGAAACGCTCGTCCCAGGCGCGGATCTGGTCGGCATGCTCGGGAAAACGCGCGATCAGCGGCGCGGCGTTCTCGGCGAAGCCGACACCCCGGTCATGGGCGACGTGCCAATCCAGGGTGCAGACATGCGAAAGGAACCGGTCGAGGTCGGCCGGTTCCTTGAAGATCTTCGCATACAGTGCGCGGGGATCCCAGCGCACGATGACGTTGCCGACATCCCAGAGAACGGCTCTGGGACGCGTCAGCGTCATTAGCCTTGCTTGGCTTTGAAGCGCGGGTCGGTCTTGTTGATGATGTAGATGACGCCCTTACGACGAACCATCTTGCAGTCGCGGTGGCGACCCTTCAGCGACTTCAGCGAGCTACGAACCTTCATGACCGTCTCTGTACTTCAGCGGAGAGGTCCGGGCACGCAAAAGGCGGCCGGAACATCCGGGGTGTTTCGGAGGCGGTGCGTATAAGCAGCATGCCGCTCGGAGTCAATGCGCTCAAAGGCTTTTCGGCCGACGCGAGGGGGAACTTAGCCGGTCTGGCGCGCTTGTGATTGAAGCATTCACTCGAACCCCGGTAGCTTCCTGCGCATGGCAATCGATCGTCGCGTCTTTCTCGTTCTCCTGCTCGCCGGCTGCGCGGACACCTCTCCGCAAGGACCGCTGACCGCCGTCAGCCCGCCCCCGCCGCCCGCGGCCAGGCCCCAGGCGCCCGCCGCGCCGGCTCCGACGCCGAACACGCCGGTGCCCAATGGCGAGCTGGCCTTCGACACCTGGCTGCAGGATTTCCGCGTTCGCGCCTTGGCCGCCGGCCTGTCGCCGCAGTTGCTGGACCGCGAGCTGGCGGGCGTCACGCCCAATCCCACGGTCATCAGCCTGGACAGCCGCCAGCCGGAATTCTCCAAGCCGGTCGGCGCCTATATCAACGGGGTGATCGGCGACGACCGCATCGCCATCGGCCGCGCCAAGCGCGAGCAGCTGGCCTATCTGCCGACCATCGAAGCGCGCTACGGCGTGCCGCGCGACATTCTATTGGCCGTCTGGGCCATGGAATCGGCCTTCGGCAAGCTGCAGGGCAATTTCGACGTCGTCCGCTCGATGGTCAGCCTGGCCGCCGACGGTCGCCGTCGCGCCTGGGCCGAGGGCGAGCTGATCGCCGCGCTCAAGATCATCGATTCGGGCGAGGTGACGCGGGAGCAGCTGCGCGGCTCGTGGGCCGGGGCCATGGGCCAGACCCAGTTCATCCCCTCCAGCTACCGGGCCACGGCCGTCGATTTCGACGGCGACGGCAAGCGCGACATCTGGGGTTCGGATTCCGACTCGCTGGCCTCGGCGGCCAACCTGCTGGCCCGGGGCGGCTGGAAGCCGGGCGTGGGCTGGGCCAAGGAAGTGATCCTGCCGGCCGGCTTCGACTATTCGGTCACCGAAGGCCCGCGCGAGATTCCGGCCTGGTGGGAAGCCAAGGGCGTGCGCCGCGCCGACGGCCTGCCCTGGACCGCCGCCGACGCCGCCTCGCCGGCCATGCTGATCCTGCCGGCGGGCGCGACCGGCCCGGCCTTCCTGGCCCTGCCCAATCACTTCGCGATCCGGACCTATAACAACTCGACCTCCTACGCCCTGGGCATCGGCCTGCTGGCCGACCGCTTCGCCGGCGGCGGTCCGCTGGTCACGCCGTGGCCGGTCGAGACGCCGCTGTCGCTGTCGGACCGCATGGCCGCCCAGATCGCCCTGGCCCGTGTCGGCTTCAGTCCCGGCCCGGCCGATGGCGTCATCGGCGCCGGCACCCGCAAGGCCCTGCGCGCCTGGCAGCAGAGCCAGCAGCTGCCGGCGGACGGCTATCTCTCGAACGACATGGTCGCGCGGTTGAAGACCCAGGCGGGGATTACGCCGTAGAGAGAAACTCCCTCTCCCAGAGGGAGAGGGTTGGGGTGAGGGGTTACAGCGCCCGACGAAGTGCCGGCACGCCGTCAGCCCTCGTAACCACTCACCCTCCCACCGCTTCGCGGCGGGCCCCTCCCTCTCTCTGAGAGAGAGGGACTCAGGCGCGGATTTCCATCCACACGCTGCGGCTCTCACCAGGCTGCAGCGTCACCATCCCCGTCTCTCCCGCCCCGAACGGGTTGGGTCGGCTGGCGCAGGGCTCCACGCACAGATAGCCCTCGCCCGGCGGCACATAGATGTGCAGCCAGCGACACTCGGGAGACGCGGTGATCACGGTGTCCGCTTGGCCCGGCGCGCTCAGCACCGCGCGCTGGTCCCACCCGGTATAGCAGTGGTCGATCAGGTCGTGGCCCGCCACACCCGCGCCGGCCGCCCAGTCGGGTCCCCAGACGCCAGGGTGGTGCTCGGTCGCCAAGGCGTTGGCGTCGATCATCCAGACCCCGTCATTGGCGGCGGCCAGGGCCTCGCCTTCGCGCACGGGGAAATAGGGGTGGAAGCCCAGCCCGGCCGGCATCGGCGCGCCACCGGTATTGGTCACGGTCAGCTCGAGGCGGAAGCCCGTCTCGCTCAGCACAAAGCGCTGCTCGGCGCGATAGGCCCACGGCCAGTCGCCGGGCGTGTGGTCATAGGAGAGCACCGCCTCGTCGCCTCCGGCCTTCTCCACCGTCCAGGCGGCGCGCCAGCCCTGGCCGTGCAGGGCGTGCGGGTGGTCGCCCAGGTTCGGCGGCAAGACGACCTCGCGACCTTCGAAGGTGAAGCGGCCATCGGGAATGCGATTGCAGAACGGAACCAACGGAAAGCTCGCCGTCAGCAGGGCGTCGGTCGCGCCCTCCGCCATGGGGCGCAGCACGTCGCGGCCGGCGAGCGTGAAGGCGGCGATCGCGCCGCCGACGTCCGGCGCCAGCACCAGGCGGGCCGGGCCCTTTTCGATGACGGTCATGCGGTGCGGCTCCGAGAGACTTGGCGGCGCATCGGTAGGATCATTCGACGCCGAGGCCAAGTCCGATGGTAGCGGTCTCACGACCTTGCGCCCTCTTCCGACGCAAGCTCAACTACGGCCATGACCGAAACCCTCTCCGCCAAGGAAGCGCGGCGCATCGCGCTGGCGGCGCAGGGCTTCGGACGCCCGCGACCGACCGCGCCCGGCAAGCGCCACCTGCTGTCGACGATCGAGGCCCTGGGTGTGGTGCAGATCGACTCGGTCAATGTCGTGTCGCGCTCGCACTACCTGCCGTTCTTCTCGCGCCTCGGGCCCTATGACCGCACGGTCCTGGAGGACCTGGCCTGGGGCAGGAAGCCGGCGCTGGCCGAATACTGGGCCCATGAGGCGTCGCTGACGCCGCTCTCCACCCACCCGCTGCTGCGCTGGCGGATGCAGGATGCGCTCGACGGCGTCGGAGTCTGGAAGAATGTCGCCGGCTTCCTGCGCAGCCATGCCGACTTCATCCAGAAGGCCCTCGACACCGTCGCCGAGCGCGGCCCGCTGGCGGCCTCGGAGCTGGAACTGGGCGCCAAGGGCCAAGGCGGCTGGTGGGGCTGGAGCGAGGGCAAGCGGGCCATGGAGTGCCTGTTCTGGACCGGCCGCCTGACCACCGCCACGCGGCGGGGCAGCTTCGAGCGGGTCTATGGCCTGCCCGAACGGGTCCTGCCCAAGGCGATCTTCGAGACCCCGACCCCGGACCGCGCCAAGGCCTGCCGGGAATTGCTGAAGATCTCCGCCCGCGCCATGGGCGTGGCCACCGAGCGGGACCTCCGCGACTATTTCCGCCTCTCCCTGAGCGACGCCCGCGACGGCGTCGCCGCGCTGGTCGAGGCCGGGACTCTGATCAAGGTCGCGGTGAAGGGCTGGGACCAGCCGGCCTATCTGCACCCCGAGGCCCGCCGCCCGAGGTCGATCAAGGCCAGCGCCCTACTCTCGCCGTTCGACAACCTGATCTGGTTCCGCGAGCGCACCGAGCGGATGTTCGGCGTGCGCGTGCGGCTGGAGATCTACACCCCCGCCCACAAGCGCACCCACGGCTACTATGTGCTGCCCTTCCTGCAGGACGAGGCGATCACCGCCCGGGTCGACCTGAAGGCCGATCGCAAGGCCGGCAAGCTGCTGGTCCTGGCCGCCCACGCCGAACCCGACGCCAACGCCCGGACGCCGACCGCCCTCGCCGGGGAACTGGCGCTGATGGCCACGTGGCTGGGCCTCTCCGGTGTCGAGGTCCGCCCCGTCGGCGACCTTGCCCCCGCCTTGGGTGCGATCGTCCGCGCCACCGCCTGAATGGTGGCTCGACCGGACTGTAAAGCTTTGTAAAAATGCCGCCTGAAGTCGAGCAGACAGGAATGGGGCGAGGTAAGGATGGAAGGCTGGTCGCCTGCTCGTCGCCCCACCGAGAGCGAGCCGCCCGCGGCGCGCTCCGCTCCCCCGCGGAGCGCGCTTCTTCCCAAGATAAGTGACCAGATGAAAGTCGCCCTGCTCGACGACGACCAAAGCCACAACGCGCTTGTCGCCTCGGTGCTGGACCCGGCTGGTTTCGCCTGCACCAGCTTCACCACGCCGTCGCGACTGCTGGCGGAACTTCGCAAGCAGACCTTCGACCTGATCATCCTCGACTGGAACATGCCGGAGCTTTCCGGGGTCGAGACCCTGAAGCTGCTGCGCGAGGACCCCACTACGGCTCCGCCCGTGCTGCTGCTGACCAGCCGTTCGGTCGAGGCCGACCTGGTGGAAGGCCTGAACGCCGGCGCCGACGACTACATCGTCAAGCCGCTGCAGCCCCAGGTGCTGCTGGCCCGGGTCAACGCCGTCGTCCGCCGCATCCATCGCCCACCGACCCAGCCGACGACCGAGCAGCATGGCCACTACCGGCTTGATCCCGGCGCCCAGACCGCCAGCTGGAACGGCCACATCGAGACCCTGACGCCCAAGGAGTTCCAGCTGGCGTCGGTGCTGTTCAACAACCTGTCCCGGCCGCTGTCGCGCGAGTACCTGCTGCGGCGGATCTGGGGCCAGCGGCCGGATCTGGAGACCCGCACCCTGGACGCCCACGTCTCGCGCCTGCGGGCCAAGCTGCACCTGCGGCCCGCGAACGGTTTCCGACTGAGCACGGTCTATGGTTTCGGCTATCGTCTGGAGGCTTGCGACCCCGAGGCGGCGGAGACGGGCGCGGGCGGGGGAGACTAGGCATGACCAAGGCCGCGGGGGCGAGCCTCATTGTTCTGGCCAGCCTGGCGATCACCGGCCTGGCGAGTACTGGCCCGGCGGCGGCGCAAAGCGCGGCTCCGGCCGAGCCGCCGGTGGCCTATGTGATCAAGCCGGGCGACACCCTGATCGGTCTGGGCAAGGCCTATCTGAACCAGCCCGGCGACTACAGGACCGTGCAGAAGGTCAACAAGGTCCGGCAGCCGCGGCGTCTGCGGCCCGGCTCACAGCTGAACATCGACCCGAACCTGTTGAAATCGACGCCGATCGCCGCCAGCGTCTCGGCGTTCAGCGGACCGGTGCAGATCGAGACCAACGGTCAGCGCGCCCCGGCCCGGCTAGGCATGCCACTCGCCGAGGGTCAGGTCGTGATCACCGGGCCGAACGCCTTCGCCACCTTCGAGCTGGAAGACGCCTCGCGCGTCACCCTGCCCTCCAACACCCGTGTGCGCATCGCCAGGCTGCGCCAGGTGCTGATCAACAACGCACCCCAGCGGGTGTTCCAGCTGGACCAGGGCCGCGGGACCATCTCCGCCACGCCCAACGCCAATCCGGCCGGCAAGTTCGAGGTCCGCACGCCGGTCTCGGTCTCGGCCGTGCGCGGCACCGAGTTCCGGGTAGGCGCGGCCGACGATAGGGCGCAGACAGAGGTGCTGAGGGGCGCGGTCGGGGTGGACGCCGGCGCCGTGGCCACCAGCGCGCCGCCCGTTCCGGCCGGCTTCGGGGTCAGCGCCACGGCCAGCGGGGTCAGCGCGCCGGTCAAGCTGCTCGCCGCACCCAAGCTCGGGCCCGACGGCCAGAACCAGTCCGACAAGACCGTCCACTTCGCCGTCGAGCCCCTGGCCGGCGCGGCCGCCTATCGCCTGCGGCTGTCGCGCGACGCCGGCTTCGTCGACGTCTTCGCCGAGGCGACATCGGACGCCCCCACGTCCGACTTCGACGAGATGGCCAACGGCACCTATTTCGTCCGCCTCACCGCGCTCGACGCCGGCGGGCTGGAAGGCTTCCCCGCCGACTACAGCTTCGACCGCGACCTCGACACCTTGGAAACGCACGCCCCCAGCGACAGCCGCGAAGGCAAGCATCGCAAGTTCCTGTTCCGCTGGAGCTCGGCCGGCGACGGCATGCGCAACTACCGCTTCCAGCTGTTCGCCAACCCGGGTGACAAGCGTGAAGGCCCCAAGGTCCCCACGGTCGACCAGCCGGGCCTCGTCGACCCGCGCGTGACCCTGACCGACTTGCCGCCGGGGACCTATGCGTGGCGCGTGACGGCCATCCGCTTCAAGAACGGCAAGACGACCGAGAAGCTGGGCCCGCTTCAGACGCTGCAGATCGGTCAGTGACGGCCGTCGCGTCCCGGACGCCGCGCTCTTCTGGCCGGCTGCTGTCGTGGCTGCTGCTGGCGGCCCTGGCCAGCCTGGTCATGGCCGCCTTCGCTCTGCTGCCGCCCAAGCGCCTGGACAATGTGCTGTACGACGTCCTGGCCCGCGCGAGCGAACGGCCGGCCGACGCCTCGATCCTGATCGTCGACATCGACGACCGCAGCCTGGCGGCGCTGGGCGCCTGGCCCTGGTCGCGCGACCGCCACGCCCGGATGATCGACCAGCTGAGCCAGGCGGGCGCCCGGGCCATCGTCTACGACGTGCTGTTCAGCCAGGCGGGCGACCCGGTCCATGACCGCGCCCTCGCCGAGGCCGTGGCCCGCTCGGGCAAGGTCTATCTGCCCCAGTTCCTGATCGACGGCGACGCCATCAATGGTGGCGAGCGGGCCCCGCCGCGCGTGGTCGGCTCGATCCCCGAGATCGCCCAGGGCGCGGCCGCAGTCGGTCTGGCCCACGTCCGCTTCGACGACGACGGCGTCGTACGCCGCATGGCCCCGTTCGAGGCCGACGGTCCCGGCCTCAGCCCCGACCTGATGACGGTGGTCCATCGCGCCACCCGTGCGCCGGAAGCCAGGGATCCCACGCGCGGCGCCGAGCCGACCTTGCTGATCCCGTTCGCCGGCCCGCCATCGATCTATCACCATGTCAGCTTCTCCAGCGTGCTGGCCGGCGAGGTTCCGCCGTCGCTGATCGCCGGCCGCACGGTGTTCGTGGGCCTGACCGCTCCGGGCCTCGGCCCCGCCTTCCCGACACCGGTCACGCCCGATGCGGCCAGCATGACCGGCGTGCAGCTGCAGGCCAGCGTGCTGGACGGCCTGCGCAGCGGCCTGATGATCAAGCCCGCCGGACCCTGGGGCCGGGTCGCCTTCACCTTGACCCTGCTGTGGCTGCTGATGATCGGCCTGCTGGTCCTGCCGCCACGCGCCAACCTGGTTCTCCTGATCGGCCTGTGCCTGCTGGGCCTGGCCTATTCGGCGGCGATGTTCTGGCTGGGCCATGTGTGGCTGTCGCCGATCGCCACGGTGCTGGGCCTGAAGATCGTCGGCCTGATCTGGGGCTGGGGGCAGCTGGGCCGGGTCAACGACCTGCTGAGCCGCGAATTGACCCGCGTTCGCGCCATCATCCGTGGGCGGAGCGCATCCCCGAGACCCTTCGAGACCGACGTCGTCTCTCGCCAGGCCTCGAGCCTTGGCGAAGCGATCACCCGCATCGACGACCTGCGCCGGTTCTCGGCGGACGCCCTGTTCAGCCTGCCGGACGCGACGCTGGTGGCCGACGCCCGGGGCCGGGTGATCGCCGCCAACGCCGCCGCCCAGACCCTGTTCCGGCCCGCCCAGCGCCCCCTGAACGGCAGCTCGCTGGCCGACCTGATCAACGCCCTGGACCCGCTGGGCCGCCGCTTCGAGCTGGACTGGCCGCAGGAGACCGATAGCCGCGAGCCCATCGACCTGCACCTGCCCGACGGTCGCGCCTACCAGCTGCAGACGGTGTTCCGCCGCGACGAGTCGGGCGCCGGAGCGGGCTGGATCGTACGCCTGGCCGACATCTCGATCCTGACCGCCGCCATGCGCCAGCGCGAGCAGGCCCTGCAGCTGCTGACCCACGACATGCGCTCGCCCCAGACCTCGATCCTGGCCCTGCTGGCGACGACGCCCGACGCGCCGCCGGAGCTTTCCGAGCGTATCGCCGCCTACGCCAGGCGGACCCTGGCCCTGGCCGACGGCTTCGTGCAACTCGCGCGGGCCGAGGTCACGCCGGTGATCCTGGAGCCGGTCGACCTGGCCGACATCGCCGTCGAGGCCATCGACGAGGTCTGGCCGCAGTCCGCACAGCGCCGGATCAAGATCCAGCAGCTCGGCGACGACACGCCCCTGATGGTGCTGGGCGATCGCGGCGTGCTGGCCCGCACCCTGGTGAACCTGCTGGGCAATGCGGTGAAGTACGGCCCCGAGGGCTCGACGATCACCGTCACCCTTTCCGAACAGCCCTCGCCAACCGGTCCGACGGCCCATGTGGCGATCGCCGACCAAGGCCCTGGCTTTTCGCGCGAAGAAGCCGCGACCGCCTTCCGGCCGTTCCAGCGGTTCGAGCGGCCCGGCGGGGAAGCGACGGGCGGGGTCGGCCTGGGCCTGGCCTTCGTGCAGGCGGCGGTGGCGCGCCATGGCGGCGAGGTCTCGTGCCGCAGCGAACCCGGCGTCGGCGCCGAATTCACGGTGAAGCTGCCGCGCTACCTGGGCTAGTTCTTGGCTGACGGCCGCAGGGCGTCGACCAGCAGGTCGGCCACGGCGGCGGGCTCGCCCTTGCGCACCCGGATCGACGACCAGGCGATCGTCTTGCCGGCGCCGGCGTCCAGCACCGCCAGGGTCACGGTGCGGACCGGTCCCTTGCGGCTCCACGGACGCCTGACCGGCGGCTGGCTGCGCCAGGCCTTGTCGTCGAGGGTTTCCGCCGCGCTGGAGACGCCCACGGCCGGCGGCGAGACCGCCACCCCGACCTGGACCAGATAGGCCGGCACGCCTCCGACGGCGCCGCCGCCCAGCCGGCTGATCGCCTGGCTCTGGACCGCCTTGGCGAAGGCCGCGTCCGCGCCGTCGGCCTGGCTGGCGTAGGGCGCGATGGCCGCGCCACGCAGGCCCGCCACCTCACCCTGGCCCACCGCGCGTGGCGCGGCGCAGGCGGCCAGCGCCAGAAGGCCGGCCCCGGCCGCCACGAGGGTCCATCCGCGCATGATCACTCGCCCCCAAATCCCGACGACACGACGATAGCGTCGGCCAGCCTCCAGGTCACGCGAGGACCCCGCCGCGACATTTCGCCACATAAATCCGGGACCTCCGGCGGCCCCGCTCCCGCACGGCGCGAATCGAAGCCGGGCGGGGCCGGTAAAACGTCGCTATTTGAAGTTTTTAGCCCGTCTTTCCCCTCTCGCGGCCCCTCATTCGGCTCGCCTGGAAGGGGTATCGGCGGCCGCAACTATCGATCGTCTTTCCGCCAAAAAGATGGATAGTGCTGCCCGTTATGGGGTGGCGATTGGCTGACGTGGGTGAAGTTTTGAGCGTGCCGGACTCGGACAAGGCCGCGCTGCTGGGCCTGTACGAGCAGAAGCGCACCAATCTGGTGCGTTTCTTCGCCGCTCGCCTGAACTCCCGCGCCGAGGCCGAGGATCTGGTCCAGGATCTCTACATCCGGATCAGCGGCATGGAAGCGATCGGTCCTGTCGACAACCCGTCGGCCCTGCTGCACCGCATCGGTTCGAACCTGATGCTGGACCGCCTGCGCAGCCAGAAGCGCGCCGGCGCTCGCGACAACGACTGGCGCAACATCAACACCACCGTCGTGGCCGGTCGCGAGGTCACGGACGAGCCCGCGGCCGACGAGATCGTCGCCGGACGCCAGCGGCTCCAGGCGCTGGTCGAGGCCGTCCAGGACTTGCCCGAAAAGACCCGCCAGGCCTTTCAACTGCACAAGCTGGAAGGCCACAGCCACGCGGAGACCGCGCGCCGCATGAGCATCAGCGTCAGCACCGTGGAAAAGCACATCAGCTCCGCCTTAAAAACCCTGACGCGGCGGCTGCGGTGATTTATGCAGTTGCACATGGGGGACGACGCTCTTGGGCGCCGTCTACGTTCAGGGGGATGATGGATCCTCGTCGGAGCAACGCCGGATGAGCCGGTCAGCGCAACATCTGCAAGAGGCGGCCGATTGGCTGACCCGACTGCAGCGGCCGGAGGTCGATGAGACCGACTGGCTGGCGTTTGACGCCTGGCTCTGCGAGCCCGGCGCGCAGGAGGCGTATGACGCCATCCAGGCCGTCGACGAGGAAATCTTCCAGCGGGGTCCGGCCGTCCGGGGGGAACTGGCCGAACCCAAGCTCGCCGCGGCGAAGCGGGCGTTCTCGATCGACTGGCGTTGGCTGGGCGGTTTGGGGGCGACCGCCGCCGCGGTCGCTATCGCCGTGGTCGTCGCGCCGTGGGGCGAACTGCTGCCGCAGCCCGACGTGCTCTACACCACCGCCAAGGGCGAGAACCGCGCCATCCAATTGGCCGACGGCAGTCACATCGACCTGAATACCGACTCGAACCTGTCGGTGCGCCTCGACAAGGACGCCCGCCGCGTCACCGTGCACGACGGCCAGGCCCTGTTCGACGTGGCGCACGACACCAGCCGTCCGTTCCTGATCACCGTCGGCGACGAGACCGTGCGCGTGGTCGGCACCCAGTTCGACGTCCGCCGCCGCGACGGCCAGCTCAGCGTCACCGTGCTGCGCGGCCTGGTCGAGGTGTCGACCGACGGCGACGACACCCCGGTGCGCCTGCGCCCCGGCCAGATGCTGGAGCACGTCGAAGGCGCCACGGGCGTCAGCGTCCGCGCCGTGGCGGCCGAGGATCAAGTGGGCTGGCGCTCGGGCCGGCTGATCTATCGCGACCAGCCGTTGGGTCGCATCGTCAGCGACATGAACCACTATTTCGATCGGCCGCTTCGCCTCGAGGGTGAAAATACGGCCAGCCTGCGGTTCTCCGGCGTATTGATCGTGGATGGCCAGGATGCGATGGTTCGCCGCCTGACCAGCCTCATGCCGATTTCGGCGACGCCGAGCGATGATTCAATTGTCCTGCGCGGAAGGCCGTCCGCTCCGCATTGACGTTCTTGAGCAGGCCCGACCCTGAGTCGGGCTTCAATTCTTTTCGCCGCCAGTATTCTGGGTCTTGGCGTCAGCGGACAGAACGCAACCGCCGCTGAAACGCGTGCGCGCCTCGATATTCGCAAGACCACCGCCGCCGAGACCCTGATCGAGCTGGGCGTCCGCATGGGCGTCAGCATCGGCGGCGTCGAGGCCTGCAAGGGCTCGGGCGTTCCCCTGGTCGGGACCTTCGACCTGACGGAAGCCCTGGACCGCGCCAGCCAGGGCAAGGGCTGCGCCTACGTCCTCGTCGACTCGCGCACCGTCCGCTTCTCAGCCGCGCGGCCGCCCGCGCCGGCGCGTCCGGTGATCGTCGCGCGGCCCGCCGTCGCGACGCCCGAGCCGATCGCCCCGCTCGCGCCCCTGATCATCAGCGCCGGCAAGCGTCCGCCGCGCCTGGGCAGCCTGCCCGGCGGGGTTAGCGTCATCGGCTCGCCGCAGCTCCAGGACATTGGAGTGACGGAGACCGCCTCGGTGGCCCGCCAGACGGCCGGCTTCATCACCACCAATCTTGGCGCGGCGCGGAACAAGATCCTGCTGCGCGGCCTGTCGGACGGCACCTTCACGGGCCGGACCCAGTCCACGGTCGGAACCTATCTCGACGAGCTCCCCGTCAACTACAACGCGCCCGATCCCGACCTGCGCCTGATCGATGTCGACCGGGTTGAAGTTCTTCGCGGCCCGCAAGGCGCGCTCTATGGCGGCGGCTCGCTGAGCGGCATCTACCGCATCGTTACCCGTCAGCCCGAATTGGGCCGCTACGCCGCTTCGCTCAGCGCGACAGCGGCCGACACCCACTCCGGCTCCTCCAGTTACAGCCTTGAGGGCGTGGCCAATCTCCCCGTCGGCGATCGCTCGGCTTTGCGCGGCGCGTTCTTCTACGACGTGGATGGCGGCTACCTGGACGACGTGAACCTGCGCCTCTCCAACGTCGACCGGACAATCCGCCGGGGCGGCCGCGCGGCGTTGCGGGTCGATCTGAACGATGGCTGGCAGGTAAAGCTGGGGGTCACCAGCCGCAGCATCACCTCGAAGGACACTCAGTACGTCACCCTGACAGCGGGCGGCCCCCGCCGCGCGAACCAGGTCCGCGAGACCCACAACAATCATCTGAGCCTGGCGTCACTGAAGATCAGCGGGGTGGGCGATTGGGGTGAATTCGAATCCGTCACCGGCTACGTGACCCACGACTACGCCAGCCGCTACGACGCGACCCTGTCCCTGACCGAGTTCTCCGAAGAGGGCGTGGAGCTGGGCCTCTACGACGAGGCCGCCCGCATGCGGATGTTGATCGAGGACGCCATCTACACCGCCCCAGCGATCGGTCGCCTCCGCTTTATGGTCGGCGCCTTCCTGGCCACCAGCATCGAGGAGGGCGACGCCGAGCTGCGCGCCACCACCACCAGCAACGTCACTCGCAACGTCTATGACGAGGACCGCAAGGACCGGCTGAACGAATACGCCCTGTATGGCGAGGCCACCTACGATCTCGGCGGCGGCTGGAAGGCGGCGCTGGGCGGGCGGGGCTTCAAGACCACCATCCACACGCGCTCCTACGTGCTGGCGCCCGCGCCCGGCCAGTCACGAGACCTGGACCGCGAGGCCTCGTTCAGCGGCTTCTCGCCGAAAGTCTCGCTGCAACGCGACCTGGCGGGCGGCGGCATGATCTACGCCCTGACCTCGGAGGGCTATCGCGCCGGCGGCTTCAACTCGGGGGGCCTGACCATCCCGACCGAGACACGCCGGGTCTTCCGGCCCGACCATCTGCGCAACTACGAGATCGGGACCACGCTGAATCCGTGGGGCGGACGCGTGAACCTGCGCGCGGCGCTGTTCTACGACGACTGGCGCAACATCCAGACCGACCAGTATTTCCCGTCGGGCCTGTCCTACACCGCCAATATCGGCGACGGCCGCAACCGGGGCCTGGAGATCGAGGCCGCCTGGCGGGTGACGCCGCGGCTGACGATCAGCGGCAACACCCTGTTCAACGAGCCCAAGCTGACCCGCATCGCGCCCGGCTTCGGCATCGCCGCCACCGCCAGCCTGCCGGGCGTGCCGGACGTCTCGTTCGGCAGCCTCGTGACCTATCAACGCCCGGTGACGGCCAACGCCACCCTGATGCTGACGGCCGAGACCGGCTACATCGGCGAGTCCCGCCTGACCTTCGACCCGCGCTACTCGCCGTCGATGGGCGGCTACTACACCGGCAAGCTGTCCGCCCAGCTGATGACCGACCGCTGGCGCGCCGCCCTGTTCGTCAGCAACCCCTGGAACAGCTCCAGCGACACCTTCGCCTACGGCAATCCATTCAGCTTCGGCCAGGTGCGCCAGGTGACACCGCAACGACCGCGTACGTGGAGCCTGGCCCTGTCGGCCAACTTCTAGTCGTCGTAGCCGCAACTTTGTTTCAAAACCTACACATTTCCTCGCCGGTAGGCGGAGGGCGGGACCAGCTCGCGGCGTCATAGCTTCGAGGGCGACCGCGGGGGCGTGGCCGCTCCATCGGGGATTTCGTGATGGTCAAGCTTTCGGCGCTGATCTGCGCTCACAACGAGGAGCAGCGCCTGCACGCCTGCCTGTCGGCGCTCTCGTTCTGCGACGAGATCGTCGTGGTCGCCGACCGCTGCAATGACGGCACCGAGACCGTGGCCCGCCAGTACGGCGCCCGCGTCGTGTCGGGCATCTTCCCGATCGAAGGCCCGCGCAAGCACGCCGGCATCGCCCGCTGCACCGGCGACTGGATCCTGGAGCTGGACGCGGACGAAGGCGTCACCCCCGCCTTCGCCGAAGAGATCCGCGAGACCATCGAGCGCGCCGACGCCGCCGACTGGTACCAGATCCCGATCGACAACTATGTCGGCGATCAACTGGTCCGCCACGGCTGGGGCGGTTCTTTCGGCACCTCGTCAGCGGCGCGCCTGTTCCGGCGCGGCCACAAGTCGTGGAAGGCCGAGCGCGTCCATCCGGGCGCCAAGCTGGAAGGCCGTTTCGGCGGCCGCCTGAACACGCCCATCGCGCACATGGTCGACGAGGACATCGCCGACATGTTCGCGCGCCTGTCCCGCTACACCGCCCTGCGTGGCCAGGATCTGGCCGACACCGGCAAGATCAAGAGCCTGGCCGACGACAGCTTCCGCGGCGTGCGCCGGTTCTTCAAGTGCTACGTCTCGCGCAAGGGCTACACCGAAGGCGACCTCGGCTTCCTGATCTCGCTGATGGCCGGCCTCTATCCGATCCTGTCGAACCTGCGGGCCCGCGAGATCCTCCGCAATCGCGCCCGCCAGAACGAGATCGCGCGGCGGGCCCCCACCCCGCTGCCCCTGCGTCGCGCCGAGGTCGCCGCTCAGTAAGTCCGTGATCTCGCGCCTGCCCCTCGCCTTTCGTCTGGTCCTGGGTCCCGAGCTGCGGCTCTGGACCCAGGCCGGCCACGCGCCCGTGATCTGGTGGCGCGACGACGACGCGCGCGCGCCGACGGACGCCCTGGACCGCCTGCTGACCCTGGCCCACCTCTACCAGGCGCCGCTGACCCTGGCGGCCATCGCCGGGCCCAACCTGGCGCAGCTGGTGCGCCGCATCGAGGCCGAGCCGGGGGTCGAGATCGCCGTCCACGGCTTCCAGCACGTCAACCGCCAGCCCGAGGGCCAGGGTTTTGGCGAGATCACCGAGAGCGACAGCGTCGATTGGGTCCGCGCCCAGCTGCGCGCCACGGTCCAGGCCTTCCACCGGGCCGGCGCCGCGCCGATCCTGTTCACGCCGCCGTGGAACAATCTGGCGCCCCAGCTGCTGGCGGCCGCGCCCGACACGTCGATCACGGCGGTGTCGTGCTTCGACGAGACCAGCACGATCACGAACGGCGTCGTCAGGCTGGACGCCCATCTCGATGTCCTGCGCTGGAAGGGCGGCGGGCGGTTCCGGGGGACGTGGAAGTTCCTGTCGCGCATGCGGCGGCTGATGGCCGAGCGCCGTCTGGCCGGCCGCTGGGACGAGCCGATCGGCCTGCTGACCCACCACCTGGATCACGACCGGGCGACCTGGCTGTTCCTGGAAAACTTCCTGATGGCGTTCCGCGTCAGCTCGCGCCGCCGACTGGTGCGCGAAGTCCTGGCCCAGCCCGCCGCGCTCAGCGCCTAGCCGGCGCCTTAGGCCGGTTCGGGACGGTCCCGCAGGCACTCGCTGATGGCGCGGGCGCAGCCCGGAATCCCAAGGGCGCCGACGAAGGACATCGCCACAGCGCAAACCAGCATGATCGGTTGGAAGAAGCGCATAGGTTCGGTCTCCACGCGGCGTCGTCTGGAGGCAGTGTGCCGCAGTTGTAAGACGGAACCTTGACGGTTGTTCCGCGCCCGAACGAAAAAATTCAGAACGCGGCTTTTTTGTTTTCGGTCCGGCCAAGCTGATAGGCCGCTCGGGCCGCCTCGATCAGGCCGAGCTTGGCGTTCAGCGGGCTCCAGTCGTCATGCTCGGCGATCGGCGCCCACAGCGATTCGACCTCTTCGATGAGCAGTTCCTCCGGCTCGTCGCGCTGGAAGACCGGGTCGGCCAGGCGCTCGGGGCGCTCCGGCTCGAAGCCGGCCAGCTGGCGGCGGAAAGCCCGGAAGGTCTCGGTGTCGTAGAGCGCCGCGCGCGGACCGGCCAGGGCGCGCTTCTCAGAGGCCTCACCGCCGAACCAGTCGAAGAAGAACGGCTCCCAGCGCAGGGCGTCGCCGCCCTCGGCCAGGGCGCGGAAAGCGGCGTTGACCAGCTCGACGTCCGTGTCCGGATCGCGGCCCTTCAGGCCCAGGCGATCCAGCATCGCGGACCGCAGCGCGTCTCGATAGGTGTCGGTGAAGCCGTTCAGCGCCGAGAGCAGGCCGGCTTGGTCGGTGACCAGGGTCAGGCAGGCGGCCAGCTGCTGCAGGTTCCAGAACACGGCCTCGGGCTGGCGGCCGAAGCTGTAGAGGCCCTGATGGTCGAAATAGGCGGCCGTGAAGTTGGGATCGTTGCGCGGCAGGAAGCGCCAGGGTCCGTAGTCGAAGCTCTCGCCCGTCACGACCATGTTGTCGGTATTGAGCACGCCGTGGACGAAGCCCGCCGCCATCCAGCGCGACAGCAGGTGAGCGCTGGCGGCCACCGTCGCCTCCAACAGCGCCGCCGGCCGGTCGGCCACGTCGGCCAGGTGCGGAAAGTAGGTCTCGATCACATGGTCGACCAGCTCGACGATCAGATCGCGGCGGTCGAAATAGGCCAGGCGCTGGAACGTGCCGAAGCGGATGTGGCTGTGCGACAGCCGGGTCAGCACCGCAGAACGAGTCGGGCTGGGCTCATCGCCGCGCGTCAGGGCCTCGCCGGTCTCGACCAGGGAGAACGCTCGGGAGGTTGGGACGCCCAGGGCCTCCAGCTGGCTGGCGGCCAGGATCTCGCGCACCCCACCTTTCAGAGTGAGGCGGCCGTCGCCCGAGCGCGACCACGGCGTCTGGCCCGAGCCCTTGGTGGCCAGGTCCAGCAGGCGGCCACTCTCGCTTGAGGTACTGGCCTCCTCGCGCAGCTGGGCGAACAGGAAGCCGCGCCCATCGCCCAGGTCGGGGTTGTAAACGCGGAACTGGTGGCCGTGATAGCGCATGGCCAGCGGGATCGGCTGGTTGTCGGGCAACGGCTCGAAGCGGCCGAAATGATGGAGCCAGGCCTCATCGCTCAGGCCGTCGAGGCCCACGGTCGCCGCCGCGCGATCGTTCCGGAACCGGAGGATGGTCTCGGGAAAGTCGGCCGCCTCGACCGGATCGGCGAAGTCGCGGCCCAAGGCTTGGAAGCGCGGGTCGGGGCGATAGGCGGACGAGAGGCTCATGGGTCGCCAAATGAGACCCACCCACGGCCCGCGCAAGCCCCTTTCGAATATCGATAACGGTGTTAGGCCCCTGTCGCTTCCTGGCAACAGACCCCCTCAGAACCTTTCCACCGCAAGGGATTTCGCTTGCCGATATCTGACCCGGCGCCTAACCCTTGGCCATCCATTCGAACAACCGTTCGACCGGAACAACGAAAAACGAGCCGCGGGCGGGCAAGCGCTTACGGCCAACAAACCGAGGTAGGAAATGCGCTTTACCCAGGTGCTTTGCGGCACTGCGTCCGCTGTTGTCCTCGCCGGTCTTGGCGCCACGAGCGCCGCGCAGGCTCAAACGAGCGATCAACAAACCGTCGACAGCATCATCGTCACCGCCCAGAAGCGGGAACAGAACCTGCAGGACGTTCCGGTGGTGGTCACCGCCGTCGGCGCCAAGCTGCTGCAGGACACGGGCATCAAGGACATCAAGGATCTGACGATCCTGACCCCCGGCCTGACCGTGACCTCGACCTCGTCGGAGGCCTCCACGACGGCCCGCGTGCGTGGTGTCGGTACGGTCGGCGACAACCCCGGCCTGGAAAGCTCGGTCGGCGTCGTGATCGACGGCGTCTACCGCCCCCGCAACGGCGTCGGCTTCGGCGACCTGGGCGAGATGGAGCGCATCGAAGTCCTGAAGGGCCCGCAGGGCACCCTGTTCGGCAAGAACACCTCGGCCGGCGTCATCAATGTGGTGACCAAGGAGCCGGAGTTCGGCTTCGGCGCCAACGCCGAGGTCACCCTGGGCAACTATGACGCCCACGGCGTCTCGGCCTCGGTCACCGGTCCGCTGATGGGCGACAAGCTGGCCGGCCGCCTCTATGTGGCCGCCCGCGAGCGCGACGGCTACAACGACGTGATCACCGGCAATGGTCCGTCCAAGCGCACTCAGGACGCCGACCAGAACTTCTATACCGTCCGCGGCCAACTGCTGTTCGTGCCGGACGACACCGCCACCTTCCGCGTCATCGCCGACTACAGCCGCCGCGACGAGAACTGCTGCGGCGCCGTGCAGATCCGCACCGGCCCGACCGCCGGTATCCTCGCCCTGGTTTCCGGCCAGCCCGCGCCGCTGGCCATGACCGCCGATCCGTTCAACCGCGTCGCCTATTCGAACCGCGGCGCCCCGGCCAAGATCGAGGACAAGGGCATTTCGCTGACCGGCGATATCGACCTGCCGTTCGGCACGCTGACCAGCGTCTCGGCCATCCGCCAGTGGCGCACCGACAACGGCCAGGACGCCGATTTCAGCCTCGCCGACCTCGCCTATCGCAACAAGGACGGCACCAACTACTCGCAGTTCACGACCTTCAGCCAGGAACTGCGCCTGGCGGGCAAGACCGACAAGTTCGACTGGCTGGTCGGCGCCTTCCTGGCCGATGAGCGTCTCGAGACCCGCGCCAACTTCCTCTATGGCAACGACTACGAGCAGTATCTGGGCCGTCTGCTGTCGCGCTCGGTCGCCAATCCGGCGGGCGTCGCCAACTTCGTCTCGGCCCTGACCGGCCGCGCGCCGAACACGACCTTCACGCCGGGCCAGGGCCTGTATGACCGCTACGACCAGCGGGCCACCACGATCGCCCTGTTCACCAACGACACCTGGCACGTGACCGACGCGTTCGAGATCACCGCCGGCCTGCGCTACACGGCGGAAGAAAAGAAGCTCGACACCTTCCAGACGCTCAGCGACGGCGGCGTCGGCTGCGGCACGGCCCTGTCGCCGGCCGGCCAGGCCCGCATCGCCGGCATCGTCGGCGCGGCCGCCACCCCGACCATCATCGGCAACCTCTGCCTGCCCTGGGCCAACCCGCTGTTCAACGGCCGCGGCACCAACCAGTCGCGGTCGGACAAGGAATGGAGCGGCACGCTCAAGGCCTCGTACCGCTTCTCGCCGGAGGTCTTCACCTACGTCTCGGCCGCCCGCGGCTATAAGGGCGGCGGCTTCAACCTGGACCGCACCCAGTCGTCGAACGGCCTGCCTTCGGGCGCGTCGGGCGTGACGCCGATCTTCGACACCTCGTTCCCGGCCGAGTTCGTCGACAGCTACGAAGTCGGCGTGAAGAACACCCTGTTCAACCGCACGGTCCTGTTCAACGTCAGCCTCTTCCAGCAGAAGTTCACCGACTTCCAGCTGAACACCTTCCTGGGCACCTCGTTCGTGGTCCGCTCGATCCCGGAAGTGAAGTCGTCCGGCGTCGACGCCGACTTCATGTGGTTCACGCCGGTGCGCGGCCTGGTCGTCCAGAGCGGCTTCACCTATGCCGACACCAAGTACGGCAAGCAGCCGATCCCGAACGATCCGGGCAACGCCCTGGCCCTGCTGCCGGGCAGCAACCTGTCCCTGGCCCCGAAGTACTCGGCCTCGGGCTCGATGACCTACGAGACCCCGGTCGGCGACAATCTGAAGGCCCGTTTCAACCTCGGCGCCAAGTACTCGTCCTCGTACAATACGGGGTCGGACCTGTTCCCGCCGAAGATGCAGAAGGCCTTCACCGTCGTGAACGGCCGCGTCGGTATCGGCTCGGCGGACGAGCGCTGGACCGTCGAGCTCTGGGGTCAGAACCTGTTCAACGAGAAGTACATGCAGGTCGCCTTCAACGGCACGCTGCAGGGCTCCTCGGGCCTCAGCGCCACGCAGGCGACCTACAGCCCCGCGCTTGACACCATCACTTACGACGCTTTCCTGGGCGCGCCGCGTACGTACGGTGTGACCCTGCGCTCGAAGTTCTAGCCGGGAGGGGGACCGGCGGGGCCAGCCGCTCCGCCGCTTTCGGAAGAAGGGAAGGGCGATCCGGGCGACCGGGTCGCCCTTTTCCTTGAGCGGAACAATTCGACAGGGCTTTCCGATCGGGCCGCATCACCTCAGCATGCCTCCGGGGATTCTCTCTGAACCGGAGGCACGCCGATGAAGACGATCCGCTTCCTTGGATTCTGGATCTGCTTGGTTGTCGGCCTGGCCCTGGGAACCTGGAGCCAGAGGCCGCCCGCCCCGGTTCCGGTCAGCGCGTCAGCGAACGACTTCTCGGCCGATCGGGCCATGACCGACGTCGTCGCCATCGCCCAGAGACCGCATCCCACCGGCTCGGCCGAGATCGCCAAGGTCCGCGACCATCTGCTGGCGCGGATCGGCGAGCTGGGCCTGGAGGTCTCGGTCCGCCCCGGCGAGGGCTTCCGGCCCTATTCCAAGGACGGCCGGGTGCTGGGCGTGGCGGCGGTGCAAAACGTGGTCGGGGTGCTGCCAGGCAAGGACCGCGACCTGCCGGCCATCCTGGTGATGAGCCACTATGACTCGGTCCACAACTCCCCCGGCGCCGCCGACGACGCGACCGGCGCGGCCGCCGCCCTGGAGATCGCCCGCGCCCTGAAAGCCGATGGGCCCCACGCCCGCGACGTGATCTTCCTGTTCACCGACGCCGAAGAGCCGGGCCTGCTGGGCGCCGACGCCTTCTTCGCCCGCGACCCGACGCTGGAGCGGGTCGGCCTGGTCGTGAACATGGAGGCCCGCGGCGACGCCGGCCGCGCCGCGATGTTCCAGACCGGCCCCGGCAACGGCGCCTTGATCAGCGTCTTCGCCCGCGCGGCCAAGGGTCCGTCGGCCAATTCGATGGCCTCGACGGTCTATGAGAAAATGCCCAACGACACCGACTTCACCCACGCGGTGAAGAAGGGTCTGCCTGGACTGAACCTCGCCTTCATCGACGACCAGTTGGCCTATCACACGCCCCTGGCGCGGCCCGACCACCTGGAGCGCGGCAGCCTGCAGCACCTCGGCGACCAGGCCCTGCCGACCATCCGCGCCCTGGCCGACGCCACCGAACTGCCGGCCAAGACGCAGAACGCCATCTATTCCGACGTGCTGGGCCTTTTGCTGATCAGCTACCCGCCAGTCATCGGCTGGGTGCTGCTGGGGCTCGCCGCCGCCCTGATCCTGTTCACCGCCTGGCGCACCGTGAGCCTGGGCGCGGCCAGCGGCTGGGAGATCGCCCGGGGCGTCGCCGGCCTGCTGCTGCTGGCCGTGACCGCCGCCCTGGTGCTGCACCTGGCCGGCCGGCTGCTGAGCATCACCGACGTCCAGCGCTACTACGGCGTGCTGACCCGCTTCGACCACCTGCTGTGGGGCGCGGGGCTACTGGCTGTCGCCGCCGGCCTGGGCGTCGCCACGGCCCAGGCGCGAGGGGCCAAGCGGATCATTCCCTGCGTCGTCGCCCTGGCCCTGGGCGGCGCCTGCAGCCTGATCGGCGGCTTCGACCCCATCGGCCTGGGCCTGGGCGTCGCCGCCTGCGTCCTGGCCGCCCTGGCCCTGGGTTTCAAGACCGAGGCGCTGGGCGCCTGGATCGGCGGGCTGATCGTGCTGCTGATCCTGGCCGTCACCGCCCAGGTCGTGGCGCCCGGCGCGACGGTGATGCTGACCTGGCCGCTGCTGGTCGCCGCCCTCGGCGCGGCCTTGGTGATCGGCGTCGGCGGAACGCGGAACAAGCGCGTGGCGCTCGCTTTGACCTTCGCTGTCGGCCTCCTGGCCACGCTGTCGGTCGCCCAGCTGACCGCCTGGGGATCCTGGACCTTCGCCGGCGTCGGCATGATGGAGCCGGCGATCCTGGCCCTGTTCGCCATGCTGGCGGCCCCAGCCCTGTCGCCCCTGGCCCACGACTTCGCCGCCACCCGCTGGGCCTGGCGCGCCGCCGGCCTGCTGGCCCTGGTCGGCGTCGCCCTGGTCGCCAACACCGCCCGCCCAGGCGGCGAGCCCGGCCGTCCGGCCATCACCCAGGCCCTGCACCTGGCCGACCTCTCGACCGGCAAGGCCTGGCGCGTCGCCGAGCAGGCCAATCTCGACGCCTGGACCCAGGCCGTGCTGCCGGACGACGGCGGCGCCGCGCCGAAGAAGCAGGCGCTGGCGCCGTTCTGGCGCGAGCCGGTCTGGATGTCGGAGGCCCGCGCCGTCCCGGTCGCCGCGCCGCAGTTGACCGTCGATCGCACGGAGGATCGCCTGTTGATCCGCCTGATCCCCGCCCCCGGCGCCGAGCTGGTCGCCATCCGTCTGCGCCCCAGCGCCGAGCTCAGCGCCCCGCGCCTGAACGGCCGACCGATCGCCCTGAAGACCGAGGCCGGCAAATGGTCCGGCGTAACCTATCACGCCCCCGATCCCAACGGCGTGACCCTGAGCTTCACGGCCCCCGGGACCGGCAAGCTCGAGGTCGCGGCGCTGGAATATCACGAAGGCTGGCCGCAGATGGCCAAGGCTCCGCCCGCCAAGCCGGCTGGCCTGATGGCCTTCGGGATGTCGGACAAGACCGCTGTGCTGGTGCGGGGCGGGTTGGGCTGGTGAGGGATGCACCTCTCTAGGCGCAAGAGTTAGGTCGTCATCCCGGCCGCAGCGAAGCGGAGAGCCGGGACCCAGGGGCAGCCGCACTGCATTGGCCCCTGGGTCCCGGATCGGCCCTGAGGGCCGTCCGGGATGACGAGAGAATTGGTAGCGTTCTAAACGGAAAACACCCCCTCGCCCGGCGTCTTGGCGTACAGCGCCTCGACCCGTGCGGCCCGGCGATCCAGGGTGCAGCGCTGGTTCACATAGCCCTTGTCGGTGATCTCGCCCGCGTCGATCGAGGGCGGTTCGGTCAGGATGGTGAAGCGGCCCACCCGGCGCGACGATCCGCCGGCCCCGGCGTTGAAGGCGCCCAACCGTTCGCGCAGGATCGCCACCAGCTTGTCCAGCGGCGTCCCCGGTCCAGTGTCAGCGACCAGAGCCGCCAGTCCGGCCGGCGAAGGCCACAGCATCGCGCCGATGAACGGCTTGTCCTGGCCGGTGATCACCGCGTCGTGGATGTAGGGGCTGCAGGCGGCCACCAGGTCGGGACGCAGCACGCCGACGCTGACCCAGGTGCCGCTGTCCAGCTTGAAGTCCTCGGTCACCCGGCCGTCGAACACCAGGCCCTTGGCCGGGTCGTCCGGATCGACGAACCGCGCCGCGTCGCCCAGCTTGTAGAAGCCCTCCTCGTCGAAGGCCGCCGCCGTCCGCTCCGGATCCTTGTGGTAGCCGGCCGCCACGGTCGGGCCCTTGACCCGGACCTCGTACTTGGACCCGCTGGGCGCCAGCTTCAGCTGGATACCCGGCAAGGGCAGGCCGACCAGGCCGACGCGCTCGGTGATCCAGTGGGTGACCGTGATGCCTTGAGTCTCGGTCGCGCCGTACATGGTGGTCAGCGGGATGCGCTGGCCGGTCTCGGCCACCGCCAGGGCCTGGATGCGGTCATAGACGTCGTTCGACAGGGTCGCGCCGCCATAGCCCATGTAGCGCAGGTTCTTGAAGAACGAGGCCCGCAGGACCGGGTCGTTCTCCATCGCCTCGGCCAGCATCGAGAACGCGATCGGGGCCGAGCCGAACACGATCGGCGAGACCTCATAGAGGTTCTTGATCGTCGTCTCGAACATGCCCGGCAGCGGCTTGCCCTCGTCGATGTGCAAGGTGCCGCCAGCCCACAGCACGCCGTTGAAGCCGATATTGCCGGCTGAGATGTGGCTCCAGGGCATCCACTCCAGGCTCTGGGGAATCTCGCCCGGCGTGGGGGTGTCGGTGCGGATGCCTTCCTGGCCAGCGATCACCCCGGCCATCATGCCGTGGGTCTGAGGCACGGCCTTGGGCAGGCCGGTCGAGCCGGAGGTGAACAGGTACTTGGCCACGGTCGCCGGGCCGAGCGTTTCGCGCGACGCCTCGACGGCCGAGGTCGGCTCGGTTCCGGCCACCTCGGCGAAGCTGATCGTCCCTTCGGCGCCGTCCGCGGTGATCACCGCGATGGTCGGGTCGATGGCCCTCAGGGTCTCCAGCGCCTTGGCGAACATCGCCCCGCTCTGGGCGAAGACGACGCGTGGAGCGACCTTGTCGAAGCAGTGCTTGAGCTTGGCGTGGTCGGTCGAGATCAGGCTATAGGCCGGGCTGATCGGCGCGGCCGGCGCGCCGGCAGTGTAGGCGCCCAGGGTCATCAGGGCGTGCTCGATCGAATTGCCCGACAGGATCATGACGCTGTCGCTGGCGCCCAGCCCCCGGTCCAGCAGCCATTGGGCGACGCCCTCTATGCTCCGCAGGGCCTGGCCGTAGGTGATCTGGCGCCAGGGGCCGTGGCCCGGCTCGCGCTGCTTGATGTAGGGCCGGTCGGGATGCTCGGCGGCCTTGCGGGCGATCAGGTGGGCGATCGAGCGCGGACCTTCGCCGGGCGCGTGGTTCGAGGTGATGACCATCGAGCCGTCGGGGCGCCGGTCGACGGTGACGTCGGGCCCCTTCATGGCCAGCGGCTTGAACGGAACGCTGGAAACGTCGCGCGAAGGCGACGCGCCGTCCGGCGGCGTCATGGTCCCACTCCCTCGGTCTGTTCTGTTGGACTGACGGTAGCGGAAGGCCGGCGCGCGGCAAGGTTGCCGTTGGGGAGGCTAGCTCGCTCCGGACTGATCCAGAACGCTGGCGACCACGCCGCCTTCCATGACCCGCACGCCGAGGAAGTGCATCTGGCCGCCCAGATAGCTGATCTGCTCCAGCGGAACACTGTCGTCCCGCCGCAGCCGGCGACCGTCATTGAGCGTCAGGCGCAGGGTCATCTTGCCGGCGGGCGCGCCGCCGGCGATCGCGGCTTCGATCTCGCCCCGGAACTGGACGGCGGGCGACAGCAGCGGCTTGGGTTTGGCGACGACCTTGGTCATGGGCGAGCCCAGAAGCCGTGTTCGCCGGTGACGCGGATCTGGCAGGCTCGACCGGAGTCCTGCAGGGTCCGGGCCCGGCGATGAGCGGCGGCCTTGGCGACCTCTTTGTCAGCGGACTGGCCGAAATAATCGCCGTCCTGCTCGACGCTCCACCCACCTTCACGACGCATGACGGTGAGGACTGTACGGTCGGTAATTTCACGCATGTGTGATGATTAGCACAAAATTAGAATCGCCGCCCGGTTAAATATTTACCGGCTCTTTCCAGCGGTTTTTCTTTGGCGCTCGAAATATGTCGGCCTGCGAATTCGAAGCGAGAACCAGAGCGATTTTTGAGCCCCGCCTAGAAGAACTCTTCACCGGCCCCGACGCAGCGCGCGGACCAGGTTTCACCGCGCCATTTCACCTCGATAACGACGAAGTCCTTGCAGTGACAGCCGGCCTGGCCGCCGATCGTGCAGACGTCTCCCCGCACCAGCGGACGGCCTGAGCGCGCCGAGATCGTCACCTCCAAGGCCCGCGCCGACCAGCCATAGACGATCTGGTAGTCGTGCGGTCCGAACAGCTGTTCAGCGAAGGCGGGCATGGGCCGGGACCATGCGCCTCCCGCCCCCACAAAGCGAGCGCCGTTCATCGAACGCGCGCCAAGCGGGGCCAGCCGTGTTAATCTCTCGCCGCTCATGTCGACCTGGCGGCTTTCCCAGGCGCCCGAGGGCCTGGCCCTCGCCGATCGGCGGCTTCGATCGCAACGCACCGGAGCGACATGACCCAGGCCACGACCGACACCCTGCCCACGCCGCAGCTGCTCGCCTTGCAAAGCCTGGCCGAACGCCAGCCAGGCCAGGACTCGAACTTCGTCAACATCGCCGCCGCCCAGGCCCTGACCCGGCTGGGCCTGGCGCGCCATGGCGGCAGCGGCTGGGAGATCACGCCCCAGGGCCGCAACCACCTGCTGCGGGAAACCTCGCAGGACCACGCCGACGGCGCGGCGAACGCCCGGTAGGCTGCCTCTCAGCGCTTCTTGCCGAGCTCGGCCGCGATGTCCTTGGTCATGCGACCGACCTTGCGGTGGGCGGCGGTCAGCTGGTCCCGCGTCACGCCCCAGCGCTTCATCCAATATTCGACGGCCTGGCGTTCGGAGAGATCCAGGCGATCCTTGTCGATGAAGCCGCGCTTGTCCTTGAGACCGGCCATTACTTCGCCATCCACGGTTTGGAAGACCCCGCCGCGATGCGCGAGGCCTGTTGTCGTTGAAACTTACCACCGCGCGGCGGCTTGGGGCGAGCGTCCAGCGCCGCCTGCTTGAGCCGCAGCGCCCGCTGGATCGGGGTCTCGCCGGCCGGACCTTCGGAAGGATCGGCGCCGGCGGGGGCGGCGGGTTGATCGTCGTCACTCATGGGTCGAACCTAGCATCCTTCGTCAGGCGACGCCCAGGCCGCGCCAGCCGGGCAGCACGGTCTCGGCGAAGGTGACCGCCTGGGCCTCGAGCGCCGCCAGGACCGTCTCGGGGGCCAGCGCCGCGCCTTCATGCACCAGGGTCTGCCCCTGGCGCGCCAGGGTGTCGGCCGCGAACCGGGCCCACTCGGCGGGCCCCCGGCCGTCCTGCTGCATCGACAACCAGAACAGCTGGTGGAAGCGCGTGGCGTTGATCGCGCCGCCGGTCGCCGGCGCGGCCAGGAAGCCCAGGTCGCTGGACTCCGCCGCCCGCCGGGCCAGATCCAGGTTCAGCGCCCGCGCCGTCCCCGCCGCCCGGGCCGCCACCTCGGCCGCCTGGGCCGGCTGCACCGCGCCCTGGCTCATCAGCAGCACCAGCGCCGTCGTCAGCTGCTGCAGGACCACGCCCTCCGGCATCGCCGCCTCCAGCTCGCCGATGGTCCTGGGCTGATAGTCGCCCATCAGGTCGTAGATCGCCTCGTAGATCGGGCCGGACATCACCATCTCGGCGAAGCTCCCATTGGCCTTTTCCGGCCGCTGGCTGACGGGACGGGTCAGGGCCACGCGCTGGTCGCGGATGGCGCGGTTCTGGTCGGCGGCGCTCAGGCTCGAAGCCCCGCGCACCCAGTAGTCGCGCCGGAACTGGGCCTGGACGGCGAAGTCCCGGAAGGTCTGGCGCAGCGACGGGTCGGGCAGGCCGCGCATGAAGTCGATCATCTCGCCCGACAGGTTCAACTCGTCGACCAGGTCCGACGCATAGGCCGACGTCGCGAACGACAGCTTGGCCGCCGACAGCCGGTCCTCGACCTCGGCGAACCACATCGGGACCCAGTCGCGGTTCATATATTCGTGGACCAGATAGGCCCGGTCCTGGCGCATCAGCCCCTCCAGCCGGTCCGACACCGCCGAATTGAGCCGCGAATACAGCGGGTTCAGCGAGAAGAACCGCTGCATGGTCGACAGCGCCGCGTCCAGGTTGGCGGCGGGGCCCAGGCCCGGCGCGCCCAGGGTCTCGGCATGGCGCTTCATCAGGTGGCGCAGCGGCCCGGCCACGGCCCAGCCGGGCTGGGCGTTGTACGAGATATAGACCACGCCGCCGGGCTTCAGCTTGCGGCGCAGGAACGAGACGATCTTGGCGCGGGCGTCGTCATTGACCCAGCTCCAGACGCCGTGCAGCGCCACGAAGTCGAACTCGGGCAGGCCCGGCCGCTCGGCGAACTCGTCGAAGGCGTCGTCGAAGAAATGAGCCTTGGCCCCGCTGGCCGCGACCAGGTCGCGGGCGAACACCGCCTGGGCCGGGGCGAAGTCGCAGCCCCACCACTCGACGTCCGGCTGGGTCGCCGCGTGCATCGCCGCCGAGCAGCCCTGGCCGAAGCCCAGCTCGCACGCCGTCTCGATCCTCGGCGCCCGCAGCCCCTTGAGCAGCAGCGGCAGCGCCGCGCGGACCGGGTTCAGCTCCGGATAGTAGTGATAGGTATAGCCCGTCTCGACCACATAGCCGGCGCTCCAGTCCTCGTTCATCCCGGCCTCTCTGGTGCGGTGTCGCGGGGACGGTGGGCTGGCGCGGGCGGGAGGGCAAGGGGCGTCGGCGTTCTTGCCCTTGAGGACGGGGCGGCGCTCAGATCTGTCTCGGAACCGGCGTCTATTCGAAGACCGCCGCATTCCCGCCACAGGGGCGGGAATGACGGAAGTGTTTGTGGGCGTCGTCGCGAACCCTCCCCCCCCCCCGGGGGAAGGCGCCATTCTTAAACCTCACGGCGAGACGATCGCGGGGCTGATCAGGTCACTCAAGGACGCCATCTTCCTCTCGCTGCTCTGTGACTGCGTCGCGAACGCTCCGCGCCGGCCGCTTATATGACCGCCCCTAGCCATTTCAGACGCTACCGGAGATTGACTTCCTTCGGATCAAGCGCAAATTGCATGCGCGAATATTCGCGCATAGGGAGAGGCGTTTATGAAACTTCCGAGGTCTTTGCTCGTGGCCGCCGCCGTTTCGGCGGTGCTGGTTCCAACGATGGTGTCGGCCGTCCCCATCCACTACACCGAGACGATCTACTATTCTGACGCGAGCCTTATGTACGAAGTCGGTGGCCGCATCACGCCGTGCACGAGCTACCCGTACAAGTGGGGTGAGCAGACGCCTTACTCCACGACCTACACCGAGGCATGTCCCTGATCGGACTAACCTTTGACGCTTACGGCGATGGCTTGACCTCACAAGGTCGCGTGCCCGTCGGAGATGAGGTCGGCCGCCACCCTTAGGGGGCTGGCGGCCGACCCGTTGCGGACCGTCCGTTCGTTTGAAACGAAAAGGGCGGAGCCTCTCGACCCCGCCCTCTCCAAGTCCCGCCAGCTCAGCGCAAACCTACTCCGCCGCCGCCTTCGGCGCGTAGCCCAGGATCGCCTTCGTCTCCAGGAACTCGCCGAACGCGTGGTCGCCCCATTCGCGGCCATTGCCGCTCATCTTGTAGCCGCCGAAGGGGGCCATCAGGTCGGGGCCGGCGCCGTTGATGTTGACCTGGCCGGCGCGCAGCTTGGAGGCCACCTTGCGGATCGCCGCCTCGTCGGTCCCCGAGACATAGGCCGCCAGGCCGTACTCGGTGTCGTTGCCGACCGCGACGGCCTCGTCGACCGTGTCGTAGCCAAGGATCGAGACCACCGGGCCGAAGATCTCTTCCTTGGCGATGGTCATGTCGCTCTTCACATTGGCGAAGACGGTGGGCTTCACGTAATAGCCCTTGTCCAGACCCTCCGGCAGGCCGACGCCGCCGGTGACCAGGGTGGCGCCCTCGTCGATGCCCTTCTGGATCAGGCCCTGGATCTTGTTCCACTGCACTTGCGAGACCACCGGGCCCATCTTGTGATTGCCGTTCGGGTCGCCGACCGTGTGGCCCTCGGCGGCGGCCTTGGCGATGGCGATCACCTCGTCCATGCGCTGGCCGGGGACCAGCATGCGGGTCGGGGCGTTGCATGACTGGCCCGAGTTCATCATCACCGAGGCGATCCCGCCGCCCACCGCGCGGGCGAAGTCGGCGTCGTCGAGGATGATGTTGGGGCTCTTGCCGCCCAGCTCCTGGTGGACGCGTTTGACGGTCGGGGCGGCGTTGCGGGCCACCTCGATGCCGGCCCGGGTCGAACCGGTGAACGAGACCATGTCGACCTCCGGGTGGCTGGACAAGGCCGCGCCCACCGTGGGGCCGTCGCCATTGACTAGGTTGAACACCCCGGTCGGAACGCCGGCGGCGTGCAGGATCTCGGTCCAGATATAGCCGCTGAACGGCGCGATCTCGGAGGGCTTCAGCACCATGGTGCAGCCGGTGGCGATGGCGGGCGCGACCTTGCAGGCGATCTGGTTCACCGGCCAGTTCCACGGCGTGATGAAGGCGCAGACGCCGATCGGCTCCTTGACCAGGCGCGTGGTGCCCCGGTCTTCCTCGAACTTGTAGCCCTTGAGCACGGCGGCGGCGGTCTGGACGTGGGCAATGCCCATGGCGGCCTGGGCGCGCTGGGCCAGCCAGGCGGGAGCGCCCATCTCCTCGGTGATGGCCTTGGCCATGTCCTCGAAGCGCTTCTGGTACTCGGCGATGATGCGCTCGAGGATGTCGATGCGCTCTTCGCGGCTGGTCTGGCTGAAGCTGTCGAACGCCTTGCGGGCGGCGCGGACGGCCTTGTCGACGTCGGCTTCCGAGCCCAGCGAGATCACGCCGGCGACCTCTTCATTGGCCGGGTTGATGACGTCCAGGCGCTTGGGCGCGATCGGATCGACCCAGGCGCCGTCGATGTAGAACTTGGTGTACTCGCGCATGCCGTTGCTCCTGCCCTTGGGTGTCTGTGCGGCCCGCTCTAGTTGGAGGCGGCGGCGGGCGGTTTCAAACAAGCATTTAATGTGATCGGCGTTCAGGTGGGAAGGGGGTTACCACCGTTCCGTCATCAACAAATCCCGCCTTCCTAGGCCTTGTGCCTAGGACCCAGGGTTCGACCGGGCTCGATCTGTCGGCGGAGCACCGGCAATGTGGGCAGGCACGCCGTCTCTTCCGCGCTCCCGGACCGATGGGTCCTAGGCACAAGGCCTAGGAAGGCGGGTTACTTGGCAGGTGTGGCGCTCGCATCCGCCCTCACCACATCACATCCGTCTCGGCCCCGCCCAGCGCCTCAGCGATGCGGCGGCGCGTCGCCTTGGTGGTCTCCTCCGGCAGGGCGTCGAGGGCGAACCAGCCGACCTCGTGGATCTCGCCGGCCGAATTCGAGGCGCAGGGCTCCCAGGCCTCGACGCGATAGACCAGGACGTGATCGCCCGGATGCAGCACCTCGTTGCTGTGGAACGACACCAGGCGCGGCCGCGACAGGGCCTTCACCCCAGCCTCCTCGGCCAGCTCGCGGACCACGGCGTCCTCGGCGGTTTCGCGCCGCTCGACCCCGCCGCCGGGCAGGTACCAGCCCTTGATGTAGGTGTGCTGGATCAGCAGGACCCGACCTTCGCCGTCGGTGACCACCGCCCGCACCCCCAGGGTCAGGCCGCGCGCCAGGCGGAAGAAGGCGTAGACCAGCGGGCGGGTGAACGGTTCGACGCGGCGTTTCCAGAGCATGCCATAGCTCTAGCGCGTGACGGCCTTGCGGTCAGTCCCAGGGGCCGCTAAAGCCGCAGCAACTGTTGTCTTTCTCTGGAGCCGCGCCATGCTCGCGATCGGTGTCATCGTCGTCTTCCTCGGCGTCGTCTGCGCCCTGAACTTCTTCGAGTTCGGCCGTATCGACTAATGACTAGTCCGGCCCGCGGCGCGGCCCTGGTCACCGGCGCGGGTCGCCGGATCGGCCGGGCCCTGGCTCTGGAAGCCGCCCGCGCCGGCTACGACATCGCCGTCCACCACCGCGCCTCGGTCGACGAGGCGGCGGAGACGGCGCAGGCCGTTCGGGCGCTGGGTCGCCGCGCGGTCCTGGTCCGCGCCGACCTCGCCGACGAGGACGCCGTGCGCGGCCTGATCGGCCAGGCCGCTGAAATCGGGCCCCTGACCCTGCTGATCAACAGCGCCTCGGCCTTCATCGACGACCGAGCCGGCGCGCTGTCGCGACGGACCTGGGACCTGCACCTCGAGACCAATCTGCGCGCGCCGATCGTGCTGGCCGAGACCTTCGCGGCCGCCCTGCCCGCCGATCGCCAAGGCCTGATCGTCAACATCGTCGACCAGCGCGTGCTGCGCCCCAACCCGCAGTTCTTCAGCTACAGCCTCGCCAAGGCCGGCCTGTGGTGGGCGACCCAGACCCTCGCCCAGGCCCTGGCGCCGCGCATCCGCGTCAACGCCATAGGCCCTGGCCCGACCCTGCCGTCGGTGCATCAGGCTCCCGGCGAGTTCGAGGCCGAGGCGGCCGGCGTGCTGTTGCAGCGCCGCGCCACGCCGGACGAGGTCGCCGCCGCCCTGCGCTATCTCATTGACGCGCCGTCGGTCACGGGCCAGATGATCGCGGTGGACGGCGGCCAGCATCTCGGCTGGCGGACGCCCGATATCGTCGCGCCTTAGGAGGCCGCTTTTGGCCGCTTCGCCCCTCGCAGAGACCGCGCCCGCCGCTTCTCCCGCCCGCATCATCGTGACCAAGGTCTTCGTGCGCGGCCTGAAGGTGGACGCCCAGATCGGCGTCTACGATCACGAGCACGGCCGCATGCAGCCGCTGGTCGTCGACGTGGAGCTGGACGTGGCCGCCAGCCACTGCGAGCGCCTGCCCGACACCGTCAATTATGAGATGGTCGGCGAGGCCGCCCGCGCCATCGTCGCCGAGGGCCATATCGACCTGGTCGAGACCTTCGCCGAGCGCCTGGCCCAGGCCTGTTTCGCCGATCCCCGCGTCACCCGCGCCCGGGTGCGAGTGGAAAAGCCTCTCGCCCTGGCCCCGCACGCGGCCGCCGCCGGCGTCGAGATCACCGCCGTCCGGTCCTAGCGCATGGAAATCACCCACCGCGCGCGCATCGCCCCCTTCCAGCCCGAGACGGTCTGGACCCTGGAGGCGGGCGCGCTGGTGGAGACGCGGGGCAAGGTCGTTCGCCGCTTCCCGCTGTCCAGCCTGACCCGCTACCGCCTCGCGGCCCCGCCCCTGAACAAGAATGGCGACGGCGGCCATCGCCGCGCCCTGCTGCTCACCTTCGGCCGCCAGCGCCTGGTGATCACCTCGCAGAGCTATGTCGGTCCCGGCCGTTACGAGGACCGCCTGGCCAGCTTCTCGACCCTGGCCCGCGCCCTGGCCGCCGTCGGAGCCGACCTCGCGCCCCGCGCCCACTTCGGTCTGGCCCGTTTCCAGACGCGGACCGCCCTGACCTGGGTAATGGGCCTGCTGGCCTTCGGGACGGGGGCGATGCTGCTGTTCTCGCTGTCGGCCGGCATGGTCGGGGTCGGCGTCGACATGGCCGCGCGGATGAGCTTCGTGCTGATCCTGATGTTCGCCGTGCTGCCATGGCTGGGACGCGGCGTGGACTTCGACCCGCACGACCCGCCGCACGATCTGCTGCCCTAGCGCGGAGAGGCCCCAGAAGGTGACATCGGCGTCATGACCCCACCTTAATTTGCATCCCGCGCCGATCGGGGCGAGATTTGGGCCAACGACGTTATTCAGGCTCAACCGTGTCAGACCCCGTTATCGAACCCGCCGTGCCGCCCCGGCTGCAGGACGACAAGACCCTGCCCGGCATCATCTACGCCCTGCACATCGCCGGCGTGGTGACCGGCGTCACCTCCATCATCGCCGTGATCCTGGCCTATATGAGCCGCAAGGACGCGCCGGAGTGGCTGGCCAGCCACTACGAATTCCAGATCCGCACCTTCTGGCTGGGCCTGCTGCTGGCCATCGGCGCCACCCTGCTGATGCCGGTCGGCATCGGCGTCGTGCTGTTGCCCGCTGTCGGCATCTGGATCGTCGTGCGCTCCGTCGTCGGCCTCTCGACCCTGCTGAAGGGCCAGCCCTATCCCACGCCTCGCAACTGGATGCTCTGATCATGACCGACACCGCCGCCGTCACCCCGCGCGCCGAGGAGGACAAGGTCCTGCCGGCCGTCGTCTATGGCCTCTATCTGCTGGCCTTCACCAACGGCCTGACCGCGATCATCGGCCTGATCGTGGCCTATGTGAATCGTGACCAGGCCGGACCGATCAACGAAAGCCACTACACCTTCGCGATCCGCACCTTCTGGCTGTCGATCGCCTGGTTCCTGATCGGCGGCCTGCTGTTCCTGTTCGGCATTCCGCTGTCGATCGTGCTGGTGGGCATCCCCGTCCTGATCCTGGGCGGGCTGATCATGGCCGCCGTCGGCCTGTGGTTCGCCGTCCGCTGCATCATGGGGATCTATTACCTGGTCAATGGCGAGGCCTATCCGCGCCCGCGCACCTGGCTGATTTAGAGGCGTCCGACCCGCCCGGGCGCCCCGGGCGGGTCACCCTCGCCGTCCACGCTTCCCCTGCCGGTTGAGACGCCTCGACGCGAGCTTGGCCTTAGGATCACGTACGCCGCCTGGCGGTAGAACGCCCGTTTTCGGGCGACGTCTGGGGGGACGTGATGCTGGCGCGACTGGTTGGGATCATCTTGGGGCTGATCCTGGCGACATCGGGATACGTGGTAGCGGGCTGGGGCTCGCTGGGGATTTGGGCCACGGATCTCGATCTCGGACCTTTCGAACCGCATCGACCGACCGCTGGTGCGGCGGCGGCGATCTTGGGCGCCATGCTCATCGTCGCCGCCCTGCTACCCCGCCGCCAGGCCGAGCGGCGAAAGCCCGCGCCGCTGATCTTCGCTCCGGAGCCTCCGCGTCTGATCCAGCCTGAGCCGGTCGTCGAGCCGGCGGCCATCGAGCCCTTCGCCGAACCGCCCCTCGACCCGTTTATCGAGCCCGAGCCCACCCTGGCGCCGTTCCCCGTGGCGGACGACCTCGCCGCCGCGCCGCCGCCCGAGCCCGAGCCCGAACCGCGATCGCCCGCGCCGCCGACCTTCGCCGAGCTGCGCGTCCAGCTGATCGCCCTGAGCCGGGACGGATCCTGGCCCGCCGCCGCCCGCACGCTGATGGCCATGAAGTCCGTCGCCGACACCGACGAGGAGCTGGCCGTCGTCCATCGCGACCTCGGCGACTTCGCTCGTGGCCAGGGCCAGCTGGACGACGCCGCCGAGGCCTATGAGACCTCGGTCGCCTATGCCCGCCTGGCGCACCAGGTCCAGCAGGACGCCGCCAGCGCCGACCTGCTGGCCGGCGCGCTGTCGGGCGTCGGCGACACCGCCGAGGCCGAGGGGCGGCTGAACGCCGCCCTGACCGCCTTCGAGGAAGCCCTGGCCGTGCGCCGCGCCCATGGCGAGACGGACGACACCAGCGCCCAGCGCGCGCTGTCGGTGAACCTGGAGCGTCTGGCCGACCTGCGCGAGGATCGCGGTCACCGCATGCGGGCCCTGGACCTCTATCGCGAAAGCTTCGACATCGCCGGCCGCCTGGCCGCCGCGGACCCCGTCCGCTTCGGCCCCGACCTGGCCTCCACCCGGACGCGCCTGGAAGAGTTGGAAGCCCGGATCGCGGACTAGGCGGGGGCATAGACCCGCTCTATTCCGTCAACAGGTTTTATCAATTTGCTCGATCGTCAGCGGATCCGTAGAAGGGCGTATCCTTTCCAAACGGAGCGCTTCATGTCGCTGGTAAACACCGAGATCAAACCCTTCACCGCCCAATCCTACAAGGACGGCAAGTTCGTCACGGTCAGCGACGCCGACCTGAAGGGCAAGTGGTCGGTGGTCTTCTTCTACCCGGCCGACTTCACCTTCGTCTGCCCGACGGAGCTGGAAGACCTGGCCGACAACTACGACGTCTTCACGCGCCTGGGCGTCGAGATCTACGCCGTGTCGACCGACACGCACTTCTCGCACAAGGCCTGGCACGACAGCTCGCCGGCCATCGGCAAGATCAAGTACCACATGGTCGGCGACCCCTCGGGCACGATCACCAACAACTTCGAAGTCATGCGCCCGGGCGTCGGCCTGGCCGACCGCGGTACCTTCCTGATCGACCCGCAAGGCGTCATCCAGTTCACGGAAACGACCGCCGAGGGCATCGGCCGCAACGCCATCGAGCTGCTGCGCAAGATCAAGGCCGCCCAGTACGTCGCCAGCCACCCGGGCGAAGTCTGCCCGGCCAAGTGGGAAGAGGGTGAAAAGACCCTCGCCCCGTCGCTCGACCTGGTCGGCAAGATCTAAAGACGACCCGCGTCGCCGCCCGTCATCGGACGGGCGGCGCGCAACCCTCTCGATCGTTCGCCGCGTTCGATATCCTCCCCCGAAAATCGAACGCACCACCTTTCCTCCCCTAGCCTTTTTGGGAGCGCGCCATGCTGGACGCCGGTCTGAAGACTCAGCTGACCACCTATTTGCAGAACCTGCGCCAGCCGATCGAACTGGTCGCTTCCCTCGCCGACGATAACGGCTCGAAGGAGATGTTGGCCCTGCTGGAAGACGTCGCTTCGACGTCCGACAAGGTCAGCCTGACCCTGGCCGGCGACGATGCTCGCAAGCCCTCGTTCGCCATCACCCGCGCCGCCGGCGATGCGGACGTGCGCTTCGCCGGCCTGCCGCTCGGTCACGAGTTCACCTCGCTGGTGCTGGCCCTGCTGCACGTCGGCGGCCACCCGCCGCGCATCGACGCCGAGGTCATCGAGCGGATCAAGGCGCTGGACGGCGACTACCGCTTCGAGACCTATTTCTCGCAGTCCTGTCAGAACTGCCCCGACGTGGTGCAGGCGCTGAACACCATGAGCGCCCTGAACCCGCGCATCAGCCACGTCGCCATCGACGGCGCGCTCTTCAAGGAAGAGGTCGAGGCCCGCCAGGTCATGGCCGTGCCGACCATCCTGCTGAACGGCGAAGCCTTCGGCCAAGGCCGCATGGACGTCGAGCAGATCCTGGCCAAGCTGGACACCGGCGCCGCCGACCGCATGGCCGACAAGATCAAGACCAAGGACGCCTTCGACGTCCTGGTGATCGGTGGCGGTCCGGCTGGGGCCGCGGCGGCGATCTACGCCGCCCGCAAGGGCATCCGCACCGGCGTCGCGGCCGAACGCTTCGGCGGCCAGGTGCTGGACACCATGGCCATCGAGAACTTCATCTCGGTCTCGCACACCGAAGGTCCGAAGCTGGCCAGCGCGCTCGAGCAGCACGTCAAGGACTACGACGTCGACATCATGAACCTGCAGAAGGCCGTGGGCTTCGTCCCGGCCAAGACGCCGGGCGGCCTGCACGAGGTGAAGCTGGAGAACGGCGCCAGCCTGAAGTCGCGCACCGTCATCCTGTCGACCGGCGCCCGCTGGCGGAACGTCAACGTCCCCGGCGAGGCCGAGTATCGCAACAAGGGCGTGGCCTATTGCCCCCACTGCGACGGCCCGCTGTTCAAGGGCAAGCGCGTGGCGGTGATCGGCGGCGGCAACAGCGGCGTCGAGGCGGCCATCGACCTGGCCGGCATCGTCGCCCACGTGACCCTGATCGAGTTCGACAGCCAGCTGCGCGCCGACGCGGTGCTGCAGCGCAAGCTGGCCAGCCTGCCGAACGTCAAGATCGTCACCTCGGCCATGACCACCGAGATCCACGGCGAGGCCGGCAAGGTCTCGGGCCTGTCCTACAAGGACCGCAACCACGACAGCGTCCACCGCGTCGACCTGGAAGGCGTCTTCGTCCAAATCGGCCTCGTGCCCAACACCGAGTGGCTGAAGGACTCGGGCGTGGCGCTGACCAATCGCGGCGAGATCGAGGTCGACTATCGCGGCGAAACCTCGATCCCCGGCGTGTTCGGCGCGGGCGATGTGACCACCACGCCGTACAAGCAGATCATCATCGCCATGGGCGAAGGCTCGAAGGCGTCGCTGTCGGCGTTCGACTACCTGATCCGTCAGGTCCCGGCGAACGAGGAGCAGGAGGCGGCTTAGGGCGCCTCGCCCCAACCCAAAATACAGTGTCATCCCGGGCGGCCGTAGGCCGACCCGGGACCCAGGGGGTGCGTGAACGCCGTGCGCGCCGCCCCTGGGTCCCGGCTCTACGCTCCGCTTCGGCCGGGATGACACATGTTGGTGTGGGAGGCCGCCCGGGATCGCTCCGGGCGGCCTCTTTCGTTCCAGACCTAGCGCGCTTCCCGCCCGGCCTTCACCGCCGCCGCCAGCTGATCCAGCAGCCGCACCGATGTCTCCCAATCCACGCAGGCGTCCGTCACCGACTGGCCATAGGTCAGGGCCTTGCCATCGATGATGTCCTGGCGGCCGGCGACGAGGTTGCTCTCGATCATCACGCCCATGATCGGCGAGGCGCCCGTCGCCACCTGGGCGCAGACGTCGGCGACGACGGCCGGCTGGTTCTCGTGGTTCTTGCCGCTGTTGGCGTGGCTGACATCGACCATCAGGCGCGGCGGTAGGCCGGCCTTGGTCAAGACCTCGGCGGCGGCCTTGACGCTGGCGGCGTCGTAGTTGGGCGTCTTGCCGCCGCGCAGCACGACGTGGCTGTCGGCGTTGCCCGTGGTCGTGGCGATGGCGGCGCGGCCTTCCTTGGTGACGGCCAGGAAGTGGTGCGGCTGAGCGGCGGCGGTCACCGCGTCGACCGCGACCTTCACGTCACCGTTGGTGCCGTTCTTGAAGCCGACCGGGCACGACAGGCCCGAGGCCATCTCGCGGTGGATCTGGCTCTCGGTCGTCCGCGCGCCGATCGCGCCCCAGGCCACCAGGTCGGCGATGTATTGCGGGGTGGTGACGTCCAGGAACTCGCAGGCGGTCGGCAGGCCCTGGGCGCTGACGTCCAGCAGCACCCGGCGCGCCAGGCGCAGGCCCTCATTGATCCGAAAGCCGCCGTCCAGGTCGGGGTCGTTGATCAGCCCCTTCCAGCCGACCGTGGTGCGGGGCTTTTCGAAATAGACCCGCATGATCACTTCCAGCTCGCCGGCGTGGCGTTCGCGCTCGGCGGCCAGGCGGTGGGCGTAGTCGAGGGCGGCCTTGGGGTCGTGGATCGAGCAGGGACCGATGACCACCACCAGGCGGTCGTCGCGGCCGTTCAGGATCTCATGCACGGCTTGGCGTGCGCCCCCGACGACCTCGGCGATCGACGAGGTTGCCGGCGCCTCGCCGATCACCTGGGCGGGCGGGCTGAGGGTCTGGAGCTTCTGGATCCGCAGGTCGTCGGTGGGGACCGGGATCGAGACGAGATGGGCGGCGGTCGAGGAAGGCATGGCGTACTCCGGAGAAATCTGGCGAGGTCCGGCGGCCATGAAAAAAGCCGCCCGGGGAACCCCTGGCGGCTGGTGAAAGGCGTTTGTGGCTCTGATCTCAGGCCAAACGATCCCCTCCCGGCGCCAGAGGCGTCGGATAGCTAAAATACCAAAACAGCGTGTGGCTGGCGGCGAGGGTCATCGACGTGACCCTAGCGGCGCCTTTGGCGGCTGTCACGTCCCGGATTTCTGCGGGAGTTATAAGAAAAGCCGCCTCACCGGTGATCCTCTCAAATTTCCCCGAGTTCCAAATATCTCGTCATCCCGGCCGCAGCTAAGTGGAGAGCCGGGACCCAGGGCAACCGCGGTGCGCCGGCCCCCGGGTCCCGGACAGCGCTCCGCGCTTCCGGGATGACGAGGATTTGAGGCACAAAAAACGCCGCCTGGAACACTCCAGGCGGCGTCTTGTTTGCATCGACTGGAAGAAACTTAAGCCGTCTCCAGCGCCTCGTTGCGCACGAGCGCCGCATAGGTGTCCATCAGGTCCAGCGACAGCTTGGCGGGCGTGAACTTGAACTCGCCGATCTCCGAGACCGGGGTCACTTCGGCGGCGGTGCCGACGATGAAGCACTCGGTGAAGGTCGACAGCTCTTCCTTCTGGATGTGGCGCTCGACGATCTCGATGCCCTTGCCGCGCGCGATGTCGATCACCGTGCGGCGGGTGATGCCGTCCAGGAAGCAGTCGGGCTTGGGCGTGTGCAGCACGCCGTCCTTGACGAAGAACACGTTGGCGCCGGTCGCCTCGGCCACGTAGCCGCGATAGTCCAGCATCATCGCGTCGGCGTAGCCGTCCTTCTCGGCGGCGTGCTTGGAGATGGTGCAGATCATGTAGAGGCCGGCGGCCTTGGCCGCGACGGGGGCGGTCTTCGGATCCGGACGATTGTACTTGGCCCAGGTCAGGCGGATGCCCTTGGCCTTGGTCGCCGGGTCGAAATAGCTGGGCCATTCCCAGACGGCGATGGCCACGTGGATCTTGGTCTGCTGGGCCGAGACGCCGATCATCTCGCTGCCGCGCCAGGCGATCGGACGGACATAACAGTCCTTGAGGCCGTTCTTGGCGGCCGTCGCCTTGCAGGCCTCGTCGATCTCGGCCACCGTGTAGGGGATCTTGAAATCGAGGATTTCGGCCGACTTGAACAGGCGCTCCGTATGCTCGGTCAGCTTGAAGATTTCGCCGCCGTACATGCGCTCGCCCTCGAACACGGACGAAGCGTAATGGAGCCCGTGCGTCAGTACGTGCACCTTCGCCTCGCGCCAGGGAATGAGCTGGCCGTCCAGCCAGATCCAACCGTCACGATCGTCGAAGGGAACCAGAGACATCGGTCCAAGACCTCCTTATTGAGAACCCGGCCCTTAGACGCTCCGAGGACGGGCGCGTCAAATAAAATGGACTACGCGCGATGATAGCCCCGCTGCAGCCCGGCTCGGACGATCCCCGTCTGATCCTCCGCGAGGAGGAGCTGGACGGCGGGCTGGAGCTGATCCTGCTGGCCGAGGCCTCGCTGTGGGCCGCCGTCGACGCGGTGCTGGAGGCCGAGACCCTGGGCCTGGGCCGTTCGCACTGGCGCGCGGCCTTCCTGCTGCGCCGCCGGCCGGGCATCGGGGTGCAGGACCTGTCCAAGCTGACCAGCCTGTCGAAACAGGCCGCCAGCCGCACCCTCGCCGACCTGCAGAAGGCCGGCCTGGTCGAGCGGGTCTCGGGCGATCTCGACGGCCGCCGGCGCCCCGCCACCCTGACCGCCGAAGGCGTGGCCTTCGAGCAGCGCACCGCCGAGCGCCTGCGCGCGCTGCTCGCCCGGGCCTATCGCACCGGCGGCCTCGACGGCGTGGCCGGCACGCGGCGGATCCTGGCGGCCCTGGCCGGATCGCGGCAAGGCGTGGGCTCGGCCCGGCGCTCCACACCATGATGACGATGACGACGCCATGACGCCTGAAGAGCGCCGCGACCGCCACATCCTGGTCGTCGACGACGACGATCGCCTGCGCAAGCTGATCAAGGAGTTCCTGAGCCGCGCCGGCTTCCGGGTCACCGCCGCCTCGCACGCGGCCGGGGCCGACCGTCTGTTCGAGGCGCTCGACTTCGACCTGATGGTCCTGGACGTGATGATGCCGGGCGAGGACGGCTACACCTTCACCAAGCGCCTGCGCGCCAAGGGCGGCGAGGCCGGCCGCACGCCGATCCTGATGCTGACCGCCCGCGACCAGACCGCCGACCGCATCGAGGGCCTGTCCAGCGGCGTCGACGACTATCTGGGCAAGCCGTTCGAGCCGCAGGAACTGCTGCTGCGCATCGAGGCCATCCTGCGCCGATCGGCCGCCCGGCCCACGGGCCCCAAGGCGTTGAGCCTGGGCGTCTGCACCTTCGAACCCGATCGCGGCGAGCTGACCTGCGACGGCGAGGCCGTGCGCCTGACCGAGGCCGAGGTCACCCTGCTGCGCCGCCTGGCCCGCTCGGCCCACGAGCCGGTCGACCGCCTGGAACTCGCGCGCGACACCGCCGACGCCACCGGCCGCGCCGTCGACGTCCAGGTCACCCGCCTGCGCCGCAAGATCGAGCCGGACCCGAAGAACCCGCGCTATCTGCAGACCGTGCGGGGGATCGGCTACAGGCTGGCGCCGGATTGATGCCGCTCAGCGCCAGGTTCGAAGTTCCCCGCGCGCTCAAGCGCCTGCTGCCGACCACCCTGTTCGGGCGCAGCCTGCTGATCATCATCCTGCCGGTGGCGATCATGCAGATCGCCGTGACCTGGGCCTTCTTCGACGCCCACTGGCAGTCGGTGACCAGCAAGCTGTCCGAGGGCCTGGCCGGCGACATCGCCTGGGCGGTGCAGTCCTACGAGGACGACCCCAGTCCCGCCGCCGTCGACAAGCTGGCCAAGCGGGCCGAGGACTCCATGTCCCTGTCGATCGCCTTCCAGAAGGGCAAGAAGCTGCCGACCGGCCACCGGCCCTCGCTGTTCGCCGCCCTCGACCGCTCGCTGCAGAACGCCCTGGAGGACCGGCTCGACAATCCGTTCTGGTTCGATACCACCCGCTACACGGCCTATATCGACATCCGCGTGCAGGTGAACGGCGGGGTGCTGCAGATCTACGCCCTGCGCGACCGGGCCTACGCTACCCAGGGGCACATCTTCATCCTCTGGATGGTGGTGGCGACCATGCTGCTGACGGCGATCGCCATCCTGTTCATCCGCAACCAGGTACGGGCCATCGAACGCCTGGCCGACGCCGCCGACGCCTTTGGCCGGGGCGAGGACCACGACTTCAAGCCGCACGGCGCGCGCGAGGTGCGCCAGGCGGCCGTGGCCTTCGTGGCCATGCGGGCCCGCATCGTCCGGCACATCGAGCAGCGCACCGCCCTGCTGGCCAGCGTCAGCCACGACCTGCGCACGCCCCTGACCCGGCTGAAGCTGGAAATGGCCATGTCCGAGCCCAGCGAACAGCTGGAGGCCATGAAGGGCGACCTGGCCGAGATGGAGCACATGATCGACGAGTACCTGGCCTTCGCGCGCGGCGAGGGCGGGGAGACCGCCCAGGTGGTCGCTCTGTCGGAGCTGGTTCAGGGCGTGGTGGCCGACGCCGAGCGCGGCGGGGCGGCGATCGAGACCGAGATAACCCAGGGGCTCGAGGCGCGCCTGCGCCCCCTGGCCTTCCGCCGGGCCCTGGCCAACCTGATCGACAACGGCGTCGCCCACGCCGACCGGGTCAAGGTTACCGCCACCGCGCGCCTGACCGGCGGCGTCGAGATCGCCGTCGACGACGACGGCCCCGGCATACCGGAAGACAAGTACGAGGAAGCCTTCAAGCCGTTCTCGCGGCTCGACGACTCGCGGAACCAGAACGAGAAAGGCGTCGGCCTGGGCCTGGCCATCGCGCGCGACATGGCCCGGGGCCTGGGCGGCGACCTCGTGCTGTCGCGCTCGATGATGGGGGGACTGCGGGCCCTGATCCGGCTGCCGGGTTAGGCGGTTGTGGGTGGGAGTCGGATATTCAGTGCGTCCTTCGAGGCTCGCCTTCGGCTCACGCCTCAGGATGAGGATCTCATTGCACTGACCACCTCATCCTGAGGTGCGCGCTCCTGAGCGCGCCTCGAAGGACGCACGGCGTCAAATGGTCGAAAGCCGCCTCCTAAAACCCCGCCCCGATCTTGCCGAGCCGCTCGGCCATCTGCTTCAGGCGCTTGTCCAGCTCGGCCATGGTGCGGTTCAAGGCGCCCTCGTCGTCGCGCCAGACCTGGACCACGCGGGCCCAGACGGCGGTCATGACGGCCAGGCGGGGGGCGGTGGCCTCGACGCCGGCGGCTTCCAGGATGGCGCGGGCGATGCGGGGAAAGCGGGTCGCCGAGACCAGCACGCCCTCCCCTTTTGCAATGGCGATCAGGGCCGCGCGGTGAGGCTCCATGGCTTCCAGCCGAGCCATGGCCGCGTCGAACAGGCGGTCGTGGGCGGCGGAGTTTTCCGGATAGTCGACGCCCAGGGCGGCGCGATCGAAGCGGGCCGAAAGGTGGGCGAGGACCGCCTGCTTGCTGTCGGCGCGGGCGTAGAGCTCGGCGAATGGCACGTCGGCCTTCACCGCGATATCGCGCAAGGAGACGGACGGCCACGGCTTGTCGGCGGCCAGGGCGAGCACGGCGTCGGCGGCGCGGTCGAGGATGTCGTCGGTCATGGGATCCAGATGGCTCCGATAGTCGGCCCACACAAGCCAATCCTCCCCCTAGCAGGGGGAGGTGTCGAGCCGCAGGCGCGACGGAGGGGGAAGAAGCAGGATCAGCAAGCACTTCCCCCTCCGCCCCTTCGGGCCACCTCCCCCGCTAGGGGGAGGAATTCCGTGCTAGCCGCCCAGCTCCTTCGACCGCGCCACCGCCGCGTCCATGGCCTTGGGCAGCAGGTCGCCGAACCCGCCCTCGCCCATCAGCACCGCCAGCGCCGCCGCCGTGGTGCCGCCCGGCGAGGTCACCTGTTTGCGCAGTTCCGCCGGCTCCTCGCCGCCCTTCTCCATCAGGGCCGCGGCGCCGATGATCGTGGCGCGGGCCAGCTTGGCGCTGTCGGCGGGGTCGAGACCCTGGGCGGCGCCGGCCGCTTCAAGGGCCTCGATGAAGGCGTAGAGATAGGCCGGAGCCGAGCCCGAAACGGCGGTGGCCGCGTGCAGCAGCTCTTCCGACGACAGATCGACCACCGTGGCCACCGGCGCGAACAGGGCGTGGGCGGCGGCGGCGGCGTCCGGATCCTCAGCGAAGATGCTGGCCGCGCCCCGGCCGATAGCCACGGCGGTGGTCGGCATCACCCGGGCGACGCGGCGGCCGCCAAAGGCCCCGGAAATGTCGGCCGCGCGAACCCCGGCGGCGATCGAGACGATGACGGCGTCGGGGGCCAGGTGCGGGACCACGTCCTTGACCGCCTCGCGCCAGATCTGCGGCTTCACGGCCAGCAGGACCGTCTTGGCGGCGGACAGCGCTTCGAGCGGCGGATTGACCAGCGCGCCGTCGAAGGCGGCGGCGTCGACGTTCGGATCACGGACGATCAGGTCGGCGGCGGCGAAGGCTCCGGCGGCGCGCCAGCCTTCGATCAGGGCGCCGCCCATGCGGCCCGCGCCGAGGAGGAGGATGGGGGTCATGCGCGGAACCTCGATCTCTATCCTTCTCCCCTTGCGGGAGAAGGTGGCCTGCGAAACAGGTCGGATGAGGGGTTTCTCGGCGGAACAACCGCGAGACGGCGAGGCGGCCGCTAGCGCGACCCCTCATCCGTCGCTTCGCGACACCTTCTCCCGCAAGGGGAGAAGGATTTCAAAGCCTAAATCAGGCCTGGCCGACGGTCTCGAACATGCAGGCGGCCATCGCCTCGTCCGGGGTCTTGGCGCCCTGGAGCAGGAATTCGAAGGCCGGGAAGAAGCGGTCGGCGGCTTCCACGGCCGCGTCGATCATCGAGGCGGCCTGGGCCATGGTCGGGCGCTCGCCAGCCGGCAGGGCCAGGGCGTGGCGGAACACCACTTCGCCGTCGTCGGTCCAGACCTCGAAGTGGCCCAGCCAGACGCGCTGGTTGATCAGGGCCAGGAGCTCATAGGCGTTGGAGCGTTTGGACTTCGGCGCACGCATGTCCAGCGACAGGCACAGCTGCAGGCAGTCGGCCTCGGGCCGCCAGGCGAACCACAGCTCGTAGTCCTTCCAATCGCCCTTCAAGGCGAACGCGAGGTCGCCGTCTTCGGTGCGATCAAAGGTGAGATTTTCAGCCGACAGCACGTGTTCGACCACCTCTAGGGGGTCGAGCGCCATCAGGACGTCGTCTTCGTCGGGTTGGGTATCCATGAGAAACCTACGTCCCCCGCCGCGACGGCGAGGGGTCGCCCCCGCCATGAATCGCTCACGTACGAGGGACACTAATCTGCTTCGCGGCGTTCGTCCTCAACTCGCTTCACGCGTGGAGCGAGCAGAAAATCGACTATTCGCCTGAAGCGGCGGCTTTCTTGGCGGGGCTTTTCTTGGCTTCCGCGGGGGCTTTCTTGGGGGCGGCCTTCAGCGCCGCGACCTCTTCGCGAAGCGCGGCGACCTCGGCCTTCAGGGCCTCGAAATCGTCGCGACGGATCAGGTCGAACTCAGCCGCCAGGCGATCGGCCTGGGCCCGCATCGCGGTTTTCGCCTCCTCGCCGGCCGTCTGGGCGATGCCCATGGCGGCCTGGGTCAGCTTGGCGACTTCGTCGAGGAAAGGGTTCTGGCTGTGCATCTCAAATCCATGGGCCCGCGTATGGGCGAGCCGATCTTATATGGGGAACGGGGGGTGAAAGCGAAGCCCGAAGCCTATAGATCTGCGACCATCTGTCCCGCTCGGAGCGTTACGGCGTGATCTTTCCGGATATCGACCCCGTCGTGCACATCGGCTCGTTCGCCCTGCAGTGGGGTCCGTTGGCCCTGCGCTGGTACGCCCTGGCCTATGTGGCGGGCATACTGCTGGGCTGGCGCTACGCCATCGGCCTGACCCGGACGCCAAGCCTGTGGGGCGGCCGCGCCCCGCCCGCCACGCCGTTGCAGATCGACGACCTGATCCTGTGGATCACCCTGGGCATCATCGTCGGCGGGCGCCTCGGCTATATCCTGTTCTACATGCTGCTGAACCCCGACCAGCGCACCTGGCTGGCCAGCCACCCGCTGGACGTCTTCAAGATCTGGGAAGGCGGCATGTCGTTCCACGGCGGCTTCCTGGGCGTCTGCGCGGCGATCGCCCTGTTCGCCCGCCGCAACCGGATCGACGTCCTCAGGCTGGGCGACCTGATCGCCCCCGTCGCGCCACTGGGCCTGCTGTTCGGCCGCGTCGCCAACTTCATCAACGGCGAGCTGTGGGGCCGGCCGACCGACGGCCCGTTCGGCGTCGTCTTCTGCAACAACACCATCCGCGCAGCGACCGGCGGAATCTGTCCCGCCGGCGAGGCGCCGCGCCATCCCAGCCAGCTCTACGAGGCCGGACTGGAAGGCGTGCTGCTGCTGGCGATCCTGGCCTTCGCGGTCTATCGCCTGAAGTGGCTGCAGCGGCGCGGCGCGCTGGTGGCCACCTTCCTGCTGGCCTACGGCCTGTTCCGGCTGTCGCTGGAGAACGTCCGCAACCCCGACCACGGCATGCCGGACTTCCCGTTCGGCCTGACCATGGGGATGCTGCTGTCGACGCCGATGATCCTGATCGGCGCCTGGCTGCTGTGGACGTCGCTGCGCGAACCGAAGACCCCCACGCAGAACAATGGGGCTCATGAGCCTGCTTGATCGCCTGAAGGCGCAGATCGCCCAGGACGGGCCGATCGGCGTCCCCGAGTTCTTCACCCGCTGCCTGCACGACCCGCGCGACGGCTACTACGCCACGCGGCCTGATCTGGGCGCCGGTGGCGACTTCATCACCGCGCCCCTGGTCAGCCAGATGTTCGGCGAGCTCATCGGCCTGTGGGCGATCGAGACCTGGACCCGCATGGGCCGGCCGGCGCCGTTCAGCCTGGTCGAGATGGGGCCGGGCGACGGCACGCTGATGAGCGACCTGCTACGCGCGGGCAAGCTGGAGCCGGCGTTCCTGGCGGCGGCGCAGGTGTGGCTGGTCGAGGTGTCCGAGCCCCTTCGCGCGAAACAGGCTGAGCGGCTGGGCGAGGGCCCACGCTGGGTCGGTCGACTGGACGAGGTCCCCGGCGGCGCGCCGATGATCCTGGTGGCCAACGAGCTCCTGGACTGCCTGCCGGCGCGCCAGTTCGTGCGGACCGAAACCGGCTGGGCCGAGCGGGTCGTGGGGCTGGGCGCTGACGGGGCGTTGGCGTTTGGGTTGCGGGCCATCAATCCTCCCCCCAGCGGGGGAGGTGGTCGCGCAGCGACCGGAGGGGGAAGTTCTACCGGCTCAGCCCCTTCCCCCTCCGGTCCTACGGACCACCTCCCCCGCGGGGGGGAGGAGCTGGAACCCGGCGCCGTCGTGGAATCCTCCCCCGCCCAGGCCGCCCTCGCCTCGGACATCGCCCACCGCCTGGTCACCGACGGCGGCGCGGCGTTGCTGATCGACTACGGCCGCGACGCGCCCGAGGCCGGCGATACGCTGCAGGCGCTGCGGAACCACGCCAAGGTCGACCCGCTGAAGACCGCCGGCCTGGCCGATCTGACCGTCTGGGCCGACTTCCCTTCGGTGGTCGCCGCCGCGCGGGAAACCGGCGCGAAGGCGGGGCCGATCCTGAGCCAGGCCGCGTTCCTGCGCGCCCTCGGAATCGAGGCCCGCGCCCAGGCCCTGGCGGCCGCGCGGCCCGATCGCGCCGAACAGGTCGCAAGACAGCTTGATCGTCTGATCGGAGAGGCGCAGATGGGCGCTCTGTTCAAGGTCGCTTGCCTGTGCGCGCCCGACCTTTCGCCCCCCCTCTTCGAGGACGCGACATGAAGAAGAAGCCCGACCTGCCCACGATCCAGTCGCCCCTGCTGGCCAGCCTGCCGGGGATCAAGCACGCCTTCTTCACGCGCAAGGGCGGGGTCTCGACGGGGATCTATGACAGCCTGAATGTCGGGCGCGGCAGCAAGGACGACACGTCCGACGTGGTCGAGAACCGCGCCCGCGCCGCCCGCTGGTTCGGCGAGGATCCGGAAGACCTGAACACCTGCTACCAGATCCACTCGACCATCGCGATCAAGGCCGACGGCTCGTGGGGCGACGCGCGGCCGCAAGGCGACGCGGTGGTGACCCGGACGCCCGGCGTGATCTGCGGCGCCCTGGCGGCCGACTGCGCGCCGGTGCTGCTGGTCGATCCCGAGGCCCGCATCGTGGCGGCCGCCCACGCCGGCTGGCGCGGGGCCCTGGACGGCATCGTCCAGGCGGCCGTCGACTGCATGGTCGAGCTGGGCGCCGATCCCGCCCGCATGACCGGCGTCGTCGGCCCCTGCATCGGCCCCAAGTCGTACGAGGTGGGTCTCGAGTTCCTGCATCGGTTCGAGGCTGACTGCCCCGGCTCGGGCCGGTTCTTCAAGCCGGGCGCCACCGAGGACAAGCGCTTCTTCGACCTGCCCGCCTTCGTGCTGGACCGGCTGGACACCGCCGGCGTCGAGCGCCGCGAGTGGGTCGGTCGCGACACTCGGACCGAGGAGGAGTGGTTCTTCTCCAACCGCCGCGCCTTCCTGAACGGCGAGGGCGATTATGGTCGCCTGCTGTCGGCGATCAGCCTGGAAGCCTGACGGGTTCATGCGGCGCCGAAACCACGCGGGCGACGCTCCGGACACGGAAGCTGGAGAGTCTTGCCGTTAAGGTCTTGCCGCCCGGCTGTCGGCTGCTAGAAGGCCCGGCAACGGCGACCCCCACACCGAGATCCCCATGAAGCTGCTGTCCGGCAACTCCAACCGCCCGCTGTCCCAGGCGATCGCGGAATATCTCGACATGCCGCTGACCCGCGCCCAGGTGCGCCGGTTCGCCGACCTCGAGGTGTTCGTCACCATCGACGAGAACGTGCGGGGCGAGGACGTCTTCGTCATCCAGTCGACCAGCTACCCGGCCAACGACAACCTGATGGAGCTGCTGATCTGCATCGACGCCCTGAAGCGCGCGTCGGGCAAGCGGATCACCGCCGTGCTTCCCTATTTCGGCTATGCCCGCCAGGACCGTAAGACCGGCGGCCGCACGCCGATCTCGGCCAAGCTGGTGGCCAACCTGATCACCCGCTCGGGCGCCGACCGCGTCCTGACCATGGACCTGCACGCCGGCCAGATCCAAGGCTTCTTCGACATCCCGACCGACAACCTGCTGCCCTCGCGCCTGATGGCCGAGGACATCCGCCGGCACTACGCGATGGGCGACGACCTGATGGTCGTGTCGCCGGACGTCGGCGGCGTGGTGCGCGCCCGCGCCCTGGCCAAGCGCCTGGACGACGCGGACCTGGCCATCGTCGACAAGCGTCGCTCGGGTCCGGGCCAGTCGGAAGTCATGAACATCATCGGCGACGTGAAGGACCGTCGCTGCATCCTGTTCGACGACATCGCCGACTCGGCCGGCACCCTGTGCAACGCCGCCCAGGCCTTGATGAGCCACGGCGCCAAGTCGGTCAGCGCCTACATCACCCACGGCGTCCTGTCGGGCGCCGCGGCCGACCGCGTCGCCAATTCGGTGCTGACCGAGCTGGTGGTCACCGACTCGATCGAGGCCTCGGACCAGGCCAGGGCCTGCCCGAAGATCCGCTACGTCTCGTGCGCCCCGCTGATCGGCGAGGCCATCCGCCGGATCGCCAACGAAGAGTCGGTGTCGAAGCTGTTCGACTAGAGCGTGACAGCTGAAAGCCGGGGGCGCTTTCGTCGCCCGGCCACGGCCACGCTTGTAAAAGTCTGGTTAACGGGGCGACAGTCACAATCTCGCCCGCCGGGGCTGCTATGCGCGCCGTCCGGCGTTTGCCGGCCTAGACTTGATGGGGAAGTTCTCGAAATGCGTTCCTTTCCGCGTACGCGCGCCGTCCTGATGACGGCCGCCGTGGCGCTGGCCGCGATGGTCGCGGCGTGTAGCTCCCCGCCGCCTCCCCCGCCGCCGCCGGTCGTCCAGGCTCCGCCGCCGCCGCCGCCGATCACCCTGTCGGCCAAGATCGTCGAGCGCGCCAGCGCCTTCCGCGGCTACATGGCCCGCGCCGGCGCCGTCTCGCCGACCTTCGCCGACGGCGAGCAGATCCAGGCCTCGCTGAAAGTCGGCGCGGCCTACGAGTCCAAGTCGCTGATGAGCGGCGCGGTGGCCTATGCCGCCGTCCTGGCCCTGCAGGATCCGACCTTCGTCGCCTCGGTGCGCGAGGTCGCCAACAACCCGACCCAGCGCCAGGAGATGATCAACAACATCTTCTCCAACCCGTCCTACGCCACCGTGTTCAAGGGCGCCGACAGCGCCGCGGGCCTGATCATCGATACGCTCGGCAACGATGGTCTGAAGGTCTACATGACCGGCAAGGCCGTGAAGCAGGCCGCCTATGACGTGCAGAAGGCGACCTGGTCCAAGGCCACGGTGACCGATCGCGACGGACGCCTGGCCGCGGCCAAGTCGCTGTCGACAAGCCCGGCCCTGGCCGAGAGCACCGATGTCGCCGTGCTGCAATTGGCCTCGACCGGCGGCCAGTCGCTGGGCCTGACGCCCCGCGCGGCGCCCGGTCCCTACCAGCCCGTCGTGATCCGCGGCCTGGCCGTGGCCGCCCTGGCCGCCCTGGGCGCGGCGGGCGACAACAACCTCAGCTACATCGACGGCATCGCCAACGACCCGGGCACCGCCAGCTGCCTGAACATGGCCAAGCTGAACCTCTACCAGTGCCTGGCCGTGTCCAAGCCGCACTACGAGGACGTCTTCTGCCTGGGCCAGCACATCCTGATGGATACCGGCGCCTGCATGGTGAAGGCCGCCGGCGCCAGCCTGCCGCCCGAACCGCCGCCGCCCCCGAAGGTCGAGCCGGTCAAGAAAGCGGTGATCAAGAAGGCCCCGGCCAAGAAGGCCGCGGCGAAGCCGGCCGCCAAGAAGAGCTGATTTTCCGCGAAATTCGAACCGAAAGGGCCGGGCGTTGCGTCGCCCGGCCCTTTTGTGTATGTAGCGCGACCCCAAAAAGGCGCCGTCGAGCCAGGCAATCCAGTCTTGTGCGATGGGCCACCTTCGAGAGCATCCGGCTCTCCAGAGAGATATGACCATGGTCGAGATCGTCCTGAACGTTGAAGTTCGCGAAAACACCGGCACCGGCGCGGCCCGCGCGGTCCGTCGCGAAGGCAAGATCCCCGGCGTCCTGTACGGCGGCGGCAAGGATCCGGTCGGCATCGCCGTCCGCGCCAATGAATTCCGCAAGTCGCTGTACACCGGCAAGCTGCTGGGCCACCTGGTCACGCTGCAACACGGCGACGACAAGCAATCGGTCATCGCCAAGGCGATCCAGTTCCACCCGGTCACCGACGAGCCGATCCACTTCGACCTGTACCGCGTCGACGAGAACCAGCTGATCAAGATCGAAGTGCCGGTGCACTTCAAGAACCACGAAACCTCGGTCGGCCTGAAGAAGGGCGGCACGCTGGAAGTGATCCGTCACACCGTCGAGCTGGCCTGCCCGGCCGACAAGATCCCGGAAGAGCTGGTCATCGACCTGGCCAACCACGACATCGGCGACGTGATCCGCATCTCGGAAGTGAAGCTTCCGGAAGGCGTGAAGCCGGCCATGGACCGCGACTTCGTGATCGCCAACGTCAAGGCCTCGTCGGCCGCCCAGTCGGGCGCCGGCGACACCACGACCGAAGGCTAATCGCCTCTCGGTCCCGTGACCGAACCGATCTAAGAGACGGGCGGGCCTTCGGGTCCGCCCGTTTTCGTTTGGCGACACCATGCGTCCTTCGAGGCGCGCTCAGGAGCGCGCGCCTCAGGATGAGGGAGTCCGTACAGAGTTCCTCATCCTGAGGCGCCTGCGCAGCAGGCCTCGAAGGACGCAGGGTCTCATCAATTGGGAACAGACATGCTGATCCTCGCCGGCCTGGGCAATCCCGAGCCCAAGTACGAGAAGAACCGCCACAACGTCGGCTTCATGGCCGTCGACGCCCTGGCGCGGAAGTGGGGCACGGCCCCGTGGCGCGCCCGCTTCCAGGGCCTGGCCTGCGACGGCCAGGTCTCGACCCCGGACGGCCCGGTCAAGCTGCTGCTGCTCAAGCCCAAGACCTACTACAACGAGAGCGGCCGCGCCGTGGGCGAGGCCATGAAGTTCTTCAAGCTGGCGCCCAGCGACGTCATCGTCTTCCACGACGAGATCGACATGGCCCCAGGGCGTTTCCGCATGAAGGCCGGCGGCGGGGCGGCGGGCAACAACGGCATCCGCTCGGTGACCAGCCAGGTCGGCGACGCCTTCCGCCGCGGCCGCATCGGCGTGGGCCATCCAGGCCACAAGGACGCGGTCATGCACTACGTGCTGGGCGACTTCCACAAGGTCGAGCACCAGTGGCTGGACCCGATGCTGGACGCCCTGGCCGACGCCCTGCCCTTCGCCGCCGTCGGCGACGACGAGCGCTTCCAGGCCGAGGTCATGCGCCTGGCGCCCGCGCCGAAGGCGGATCCGAGGAAACCGTCCAAGGAAGATTGACGACCGCGCGTCGCCGCGACAAAGACCGAAAGTAGAGTCCGGGGTTCGTTGATGTTCTCGCTTCCGCTGCCGTTGCTCGGCCTGTCGCTCCTGATCGCCATCGCCCTGTGCGTCCACGTGGTCCGTACGGGCCAGCAGATGTACTGGCTGTGGATCATCCTGGCGTTCCAGCCGGTCGGCGGGCTCGTCTATTTCATCGCCATCGTCGCCCCCGCCCTGTTCGGCGGTCGCACGGCCCAGAAGATGGGCCAGGCCGCGCGCAAGGCCATCGATCCGCAACGCGAGTACCGCGAGGCCGCCCGCGCCGTCGACGACGCGCCGACGGTGGCCAACCGCGTCCGCATGGCGGTGGCGGCCACCGAGCTTGGCAAGCACGCCGAGGCCGAAGCCCTGTATGCCGACAGCCTGACGGGCATGTACGCCGACGACGCCCAGCTGCTGCTGGGCCGGGCCAACGCCCTGATCGAGCTGAACCGTCCGGGCGAAGCCCTGCCGCTGCTGGAAAAGCTGGGCGAGCAGCCCACCGCCGGCCGCACGCCCCACACCATGCTCGCCCTGGGCCGCGTCTATCACGCCCTGGGCCGCGAGGAGCAGGCCGACACCGCCCTGGCCTGGGCCGCCGACCACTATCCGGGCTTCGAGGGCATCGCGCGCTACACGGTGTTCCTGGCCCGCATGGGCCGTGGGGACGAGGCGCGGGCCAAGCTGGCCGAGATCGACAGGCGTCTCTCCAAGACCCACAGCCACTTCCGCAAGGAGGCCAAGGGCTGGCGGGACTTCGCGGCGGCGGCGGTCAACGGCTAGGCGGCCGGCGGCCGCGCGTCATGGCGGTCGCGCCGAGCGATATTTCCCGGGCCGCCTCGGCGACGTGATACTGGTCTATTCCCCAGCCCGGAGCGCCAGGCCTTGTCCGCTTCCGAGTCCGCCCCGCAAGTCTGGGACACCAAGCAGCTTCGACGGGCGCTCGAGGCCGCGGGCGTCGCCCTCTGGTCGTGGAATGTCGACACAGATCAACTGATCATGGACGAACCGGGCTACGACCTGTGGGGCGTTCCGGTCACGACGGCGGTGCGTTTCGAAGACCTCTCAGCCCACATCCATCCGGCGGATCGCGACCGGGTTCGCGCCGCCTTCGCGGCGACGCGCGGGCTGGTCGGGGCCTATGAAATCGACTTTCGCATCCTGATCCAGGACGATGTCCGGTGGATCTCGGCCCGGGGACAGGGCGATGACGCGGGCATGATCGGCCGTGTCATGGTCGGGGTCTTTCTCGACGTCACCGGCCGCAAGCAGGCCGAGGAGGCCAACGAGCTTCTGGCCGGCGAGATGAGCCACCGGGTCAAGAACCTCCTGACAATCGCCTCGGCCCTGACCGCGATCACCTCGCGCTCGACCGAAACGACCACGGAAATGGCCCGCGAGCTGACGGAGCGCCTCACCTCCCTGGGCCGGGCTCACGACCTTGTTCGCCCCATTCCCGGCCAGGAGGGCAAGGCCGCGCTTCTGGGCGATCTGATTTCTGTCCTTCTCACGCCCTATGACGACCTGGGCGCCTTCAGCGGCCGTATCCGCGTGTCCGTCCCCCGGATGGGCGTAGGGGAGGCCTCGGCGACCACCCTGGCCCTGGTCATCCACGAACTGGCCACGAACTCGCTGAAGTACGGGGCGCTGTCGGTCGCGGCCGGCACGCTGGATGTCTCATGCACGGCCCAGGACCATGAAGTCCTCGTGGTCTGGACCGAGCGCGGCGGACCGCCGGTCACCGCCCCGGAGGGTCCTGGAGGATTCGGCAGCAAGCTGGTCACCCGGGGCATGTCGGCGCAGCTGGGCGGGTCGATCGCCTATGAGTGGTCAGAGCACGGGCTCATCGCCACGCTGACGATGCTCAAACATCGCCTGGCCACCTGACGCGCGCTCCCGCCTGGTGAGAAGGCGGCCTAGAACCGCCCCGCCCTGAAATCCTCGAACGCCTGCACGATCTCCTCGCGCGAGTTCATCACGAACGGACCGTGCCAGAACACCGGCTCCTCGATCGGACGGCCGGCCAGCAGCAAGACCCGCGCGTCGGTGATCGCCTCGACCACCACCTTGTCGCCCTTGCCCAGGAAGACGCCCGACAGCGCCTCGACCTTGCCGCCCGACACCCGGACCTGGCCCTCATAGACCGCCAGCATGGCGTTGCGGTCGTCGCCGACAGGCTCCTCGAACCGCGTCCCGGCGGGCAGCACGACGTCGAAATAGAGCGCGTCGACCGCGCCGCCGCCGATCGGACCAGCGGTTCCGGCATCCGTGACACCCGAGATCACCTTGACCGAAACCCCGCCGTCGCGGGCCTCGACCGGGATGGCGTCGCTTTCGAATTCCGAATAGCCGGGCTCGCTCATCTTCAGCCTGGCGGGCAGGTTCACCCAAAGCTGGAAGCCGCGCATGCGGCCCTGCGCCTGCTCCGGCATCTCGGAATGGACGATGCCCTTGCCGGCCCGCATCCACTGGATGCCGCCCGGCCCGATTACGCCTTCGCGCCCAGTGTTGTCGCGGTGCCGCATCCGGCCTTCCAGCATATAGGTCACGGTCTCGAAGCCACGATGCGGATGGTCGGGGAAACCGCCCATGTAGTCGGACGCCTGGTCGTTGTCGAAACAGTCCAGCATCAGGAACGGGTCGAACATCTGGGCTTCCGCCGTGCCCAGCATGCGGGTCAGGCGCACGCCGTCGCCATCCGAGGCGGGCACGCCCTTCACGATCTTCACAACGGGTCGAATGCTCATGGGAGCTCCTTTCGCCGATCGATATCGGGTCTTGTTACAGTTCGTGCAAGGGGTCCGAGCGACCGGGGCTGGTTCGCCTTTCCCGGCCATCCGTGCTAATCGCCCGCCCAACGAAATCCACGAGAGTTCCATGGCCCTTAAAGTCGCCATCGTCGGCCTGCCCAACGTCGGCAAGTCCACCCTGTTCAACGCCCTGACCCAGACGGCGTCGGCCCAGGCCGCCAACTATCCGTTCTGCACGATCGAGCCCAACACCGGCGAGGTCGCGGTGCCCGAGCCGCGCCTGGACGCCCTGGCCAAGATCGCCGGTTCGAAAGAGATCATTCCCGCCCGGATCACCTTCGTGGACATCGCCGGCCTGGTGCGCGGCGCGAGCAAGGGCGAAGGCCTGGGCAACCAGTTCCTGGCCAATATCCGCGACTGCGACGCCGTCGCCTTCGTCGCCCGCTGCTTCGAGGACGGCGACATCGTCCACGTCGAAGGCCGCATCGACCCGATCAGCGATCTCGAGATCATCGAGATGGAGCTGATGCTGGCCGACCTGGAAAGCCTGGAAAAGCGCGTCCCCGCCCTGGAGAAGCGCGCCAAGGTCGGCGCCGACAAGGAAAGCGCCAATACCCTGCGCCTGGCCAACATCGCCCTGGCCCTGCTGCGCGAGGGCCGCCCGGCCCGCGCCGCCAAGATCGACGCCGACGACGAGAAGGCGTGGCACATGCTGCAGCTGCTGACCTCGCTGCCGGCCCTCTATGTCTGCAATGTCGACGAAGGCTCGGCGGACAAGGGCAACAAGTACAGCGACCTGGTCGCCGAACGCGCCGCCAAGGACAACGCCAAGTCGGTGGTCATCTCGGCCCAGATCGAGAGCGAGATCGCCCTGCTGGACGCCGAGGAGCGCACCGAGTTCCTCGAGACCCTCGGCCTGGAAGAACCCGGCCTGAACCGCCTGATCCGCGAAGCCTACAAGCTCCTGGACCTGCAGACCTATTTCACGGTCGGCCCCAAGGAAGCCCGCGCCTGGACCATCCACGTCGGCGACACCGGCCCGCAGGCGGCCGGCGTCATCCACACCGACTTCGAGAAGGGCTACATCCGCGCCGAAACCATCGCCTATGACGACTTCGTCAAGCTGGGCGGCGAGAACGGCGCCAAGGAAGCCGGCAAGATGCGGGCCGAAGGCAAGGACTACGTCGTCAAGGACGGCGACGTGATGCACTTCCGCTTCAACGTCTAGGCGCCAAGATCATCAAGCGGCCGGAGCGGAAACGCCCCGGCCGTTTCTCGTTGGGGAGCCCCCTGCATGGCCGATACGATCACCCTGACCGCCGCCCACGACGGCTTCGCGTTCGAAGCATTGCACGCTCAGCCGGATGGCGCGCGCAAGGGCGGCGTGATCGTGATCCAGGAGATCTTCGGCCTGGACCGGTATGTCCACGAGGACGTGGCCCGCTGGGCCGCGCGCGGCTTCGAGGTGGTGGCCCCGTCGATGTTCGATCGCGGCCAGAAGAGCTTCACCGCCCTGCACGACGAGGCTGGCTTCGCGCGCGGCCGCGAGTTGGCCGTGGCCAACGGCCCCGACAACGCCATGGGCGATGTCCAGGCCTGCATCGACTTCCTGCGGGCGCGCGGCCCAGTGTTCGTGGTCGGCTACTGCTATGGCGGGACCATGGCCTGGCTGGCGGCGTCGCGTTGCGAGGGCCTGTCGGCGGCTTCCAGCTACTATGGCGGCCAGGTCGCGGGCATGGCCAAGTTCAAGCTGTCCTGCCCGGTCATCGTCCATCTGGGCCGCAAGGACCAGCATATCCCCGCGGACGACGTGAAGGCCGCCATCGCGGCCGCCCATCCCGAGACGCCGGTCCACATCTACGAAGCGAGCGGCCACGGCTTCAACAATGACGGCCGACCAGATTCTGACCCCGCCGACGCCGAACTGGCTCGGGAACGCACCCTGGCGCTGTTCTTGTCTCGGATCTGACCCGGTTCGACGCGGACCGCTCGACACCATCGCCTGAGGTTGTACTCTCGCGAGCATGGAGAGAGGGGAGTTTCCGATGAAACCCGTATTTATGGCCCTCGCGCTGACCTGCGCGCTCGCGGCCGGCGCTGCGACGGCCCAGACCAGCTTGCAGAAGGCCGGCGCCGCGCTCAGCGAAACGCCGGCGATGGTCGATCCCAACTTCGGCCAGCGCATCTTGAATGCCGAATCCAGCGGCCAGGGCTTCCGCGAGTCCGGCAACCCGCTGGTCGTCACAAAGGCCGGCAATCTGCTGGCCGAGGCCGGTGTGACCTGTGACACCAAGGACGCGGCCATCGTCAGCGACTCGAAAAAGGGCTCCACCTACGAGGTGGCCTGCCGCGACGACTTCGGTTGGATGGTCACCAGAACGTCCGAAGGCATCACCGCCTACGACTGCATCGCCATCCAGGCCTCAGCCAAGGCCGCGCCCAAGGGGCTGGGCAAGGGCACCATGGCCACCTGCCGGCTGCGCGCCAATGTCGGCAACATGGCCGGTCCCCAGGCTCTGGTGAAGAAGATCGGCGCCAAGTGCACCGTGTCCGACGCCACCTATTTGGGCGGCGGCGGCAATCCGCCGATCGGCCGCTACGAGGTCGCCTGCAAGGAAGGCGCTGGCTTCGTCATCGACAAGCCGCAGCCCAAGTCGACCGCCCGCCTGCTGGCGGCCGCCTGCTCGACCGACCCCAACAGCCGCTTGCCCTGCACCTTGGCCAAGAAGTCGTAAGGTCCACGTGACCGACGGTTTTCAAGGTCAGCGGATCGCCCTCGCCGCACGCGGGGGCGCTCCGTTCGCCGCCTACCACGCCCCCGCCCGGGAAGCCCGGCGCGGGGGTATCGTCATGCTGCACGCGATCTGGGGCGTCACGCCCCACATCCGCCAGCTGTCCGACACCCTGGCCGAGCAGGGCTATGAGGTCATCGCGCCCAGCCTGATGGACGCGGCCGACGCCGCGTTCCCCATCCAGGATACTGAGCCGGCGATCCTCGACGACCGCATGGCCATGGGCAAGCTGACCGGCTGGGGCGTCTCCACCCTGCCCCGCGTCCAGGCGGCCATCGACGCGATGGAGGGGCCGGTGTTCGCCATGGGCTTCTGCTACGGCGGCACCACGGCCTGGCTGGCGGCCTGTCGCTGCGAGCGCCTGCAAGCCGTGGCGGCCTTCTACGGCGGCGACATCGTGGCCTATCGCGACGAGACGCCGAAGGTCCCGACCATCCTGCATTTCGGCAAGACCGACGCCATGATCCCGATGACCGACGTCGACGCGATCCGCGACGCCCATCCGGACCTGCCGATCTATCTCTACGATGCAGGGCACGCCTTCGTGGCGCCCAGCGGCCACCATGCCGACAGCGCCCGCCTGTCGCTGCTACGGACCCTGCAGCTGTTCCAGCGCTCGGGCGGAACCAAGGCCGAGGCTTGAGCGTGAGCGGCGGGCCGCATAGGCTCCCCGCATGATCCGTTCACTGACCGCCCTCACCCTGTCCCTGCTGCTCGCCGCGACCCCGGCCTTGGCCCAGACCGTCGTCATCGTCCGCCACGGCGAGAAGGTCTCGCCCAACGGCGACCCTGACCTGTCAGAGCTTGGCCAGGCGCGCGCCAAGGCCCTGGCCGCCAGCCTGTCCGGCGCCAAGGTCAGCGTGGTGCTGGCCACCCCGCTCAAGCGCACCCAGCAGACCGGTCAGCCCACCGCCGACGCGGCCGGGCTCAAGATCCTGCCGGTCGCTCTCGACGGCGGCGTGGCCGCCCACGCCCAGCGCGTCGCCGACGAGGCCCGCAAGGCCCCCAAGGACGCCACGGTGCTGATCGTCGGCCACAGCAACACCTATACCGACATCGCCCGGGCCCTGGGCGACACCGCGCCCGAGACCCTGACCGACTGCGAGTACGACCACATGACGGTCATCCAGCTGGGCGGCGCGGCGCCCAAGGCGATCCACGCCCGCTACGGCGCCCCGACCCAGGCCTGCCCGTAGTCCCTATTTCGGCGAGATGGCGCCCGCCGTCGGCCAGGCGCTGTCGCCGACCCGCTTGAGGTTCATCTCGAAGAACTGCACCGGCGGGCGGCCGTCCATCACCCGCTCGCCGATCTCGCGCCAGGCGCCGTCCTTGATCACGGCGGTGTAGCGGATGGTCATCGGCCCGGCCGGGATCTCCCAGATGTAACCGTCGGCCGTCGGCGTCAGCTTGAAGTCGCCCGCCTGGCCCATGGCGTAGGAGTGGAAGGCATAGACGCCAGTCGCGGGCTCGAACGAGATCACCCCGAAGGCGTTGAAGCCGGTCGAGCCGTCGGCGTTGTAACCGCGCCCCTCGACCACCTTGATCGAGCCGCCCAGCAACGGGCCGATGCGCTCGGTCTGGGTCAGCTCGTGCTTGCCGCTCGGGGTCAAGGTCCAGGCCGGACCGCGCCAGACGCCGTCCATGACCGCCAGCTTCTTCATCGCCTCGGCCTGGGCGGCGATGCGCGGCGCGGGGTCCGGCGGCATCTGGGCCAAGGCCGCGCCGGCCGAAAAGACGACGACGGCGGCCGTGGCGATGGAGACGAGTAGCTTGCGGGTCATGGCGATCCTCCCCTGGGAACGCCGCATGGCGTCCCGGATGTCGCCTATACTTTGTTATGCAAAGTTCTTTTCGTCAACCTGAGGCCTGCGCGTGAGCAGGCGGCGCACCGGCTCGCGCAGCCAGATGGCCAGGGGGATCAGCCAATAGGCGAAGCCCGGCAACCACGGCGCCTTGGCCATCGGCCCGAAGGTCAGGCCCGCCGAGACCACGCCGGCGACGGCCGAGATGGTCCAGACCTCGAAACTGATGCGGATCGGGAGCTGGTTCTCGGCCGTGACACCGAACGCCTCGGGTCGCCGCAGCGGTCGCAGATAGAGCGCCGCGAACAGCCCCGCCAGGATCGCGAAGCCGACGCCGTAGATGCGGAAGAGATCGCGCAGATCCCCGAGCGTGCGGATGATCTCGGTCCCGCCCAGGAGGCCGCGCGAGAGCCAGACGAAGCCGGACTCGATCAGCATCCGCAGCGGGAAGACGTAGATCAGCACCGTGAAGACGATGGCCAGGGCGTTGAGGGTCGACAGCGTGTCGCGGCGCGGCACCAGCCGGCCGAACTCGCGATAGGCCATCCAGAACATGACGACCAGGGTGAAGGCCCCCAGCGAGGCCGGGATCCGGCCCAAGGCGCGCCACAGGTCGGCGATACTGGCCGTCTGCTCGGCGCTGGCGATGATCAGCAAGGTGACCGAAAAGGCGAAGGCCGCGTCGACGAACGCATCCAGCCGCCGGCTCGCCTCGTGCTCCGGATCATGCCCGTCCGACATCGTCGCCCCTCCTGCCCCGATAGGTCGGCAGGATGGGGACGCGTAACGGCGTTTGTCGAGAGGCGTCGCGCAACCGTCACGGCTGAGCTAGGATTTCGCCATGCGTCGTTGCGTCCCAGTCCTGGCCCTGAGTCTCGTCCTGCCCCTGGCCCTCGCCGGCGCCGCGCGGGCCGGCGAAGCCAAGTGCTGGTTCGAGAACGGCGCGGTCATCGTCCCGGCCGTGATCGCCGACATGGCCGGCGACTATGTCGTCGACCTCTCGGCGCCGCGCACCCTGCTGCACGAGACCAAGGCCCAGATGGCCGGCATCACCGAGCCGGAGCTGATCCTGCCGGTCGAGATCGCCGGCCTGAAGGCGCCGGCCGTGTCAGTCAAGGTCGCCGACCTCGACGCGCGGGGCGCGGGCTTCGTCACCCCAATCGCCGGCGTCATTGGCATGGACGTCCTGGCCGGCCACAGCGTCGAGATCGACTTCGCCCACTGCCGGGTGCGCATCGACCAGCCCTGGCGCGCCCGCCGGCAGGTCGTGTTGCCGGTCGAGGTGGTCGATGGCCTGCCGACCATCGCCGCGGCCGTCAGCGACGGCCCCACGGCCCTGCGCGGCGCCTTCGCGATCGATACCGCCTCCCTGGCCATGGCGCGCCTGTCGACGCGGGGCGCGGCGGCCAGCGGCAAGCTGGATCCGAACGCGCGCCACAAGGCGCCGGCCCGGTTGCGCGCGCTGTCGATCGGCGGGGTCCTGGCCGAAAACGTTCCCGCCGCCTTGGCCGAGGACCTGCCCGAGGGCGTGGCCGGAACCCTGGGCACCGGTCTCTGGGCCCGCCACCGCCTGCGCCTCGCCGCCGACGCCCGAACCTTGTCGGTCGCGCCGTGAGGCCGTAAGGCTGAAAACTCAGACGCAGGAGAGCGCCTTTGATCGTCGTCGCCATCACGCACAGCCGCCGCAGCGGCGACGCGAGCCCACGCGCCTGACGCCGCCGCTCGGCCCATCGCACTGATCCCAGCGCGCTTTTCCAAAGCCGAGACTTTTGATGCTCATCGAAGCCAAGACCGAACACTTCGCCGCCCTGCTGCGCGGCGAGGCGCCTGATCCCTATCGCCTGTGCGACAGTCCGTTAGCGCCCCCGGAGGTGCTGGCCATGCTGGCCGAACTCGCCGACCGCATCCGCGAGACCTTCAGCCCGTCCGCCTGGATGATGGTGGAGGACGGCGAGATCGTCGGCCTGATCTCGCCCGTCGACACGCTGGACCTGACCGACCGCTCCCTGCGGATCGGCTACGGCGTCGCGCCCACTCGGCGGGGCAAGGGCGTCGCCACTCGGGCCGTCGCTGAACTGGCCGCCTGGGCTCGGGCGGACGACCGCGTGCTGGCCCTGACGGCGGAGACCTCGATCGACAACCCCGCCTCGCAGGCGGTGCTGAGCCGCAACGGTTTCCGGGCCGTGGGCGAGCGGGTCGACGGAGAGGACGGGCCGCTGATCTGCTGGCGGTTGGAGGTGTAGCTGGCCCACCATCCATAACCCTCGTCATCCCGGACGGCCCGTAGGGCCGATCCGGGGCCCAGGAGCCGGCGCACCGCTGTTGCCCCTGGGTCCCGGCTCTACGCTTCGCTTCGGCCGCGATGACGAGGGGTTTGGCGCTCAAGAAAAAGGGCCCGGTGTTTCCACCGGGCCCTTCCATGTTCAGCGCTGGAAGATCGCCGCCCGGAGCGCGCTAACGCGCTCCACCTTTTGGGCTGAGCCTGCTTAGGCAGGCTCAGTGCGACTCGTTCTTCCAGACGGTCTTGTAGCTGGCGTACAGCAGGCCCGAGAGGAGCAGCAGGTAGATCAGAACGGCGAAGCCGGTCTGCTTGCGCTCTTCCAGCTTGGGCTCGGCGGCCCACATCAGGAACGCCGAGACGTCCTTGGCCTGCTGGTCGACGGTCGACTTGGTGCCGTCGTCGAAGGTGACCAGGCCATCCTTCAGCGGCGGAGCCATGGCGATGAAGCCGCCCGGCGGGACGTGCTTGTGATCGCCCGACCAGGCCGACGACAGGTCGCCGGGGAAGTACTGGTTGTAGTGACCGCCCGTCGGAACCTTCAGGCCCGCCGGAGCCGCCACATAGCCGGTCACCACCGAATAGATGTGAGCCGGGCCTTCTTCGCGGGCCTTGGCCAGCAGCGACATGTCCGGCGGCAGGGCGCCGCCGTTCGAGGCGCGGGCCGCGGCTTCGTTGGCGAACGGCGCCGGGAAGCGGTCGGCGCTGGTGGCCGGGCGCTTGATGGCGTCGCCGGTCTCACCGTCGATGTCGTTGACCTCGTAGTCCTTGGCGATCGCCTTGACCCACGGGTTGTCGTTCGAGTTCGGGTACTTCTCGTTGAAGAACGGACCACCCTTGTCGCCGAGGTTCCGGAAGGCGACCAGCTTCATCGAGTGGCAGGCCGCGCAGACTTCGCGATAGACCTTGTAGCCGCGCTGCAGCTGGGCCTGGTCGAACTTGCCGAACGGGCCTTCGAACGACCAGTGCACTTCCTTGGCCGGCAGGGCCCCGCCGTTGGCGAGAGCCGGGCCGGCCAGGCCGACGACCAGGAGACCCGCCGCCGCCGCGATAACCGAGAGTTTGCGGAGCATCGGGATCAACCCTTATGAGCGTCGGCCGAGAGGGCCGGCGAAGCGATCGAGTCCGGCACGGGCAGGGTCTTTTCGACCAGACCCAGGACCGGCAGCACGACCAGGAAGAAAGCGAAGTAGTAGAGCGAGGCGGCGCGGCTGAGCCACACGAAGCTGTTCAGGTCCGAACCGCCCAGCTGGAACGTGGTCAGGTGCGGGATCACCGGATCGTCGGGCAGCTTGGCGCCGCAGAAGCCCAGGATGATGCAGGCCACCAGGAAGAACACGAAGTAGATCTTCGCGGTCGGGCGGTAGCGCATCGAGCGCACCTTCGAGGTGTCCAGCCAAGGCAGGGCGAACAAGCAGGCGATGGCGCCGAACATGGCCAGCACGCCCATCAGCTTGTCCGGCACGGCGCGCAGGATCGCGTAGAACGGCAGGAAGTACCATTCCGGAACGATGTGCGACGGCGTCACCAGCGGGTTGGCCTCGACGTAGTTGTCGGCGTGGCCCAGGGCGTTGGGCATGTAGAAGACGAAGAAGGCGAAGAGGATCAGGAAGACGCTCATCGCGAAGCCGTCCTTCACCGTGGCGTACGGCGTGAAGGCGACGGTGTCGGCCTTCGACTTCGGATCGACGCCGGTCGGGTTGTTCTGGCCGACCACGTGCAGGGCCCAGATGTGCAGGATCACGAGACCCGCGATCATGAAGGGCAGCAGGTAGTGCAGCGAGAAGAAGCGGTTCAGGGTCGGGTTGTCGACCGCGAAGCCGCCCCACAGCCAGGTGGTGATGCTCTCGCCGACCAGCGGCAGGGCGCCGAACAGGTTGGTGATCACGACGGCGCCGTGGAACGACATCTGGCCCCAGGGCAGGACGTAGCCCATGAAGGCGGTCGCCATCATTAGCAGGTAGATCACGCAGCCCAGCAGCCACAGCACTTCACGCGGCGCCTTGTAGGAGCCGTAGTAGAGGCCGCGCAGCATGTGGATGTAGACGGCGATGAAGAACATCGACGCGCCGTTGGCGTGCATGTAGCGGATCAGCCAGCCGTAGTTCACGTCGCGCATGATGTGCTCGACGGAGGCGAAGGCGTGCTCGGCGCTCGGCGTGTAGTGCATCACCAGGATGATGCCGGTGATCAACTGCGAGGCCAGGCACAGCGACAGGATGCCGCCGAAGGTCCACCAGTAGTTCAGGTTCCGCGGCGTGGGATAGTCGACGAACGAGTCGTAGCCCAGACGGATGATCGGCAGACGGGCGTCGAGCCAGCGCTCGATACCGGTCTTGGGTTGATAGGTCGAATGTCCGCTCATTTCGCTTAGCCGATCTTGACCTTGGTGTCGGTGAGGAAGGCGTACTCCGGAACCACCAGGTTCGTGGGCGCGGGGCCCTTACGGATACGGCCAGAGGTGTCGTAGACCGAGCCGTGGCACGGGCAGAACCAGCCACCGTACTCGCCGCCGCCGAAGGTCGGGACGCAACCCAGGTGGGTGCAGTTGCCGCCGACGATCAGCCAGTTGGACTTGCCCGGCTTCACGCGCGAGGCGTCCGTGGCCGGATCCTTCATCGAAGCGTTGTCGTCGGCCACGGCCTTGGCGATCTCGGCCTTGGTCCGGTTACGCACGAACAGGGGCTTGCCGCGCCACTTGACCGTGACCTGCTGGCCTTCGGCCACCTTGGTCAGGTCGAACTCGGTCGAAGCCAGGGCCCGCGTGTCGGCGGACGGGTTCATCTGGTCGATGAACGGCCACACCAGGGTCGCGCCGCCGCCCGCGGCGGCCGCGATCGCGGCGATGTGAATGAAGTCGCGCCGGGAGGGATCGCTCCCGTGTTCCGGCTCGGTCGTTGCGCCCACGGCGGTGTCGGCCACCTTAAGTCACCCTTCGATTCCGCCGCGCCGCGGAAGCGACCGGCTTGGAGAAGCGTCATTCGACGCCATATCTTGCTCGACCCGCTAACGGATCTCCGCCACAAGGCAGCGGTCGGATCGTCGTATCGGACGCGCGGACCGAGTCCGCAAGTCCTTTCGATTCGCGGCAAAGCCCCTGCTGCCCTTGTGGTTGGTTCGCTTATTATGCGCATCGCACTTTTTCAACCAGGCATTCCCCAAAACGTCGGGGCCGCGATCCGGCTTTGCGCCTGTTTCGACGTCGGCCTGGACGTCATCGAGCCCTGCAGTTTTCCGTTGGACGACAAGAGCTTGAAACGCGCGGCCCTGGATTACGGGCCTCTGGCGCACCTGAAGCGCCACGACGGCTGGGAGTCATTCCTTAAGGCGCCGGAACGGGCCGAGGGCCGCCTGCTGCTGTTCACCACCAAGGGCGCTACGCCCTTCCACAGGTTTTCGTTCGAGCCCGGCGATACGCTGCTGTTCGGCAACGAGAGCCGGGGGGCGCCGGACGAGGTTCACGCGGCGGCGGAGGGCCGGATCGTCATCCCCATCCGCCCTGAAACACGCTCGATGAACCTGGCCACCACGGCGGCCATGGCCCTGGGCGAGGCCCTGCGGCAGACGGGTGGTTTTCCGGGTTGAGAAATCCTCCCCCCAGCGGGGGAGGTGGCGCGAAGCGCCGGAGGGGGAAGTCTTGCGAACCTTGCCCCTTCCCTCTCCGTCGGCTGCGCCGACACCTCTCCCCTGGGGAGAGGATTTTCCAGCTCAGTCCCCGAAATCCACGTCCCGCCGCGCGGCGACGATGGTCACGATGAAGCCGGCAAGCACGTCCAGCAGCACCATCAGGGTGATCAGGAAGAAGGTCGAGGTCGCGAAGGCCGGAAAGAGCAGGAACTCGACCAGGCAGCCGATGAACAGCACCATCGACAGCGAGTGGTTGATGATCGCGATCTTGCGGCTGGTCGTCGACTTCAGCAGCTCGACGAACAGCACCACCAGCGAGGCCGCCAGCAAGAGGTCGCCCATGCTGACCGACCATTCGGCCCGCGAGGTCATGTGGATGGTGAAGAGCTGGTTGCCCAGGCGGACATTGGCGTCCACGGCCTTGAAGCCGCCCGTCAGGGTCAAGGCGATCAGGTTGTAGATCAGCACCGGCAAGGCCAGCAGCGGAACCGCGGCGAACATCGAACTTCCCCCTCTAGAGCCTGCCCGGTTTAGATGGCCCCATCTAGACCGGATAAACAGGCTCTATGCCCAAACATCGAGCGCGCGTTCGAGCGCTCTCGGCGGATGCAAGCCGCCGTCTTGGTTAAGGGGTAGCCGGAATTTCGCCGACGGTGAAGCCGGGTCGCCCGTCGCGGGTCAGGCTTCGTCCACGCCTTGGGGATTGCGGGCCCGCGACTGCAGCCACATCACGCCCAGCAGGTCCGAGACCGAGGCCTTCAGGCGGCCGAAGTTCGTGTACTTCGACACCCCGGTCTCGCGGTGCCGGTGGTTCACCGCCTCGAACGCCACGTCGTAGCCCTCGCGCAGCATCAGGGCCGGGATGTAGCGGTGGATGTGATCGAAGTACGGCAGGCGCAGAAAGGCCTCGCGCCGGAAGGCCTTCAGACCGCAGCCGGTGTCGTTGGCGGTGTCCTTCAGCAGGCGCTTGCGCACGCCATTGCCGAACTTGGAGGCGAAGCGCTTGGCGTTGCTGTCCTGGCGCTTGACGCGCTCGCCGCCGACCAGGGCCAGGTTTTCAGGACCCGCCTTGAGCGCCCGAGCAAGGCGCGGGGCGTCGGCCGGATCGTTCTGGCCGTCGCCGTCCAGGGTGACGATGATCGCGCCCCGGGCGGCGAGGATGCCGCTGCGCACAGCGCGGCTCTGGCCCGAATTCTTGCGATGGCCCAGCACGCGTAGCTGCGGGATCTCGGCCTTCAGAGCGACCAGCAGGGCCTTGGTGTCGTCGCGGCTGGCGTCGTCGACGAAGATCATCTCGTAGTTCTCGCCGGCGAAGGCGGTCGCGATCTCGCGCGCCAGGCTCGGGGCGGCGCCGCCCTCGTCGAAGACGGGCACGACGACGGAGAAATCGGGGGCGGCGGCGCTGTTGGCGTTCATCGCCCTCTAATAGCGGAAAAATTCCCACACGAAAGGATCGTGCTATTCCATGCCGCATGACGCTTGAATCTCGCCTGGATGACTGGAGCCGGGGGTGGCGCGGCCCCCTGTTCGCCGCGCTGGTTGCCCTGATCGCCGGTCTGCCCGGCCTGTTCGCCATGCCGCCGCTGGACCGCGACGAGTCCCGCTTCGCCCAGGCCACGTCCCAGATGCTGGAGACGGGCGACTATGTGGTGATCAAGTTCCAGGACCAGCCGCGCTTCAAGAAGCCTGTCGGCATCCACTGGCTGCAGTCCGTCAGCGTCAAGGCGTTCTCCGACGCCGAGGACCGGCGGATCTGGGCTTATCGCATCCCGTCCCTGCTGGGCGCGATGCTGGCGGCGGCGGCCTGCGCCTGGGGCGCGGCGGCCCTGCTGGACCCGCGCACCGGCCTGCTGGCCGGATCGATCCTGGGCTCGACCTTCCTGCTGTCGTCCGAGGCCTTCATCGCCAAGACCGACGCGGCCCTGTGCGGCAGCACCACCCTGGCCATGGCGGCCCTGGCGCGCATCTACGCCGCCCACCTGAAGGGCGAGACCTCCAGCAAGTCGACCAAGCTGCTCTTCTGGCTCGGCCTGTCGGTCGCCGCCCTGATCAAGGGCCCCGTCGGCCTGCTGGTGGCGATCCTGGCCCTGGTCGCCCTGGCGATCTGGGACCGCAAGGCGGCCTGGATGAAGGACCTGGGGTGGACCTGGGGCCTGATCCTGTTCGCCGCCGTCGTCCTGCCCTGGGCGATGATGATCACCGTGGCCACCGACGGCGCCTTCTGGGGCGCGGCGGTCGGCGCGGACCTGGCGCCGAAGCTGGCCGGCGGCCAGGAAGGCCACTCCGGTCCGTTCGGCTATCACACCCTGCTGGCCCCGGTCCTGGCGTTCCCGACCACCCTGCTGTTGCCCGCCGCCCTGGTGGTCGGCTGGACCAAGCGGAACGAGCCCGGCGTGCGGTTCGCCGTCTGCTGGCTGGTCCCGACCTGGCTGATGTTCGAGCTGCTGCCCACCAAGCTGGCCCACTACGAACTGCCGGCCTATGGCGCCCTGGCGATGCTGATGGCCGCCGCCGTGCGCGAGCCGCTGAACAGGGCGGCGCGTTGGCTGGGCGCGGGCCTCTCCATCTTCGCCGGCCTGCTGCTGGCCGCCGTCGCCGCCTATGGTCAGAAAGAGTTCGGGACCGGCGGAGACCTGGCCTGGGCCCTGCTGGCCGGCGCCCTGGCGCTGGGCGCCGGGATCGCCGGGGCCGTGCTGCTGCTGCGTCACCACTCGGCCCGCGCCCTGGTCACCGCCGGGGTGCTGGGGATCGGCGCCCACATCGCCCTGACGGCCGGCCTGATCCCGCGCCTGGAGCCGTTGTTCCTGTCCAAGGACGTCGCCGACGCCCTGGACCGCACCCGGCTCTCGCCCCGCTCGGGCGCCGCCGGCCCGGTGGCCCTGACCGGCTATTCCGAGCCCAGCCTGATCTTCCAGCTGGGCACCACGACCGAACTGACCGACGGCGAAGGCGCCGCCGATGCGATCGCCGAGGGCCGCCCGGCCGTGGTCGAGGGGCGCGAGGAGAAACCCTTCCGCGCCGCGCTGAAGAGCCTGGGCCTGACGCCGCGCCCCGTCGCGGTGATCCAGGGCCTGAACTATTCCGACGGCGACGAGGAGCGCCTGACCGTCTATCGCGGCGAGCCGCAGGTCCCCGCGCCGGAAGCCGTCGAACCCCAGGAGCTCCCGCGATGAGCCGCTTCATCCAGATCGTCGAGGTCGGTCCGCGCGACGGCCTGCAGAACGAAAAGACCTCGCTGTCGGTCGACGACAAGCTCGACCTGATCCGCAAGCTGGAAGCCGCCGGCGCCCGGCGCACAGAGGTGGTGTCGTTCGTGAACCCCAACCGCGTGCCGCAGATGGCGGGCGCCGAGGAGATCATGGCCGCCTTGCCTCCGGACCTCGTCCACTCGCGGATCGGCCTGGTGCTGAACATGCGTGGCTGGGAGCGCTGCGTCGCGGCCCAGTGCGACGAGGCCAATGTCGTGGTCTGCGCCTCGGACGGGTTCGGGGTCGCCAACCAGGGCGCCACGGTCGGCCAGCAGATCGACACCCTGGCCGCCATCGCCGAGCGCCAGGCGGTCGAGGGCGGTCCGCCGATCACCGCCACGATCTCGGTGGCCTTCGGCTGCCCGTTCGACGGGGAGGTGTCCGAGGACCAGGTCGTCGCCATCGTGCGCGAGGCCGCCGCCCTGGGCGTGCCCGAAATCGCCATCGCCGACACCATCGGCGTGGCCGATCCCTGGACCGTCCGCAAGCGCCTCGAGGCCGTCCGCGCCGCCGCGCCCGACGCCCGCCTGCGCATGCACTTCCACGACACCCGCAACACGGGCCTGGCCAACGCCTATGCCAGCGTCGAGGCCGGGGTCGACGTGCTGGACGCCTCGGTCGGCGGCCTGGGCGGCTGTCCGTTCGCGCCGAACGCCACGGGCAATATCGGCACCGAGGATCTGGTCTACATGCTGGAACGGGCCGGCTTCGAGACCGGTTACGACCTGGCGGCGCTGATCGAGATCGGCCGCGAGATCAGCGCCAAGCTGGGCAAGGCCCCCGCCTCGTCCCTGGCCCGCGCCGGAGGTTTCCCCGCATGAAGCGTTTCGCCGCCGTCCTGCTGCCCCTGACCTTGGCCGCCTGCGCCGCCGCGCCCGTCACCGAAGCCGCCGCGCCGCGCTGTGACGTGACGATCAAGTTCGGCAGCTACGGCATGGGTATCGACCGCGAGCTCGCCGACAAGGTCGCCGTGGCCGTGAAGGCCGACCGCGAAATCGCCCGCTCGGAACGCAAGCCCTGGGGCCGCGAAGGCGAATTCGACCAGTGCCTGACGGCGAAGTCCGGCCGCGACGTGAAAGCGATGTACGAGCGCTACCGCGCGATGCTGCCGGCCAAGAGCCTGAAGGCCCCGACCTCGATCGAGGGCCCGGACGGAGTGAGGTTCGAGACGATCGGGCCGATGTGACCGCGTAGGCGGTCATCCCGGCGAAGGCCGGGATCCAGCAAACGAACGCGGGCTTTTCCGGCCAGCGGTGAAACCACTCACCCTCCCACCGCTTCGCGGCGGGCCCCTCCCTCTCTCTATGAGAGAGGGTTTCTGAGTAATGCTTAAATCGGCCGCCCGGTCAGCTTCCAGAGCAGCGGCCGGCACACCGACATCAGCATGATGGCCGGGGCCAGCAGCACCGCCGCCGCGAACAGCTGCAGGCTGTCGGCGCGCTTGATGAAGTAGCGGGTCAGGCCCACGCCCTTATGGAACTCCACCTTCACGGGGTGCTCCAGGCTGGTGTGGCCGAGGTGGACGACCTGGGCCTGGGGCTGGAACAGCACCTGGCCGCCGGCCCGGCGGGCGCGCCAGCACAGGTCGATGTCCTCGACGTGCAGGAAGTAGCCCTCGTCGAAGCCGCTCAGGGCCTCGAAGTCGCGGCGGCGCATGGCGAAGCAGGCGCCGGAGATGGTCGGCATCGGCACGGGCGCGCCTGGCACCGGCTCGTTCTCGCGGTGGATCTCGAACCCGGCCAGCTTGGGATAGCGGCGGGTCAGTTGGCCGAAGCTGAGCACGGTGCTCATCGGCGTGACCTCGCCACGACGACCGCCGCGCTGCTCGGAGCCGTCGACGTTCAGCACCCGGGCGCCGACCACGGTCGGGGTCGGCTGGCCCTTGAAGGCGGTGACCAGGGCGGCCACGCAGCCCGTCTGCAGGTTGGCGTCGGGATTGAGGAAGACGATGTACTCGCCGGCCGCCGTGCTGGCGCCCAGATTGGCGCCGCGGGCGAAGCCGATATTGCCGTGACCCTGCTTGAGCACGACGCGCGGTTCGGTCAGGGCCAGCGAGCGCAGCATGTCCTCATCGCGCGCGCTGGAGCCGTTGTCGACGATGACGAATTCGTCGACCAGGGCCTCGGCCAGCACGTGCTTGATGCTTTCGACCAGCGCTTCTCCCGTCCGATAGACGACCATGACCACGGACACGTTCGGACGAGCCGGACGCGCACCCGCGGCGAGGGTCGAGATGGACGGGAGGATGCTGTTCATCAGGCGGTCGCGGCCTCCCTGACAACACCCTGGGCGCGCGCGACATCGGGCGGCGTGGCGTCGGCCTTCAGCACGCGGAGGGCTTCTTCAAGCGGCAGGATGTTCTGACCTTCACCACCCAGGCGGCGAAGGGCCAGTTGCCCCGTCTCAGCTTCCTTGCGTCCGACCACCGCGATCACAGGCACCTTGGCGAGGCTGTGCTCGCGAATCTTGTAGTTGATCTTCTCATTACGCAGATCCACTTCCGCGCGCATCCCCAAGCTCGTCAATTTCTCGACGACCTCGCGGGCGTAATCGTCAGCGTCGGACGTAATCGTAGCCACGACCACCTGCGTGGGCGCCAGCCAGACTGGCAACGCGCCCGCGAAGTTTTCCAACAGGATGCCGATGAAACGCTCGAAGGACCCCAAGATCGCTCGGTGAAGCATCACCGGACGCTTCTTCGAACCATCCTCCGAAACGTACTCGGCGTCCAATCGTTCCGGCAAAACAAAATCAAGTTGCAGCGTGCCGCACTGCCAAACTCGACCAATGGCGTCCTTCAGCGAGAACTCTAGTTTCGGGCCGTAGAAGGCGCCTTCACCTGGCTGCAGCACCAGGGTCTCGCCCGCTGCCTCGGCTGCCGCGGACAGGGCGGCTTCAGCCTTGTCCCAGACTTCATCCGAGCCGGCGCGCAGTTCCGGACGCGTCGAGAACTTGGTGTCCGCCAACGTCATGCCCAGGTCGTTATAGACGCTGCGCAACAGTTCGATGAACCGGGCGCTTTCCTCCGTGACCTGCTCTTCGCGGCAGAAGATGTGGGCGTCGTCCTGGGTGAAGGCGCGCACCCGCATGATGCCGTGCATGGCGCCCGACGGCTCGTAGCGGTGGCAGGCGCCGAACTCGGCCATGCGCAGCGGCAGCTCGCGGTAGCTCTTCTGGCCGACGTTGAAGATCTGGATGTGGCCGGGGCAGTTCATCGGCTTGACCGCCAGGACCTCGCCCTCGGCGCTTTCGCACATGAACATGGCGTGGCCGAACTTCTCGGCGTGGCCCGACTTCTCCCACAGGCTCTTGTCGAGGATCTGCGGCGTCTTCACTTCCTTGTAGCCGGCCGCATCGAGGCGGCGGCGCATATAGTCCTCGAGCACGCGATAGAGCGCCCAGCCCTTGGCGTGCCAGAACACCATGCCCTTGCCCTCTTCCTGGATGTGGAAGAGGTCCATCGTGCGGCCCAGCTTGCGGTGATCGCGGCGCTCGGCTTCCTCGATGCGCTTCAGGTGCGCTTCCAGGTCGGCGTCCGAGGCCCAGGCCGTGCCGTAGATGCGCTGCAGCTGGGCGTTGTTCTGGTCGCCGCGCCAGTAGGCGCCGGCCAGCTTCGTCAGCTTGAAGGCCTTGCCGACGTGCTTCGTCGACGGCAGGTGGGGGCCTCGGCAAAGGTCTTTCCAATTGCCCTGGCGATAGACCGTGATCGTGTCCGTGCCCGGCAGGTCACGGATGATCTGGGCCTTGTACTGCTCGCCGATGCCGTCGAAGTGGGCGATGGCCTCCTCGCGGTCCCAGACCTCGCGCGTGATCTTCTCGTCGCGGTCGACGATCTCCTTCATGCGCTTTTCGATCTTCTCCAGATCGTCGAGGCTGAAGGGCTCGTCGCGGGCGAAGTCGTAGTAGAAGCCGTCCTCGACGTTCGGGCCGATCGTGACCTGCGTGCCGGGGAACAGCTCCTGCACCGCCTCGGCCAGCACGTGGGCCGTGTCGTGGCGGATGGTCTCGAGGGCCTCGGGGGCCTCGCGCGTCAGGATCTCGAACTTGCGCTCACCCGTCAGCAGGTCGGGCGTCAGCGGGCGATCCAGGTCCAGGACCTGTCCGTCCAGCTTGATCAGCAGCGCCTTCTTTTCCAGCGACTTGGAAATGGCGGCGGCGACGTCGCGGCCCGACGAGCCGTCAGGATACTGACGGGCCGAGCCGTCGGGGAAAACCAGATCGATCATTCTTCACATATCCACTTGCGTGGCTGGCGTCGCGGCGGCGGCGGGTCGTACCCGGAACCCCCTAACGGATTGCAGCGGCAAATCCGTCGCAACGCCAACCAGGAACCCTTGAGCGGGCCATGATCCTTGAGGGCGGCGGCCGCATACTCCGAGCAGCTCGGCGCGAAGCGGCACTGACGCCCGATGAGAGGCGAGAGCGTCAACTTGTAGGCCCGCAGGCCAAGGTCGACGGTGCGTTCGTAGAAGGTCATGCCGGCGCGCGACTTGTTGCAGTGCGGGTTACACACCCCGAGAAGGATGCGATCAAGCCGCGCCGGCGGTGCTAGTTCGCGTTTCGCCGACGCCTGTTGCCTTCCGGACAGCCTCAACCGTCGCTTCGAACGCCAGCAGCGTCGAAGCGTGACGGGCGGGATAGTCCTTGACCGGCTCCAGCACGGCGAGCTCCGCAAACCGGCCCGCGGGAGGCGAACCGTTCGCCTTCAGCATAGCGACAAGAGAGTCGCGCGCCAACTCGATGTCGGAAAGTTCCGCCCCGACGACGTTGGCGCCCAGGATCGCGGCGGCCGCCTGGCCCAGGGCGCAGGCCGAAACCTCCTGGGCGTAGTCGATCACCTTGCCGTCCCGAACCACCACATCGACGGTGATCTTGCTGCCGCACAGCTTGGCGACCTTCTCGCTGCTGGCGTCGGGCGCGGCCAGGCGTCCGGCGCGCGGCATGTTGGCCACGAGCCCCAGGATCCTGGCGCTGTAGAGGTCGTCGATCATCGCTGCTCTAAGATGGGGTCTTCTGGCGCTCGGACCAGATCGCCTCGGCCCGGTCGCGGACGGCCTCGCCCATCTCCGTGAAGGCGGCCTTCAGCTTGCGGCGCTCGTCGCGGCTGACCATGCGCAGCAGCAGACCCATGAACAGCTCGCCGTTCGAGAAGGTCGAATTGCTGGGGCCCATAGACTCGATCTCGAGATAGCGGATCGCCGTGACGAACCCGCCCAGGCGCGAGGACCGCCAGTGCAGCTGCTCGTACGGCACCCAGTCCTGGACGATCGGCGAGATCACCACCGCCGGCTGGCCGGGCAGGTGCTGCTCCAGCGTCATGGTCGTGCCGATCTTCAGCTGGCCCTGGGCCTTGCGGTAGAGCGGGTTCCAGTCCGTCCAGGAGTCGAAGTCGGAGACGACTTCCCAGACGATCTCGGCGGGGGCCTGCACCCCGAGGCGGTGTTCGACGGCGCGCTTCATCTGCGGGCTACCCTTTTAGTCCTTCATCCGCCAGGTCGCGCCGGCCGGACCGTCCATGACCACCACGCCCAGGGCGTCGAGCTGGGCGCGGATGGCGTCGGCGGCGGTCCAGTCCTTGGCGGCCCGGGCGGCGACCCGCTGGGTCAGCAGGTCCTCGACCTGGGCCTTCAGCTCGTCGGAGGCGTCGCCCTCGAACCAGCTGTCCGGATCGGCCTGCAGGAAGCCCAGCAGCGCGCCGGCCTCCAGCAGGCGCGCCTTGTTGGCGGCGACGGCGACGGTGTCGCCGGCCGTCACGGCCTTCTCGATCAGGCTCGACACCTCGAAGAAGCTCGACACCGCCAGCGGCGTGTTGAGGTCGTCCATCAGGGCGGAGATGGTTTCGGCCGGAGCCTCCATCGCCTGGTCCATCGGGACGTCCTTGGCGCGACGCAGGGCGCCGTACAGGCGGTCCAGCGACTTCTTGCTCTGCTCGATCAGCTCCGGCGTCCAGTCCAGCGGCTGGCGGTAGTGGGCCGACAGCAGCGCCCAGCGGATAACCTCGCCCGGCGTGGTCTTCAGCAGTTCGTGCGGGATGATCACATTGCCCAGGCTCTTGGACATCTTCTCCCCGCCCATGTCGAGGAAGCCGTTGTGCATCCAGTAGTTGGCCAGGACCGGCAGGTCATGGGCGCAACGCGACTGGGCCACTTCGTTCTCGTGGTGCGGGAAGGTCAGGTCGATGCCGCCGGCGTGGATGTCGATGGTCTTGCCCAACGACTTGTCGATCATGGCCGAGCACTCGATGTGCCAGCCCGGACGACCCGCGCCCCAGGGGCTTTCCCACTCGGGCTCGTTCTCCTTGGACGGCTTCCACAGCACGAAGTCGGCCGGGTGGCGCTTGTAGGGCGCGACCTCGACGCGGGCGCCGGCGATCATCTCGTCCAGGTCGCGGCCCGACAGCTGGCCGTAGTCGGCGAAGCTCTGGGTGTCGAACAGCACGTGGCCCTCGGCGGCGTAGGCCTTGCCGTTGTCCACCAGCTTGCCGATCATCTCGACGATCGCGCCGATATGGTCGGTGGCCTTGGGCTCGAGGTCAGGACGCAGGGCGCCCAGCGCGTCGGCGTCCTCGTGATAGGCGGCGAGATAGCGGTCGGTGATGACCTTGATCGCCACGCCCTCGTCGGCGGCCTTCTTGTTGATCTTGTCGTCCACGTCCGTGACGTTGCGCGCATAGACCACCGCGTCCTCGCCATAGAGGTGGCGCAGCACGCGATACAGCACGTCGAACACCACCACGGGCCGGAAATTGCCGATGTGGGCGTGGTTGTAGACCGTCGGACCGCAGACATACATCGTCACCCGCTGGGGATCGGCGGGAACGAAGTCGCGCTTCTCGCGCGTCATGGTGTCGTGGATCTTCAGGGTCATTGGGTCGCGGCAACCTAACGTAACGGAGGTGTTGCTCCCGAAGGGAGCCGGCCCCATATAGCTAGGACGCGCCCTGATCACCACGTCTGTTTGGTGCAGGAGGCGCGACGGGTGGCACGCGTAATTCCGGGGCGACAGGCGCTCCGGCGCAACTCAGCCCGGGAAACCTCCCCAAAACATGGACGCACTGACCCGCGAGCGAACCCTGATCGGCACTGACACCGGTCTTGATCTTGAACCCGCCCAGCGCCCCACCCGAGACGAGGCCATGGCCGCCGTCCGGACCCTGCTGGCCTGGGCCGGCGACAACCCCGACCGCGAAGGCCTGCTCGACACGCCCGAGCGCGTCGTCGACGCCTATGGCGAGTGGTTCGCCGGCTACAACGGCGACCCGGCCAAGGAACTGTCCCGCACGTTCGAGGACGTGCAGGGCTACGACGACATGGTCATGCTGCGCGGCATCGACGTGCAGAGCCATTGCGAACACCACATGGCCCCGTTCCTGGGCAAGGCGTGGATCGCCTACATGCCGACCGGCAAGGTCGTCGGCCTGTCGAAGCTGGCGCGTCTGGTCGAGATCTTCGCCAGGCGTCTCCAGACCCAGGAGACCATGACCATGCAGATCGCCGACGCCATAGAGGATCACCTCAGCGCCGCCGGCGTGGCCGTGCTGATCGACGCCGAGCACCAGTGCATGAGCACCCGCGGCGTCCACCACCACGACGTCTCGACCATCACCACCCAGTTCCGCGGCGTCTTCAAGACCGACAAGGTCCTGCAGCAGCGGTTCATGGATCTGGTGCGGAAGTAGGTCACTGCGTCCTTCGAGGCTCGGCTTCGCCTCACACCTCAGGATGAGGAATTCAGTACAGATTTCCTCATCCTGAGGCGCCCGCGCAGCGGGCCTCGAAGGACGCAAGGTTTCTAAGCCGCCGCCCGAATCCCCTCGCGGATCCGCGCCACGCAGGCGTCCACCGGCCGGTGAACCACCGTCACCAGCACGAAGCTGATCAGCATCAGCAGGTACCAGGCGCCCATCTTCTCGATCGGCACCAGTCGCCAGCCGGCGGCCTGGCTGGGATAGATCCACGCGCCGGCGAAGGTGCCGAGGTTCTCGGCGAACCAGATGAACAGCGCCACCAGCACGAAGCCCATCAGCATCGGCATCCGCCGCGCCGTCTGGTCGGGCGTGAACACGAACCAGCTGCGCCCGAACAGGATCGCCGACAGGGCGAACAGGCCCACCCGGATGTCGATCATGTAGTGGTGGGTGAAGAAGTTGGCGTAGATCAGCACCGCCAGGATGTGGGTGGTCCAGAACGGCGGATAGCGCACGAAGGTGATGTCGAACAGCCGCCAGGCCCGGGCGATGTAGCTGCCGACGCAGGCGTACATGAAGCCGGTGAACAGCGGCACGCCGCCGATCCGCAGCAGGCTGGGCTCGGGATAGATCCACGAGCCGTGGGCGGTCTTGAACAGCTCCATCAGCGTCCCGACGACGTGGAACATGAAGATGACCACCGCTTCGTCCCAACGCTCCAGCTTCAGGGCCAGCAGCGCCGCCTGGATGGCGACGGCGGCGACCACCAGGAAGTCGTAGCGAGCGATGACGGCCTGCTCGGGCCACAGCAGCTTGGTGCCGACCAGCAGGGCCAGCATCAGCGCGCCGAACAGGCAGGCCCAGGCCTGCTTCAGCCCGAACAGCAGGAATTCATAGGCGTAGCCGTTCCAGCGCGACTGGCGCGCCCACGGTCGTGCTCTCTCGTCCAGCGCCGCCACGCCGGCCTTGATGCGGTCTTTCAGGCTCATCGCGTCCCCTAGAGCGCGCCCACGGCATGGCCGCCAACACACTCCAAACCTTGATCAGAGCCTGCCCCCGCTGGCTCCTCGGCGGCGGAAACTAGCGCAGGCGCCCGCCCTGCGCCATATGTGGCGCCATGAGCACCGACCTGTTCCCCAAAGTCCACGACAAGCACGCGCTGGAACGTGGAACCGCCCTCGCCCCCCGCTTCAACGCCGACGGCCTGGTCGTCGCGGTGGCCCAGCACGCCGACACCGGCGAGATCCTGATGCTGGCCTGGATGAACGACGAGGCGCTGAAGCTGACGGTCGAGACCAGCATCGCCCACTATTTCAGCCGCTCGCGCAACGAACTCTGGAAGAAGGGCGAGACCAGCGGCCAGCTGCAGGACGTCGTCGAGTTGCGGGTCGATTGCGACCAGGACGCGGTGCTGATCAAGGTCCGCCCGCGCGGCGACGGCGGCGCCTGCCACGTCGGCTTCCGCTCGTGCTTCTACAGGGTGCTGGAAGACGGGGCGCTGGTCGAAAGGCCCTGATCGTCAGCCTTGAGGCGCTTCTTTCGCAGAAGCTCCGCCGCCCACGGCTCGAACCAGCGATGCGCCGCCCAGGCCGCCGTCAGGGCCAGCGGGATCGCCAGGGCGTTGACGCTCCAGCGTGGCCAGCCCTCGGGCAGACCGCGCGCGACCTCGGCCAGGCCCAGCACGATCGGGATGTGCAGGGCGTAGAGCGCGTAGGACATCCCCGCCAGCCTATCTAGGACCGGCCGTAGTCGTCCGACCTCCGCCCGCGCCGCCGAGGCGACCAGCAGGGGGAAGATCGCCAGCGCCGCGATCAGATCGAAGACCGCTCGCGCGCTGTCCGGAACCGGTGGCGACAGGACCAGGACCACCGCCGCCAGGATCACCGCGATCGGCGCGGCCGGGACCTTCAGCCGGCCCTCGGCGGCCAGGCGCGCCAGCAGCACGCCCGCGAAGAAGCCGAACACCACGCGCGGCGCGCCGGTCCACCAGCCGTTGCCGTAGGGCCCCAGCGAGCCGGTGCCCGAGGTCAGCACCAAGGCCGCGTGCGCGACGCCGCCGATTACGACCAGCAGCACCATCCGCCGCGTCGTCAGCCACGGCGCGACCAGGGCGTAGAGCAGGTTGGCGACCAGCTCCCACATCAGCGACCACTGCGGTCCGTTCAGCGGAAAGACGTCGCGGCCCGCCGTGAATGGAACGAAGACCAGCCCCAGCACCAGCAGCAACAGGATCGAGGCCGGGTCCTTGCCGCCAGCCAGCCAGATCGCCGCCCCCAGCAACAGGCCCAGCAGCGCCATCGGATAGAGCCGCTTGAGCCGCTTGCGCATGAAGCTCGCGCCTTCGCCGGCCATGAGACCCGCGTCATAGGCCCGGGCCAGTACGAAGCCGCTGATCACGAAGAACAGATCGACCGCCAGATAGCCGTGGCCCAGCACCTCGAGCGGCCCAAACTCACGAGGAAAGGAGAGCCCCCGCGCATGGAAAGCCAGCACCAGCAGGGCGGCGAGGCCTCGCAGGGCGTCCAGGCCGGGGATGCGGCTTGCGGTCATGATCCCATCGGACCATGGATTGGTTGAGAAACTGGAAGCCACCCCAGAGGCGCCTTCATGACCACGCCCGAGGCGCTGATCGCCTTCACTCTGGCCGCCGGCCTGCTGACCCTGACGCCGGGCCTGGACACCGCTCTCGTGATCCGCACCGCCGCCGCCGAGGGCCCGCGCCGCGCGACCGGGGCGGCGATCGGCATCGGCCTGGGCTGCCTGATCTGGGGCGCGGCGGCGTCGTTCGGGGTCGGGGCTCTGCTGACGGCGTCGGAGCTCGCCTACACGGTGCTGAAGTGGGCCGGCGCGGCCTATCTGGCCTGGACCGGGATCCGCATGATCCTCAAGCCCCGCGACCAGTTCGAGCCGGGCGAGATGAGGGCCGTCGACGCCGGACCGATCGCGGCGCTGCGGCGAGGCCTGCTGACCAACCTGCTCAATCCCAAGGTCGGGATCTTCTACGTCTCGTTCCTGCCCCAGTTCGTACCGGCCGGCGTCGACCCGGCGCGGTTCGGCCTGCTGCTGACCTCGATCCACGTGGTCGAAGGCCTGCTGTGGTTCGCCGCCCTGATCGCCGCGACCGTGCCGATCGCCGGCCTGTTGCGCCTGCCGGTGGTGGTGCGATGGCTGGACCGGATCACCGGCTGCGTCTTCGTGGCGTTCGGCCTGCGACTGGCGCTGGAGCGGCGTTGATCCGCCGGGTGACGGAGGCCAGTGGTGCGAGCGGCGCGCATCGACTATCCCCTCACGGGCGCATGACGGAGCCACGAGCCGGGTGAACAGTTTCGACGACAGGTTGGATGAAGACCTCCCGGACGATGGCGTGGAAGACGTCGCCCCGGAAGAGCTCGACGCCGGCCAGGTCCTGACCGCCGACCTGCCCGAGCACCTGGCCGGCCAGCGGCTGGACAAGGTGCTGACCCCGCTGTTCGCCGACCTGTCGCGCGCGCGCCTGCAGGCCCTGATCGGCGAGGGCCGCCTGACGTTCGCCGGCCAGCCGGTGACCGACGCCTCGCGCAAGGCCAAGGCCGGGACCTACGTCCTGGCCGTGCCGCCGCCCGCCCCGGCCGATCCCGAACCCGAGGCCATTCCGCTGTCGGTCCTCTACGAGGACGAGCACCTGATCGTCATCGACAAGGCCGCCGGCATGGCCGTGCATCCCGCGCCGGGCACGCCGAACGGCACGCTGGTCAACGCCCTGCTGCACCACTGCGGCGACAGCCTGTCGGGCGTCGGGGGCGTGGCGCGGCCGGGAATCGTCCATCGCCTCGACAAGGACACCTCCGGGGTCATGGTCGCCGCCAAGAGCGACGTGGCGCACCGAGGCCTGTCGGCCCTGTTCTCGACCCACGATATCGACCGCCTCTATATCGCCCTGACGCGCGGGGCGCCCTCGCCCGCCAACGGCACGATCCAGACGCGCCTGGGTCGCTCGCTCAGCGATCGCAAGAAGATGGCGGTGCTGAAGACCGGCGGCCGCGAGGCGATCACCCACTACCGGGTCGAGGCCTTGTTTGGACCGCAAGAGCGGCCGCTGGCCGCTCGGGTGGCTTGCACGCTCGAGACCGGCCGGACCCACCAGATCCGCGTCCACATGGCCAGCAAGGGCAGCCCGTGCCTGAGCGATCCGGTTTATGGCGCCAGCCAGCCCGCGACCGTGGTCCGCGAACAGATCGCGGCCGCCGGCCTCAAGCGCCAGGCGCTGCACGCCGCGGTGCTGGGCTTCGTCCATCCGGTGACCGGCCAGACCCTGCGCTTCGAAACCCCGCTGCCCGCCGACATGGCGGCGCTGGAAGCAGCCCTGCTGACGCTTTGACCCCGGAACGGGTCAAGCTTGCGCCCAAGCAACAAAAGCGCCCTAATTGTGCTGGCTTGGCGCTCTAGGTTTTCCGCCGTGTCATCCCGGAGCGTACCCATGCGGCCTTTTCTCGCGATCCTCGCCCTCGCCGCCACCTTCGCCGCTCCCGCGTTCGCGGCCTCCGTCGCCGAGATGGAAGGCGACGACGAAGTCATCGCCACCGCCCAGGCCAAGCCGTCCGCCCAGGCCCTGACCGCCGTCGCGACCCAGACTCCCGCTCCGACCGGCGCGACGCCCATGCGTCCGATGACCACCCAGGAACAGATCGCCGCCTTCATCGCCGCCAACCCCGCTCCCCAGCTCGACGAGGGCCGGCGCGGCCTGGTCCCGGCCGGTGCGGACGAGGACGGCAAGCGCAAGGTCCATGGTTCGATGGGCGTCTCGGTCGGCACCGGCGGCTATCGCAGCGTCTACGCCTCGGCCCTGTTCCCGGTGGGCGAGACCACCACGGTGGGGGTCGCCGTCTCCAAGACCAACTACGGCAAGCATGGCGGCGGCTTCTATGCCGATCCCTACTATGATGGCCCAAGCTATGGGTATGGCTACGGTTATGGTTACGGCCCGGGCTATGGTTACGGGCCAGGCTATGGCCGGATGCGCGGCGGAGACCGGCAATCGGTCGCCCTGTCGGTGATGACCGGCGACCGCCAGCGCGCCGACACCCCCGACGGCTGCGCCCCCGGATTCCGCGCGGACGGCCGTTATGTCGAGCCGCTGTGGGTCGAGGGCATGCGCGACGGCGCCCATCCTTGCTCGGCCGCCGCGCCTTCGCGATAAAGCCTCGCCAATTCGTCGCATGCGGTAGCGCTGTTCGCGGATGTTTAACGGCTTGGCCGGCATGTTGCCGCGCGTCGGGCGTCTGAGGCTTATTAATGCAGCCGGAAATCACTGCTTATCGCCATCCCGCGACCGGGACGGTGACCTACCTGATCGTCGATCCGGCCACGTTCCTCTGCGCCATCGTCGACCCCGTGCTGGACTTCGATCCGGCCAGCGAAGCCGTCGACACCAGCTTCGTCGACAAGATCATCGCCGACATCCGCGCCAAGGACCTGGGCCCGACCTGGATCCTGGAAACCGGCCTGCACGCCGGCCACATGTCGGCCGCCGGCCACCTGAAATACGAGACCGGCGCTTCGATCTGCATCGGCGCCCGCGTCGTCGAGAGCCTCAAGCGCCTGGCCCCCAAGTTCGGGGAGACCATGGTCGATCTGGACGGCTGGGACTTCGACAAGCTGGCCAAGGACGGCGAGAGCCTGCCGATGGGCGGCCTCAAGATCACCACCATCGCCCTCACCGGCCGGCTTCCCGGCGCGGTCGCCTACCGTCTGGGCGACGTCGTCTTCACCGGCGACCTGATGCTTTCGCCCGCCGAGGGCGCGGGGCGTTGCGACGTCCCCGGCGCCGATCCCGGCAAGGCCTGGGACGACGCCCGCAAGGTCCTGAAGCTGCCCCCCAAGACCCGCGTCCTGCCGGGCCTCTGCGCGGGCGAGGTCAGCGAATCGACCGTGGCCGAGGAGAAGGCCGCCAATATCCAGCTGAACGACAAGATCGACCGGCTGGACTTCATCGCCCTGCGCACCGCCGCCGATGCGATCCTGCCCGACCCGGTGCTGGCCTCGGCCGCCCTGCGCGTGGCCATTCGTTCCGGCAAGCTGCCGTCCCCGCCCGAGAGCGGTCCGCGCTTCCCGGCCGTGAACCTCGACACGCTCTAGGCGTCAGATCCGTTCTTTTTGAAAACTGACTTGCACGCGCGACGCTCGACGCGCATATGGTTCGCGCGCGAAGCATGTGGAGAGTGACGCATGGCCCAGGATTTCAGCGCCGGCCTGACGGCGGGCCAGGCGGGCTTCCTGCCCGATCTGCTGGGCCTGCAATGGCTGGAGGCGACCCCCGGCCTGGTGCGGGGCCGCTTCGACGTCGACAAGCGCCACATGGCCCCCAACGGCTTCCTGCACGCCGCAAGCATCATCGCCCTGGCCGACTCCGCCGCCGGCTACGGCTGCATGGTCTCGCTGCCAGAGGGCGCGACCGGTTTCACCACCATCGAGCTTAAGTCGAACTTCCTGGGCACCGCCCTCGAGGGCGGGGTGGCGGTCGAGGCCAAGCTGATCCACGGCGGCCGCAACACCCAGGTCTGGGACGCCGTCGTCACCAATGAAACCACCGGAAAGACCATGGCGCTTTTCCGCTGCACCCAGATGATCCTGCGACCAAAAGCCTGAGGGCGAAAAACCACGAAGAAAGCGTCCCTGGGGGGCTTGCGTCCCGACAACGACGCCGCTAGGTATCGCGCCCTCGACCTCGGGCGGCCTAAAAGCCACCCGGAACGGCGGCCTGGAGAGGTGGCAGAGTGGTCGAATGTACCGCACTCGAAATGCGGCGTGCCTGGAAGGGCACCGTGGGTTCGAATCCCACCCTCTCCGCCACCACCCGCCAAGCTATTGCTTAAGCGGAAAACCTTGGAAAATTAGGCACTTGTCGCGTTCGGATGTTACATCCGCAACGATGGGCGAACCCGTGCGGACTTAAGTTGCAAATGGGTGCGCCTTGGGCTGCAACGACACCCCGCCTGGCGGCCCAGGAGGGACTCGAACCCCCGACCTTCGCTTTAGGAAAGCGCTGCTCTATCCTGCTGAGCTACTGGGCCGCGGCGCGCGCGGGACTGGGTGAATAGCGCAAGATCGCGGGGATGCGAACCCCGCCGTCGTGCGTCAGGCGAAGCTGGGGGGCGAACGCGTTGCGGCATCTGAAATCGGTCTATGTCCAGGTCCTGATCGCCATCGCGCTGGGGATCCTGGTCGGCGCCCTGTGGCCCAAGGTCGGGGTGGCGGTGAAGCCGCTCGGCGACGGCTTCATCAAGCTGATCAAGCTGGTGATCGCGCCGGTGATCTTCTGCACCGTGGCCGGGGGCATCGCCCGGATGGGCGACATCAAGGCGTTCGGGCGGGTGGGCGTCAAAGCCCTGATCTATTTCGAGGTGGTCTCGACCCTGGCCCTGGTGCTGGGCCTGGTGGTCGGGCGGATCGTCCAACCGGGCGCGGGCTTCAACATCGATCCCAAGACGCTCGATCCGTCGATCGCCGCCGGCTATGTCGCCAAGGCCCAGCATGGCGAGGGCCTGGTCGCCTATCTGCTGCACCTGATCCCCGACACCTTCTTCAGCGCCTTCTCCGAGGGCAACCTGCTGCAGGTGCTGCTGATCGCCATACTGACCGGGTTCGCCTGCACGCGGCTGGGCGACTTCGGCGACAAGGTCGCCAACGTGCTGGAGGACGCCGCCAAGCTGTTCTTCGGGATCATCCACATCGTGGTCCGCCTGGCCCCGGTCGGCGCCTTTGGGGCCATGGGCTTCACGATCGGCAAGTACGGGATCGGCGCCCTGATGCAGCTGGGCGCCCTGGTGGCGACCTTCTACGTCACCGCGCTGCTGTTCGTGCTGGTGGTGCTGGGGGCGATCGCCTGGGCCAGCGGTTTCTCGATCCTGCGCTTCCTGGCCTACATCCGCGAGGAGCTGCTGATCGTGCTGGGCACCAGCTCGTCGGAGTCGGTCCTGCCCCAGATGATGGAGAAGCTGGAGAACGCCGGGGCTCGCCGCTCGGTGGTCGGGCTGGTCATCCCGACCGGCTACAGCTTCAATCTCGACGGCACCAACATCTACATGACCCTGGCGACCCTGTTCCTGGCCCAGGCGACCAATACGCCCATCAGCCTTGGCCAGGAGCTGGCCCTGTTGGGCGTCGCCATGCTGACCTCGAAGGGGGCTTCCGGCGTCACCGGGGCGGGCTTCATCACCCTGGCCGCGACCCTGGCGATCGTGCCGGATATCCCGATCGCGGCCTTGGCCGTCCTGGTCGGCGTCGATCGCTTCATGAGCGAATGCCGGGCCCTGACCAACCTCGTCGGCAACGGGGTGGCCACCCTGGTCGTCGCGCGCTGGGAAGGCGCCCTGGACCGCGACCGTTTGACGCGTGTCCTGCGCGGCGAACTCCCCGCGGCCGAGCCGAGCGCGGCCTGACAACAGGGGCGCACAGCCCCTTCTGATTAACCCTAATGCGTTGAGAATCCAGCGTTATTGGAACAATTTTCGCCGTCAGTCGCTTTCCCGACGGAAGGCACAGTCGGCGTACAACCCTCACGCATGTGCAATCACGCGCATGGCTCTCATGGCGGCTCGGCTTGTCCGGCGCCGTCCGCGTGTTAGGGTTTCAAATACAACCGACGTGCGATGTTGGACACATGTTGGATTTGCCGCTTCGAGACGACGTTACTCAGTCCGATTCGGGCCTGATGACGCTCATCGAGACGATCGAGGCGCTATCCGCGACTCGCACGATCACCGAGGTCGCCGACGTCGTCCGCACCGCGGCGCGGCGTATTTCCGGCGCGGACGGCGTGGCCTTCGTCCTGCGTGACAACGAGCAGTGCTGGTACTTCGACGAGGACGCGATCGGCCCGCTGTGGAAGGGCAAGCGCTTCCCGTTGACCGCCTGCATTTCCGGCTGGGCGATGCTGAACCGCCAGACGGTGGTGATCCCGGATATCTATCTCGACGACCGCATCCCGCACGACGCCTACCGGCCGACCTTCGTCAAAAGCCTGGTGATGACGCCGGTGCGCATGGAGGACCCGGTCGCCGCGATCGGCGCCTATTGGGCCAAGGCCCACACGCCCTCGCCCGAGATCGTGCAGAAGCTGCAGGTCATGGCCCGCGCCACGGCCTCGGCCCTGGAGAGCGGCCGCCTGCACGACAGCCTGGTCGATTCTCGCCAGCACGGGACCTTCCTGCTGCAGGAGCTGGATCACCGGGTGAAGAACACCCTGGCCATCGTCCAGTCGATCTCGCGCCAGACGCTGCGGGCCAGTCCTTCGCCCGAGGCCTTCGCCGAGGTGTTCGAGAACCGGATCCTGGCCTTGTCCCAGGTGCACGAACTGCTGACGCGCCGCGCCTGGGGTCGCGCCCAGCTGCACGAAATCCTGGCCAAGGCCCTGACGCCATTCACCGCCGACCTGGGCGACCGCTTCGACGTGGTCGGCCCGGCGGTGGCGTTCAGCGCCGAGACCTCGGTCTCGGTGCACATGACCCTGCACGAGCTGGCCGTCAACGCGGCCAAGTACGGCGCCCTGTCGACGCCGGAGGGGCGCGTGGTGATCCGCTGGACGATCGACGAAACGGCCACCCCGCCGATGCTGACCCTGACCTGGCGCGAGGTCGGCGGCCCGCCGTTGGACGGTCCTCCCCAGCACCGCGGTTTCGGCGTCCAGATGATCGAGCGCGGCATGGCCCGCGACCTCGGTGGCAAGGCCGCCCTCGACTTCACGCCGGAAGGCGTGGTCTACACGTTCCGCGCCCCCCTATCGCAGAGGATGAGTCTGGCCGCATGAAGCCCGCCAAGGTGATGATCGTCGAGGACGAGGCGCTGGTGGCCATGATGGTCGAGGACATGCTCGGCGACCTTGGATGCGAAGTGGCCGGCTCGTTCGGCGCGGTTCGCGACGCCCTGGCCTGGCTGGGTGGCGGTCACCCGGCGCCCGACGGCGCGGTGCTGGACGTCAATATCGGCGGCGAAATGGTCTTCCCCGTGGCCGAACAGCTGCGCGAACGCGGCGTGCCTTTCGTCTTCGCCACCGGCTATGGCGACCTGCCCCGCAAGGGCTTCGAGAACATCGAGGTCCTGGCCAAGCCGATCAATGTCGGGGCCCTGCGCAAGGCCGTCGGCAAGTTCCGTGGCGACAGCTGAGGCCGGCTAACCGCCCTCCCGCAGGAAGTCGATGAAGGCCCGCAGCGGCGCGGGCGCGCGACGCCGGCTGGGATAGTAGAGATAGAAGCCCCCGTAATAGGGGCACCAATCCTCAAGCACCCGCACCAGCCTGCCCTCGGCGATCAGGTCGGCGACCTGGCCTTCGAACGCGAAAGCCACCCCCATCCCGTCCAGCGCCGCCTGGATCATCAGGCCCTGGTCGCCCAGGGTCAGCGGGCCGTCGACGTCGATGTTCAGCTCGACCCCGCCCCGCTCGAACTCCCAGTGATAGAAGCGGCCGCTGGCGAAGCGGAAGCGGATGCACGGCAGGTCCTTCAACTGCTCGGGCACCGTCGGCTTGGGATGGACGTCGAAGAAGGCTGGAGCGGCGACGATGGCGGTGCGCTGGCGCGGCCCGATTGGCACGGCGATCATGTCCTGGGCGATGGTTTCGCCGAACCGCACGCCGGCGTCGCAGCCCTCGGCCACCATGTCGACCAGAGCGCCGTCGACGATGATCTCGACCTTCACCCCCGGCTGGGCGGCGATGAAGCGGGTCACGATCGGCAGCAGCACCAGTTCGGCCGCGCCGCGCGAGGCGTTGAACCGCAGCGAGCCCATCGGCTGACCCCGGAAGTTGTTGAGGTCGTCGAGCGCGTCGTCGATGTCGCGGAAGGCCGGCGACACCCGCTCGAACAACCGCTCGCCGGCCTCGGTCAGGGCGACGCTGCGGGTGGTGCGGTTGACCAGGCGCAGGTCCAGCCGCTCCTCGATGCCGCGCAGGGCGTGGCTCAGGGCCGACGGCGTGCAGCCCAGCTCGTCGGCGGCGCGCCGGAAGCTCTTGTGACGGGCGATGGCCAGGAAGCTGGCGAGGTCGGCGGGGGCGACGGGACGCATTGATGAGATGAACTCACTACCTCAACGATGACTGCGATGATTATCTCACCGACCGCTCAGGTCTAGTTGTTCCTCCGTCGCCGCGACACTCGCGGCCAACGGAAGGAAACGGACAATGCGCACCTGGTTCATCACCGGCGCCTCGCGCGGCTTCGGCGCCCTGATCGCGGAAAAGGCCCTGGCCGCCGGCGACGCCGTCGTCGCGACCGCGCGCAAGCCTCAATCGGTCATCGACCGCCTGGGCCAGCACGCCAATCTGCTGGCCGTGGCCCTGGACGTCACCGAGGAGGTCCAGGCCCACGCCGCCGCCAAGGCCGCCGTAGAGCGCTTCGGCCGCATCGACGTGCTCGTGAACAACGCCGGCTTCGGCCTGCTCGGCGCGGTCGAGGAAGCCACGGGCGCGGAGATCGAGGCCCTCTATCGCACCAACGTCTTCGGCCTGCTGGCCGTGACCCGGGCGGTGCTGCCGCACATGCGCCGCCAGCGTTCGGGCCGGATCCTGAACATGTCCTCGGTGGGCGGCCTGCGCTCGGGGCCCGGCTTCGGCGTCTACTGCTCGACCAAGTTCGCGGTCGAGGGCCTGACCGAAGCCCTGGCCGCCGAGCTGGCGCCGCTGGGCGTCTTCGCCACAGCCGTCGAGCCCGGCTATTTCCGCACCGACTTTCTGGACGCGACCTCGCTGAGCGTCAGCCCCGCCAGCATCGCCGACTACAGCGAAACCGCCGGGGCGGTCAGGGCTGACGCCGCCGCGGTCAGCCATGCCCAGCCTGGAGACCCCCGACGCCTGGCCCAGGTGCTGATCGACTTCGTCGACGCCCCGAACCCTCCGGTCCGCCTGCCGCTGGGCAGCGACACGGCCGCGGCCACCGAGGCCAAGGCGGCGGACCTGCTCGCGGTCGTCGGCGCCTGGCGCCAGGTAGCGGTCTCGACCGACTTTCCGGCTGACGAGGCGGCCTAACGCCAAACATCTCGTCATCCTGGAAGCCTCCCAGAGGCTATCCGGGACCCAGGGGCCAGCGCAGCGCGGTCGCCCCTGGGTCCTGGCTCTTCGCGATGCTTCGGCCGGGATGACGATAGGGTTGGAAGCGCTAGGCGCCCTTCACCACCCCATCCGCAGGACCAGGATCTGGTTGGTCTGGTTGACGTCATAGTTGTCGTCCGAGACCAGGACCAGCGTACGGGCGCCATCCTTCAGGCGCGGGCCCCAGGCCATGCCTTCCAGATTGTCGATCCGGATCCCCAGGCTGTCGAAGTTCAGCAGCAGGCGCTTGTCGACCGGCCGGACCCGCGTCGTCGCCAGGCTGTCGATCTTCGAGACGTCCTGAGCCTTGGTCATGTCGGCCACATAGAGGCGGATGTGATAGCCGTAGCGGCCGTCCGCGCCCTTGGCCGCCGAGCGCTCCAGCGCCAGCAGGCGATGGCCGTCCAGGGCCAGGATCTCGCTGACGCCGTTGTCGTTCACCCCCACCGGCGAGGCGGCCTGCACCGGGTCCAGCGGATAGGCGTACTGGGCCAGCGGCTTGCCCGCCCGATCCAGGCGGGTCAGCCGAACCAGCCCGCCTTGCGCCACCGACGGGACCGGGCCGTCCTGGGCCAAGGGCCATTCCATCGGTAGCCAGTAGGATCGTCCGTCGACGGACCACGCCAGGCCTTCGGTGGTGGCGTTCTTGCGCGCGCCCGTCTCGCCGCCCGCGTGGAAGGTCAGACCTCCGGGAACCACGAAGCGCTCAACGGGCGTCCCATCGCGCTTCACCCGCCGCGCTGCTGGCGGATAGCCGTGGTCGAAGTCGCCTTCCGTCACCCAGACCAGATCGTTACTCAACGGATCGAAGCGGATCGCCTCGCCGTCGGCGGCCTCGGTCCCTTCCTTGCGATCGGGGAAGGTCGCGCCGTCCTCGCGGCGGAGCGGGACCATGGTCTTCAGCACCGGCCCGCAGGGCTTGCCCGGCCGCACGTCGAGCCGCCCGAGAAAGAAATGCGATGGCCCGCGCTCGGACTTGTCGTCGCTGATGAAGGCCCAGAGACCGGTGCGTGGGTCATAGTCGATCCCGGAAATCCCGCCGTAGCCGCCGCCCTGGAAAACGATCCCCTTCGGCGTCTCGCAGGCCTTGAGCAGCGACAGGCGCTCCTTGGCCGCCGCCGGGCCCGCCAGCAGCAGGACCGCCAGCAGCAGCGCCCTCACAGCCGCAGCTCCGGCGCGGCGATCGGCGCGTCGTCCCAGCCGGCCATGGCCGCCCGCGCCTCGGCCCGCTCGACGGCGAGCGCCAGCTTGCCGCGGAACTCCTCGGGGTCGATCGAGAACGGCTGGGCCTGGGCCTCGATGCTGTGCAGCCGGGCGCGGCCGTCGGCGGGCAGGATGTAGCCGACGTCATGGCGGCGGAAGTTGCCGATCCGCGACTGCACCTCGACCAGCCAGTTCAGTGACACCACCTGGCAGCCCTGCGGCGACAGCAGCGCGTTGTGCAGGCCTGAACCAAACTCGCCGGCCACCACCCGGGCGCGCGAGAAGATCCGCGCCTGGTCCTCCCAGGGCAGGGTCTCCGGGCGCAGCAGGGTCAGGCCCAGATCCTGGGCTATGCCCTCGATCTCGGCCTCGTTCTCCATCTCGCGGAACGACTGGGGCGTGCGCACCCCGGCCCGGCTGACGAACACCTTGTCGGGCCCGCCGCCGCGCGGCGCGGCCAGGGCTTCGCGCTCCAGGCTCCAGCGCAGGAAGTCGTGGAAGTGATAGTCCTTGTGCAGCATGTGCGGCAGCAGAGCCGCCCCGATCTCCACGGCCTCGCGGCGCGGGTCGTAGGTGACGATCTCCAGCCCCGGGACGACCTGCCGGGCGATCCGCGTCATGTAGGCCGGGGCGGTGGCGGGCAGCAGCAGCGGCGCGACGATCCCCGCCGCCATCAGCGCCCGGATCAGGAAAAGCTTCGGATACATCTCGGTCAGCCAGTGACCCCAGACGTAGTTGAAGTGGGTGATGACGAAGGCGCGCGGCAGGCTCTTGCGGACCGGCGCGGTGAAGTCCCAGCCCTCGGGCGTCAGGTCGTGATCGTACCAATGCTTGATGTAGTAGGGGTACGCCCCCTCGGCATAGAGCAGCTGGCCGTCCAGCTTCAGGTGCGCGCCCAGGCCGCCGGCGACGACGCGGTGAGCGACCAGCAGGTCGATCTCCGGCGCGACCAGCCCCTCCAGGTCGTGCATGGCGTTCAGGAGCTCGCCGGCGCAGGGCCACGGCATCGGGCGCGGCGGGATCGGGCCACTGGAGCCCATCAGCCGGACGCGCGCCGTGCGATGGACGCCGCCCAGGGCCTCTTCCATCGAGACCCGATCGCTGGCCGAGATGTCGACCGAGGCGACCACCGGCCTAGAGCGCGCCGTCGAGGAAGGCCAGGAAGCCCTCCAGGTCGAGCCGCCAGCGGAACTCCGAGGCGGGACGAAGTTCGCCCTCCATCACCACCTCGGTCTCGCTGAGCGGCGAGGGCGCGAAGAAGCCGCGCCAGTCGACGCCGATCAGCAGGGCGATGTTGCGCACCCAGACGCCGATGAAGTTGCTGGGCTGGATCTCGATGACCTTCACGCCCGGCTTGCAGAATAGGATGTTGGCCAGGGCCGCGCCGGCGGGGGCGACCACGACCTCGGCGCGATGGAACAGGGCGATCTGGTCGCGGACCGACAGGATCTCGGGCCGGACGATGGTGAAGCCTCGCGCCTCCAGCGCCGCTTCCAGCTCGGCCTCGTTGACCAGCACCCGCTTCAGCGAGCCCAGGCGGGAGACGTAGAGTCTGGTCGGGGCGGCCGGATCGTCCGTGATCGCCGCGCTGGCCAGGATCCGCGCGCGCACGGCGTCCAGCGGCGGGCCGGGCTCGTGCAGGAAGTGGTCCATGGCCGTGGCGTAGACCGCCTCGCCCAGACGCGCGGCCGGAGCCTCGATCACCGTCGGCATCGGCGCTTCGCCGTCCAGCAGCAGGGCCAGAAGTTCGGCCTGCCAGGGCAGCAGCGGCGGGGCCACGGCGGGATACTGACTCAAGGCGCCCGCCTGCCTGGCGGCCCACAGCGCCGGCAGGCAGTCGATCAGGAAGTGGCCGTAATTGTGCAGGCCGCCCCAGGCCATGAACACCGTGGCGCGCGGGATGACCGGCGCGTCGGCCGGCGGCTCGAACAGGGTGACCTCGCCCTCGCGTCGCGTGTGCGGCAGGGCCGCCAGGGTCGGGGTCAGGTAGAGGGCTTCGTGGACGGCGCGCTTGAAGACCTGGCCCTGGTCGTTGAACACCGCGCCGAAGGCCGGGACGTGCCAGACGTCCTTGACCCGCACCAGGTCGACGGCGGCGCGCAGGGCGCCGTTGTCGCCGTGCGCCCAGGCCGGCGCGTCGACGCCGCCGCTCTTGCCGGCCGACACGGCCCGCGCCTCGACCTGGCCCAGGATCGATTGCTCGACCACGGTGGCGATCACGCCCGCCCCGTCGAGGTCGTCGGCCAGGGCGTCGGCGACGCGGGGCAGAACCTCCGCCTCCTCGACCACCGTCAGCGCGATCCCGGCCGGCGGCGGGGCCTCGGGGACCAGGGCCTTCAGCTTGCGCCCCACGCGGCGAACCAGGCGGGTCAGCTTGCTCACAGTTCGAAGCTCGCGCGATAGCCGGCGCGGGTGACGATGGCCGCGGTCAGCCGCTCGATCGCGTGCGCCGTCGTGCCGTCGACGCGGCCCAGCTCTGGACCGAAGCCGAGTTCGGCGTCGGACAGCTCGGTCAGCGGGGCGAAGGCTTCCGTCCGCCCCCAGAACATCGAGCCCGCCGCGAACGGCGTCTCGGGTCGCGGCTTCAGCCCCATCCGGGCCGACAGGCGCTCCACGTCCGGGCGATTGTTGTCCATGACGTCGGGATCGCCGATCCGCATCCGGGCGCCGGCCGCGGCCAGCAGGCCCAGCTTCGGGTCCTGGCCGAACGCGCGGATCGCCAGGGCCGTCGCCTCGCCGCCCAGCAGGCCGTCGACCAGCTCGGCCCGCCACTGGTCACCCTTGGCCTGGTGCGGCGAACGCTTGGAGTGCAGCTTGCAGAACACCGAATAACCCAGCACCCGCGCCCGGCGCAGGGTCTCGACGAACGGCCGGATATCACGGCCTCGGTTCTCGGCGACAGCCAGGTGGGCGGTCGGGAAGGCCGCGCGGACGCGGGCGAGATCGGCCTCGCCCCAGGTCTCCGGCACGGTGATCATCAGGTCCAGGACGTCGGACGTCGCCGCCAACCGCTCGGCGAACCAGTCGATCAGCTCCGGATAGAAGAGGTGCAGCAGCGTCACCGCCTCGGCGCGCTTGGCGAACGCGCCTTGCGCCTCGGCCACCAGCGGATGGGCGTCGGTCAGGCGCGGCAGCCAGCCGCTGAGCGCCGCCCGGGTGGCGTGCAGATAGCCATGGCCGAACCAGCGGTCGGGCTCCAGATAAGCGCCCTCCCCCCACTCGTTCCAGGCGTTGACGAAGACCAGGGCCTGGTCTCTCGGGTGCCTGGCTTCGGCATGCTTCAACGCCCCCGACAGCCAGGTCAGATAGCTTTCCGGATCGGCGTTGTGGAAGGCGTGGCCCGCCCACGGCTTGCGCGCCTGGTTGTCCCAGCCCGGCATGACGCCCGGTACGAAGGCCGCATCGACGGCCGCCAGCTCGTCCAGCTTGTGCTGAACGACGGTCGGGTAGTCGTAGACCTTGCCCGTGAAATTCGCGTGCAGCGGCGTCACCGACTTGGTGATCTCGCCCTCGACGATAGCGTGCGGCGGGAAGTCGATGATCCCGTCGAAGCCGTGGCCGGCATAGTCCTGGAAGCCGAAGGCCGTGGTGCACAGCAGGTGCAACTCACCCAGCCCCATCGCCCGGGCCCGCGCGCGCCAGCGGTCGGTGGTGGCCTTGGCGTCCGGCAGGATCTCCGGGCGGTAGAGGACCAGCACCGGCTTGCCGCCGACCTTCAGGTAGCGCGGGTCGCGGATGTAGCGGGCCATGTCCTCGAACACGGCGTGGTCATCCTCGGGCGAGTGATCCTGACCCATCAGGATGTCGCTCTCGTCGCCGTCCCAGCGCCGGGTCCAGTTCTCGTTGGCCCAGCAGAGGGCGAACGGCAGGTCCAGGCTCGGGTCGGCCAGGAACAGCTCGATCGGCTTCTCCAGCAGGCGCTTTCCGGCGAACCAATAGTAGTGGAAGCAGAAGGCGTGGACGCCCGCGCCCCTGGCCAGGTCGATCTGCTGGGCCAGCACCTCGCGCTGACGCAGGTCGTAGAAGCCCAGGTCCGCCGGCAGACGCGGCTGGTAGTGGCCCAGGAACTGCGGCTGGGCCTTGGAGACATTGGTCCACTCGGTGAAGCCCTTGCCCCACCAGGCGTCATTCTCCGGAAACGGATGAAACTGCGGCAGGTAGAAGGCCACGACCTTCGGGGCCTGCGCCGGAAGCGCGATCGGCGCGGCGATCGGCGCGGCGTAGTGCGAGCTGCGCAGGTTCTTGGACACCGCGATCGCATGGTCGTAGGTCGCGCGCACCGGCCCGACGTCGCCGCCGCCGGAGCGCGTCGTCCGCGAGCGGTCCAGCAACGCCCGGCCACGCCGCCAGGCCGCGCCGACCGGCTTGCGCAGCGGCCCCAGCATCGGCTTGAGCGCCTGGATCGCCGCGCCCTTCAGGCCGCGCGGATCCTGGCCAAGGTCGCCGATGCGGGTGACCTTGAAGTCGCCGACCGTGAACGCGCACGCGCACGCGCCCTCGGACGGGTCCAGCCGCAGGCCGGTCAACTGCCAGCTACGGGCCGGCAGCGAGGCGAACCAGCCATCCGGTCCGGCCTTCAGGCGGGTGTAGGAATCCTCGGAAAAGCCGTCGCCCCAGTCGGCATAGAGCGCCGGGCCGACCAGTTGCCCCTCGACCGCCTCGAGCTTGAGGTCGATCCGTACGGCCTTGGCCGCGCGCAGGGCCGCGCGCTCGGCGCGGGTCGGGGTCCAGAGCATCTGCGGATCGCCGCCGGCCGCCGCCAGGATCGTCCGGCCCTGGGCGTCGCCGCCCCGGAGCGTGACGTCCCGGCCGAGCTTGAAACCGGGCGGCAGGGCGCTCATGCCTTGCTCGTGAACCGCGCCATCAGACGCGCGAAGACGCCCTGGCGCCGGTTGGGGTCGCGCTTGCGGATGACCACCGCCGCCTGCCAGAAGCGGGCCGGATCGTCGACATAGCGCACCACCTCGCCGCCGTGCGGGGCGGCCTCCTTGGCCACGAACTTGGCGGTCACGGCCGTCTCGCCATAGACGTCGGGCTCGCGATAGTCGCCGCCGCCGGACGGCAGATAGGCGATGCCTTCCTGGGCGAGGTCGTCGCGCAGCTGCGGCAGACGATCCTTGTAGACCGCCAGCGCCGCCATCCAGGCGTTGGACGAGGTGGCGTCCGTGGCCTCCAGCATGTCGAGGAAGCGCGGCGGCTCGACCGTGAACACCAGCTGGCCGCCGGGCGCGAGCACCCGCAGCAGCTCGGCCAGCCAGGCGCGGAACAGGTGCGGCGGCAGATGAGTGAACACCGAATAGGCCGTGATCAGGCGGAACTGGCCGTCCTCGAACGGCAGGGCCTGGCCGTTGACGACGGTCTCGAACCGGCCCGGCAGATTGGCCCCGGCGCAGAAGGCGACCATGTCCGGATCGATGTCGACCCCGACCATGTCCGGCGCCTGGAAGTCGCGCAGGAAGAAGCGTCCGATGCGGCCCCAGCCGCAGCCGAAGTCCAGATAGCCCTGGCCGGTCGACCGCTTGTAGGCGCGGTCCTGCATGCTTTCCTGAGCGAAGGCGTAGAACGTCCCCGCCTCGTCGAGGGCGTCCTCATAGGCCGAGCCCACGAACTGGCGCTGGATCTCGGCCGACGGGAAATCGGGGAACACCAGCCCGTCCTGGGCGCGCTCGGCCACCGAACGCTTCAGGCGCTCGATCCAGGCGTCGGAGGCGACGCCCTTGAGGTCTTCATGGGCGAGACGACGAGCGGTAACGGTCATGCGGCGTGGGATTCCCGGTGGACCAGCCAGTCCTGGGTGGTGCCCAGAAACACGATGCGGCCGGCCTGGAGCTCGCACACGCGGTTACAGACGCGGCTGACGAGCTCGTGGTCGTGGGTGGCGATGACGACGATCTTGGCGTCCTCGACCATGCGGTTCATGCGCTGGCCCGCCTTCTTGACGAAGTCGGCGTCGCCGGCGCTGAGCCACTCGTCCAGCACCAGGATATCGGCCTCGAACTCGGTGGCGACGGCGAACATCAGGCGAGCCAGCATGCCGGCCGAATAGGTGCGCACGGGCAGATGCAGAAAGTCGCCCAGGCCCGAGAACTCGGCGATGGCGTCGATGCGGCTGTCGATCGTCTTGCGGGACAGGCGCCGCATCAGGCCCAGCTTGTGGATGTTGCGAAGGCCGGTGGCCTCCATGTCGATGCCGGCGTTGATGGCGATCATCGAGGTGATGTCGCCGTTGATCGACAGCTCGCCGCGCGTCGGCGAATAGATGCCGGCGATCACCTTCAGCAGGGTGGTCTTGCCCGACCCGTTGTGGCCGACGAGCGCGATCCGGTCGCCCTCGTTGATCTCGAGATTGATCTCGGACAGCGCCCGCACGGCCGCGACGTCGCCGGCGGCCTTATACATCTTGCCGCCGACCGCGAGATTGAACACGGCGCTGCGCAGCGACTGCGAGCGCAGGCTGTAGACGAAATAGTCGAGGTCGACGTTCGTCAGCTTGATCTGGTGCGTCATCGCCGTCTCCTAGAGCCAGAAGACCACGCGCTTGCGGAACATGGCCAGCAGCGCGAGTGCGATTATTGCCAAGACGCCGGTCGTTCCCAGCGTCCACAACCAGTCGATCGCGGCGGGAGCATGACCGGTCAGCGCGGCGCGGAGCAGCTCGACTTGGTGGGCCAGCGGGTTCAGCTCGACCACCCAGCGGTGCTTGGCGCTGACATTGGCCGTCACCCAGAACACGGGCGTCACGTAGAACAGCAGTTGGACGACATAGCTCATCATGTAGGCCACATCGCGGAAGCGGGTCGACGGAATGGCGATGATGAAGCCCTGGAAGCACACGATCAGCAAAACCAGCGCCACCGCCGGGATCAGGGTCCAGTGCGGCACGGCGAACTTGCCGATGAGCAGCATCGTCGCCCAGAAGGCGATCATCTGGAACAGGAAGTTGGTCGCGGCCTTCTGGGCGTGCAGGAACACATAGAAGGTCAGCGGCAGGCGTTGGCTCTGCATCAGGCCGGCATTGTAGAGGAAGATCGCCTGGGCGTCGGCGATCGTGGTCCCGACCAGCGACCAGGCCAGCAGGCCCGCCACCACCTGCGGAAAGGTGCCCATCAGGTTCACGCCCATCAGGGCGCTGACCAGGAAGGCCAGGGCGAAGGCGACGACCAGCAGGTTGCAGGCCATCCAGAAGGGGCCGAGGATCGACCGCTGGAAGCGCGAGGCTGTCTGGTCCAGGCCGAGCCGCCACCACAGGGGCGCGAGACGGATGGCGTCTCCCACGTCCTTGAGCGCCGCCTTCAGGGAACTCGGCATCCGCAACCTTCCAAAGCGCCCAGGGGCGATCACAAGGCGCCTGCTTACAGAGCCCTGGGCCGCGCGACAATGCTTTGGAGGGTGGCCGAGCACGGGTCTTTCAACCCGCGCCCGGAGTGTTGCGTAAAAACTTTAGTTCAGAGCCGCTTCTAGTCGAGGACCTTGAAGCGGACGGCGGTCCCGCCGCCGGGCGCCATGTCGAAGTCCAGGCTGTCCTTGGCGGTGACGACCTTCTTCTCGACCGTCAGAGCGCCGGGATTGTTGCGATAGTCGGCCCAGGGCCCGTCGCGATAGATCTGGGCCTCATAGCGCTTGCCCGGGGCCAGGAAGTCCAGCTTTTGGGCGAGCTTGCGCGGTTGCTCGTCGGTGAGCGCGCCCAGGAACCAGTCCTTGCCGCCGCGCGGCTGGCGGGCGACGAGGATGTAGTCGCCGACCTCGCCCTGCAGGGTCTTGGAGACCTCCCAGTCGGTCGGCACGTCGCGGATGAACTGGAAGGCGTCGGGACGCGCCTCGTAGTTCTCAGGCAGGTCGGCCGCCATGTGGACCGGGCTGTAGAGCACGACATACAGCGCCAGCTGCACGGCGATGGTCGACTGGCCGCGGCGGGTCAGCTCGTCCTTGCCGTGGACGACGTCCATGATGCCCGGCGTGAAGTCCATCGGCCCCGCCAGCATGCGGGTGAACGGCAGGATCACCGTGTGCTCGGGCGGGTTGGTCGGATTGCCCCAGGCGTTGAACTCCTGCCCCCGCGCGCCCTCGCGGCTCAGCATGTTGGGCCAGGTGCGGCGCAGGCCGGTGTCCTTGACCGGCTCGTGGGCGTCGATCGAGATTTTGTGGCGGGCCGCCACCTCGGCGACGCGCAGGTTATGGCGGACCATGTACTGGCCGGCGAACCACTGCGGCTGGCCGTCCTGGTCGAGGATCGTGCCGCTGTGGCGGACATAGCCGGTCTTGACCTGCGAGACGCCGACGCTCTCGTAGAGCTTCATGGCGTCCTCCAGCTGGGCCTCGTAGTTGGGCACGGCCCCGGCGGTCTCGTTGTGGCCGATCAGCTTGACGCCCTTGGCCTTGCCGTAGTCGGTGACCGCCTTGAGGTCGAAGTCGGGATAGGCCTCCGTGAAGCTGAACTTGTCGCCGTTGGCGATCCAGTCGCCGTCCCAGCCCTTGTTCCAGCCCTCGACCAGCACGCCGTCGAAGCCGTACTTGGCGGCGAAATCGATGTAGCGCTTGGTGTTGGCGGTCGTCGCGCCGTGGATCTGGCCGCTGCCCCAGGTCGAGCGGTTCAGGTGCATCTCCCACCAGATGCCGACATATTTGCCAGGCTGAATCCAGGAGGTGTCGGCCAGCTTGCTGGGTTCGTTGAGGTTCAGCTCGATGCGGCTGTCGGCCAGCGCGCCGGCGGTCTCGCCGATCAGCACGGTGCGCCAGGGGGTGGTGAAGGCGCCCGTCTTCCTGGCCAGGGTCCCGTCGGCCCACGGCATCAGCCGGGCCTTGTAGGTCCCGGCCCCGTCGCCCGCGAGCAGCATCGACGGGAAGTCGACCAGGGCCGCCTCGTGGATGGCGAGGTGCAGCCCGCCCTTTTCGCGGAACGTCAGCGGGGTCTCGGCCAGGGTGATGCGGCGCGCGTCGGTCTGCTTGTAGAGGTACTCGTCGCGCTCCTGACCCAGGGCTTCGTACCACCAGGCGTCATAGGCCCCGACGGGCTTGAATTCGGTGCGGTCGTCGGTGACCGCCACGGCCTGGCCGGCCGGGATCGAGGCGTAGGCGTAGCGGAAGCCCAGACCGTCATCGAACAGGCGGAAGGTGACGTTGAAACTCTTGTTCAGCGGCGTGTCGCCGGCCAGCGAGACGGTCAGTTCAGAATGGTCGTCGCGGATGACCCGCTGCTCGCCCCAGGGCTGCTCCCAGGTCGTATCCGAAGCCGAACGCTTGGCGGCCGTGATCCCGGTGATCCGCGCCTGGGGCTCACCGGCGAACGAAAGGCCCATGGTCGCGGCCGCCAGCACCGGTTTGCCGCTCCGGCTCACCTCGTAAAAGGCCTGACCGTCACGGGTGAAGACGCACACCTCGATCACCTTGCCCGGCGACTGGGCGCACTCGCGTTCCGCGGCCTGAGCGATCGCCGGCGAGGCCAGGACGGCCAACAGGGCGAGGGTTCGGAAGCTCATCGAACGGTCTCTTTCGAAAAGGGCGCCCCGGCCCCGCAGGATGGGGAGCCGGAGACGCAGGGGGGAGGACTTGGATCAGCCCGGATACGCGGACCGATCGAACGCAAAGAAGGTCTTGGCGACGCGCGCCGAATTGCCCGCGCCGGACGAAGATCGGACGAAGGGGTTCGAGGGCGGCGCTATCCGGTGTCGGCCGCCTCGATGAAGCCATTGGCCGTCAGCCGGCCGCTGGCGGGATCGGCCGCGCCGCCGCCCCGGCCCAGAAGGCCGGCGTGGAGGACATGGCCGCGATAGACGATCAGTCGGTTGAAGACGGGCTCGACCTCGTCGATCAACTCATAGCCGGGGGTTTCCGCCCCCGCGAAGGCGCCGCGAGGACCGCGCGCCAGCTCCGCCTCGACGGCGGCGGCGTAGGCGGACTGCCGGGACGCGTCGACGGACTCGAAGCCCGTTTCCGCATGGCGGAAGAAGCCCGTACCCCCGAAGTCGCCCTGGCAAAAGTAGTGGACCATGGCCAGGCGGTTCGGGTCCGGCGCGTCCAGGTGCGGGATGGCCTGCACGGGCGTCGCGGACTCGGCCGGCGTGGTGGCCAGGGCGAAGAAGCCGAAGAACTTGAGCACCGTGCTGGCCGAGATCCCGAACGCCGCCTCGATCGGGCCGCGCAAGGCCGTGACCACCGTGCGGTAGTAGGCCTCGGGCAGGTTGGCGTTGAGGCCCGGATAGTTGGTGTGCGGCGGCCGGTAGAACGCGGCGGCCCGGGCCGCGTCGACCATCGCCCACGGGTCGGCCAGCACGTCGTCGACGATCAGCAGCGGGTTCTGCTCGGCGCCGATCCTGCGCAGGCGGACGCTGATGCTCGGCCCGAGCATCAGGGGTTTGACGGCGGTCGAGACGCTCATGTCGGCGACCTCAGCACGGCCATCTTCAGCTGCTGCTTCAGGGCCGCGCGCTGGGCCGGGCTCAAGGTTCCGAGCGCGCCCCGCAGGCTTTCCGGGATGTGCGCCGTCGCCTCGCCTCGGTCGCCGAAGACATAGGTGGCGAACATCTCGCGCCAGTAGGCCTTCTCGCCGTCGGGCAGGTCCTTCAGGGCCAGCAGGGCGATCTGGAAGACGTCGACGGGCCGCTCCAGACCCACGGCCGTGTCGCCCCACCAGTAGTTGACCATGGTGTTGTAAGGCTCGAGCGAGGTGACGTGGTGCCACCAGTGCTTGGGCATGAACAGCGCGTCGCCCGGCTCCAGCCACGCCACCCGGGCGGCGGCATAGGCGTCGCGATAGCGGGGGAAGCGGGCCAGGTCCGGCGCCTCCGGATCGACCAGCGACAGCGGCGGCGGGGTCTCCAACGGGCCGACATAGAGGTTCGACACCTGCTCCGGCGGAAACAGCACGAAGCGGCGGCGGCCGGCGAGCACGCAGGCCAGGTTGTGGTCGCGATCGTTGTGGGTCTGGGTCCGCAGCGGTCCGCCGACCCAGAGGCGCGGCATGACCTTGGGGGAGACCAGCGCCATCGGGTTCTGACGCACGAACTCGGGCATGTGGGTGGCCAGCGGCAGCATCTGGATGGCCACGAACGGCGCATTCGGCCGGCCCAGCAGGGCCTCGATGCGGTCCAGGGTCTCGCTGATCCCGGCGTTGCGCTTGGAGAAGCTGAACTCGCGCATGTCCGGGCCGTAGGCGTACCAGCCGTTGGTGCTGGCCGGCGCCTCCATGACCGGGCCGGGCAGGCCGCTGTCCATGGCCTTGAGATAGGCGTTCATCGTCCCCGGTGAACGACCGGCGGCCAGGGCGGGCCAAGTGTCGAGCAAGCCCTTGATCACCACCGGCGCCTCGGCCGCGATGATCCGCTCGAAGGCCTCCGGCGACGGCGCGGCGACCGCGGCCACGCGCGGCAGGGCTTCCAGGCTCAGGGACGGGTCGATGGTCAGGCCGCTATCCATGCGGCGTCTCCGACGGGACCCTGCCGCAGAAGCTTTCCAGATACAGGTCGTGGGTCGGCTGGCGTTCGACCTGGTCCTTGATGAAGGAGAGAATGCGCCGGAACTCGTGCTTCATCAGCTCGGGCGACGTCGCGTCGATCAGCGGCGCGTGGCTGTCGGGCGTCACGCCATGGCCGACGAACAGGGCCCGCCAGCTGTCGGCCGGGAAGCTGTCGTGCTCGAACGGCGCGATCTCGCCGCGAGCGCGGAACAGGGCGATCATGTGAGCCAGATCGGCCGACGGCGCGGCCTGGCGGGCGCGGGTCCAGAAGTCGGAGGCGCCGTAGCGGTTCAGGACGTAGTGGACCTGCTGGAAGTCGCGCACGCGCTCGAACTGCTCGCGCATGGCCCTGTCGTAAGCGCCCTGCTCGAACCGCCAGTCGCCGGAGACCGGGAACAGACTCAAGAGCTGGACCAGTCCCATCTGCACCGCGTGCAGCTCGACGCCGTGGAGGGGATCGAAGGCGCAGGCCGCCTCGCCGATCGCCACGACGTTGCGGCTCCAGGCCGACAGCCGCCGCCCGGGGGCGGAGACGGCGACCGACGCGTCCTTGATCGGCAGGCTGGAGGCCGCGCTGGCGGCTTGCAGCGCCTCGTCGTCCGTACACAGATCGCCGGCATAGGCCTGGATCACATGGGTCTGGTTCTGGGCCGGATGCAGGGCGGTCCAGCCGCGCGCCCAGGCGCGAACCTCGGCGTAGGCGGGAATCGATGGGAAGGCCGGGGCCAGGGCGGTCAGCACGCGATCGGCCGGGAAGGCCTCGCGCCAGGACTCGCGGCCCACGCCCAGGGCCCCGCCGATCAGCAGGGCTTCCGGACCCGTGGCGTCGATGAACAGATCGCCGGCGATCCGGCGGCCTTCGCCCAGGTCAACGGCGGCGACATCGCCGGCCTCGGTCCGCTCGACCGTGATCCCCAGCGCCTGATGGGCCTCGACGCCCTCGCGGACAGCCAGGCGCTTCAAGACCCCGGCATAGGCCAGGGCCGGAAGGTGGTAGCCGTAATCGGTGCGGCCGAAGACCTCGGTCTCCGCGTCGGGCATGACGAAGCGGCCGTGCATGGCGGCGGCGGCGGTCGGCGAGAAGTCGGCGAATTCGGCGTTGAGACCCAGCCCTCGCGCCTTCAGCCAGTAGGCGAAGAAGTCCCGCCCATCGATCGGCGCGCCGTGCGTTCCGTGGGCATGGAAGAAGCTCGGCGCCTGGCCGGTCAGGTCCGCGAAGTTTCCGCCCAGAGAGAAGCTTCCGCAGACGCTCCGCATCAGGGTCGACTCGTCCAGGCCCAGCTGGTTGTGCAGGGCCTCCAGCGCCGGCAGGGTCGCGTGGACGCTGGCGGGGGTCAGGCGGCTGGGCAGTTCCACCGCCGTGACCGACACGCCAGCCGGCTCCAACGCGGCGCGCAGGACGGCGGCGGACAGCCACAGCGGGGCGTCGCGCCCCACAGCCACGACCTTGGTGGGCGCCGCGCCGCTCATTGCGCCGCCGCCTTGGCGATCGGCGCGGCCTCGGAGGCGCCTGGGCAGTACCGCGCCACGAAGTCGGCGTGGGAGCTCATCGCGGCGACGTTGCTGTCGATCCGCGTCTTCAGGTCGGCCAGCTTGGCGCCCAGCACGTCCAGCGGCATGGCCTCGGCCAGACGATCGTAGGCGCGCGGTTGGATCCCCTGCCCTTCCAGCACCGACAGCCAGCTGTCGCGCGAGAACAGGCCGTACTTGTAGTCCGGCAGGCCGGCGCGGCCCTCGAACAGGGCCAGCTTCTCTTCCAGGCTGGCCGGGATCGGCATGGTCCGCACGTGGTCCCACAGCGGCTGACCGACGCGCTGGTTGGCGCGGTAGTGCAGGATCAGGAAGTCGCGGACCCGGTCGTACTGGATCTCGAACAGCCGGTTGAACTCGGCCGACAGGCGCGGGTCGAGGCCCGTGCGCCGGGTCGGCATCAGGTTGATCAGGTCGATCACCGCCGCCTGGATCAGGAAGATGCTGGTCGACTCCAGGGGCTCCAGGAAGCCGCTGGCCAGACCCATGGCCACGACATTGCCGGTCCAGCCCGCCTTGCGACGACCGGCGGCGAAGCGCAACAGCCTGGGCTCCATCTGGGCGGCGCCGTCGAGCTGAGCCAGCAGGGTGTCGCTCGCCTTGTCCTCGTCGAGGAAGGCGCTGGAGAACACGTAGCCGTTACCGGTGCGATGCTGCAGCGGAATGCGCCAGATCCAGCCGCCCTCCTGGGCGGTGGAACGGGTGTAGGGGGTGAAAGCGCCGGCCCGCGCGCAGGGCACGGCGAGGGCGCGGTCGCACGGCAGCCACTGGGTCCAGTCGTCCCACTCGGCCTTCATCAGCCCACCGAGCAACATCGATCGGAAGCCGGTGCAGTCGATGAAGAGGTCGCCCTCGATCCTCTGGCCGGACTTCAGGGTAAGGCCGGTGACGTGGCCGCTTTCGCCATCCTGGGCGATGTCCTGCACCAGCCCCTCGACCCGCGTCACGCCGCGCGCGACCGACCACCGCCGCAGGAACGCCGCGTAGAGGCCAGCGTCGAAATGATAGGCGTAGGCATAGGTCGAACGGATCGACTTCTGGTCCTCGTTCGGGAACTCGAAGGAGTTCGCGCGGGCCGCGACCACGGCATAGGAAAAGTCCTGCAACGGCGCCGGATCGAGGCCGCAGAGCTTGGCGCGGGTCCAGTGGTGCTGGAAGTCGACGCCCGCCCACGGCTCGCCGAACGTACCGAACGGGTGGATGTAGCGGTCGCCCTGTCGGCCCCAGTTCCTGAACTCGATGCCGAGTTTGAACGTGCCCTGGGTCTCGCCCATGAACTGGGCTTCGTCGATGCCCAGCATGTCGTTGAAGGTCTTGATGTGCGGCAGGGTGGCTTCGCCGACTCCCACAGTGCCGATCTCGTCGGACTCGACCAGGGTGACGGCATAGTCGCGGGGATCCAGCAGCCGCGACATACCCGCCGCGCACATCCACCCCGCCGTTCCTCCGCCGACGATGACGACCCTAAAGGCCGCTCTGTTTTCGTCTGTCCGCATGGTCGGACCTCAAACTGGAGCCCATGCCGCCGCGGAGGAGACCGCGACGGCATGAGTCCTTCAGCACCTAGTACTTAAAGCGGACGCCGAACTGAACGCGACGGTCGTTGCGGATCCAGCCGGTATCCTTCTTCACCGGCGCGGCATTGGGCGTGAGGCCGCTGTCGCCGAACACCTGCTGCTGGAACACCGAGGTGGTGTTGAGCAGGTTCGAGCCCTCCAGCGAGATCTCGATCTTGTCGTTGAGCGAGTAGCGGATCGACCCGTCCAGATAGCCGGCGGCCTTCTGGTAGATCGGCATGCCGATGCAGCAGTCGAGGTTGTTGGTCAGGAACGACGAGCGCCAGTTGTAGGCCAGGCGCATGGCGATCGGGCCCTTCTCGTACAGGCCCACCAGGTTGTAGGCGTTGTCCGAGATGCCGGCGAGGCGGTGGCTGTCCATCACCTGACCGTTGACCTGCAGGCCGCCGCCGAAGGCGATGGTGCCGCCGGCCGCATAGCCCGGCTGGTTTGCCAGGTTGGAGTTGCTGATCCCCGACTGCTTGGTGTGGGTCCAGTTGGCCTGCATGCCCAGGCCGCTCCAGATCCCCGGCAGGAAGTCGAAGAAGGTCTGGTAGGCCAGCTCGAAGCCCTTCAGCTCGCCGCCGCCGTTGCCGTTGCGCGGGCCGCGCACCAGCACGTTCTGGGTCGAACCGTTGTTGGTGAACGAGCGCAGGAACTCGCCGTAGGCGATCGAGCCGTTCAGCTTCTTGTAGAACAGCGCCGCCGTGAAAGAGCTGCTGGGCGTGAAGTAGTTCTCGTACGTCACGTCGAACTGGTCGGCCGTGATCGGCTTCAGCGCCGCGTAGCCGGAGTCGGCGTTGAACTGGAAATTATAGCCGGCGACGTTGGCGGCGGTGTGGGCCGCGGCCGGGTCCTTCCAGATCACATAGGGCGAGTCCGGCCCGGTGTTGATCGCCGGGCTCTGGACGCCGACGAAGTTGCGCAGCAGGCCGAAGTCCGGACGCGACAAGGCGCGGGAGGCGGCGAAGCGGACGAACTGCTTGTCGGTCAGGCCGAAGCGGACGTTGAAGCTGGGCAGCCAGTTGTTATGCGACTGGCCGAATTCGTTCAGGGATGAGCCCCCGTTCGAGAAGCTCAGCAGCTCGGGCTTCAGCCAGCACGAGATGTTGGTGACGTTGCCGCCCGACAGAGGCGTCGCGCACGGCACGGCGGCCGCGGTCGCGTACCAGACGTTGGTCGGGAAGGCGACGCCGCCCGAACTGTCCAGCCGGGTGTGAACGTAGCGAACGCCGAGGTTCCCCTGGACGGTGATCCCGTCGAAGATCGTCTTGTCGTCGCCGCCGAAGCGCAACATGGCGTAGGCCGCCTTGGTCTTCTCCTGCACCTTCAGCATTTCGGGCGGCACGAAGCAGCCCTCGGTGTTGGCGGTGCGCTCGCACAGAGGGGTCCACTGCATCGGCGAGTTGGTGGTCTTGCCGCTCAGCGCCTTGATCAGGCCGTCGTGGTCCGCCAGCGTGTCCTTGCTGAGGAAGACCATGTTCCCGTTCGGGAAGACCTTGCCGTTGTAGAAGTCGCCGAGGCTGTCGACGCTCCAGATACCGGCGCCGTAACCCTTGAAGGTGTCGGTGCGGCCGCACGCGGCCGGGTACGGGGTCGGGGTGGTGTTGTCGACGTTGAAGCCCGGGCCGTTGCAGTTCCACGGCGCGGCCACCGGCGACCAGTTGTAGGTCGAGTAGCGGACGTTCTGCTTCCGGTCGGCATAGCGCACGCCCACCTTCAGCGAGTTCAGCCAGCCGCCGTTGCCGAAGCTGTATTCGGCGTCGCCGCGCAGGGCCAGTTCCTTGGCGTCGTTGTCCTCGTAGTGGTCCTGGATGAACGGGATCCAGTAGTTGTGCGGGTTGGCCAGCCCGCCCGGCGCGGCGTTGACGTTCGTGCCCGGCAGCAGGGTGATCTTCGGCGTACCGTCCTTGTTCACCTCGTACTGGGCGTTGGCCATGGTGCGGTTGGCGACCAGGATGTCGTAGTTGTTGGTGTCGGCCTTGATGTACTGGCTGTCGAAGCTGGTGCGCAGCTTGTCGCTGACGTCCCAGTCCAGGTGCATCGAGAAGTCCTTGGTGCCCTCGGAGTGGTTGAAGTTCCGGGCCTGGTTCTCGATGTAGAGGCCTTGGCGCTGGCTGGCGCAGGCGGGCGCGCCGGCGCCGCAGTAGTTGACGAAGGGCAGGCCGGCGACCGCCGAGCCGCGGGCGATGTTGTCGGCCGTGCTGCCGCCCCAGTCGCCGGTCGGCTGGGTCAGGGTGCCGGAGGTCAGCATGCCGTCGGCGCCGAAGGTGAAGGCGCCCGTGCCCGGGGCCGGGGCGATGAAGGCCGTGGTCTGCGGCGAGAAGGCCGGCGAGGCCCACAGGCCGAACATCGTCACGTTGGAGCTGCGCTCCAGCCAGGCGTTCTTGTAGTAGCTGTCGTTGTACTGGGCCGAGAAGCGGACGTTGCCCTCGTTGTTCTCGTACTGGAAGGCCAGGGCCGTGCCGTGGCGCTTACGGTCGTAGACCACCTGCGAGTAGTTGACCTGGTCGGGCATGAACACCCAGCTCGACCCGCCGTACGGATTGGCCGTACAGGCGATCGTGCCGTCGGACTTCACGATCGGCTTGCCGCTGGCGTCCTGGTAGCCGGCCGAGCAGAACGTGCCCAGGCGCTGCATGACCACGCCCTCGGTCTGGGTCAGGACGTGCGAGTTGGCGTAGTTGGCCATCAGGCCGACGCGGCCGACGCTGGTGTCCCAGGTCTTGGTGATGATGCCCGAATACTCGTAGGTGACCTTCTCGGACTTGTCGCCGTAGTTGACCTTGCCGGTGACCGAGATCACCTGGCCCTTGGTGTCGAACGGCAGGCGGGTGCGCAGGTTGACCGTGCCGGCGATGCCGCCCTCGATCATCTCGGCCGTCTGGTTCTTGTAGCTGTCGACGCCGGCCATCAGCTCCGGCGAGATGTCGTTGAAGTTCAGGCCGCGCGCGGCGTCGGCCGAGAAGCTGTCACGGCCGTTGAACTCGGTGCGAACCTGGGTCAGGCCGCGGATCAGCACGCTGGCCGGCTCGGCCGAGAAGTGCGAGCTGTCGTCGCTGGACTGCAGGCGCGAAACGGTGACGCCGGGCACGCGCTGCAGCGCCTCGGCCACGGACTTGTCGGGGAAGGCGCCGATGTCGGTCGCGGTGATCGAGTCGACCACCGTGTCGGCGTTCTTCTTGATCTGCTGCGACGTCTCGAGCGACTTGCGCACGCCCACCACGACGACCTCGTCAACGGTGTCGCTGCCCGGATCGGTCTTGGCCGCTTCCTGGGCGTAGGCTTGGCCGGCCATGCCCAAGGCGGCGAGCGCCATGAGCGAAACAGTCCCCCGCAGGACAGCCTTCCGGCTCGGGCCGAAATCGAACTTCCTCATCCCTCTGCTCCCTAACGTCTTGATCGCCCGCGCCTGAAACACGGGTCATTTGTGTCTGCGCATGCGCCCGCTCACCGACCGGGACGCCTGTTCGTTGTTGTCTGCTTGTCGATCGGGGCGCCTGGTCGCTTGCCGCTGACCTGGAGCCGTCATCCCACCGCGCGCCTCACGGCGCTGATCCCTCCTCCGTTTCCCCCTGACGCCTGCGCGCCGTCCAAAAGCGAATGGCGCAATTTTTGCGCAACTCGGAGCTGGTCGAGACGGCGCGTGGCCGTCGGTCGCGTTGCTGCCGCGCTTTCGTGTTGCGTTGTTTTTGCGCCAATTTGCGCGTGTTGCAATAGCGGCGTTACGGAAATTTACGCAAAATGCCGCGCAAACTGGCGCAATCCCTTGAGTGGCAGGCGGTTGCTGAGCGCTCACGCAAACAGGTTGCGCAATTTTTGCGTTGAGTTGATAGTGGCGCTTGATGACGAAGCTCGCCGACATTCAGCGCAAGCCTTGCGCCACGCCCGCTCTTAAGCGCGGCGTGTCAGCCGTGTTCGGCGTGGTCCTTGACGGTCAGGGCCAGGACGGCCGCGATCGCGAAGGCGACGCCGGCCAGGGCCAGGGCCAGGATCGCCTGGCCGCCCAGGACGCGCGCGACCAGCGGACCCAGCACGGTGGCCGCCACCATCTGCGGGATCACCAGGAACAGATTGTGGATGCCCATATAGACGCCCATCTTGCCGGGCGGCACGGCGCTGGAGAGCATGGCGTAGGGGGCCGACATGATCGACGCCCAGGCCAGGCCGATGCCGACGATCGGAATCCACAGCAGCATCGGATCGTCGATCAGCACGAAACCGCCGAAGCCCAGGGCGCCCAGGGCCAGGCAGATGGCGTGGCTGGCGGGACGTCCGACCCGGCGCGCCAGCAGCGGCAGGGCCAGGGCCGTCAGGGCCGCCACGCCGTTGTAGCCGGCGAACAGCACGCCGACCCAGTCCGCCCCCGCGTTATAGGCCGCCGAGGCGGTGTCGACGGCGTCGTAGTGGTGGGCGGTCACGGCGGGCGTGGCGTAGATCCACAGGGCGAACAGGCCAAACCAGGTGAAGAACTGGACCACGGCCAGGCGCTTGAGCACCTCGGGCATATGGACAATGTCCTCGACCACCTCGAACAGGCCGACCGAGGCGCGTCCCCGGCCCCGCAGCCAGCTGGTCGCCAGCTGGGCCGCGCCGAAGATCGCGCCCATGATCGCCAAGACATAGATCTCGCGCCCCCAACGGCCGAAGAAGGCGCAGAGGGCCACGATCGCGGCGGCCGCGATCCACAGCAGGCCGCTGTTGCGCATCCAGAGCACGGTTTCCGGCGACGGCGTCCGCGCCTGGGCCAGCGCCCCTTCGGCCGCGAGGCGTTCGGGCGGAGTCTCGGTGGTGGTAAACACGGTCCACAGCACCGCGACCATCAGGCCGACGGCGCCGACATAGAAGGCGGCGTGCACCGAGGGCGGCAGGACGCCCGGCGCGGCCTGGCCCGAGACGCCGAACCAGTGGGTCAGCATCCACGGCAGGGCCGAGGCGAACACCGCCCCCGCGCCGATGAAGAACACCTGCATGGCGAAGCCGGCCGTGCGCTGCGCATTGGGCAGCGAGTCGGCGACGAAGGCCCGGAACGGCTCCATGGCGATATTGATCGAGGCGGTCAGCAGCCACAGCATCAGGCTGGCCGTCAGCACGGTGGGCGCGTTGGGCGTCAGGATCAGGGCGACGGCGGTCAGCAGCGACCCGTACAGCAGGTACGGCCGGCGACGCCCCAGCCGCCCCCAGGTCCGGTCGCTCAGATGACCGATGATCGGCTGCACCAAGAGGCCCGTGATCGGCGCCGCGATCCACAGAATGGCCAGTTCGTTGACGTCCGCGCCCAGGGTCTGGAAGATCCGGCTGGTGTTGACGTTCTGCAGACCCCACACGATCTGCACGCCGAACAGGCCGCAGCACATGTTCCAGATCTGAAGGAAGCTGAGGCGGGCCTTGGCCGGCGGCGACGCGGTCACGACCGCGCCCGCAAGGTCTTGCGGCTCTCCTGGCAAAGGCTTCCTTTTTCCCCCGACCTATCGGTCTTTTATTCTTATGCTTGAGCGCGATGACCAACGATAGCAGCACCAACATCACGCTTGAAGACCTCGCGACGCTGGCGGGCGTTTCCGTCTCGACGGTGTCGCGGGCGCTGAACGACCACCACTCGATCAGCACCAAGACCAAGCAGAAGATCTGGGCCATCGCCAAGGAGCAAGGCTACTCGTTCCGCCGCTACATGCCGGCGGGACCGCTTGGGGCCGAGGGCGCGATCGCCATCGTCATGCCTCGCACCCACGGCCGCCCCCTGCCGCTGTCGCACCCGTTCTTCCTGGAGCTGCTGGCCAATATCGGCGAGGCCGCCCGCGATCGCGGCTGCGACTTCACCGTCAGCCATACGGCCCCGGCCAACTATGACGACCTCTATCTGGCGGCGACGGCCAACCGGGCCAACGGCGTGATCTTCCTGGGCCAGGGCGACCTGCACGAGGCCTTCAACCAGCTGGCCGCCACCGACGCCCGCTTCGTGGTCTGGGGCGCCCAGCTGCCGGGCCAGAAGTACTGCTCGATCGGCTCGGACAACTTCCTGGGCGGCCGCCGCGCGACGCTTCACCTGGCGCGCCTGGGCCGCAAGCGCATCGTATTTCTGGGCGAGACCCATCCCGAGGCCGCCCAGCGCCGCGAAGGCTATCTGGACGCCTTGCGCGAAAGCGGGCTGGAGCCCGAGCCGTCCCTGGTCCTGCCGGTCGATTTCGAGCTGGAATCAGCCGACGCCGCCGTCAGTCGCCTGCTGCGCCGCAAGGCCACCTTCGACGCCATCTTCGCCTCGTCCGACCTGATCGCGCTGGGGGCCATCAGGGCTTTGCAGCGCGCCGGCCTTAAGGTGCCCGAGGACGTTTCGATCGTCGGCTATGACGACATGATGTTGAGCCGGCTCTCGACGCCCGCGCTCAGCACCATCAAGCAGGACACCTACAAGGCCGGTCGCCTGCTGGTCTCGCGCATCCTCGACGAGGATGGCGATCACCGCCCCGAGACCCTGCCGACCGACCTGATCGTGCGGGAGTCGTGCGGCGGGTAGCGCGACAGCTGAGAGCGCCGGTGGCCTCGGCCGTCGCGCATGGCGGACCTACAGCAGGAACTCCCCGCCGCCGCTGTTGACCTGCCCGATGCCCGTCCCGACCGTGGTCGTGAGGAGCTCGATCGTCGACTCGGCCACGGACGTGCCGCTGGTGTTGAGCTGCACGATCACGCTGGTGCCGCTGGTCGTCAGGTTCGCCTGACCGACCGCCGAGAAGGCCGAAGTTCCGATCCAGGCGAAGGCATTGTCCGAACCGCCCGGGACACCGTCGATGGTGACCAGGTCGATGCGGTCGGTTCCGGCGTCGTGGAAATCGGTGATCTTGTCGCGCGTCGTCGACGTCGTGCCGCTGTCGCCGACCGCGTTGAAGTCGAACACGTCATCGCCGGTCCCGCCCGTCAGGCGATCGGCGCCGGCGCCGCCGACGAGGGTGTCATTGCCCGCGCCGCCGACCAGTGTGTCGTTTCCGCCGTTGCCGAAGATGCGATCGTCGGTCGTCGAGCCCGTCAGCACCTCGGCGCTGGAACCGCCGACCAGCACGCCATGGCCGTTCGCCGTCCCGCCGTTGGCGACGCCCGCCTTCTCATAGACCTCGCGGACCAACGTGTGGGCCGCCTGATAGGCGTCGACATTGACCAGCGAGGCCAGGGCGGCGGCGTTGTTCTTGGCGTAGGCGTTGGCGAAGGTGGTGGCGGCCGCGACCACCTGGGCCGTCACCGCCGAGTCCACGCCGCCGCCCATTTCCAGATGGCTGGCGCCCGTGACCACCATCGCGAACTTGTCCCCCACCGACGCGTAGTCGAAGCCGTCCAGCCGGGTCAGATAGGTCTGGCCATCGGTCCCGCTATCGTCCACCCCCGTCAGGATCAGGGTCGGCGTGGTGACGTTCTCCCACGAATGGTCGGTGGGCGAGTTGTAGTAGAGGCCGTGCCAGCTGCTGCCGGCCACGGCGCCCTGCGGCGAGACGAGCACCGCTTGCTTGAAGATCGAATTGGCCAGCCCCTGAAGCTCGACGTTGTTGCTGACCGCGCCCGTGAGGATCGCCGCCGTGAAGGCCCCCTGGCTATGTCCGGCGATGGTCGCTTCGGCCAGATTGCCTGAATAGCCGCCGCTGCCGACCGTGTTCAGCTTGGCCAGGAGGGTGGCGAACTGGGCGTAGGCGAACTCCATGTCCTCGACGCGCTGAACCGTCCACTCGGGGTCGTCCAGCGGGAACCGATCGTCCAGCGCCGAGCCCTGATCGGGGTGGTCGACGCTGTCCAGGTGGGTCGGCACGATGACGATATAGCCGGCGTCGGCCCATTGGCTGGGAATGTTGAGTTGGGCCCCCGACGTCGCGATCAGGTGGCCGTGGCTCCAGAACACCACCGGGTAGTTTCCCGGCGTACTGGGGGCGAACACGTCGAACGCGACCGCTCGCTCGTGGGTCACGGGAACGCCGTTCTGGACATAGGTGTACATGCGCCCGGTGTCGGTGATCGACAGGGTCGTCGTAACGCTCATGGCTTTTCTCCCTCGCCGCTCCCGCGCCTCTTTGGGCGCTCGCGACGGGACGAGCCTCACGCGGCTCAAGATATGTTGTCAAGCATAACGCTGTTTTTTGTTCGACAATATGTCAGACATAGAAACACGATCCTCCATGAGCCAGCTGCGGGCCTCAACGGTCCGCGCCTGCTCCGGAATGCTCGCCAACCCCAGCGCATCTGGTCACCATGCGACGTCGTGGTGGTCAGAAGCGGTGAAGTTCGCCTCTCGATTTCAGGTCTGGAACACCGCGATCCATGAGCAGCGACGCCGTTTTCGCCGCCAATCGCGCGCGAAATCTCGCGCCTATTGTACAACAATCTATGCGCACAGTGCGACAAAACACTTGATGCTCCGTCCGGCGCGAAATAGGAATGGCGGCTACGGGATTGATAAGCTCTCGGCGAAGTGCAGCGAGACCGTGTGAGGATACGTCTTTGGCAGCCACATCGAAAACATCGAGCAAGTCCAAGGAGACGGCCGTGAGCGCCGCTCCGACCGCCGACGACCTGGCCCAGGCCCTGCGAGTCCGCATCCAGAAGAGCGAGCTCGCGGCCGGCGAATGGCTTCGCGAAGTCAAGCTGTGCAGTGAGTTCGGGGTGGGGCGCTCGATCGTCCGCCGCGCCCTGCGCACCCTGGCCGATGACGGCCTGATCGAGATCGAGGAAAACCGTGGCGCGCGCGTCTCGGCGACGACGGTCGAGGAAGTCTTCGATCTCTACGAGGTCCGCGCCGCGCTCTACGGCATGGCGGCGCGCTTCGCCTGCCTGCGAGGGTCGGACTCCCTGATCCGCAACATGCTGACCAAGATCGATCGCCTGCTCAGCGACGCCGAGAGCAAGGCGCCGGCCGAGCAGATCATAGAGGTCAGCGAGTCGATCTTCGGCGACATGATCGCCTGCGCCAGCGCGGACGCGCAGCGCATGATCGAGGCGGTGCGCCGCAAGACGCGCTTCCACTTCTCCTATGTGGCCCTGGCGATCAACGCCAATGGCCCCGGCCCCTACGAGCATTGGCGGCATGTGCGCGCCGCCCTGGTCGATCGCGACGCGGACCGGGCCAGCCAGGCGGCCCGCGACATCCTCTACTTCATGCAGGGCGAGGTCGCCCGCATCATGCTGGCCCGCGGACCGCGCCTGATATCGGATGGAGCGCCGGCGAAGCCGGACCCCGCGCCGAAGCGTCGCGCGCCCGCCAAGCGGAAACCGAAGTGATGCGGGGCGTGCTCCGCTTGATCACGGCGGCGGCCGGTGTCGCCGTCCTCGCCATCGCTCCAGGCGCCTGTGCGGCCCCGGGTCCCTCGGCGGTTTCCGAGGCGCGCACGCCCTCGCCCGCGACCAAGGATCTGCTCGACTATCTGAAGACCCACGGCAGCACCGGCTTCATCGTCGTCCAGGACGGGAAGACCCTGATCGACGAGACCTGGCCCGCGCCGGCCGACGACCGGATGTTCGCCAATTTCACCTACGGCCAAAGCGGCGACGGCGCGTTGCTCGAGGACGTCGCTTCGCAGCAGAAGAGCTTCGTCGCCGTCCTGGTGGCGATCGCGATCGACAAGGGGCTGATCGACCCCGCCAAGCCCGTTTCCGCCTATCTCGGCCAGGGCTGGTCCAAGGCCTCGCCCGAGCAGGAAGCGGCCATCAAGGTCGTCGACGTCCTGACGATGAGCTCCGGGCTCGACGAGAAGTTCGGCTACGCCGCGCCGCCGGGAACTGTCTTCCTCTACAACACCCCGGTCTATGCGATCTCCAAGCGCATCGTCTCGGCGGCCGCCGGCCGGCCCCTCGATACGATCACCCACGACTGGCTGACGGCGCCGATCGGGATGAAGGACACGGCCTGGCGCAAGCGTCCGGCCGCCCTGGCCTCGGTCGGCAACGACACCGGCCTGGTCACGACGCCGCGCGACGTCGCGCGCTTCGGGCTGATGGTCCTGCACGGCGGCGTGGCGCAGGACGGAAAGCGCGTGGTCTCGAAGACCCAACTGGACGCCCTGTTCACCCGCTCGACCAGCAACCCGGCCTATGGCCGCCTGTGGTGGCTGAACGGCAGCAGCTACATGATGCGGGCCCTGGCGGGACGGACCGAGGGCCAGCTGATCCCCGCGGCGCCGGCCGACCTGGTGGGCGCGCTCGGCGCGTTCGACCGCCGCCTCTATGTCGTGCCCAGCCGCAAGCTGGTCGTCGTCCGCACGGGCGCGGCCACGAATGATCGCGAATTCGACCAGCAGCTGTGGCTGCGGCTGATGAAGGTGCTCGGCTGATCGCCGCCCGCGCGATCGACCACGACAAGCTTTGAACAAGGAGAGGCGGATGGCGAATTCACGTCGTCTCGCGGCGCCGCGCCCGGCGACACGCGGCCTCTCCCCTTCCGTTTCCAGACCAGGACAGCGCCAGTGATCGACGGCAGCATTCAATCGTTCCCCCTGACGCTCGACAAGATCGTCGACCACGCCGCCAAGTGGCATCCGGACGCCGAGGTCGTGACCGCGCGCGAGGGCGGCGAGAACGCGCGGGTCACCTATGCAGACCTCCGCGATCGCGCCCGGAAGGTTTCCAGCGTGCTTCAAGGGTTCGGCGTGACCACCGGCGAGCGGGTCGCGACCCTGGCCTGGAACAGCCAGGCGCACGTCGAGACCTGGTACGCGATCATGGGCATGGGCGCGGTCTGCCACACGCTCAATCCTCGCCTGACCGCCGTCCAACTGGCTTGGATGCTGGACCAGTCGGGCGCTCGCATCGTCATCGTCAGCGCCGACCTGGCCAAGCTGGCGCTCGAGGTCGCCGACCACGCGGCCGGGGTCGAGCGCGTCCTGATCATCGACGGCGCCGTCGCCACGAGCCACGCGCGCGCCGTCGTCGAGGCCCTGGAGCCGCTGATCGAGGCCGCCTCGGGCGAGGTCGAGTGGGGCGGTTTCGACGAGACCGCGCCGTCCGGCCTGTGCTTCACCTCGGGCTCGACCGGCGCGCCCAAGGGCGTGACCTACACCCACCGCTCCAGCTTCCTGCATACGCTGAAGCTCCTTCAGGCGGACGTCCTGGGCGCGCGCGTGACCGACGTCGTGCTGCCGATCGTGCCGCTGTTCCACGCCAGCGCCTGGGGCTTGCCGTTCGCCCTGCCGGCCGCCGGCAGCAAGATGGTCCTGCCGGGACGCCATACCGATGGCGCGAGCCTGGCGCGCCTGATCGCCGCCGAGGGCGTGACGATCGCGGTCGGCGTGCCGACGGTCTTCCTGGGCCTCTGCGAACACCTGGACGCCACGGGCGTCGCCTTGCCGTCGCTGCAGCGGATCATCGTCGGCGGCGCGCCGATGCCGCCCGCCCTGATGGAGCGCATCGAGCGCGACCTGGGCGTGGTCGTCCAGACCAGCTGGGGGATGACCGAGCTGTCGCCGGTCGGCGTGTTCGGCGTCCTCAGCGATCCGGACCGCCAGGCCGCCGTCTCGGGCAAGCCGGCGATCGGCGTGGACCTGATGGTCGCCGACGAGAACGGCGTCCCGCTGGCCGAGCAACGGGACCAGGAAGGGCGGCTGTACGTGCGCGGCGCCGCCGTGATCGAGCGCTATTTCGGCCAGGAGCACACCGTGGTCGACGCCGACGGCTGGTTCGATACGGGCGACCTGGCGCGGATCGACCGCAAGGGCAATCTGATGATCACCGGCCGCTCCAAGGACCTGATCAAGTCGGGCGGCGAGTGGATCAATCCAGCCGAGATCGAAGCCATCGTTTGCGGCCTACCCGAGGTGGCCTTGGCCGCTGTAATCGGGCGGGTCGATGTCAAATGGAGCGAGCGTCCGATCCTGCTGGTCGAGCTGCGCGAGGGCGCGGAGATCACCGACCAGGCCCTGCTCGAAGCGTTGAAGGGCCGTATCGCGTCGTGGTGGACGCCCGACGCCGTCGTGCGGCTGGAGACCATGCCGCTGGCCTCGACCGGCAAGATCGACAAGCTCAAGCTGCGCGCGACCTACAGCAACGGCTGAGGTCGCGCGCCGGCCTGACGTCAGACGCGCTCGATGATCAGGGCGATCCCCTGGCCGCCGCCGATGCACATGGTGGCCAGGCCGTAGCGGCCCTGGATGCGCGCCAGCTCGTGAACCAGTTTGGTGGCGATGATCGCGCCGGTCGCCCCGACGGGATGGCCTAGCGAGATGCCGCTGCCGTTGGGATTGGTTCTGGCGGGATCGAAGCCGAGCGCGTCCGAGACGGCGCAGGCCTGAGCCGCGAAGGCCTCGTTCGACTCGATCACATCCATGTCGGAGACCGAGAGGCCGGCCCGAGCCAGCGCCGCCTGGACGGCGGGCACGGGGCCCATGCCCATGAAGTTCGGATCGACCCCAGCGTGGCCGTAGGAGACGATCCGCGCCAGGGGCTTGAGCCCATCGCGCGCGACCGCCGCCTCGCTCGCCAGGACCAGGGCCGCGGCGGCGTCATTGATGCCCGAGGCGTTGCCGGCGGTGACCGTCCCGTTCTCCCGGAAGATCGTGCGGAGCTTGCCGAGATCGGCGGCGTTGGCGTCGCCGCGCACGTGCTCGTCCGTGTCGAACGTCTTGATGGCCTTGCCGGCCTTGACCTCGACCGGAACGATCTGGGCGGCGAAGCGTCCCTCGGCGATCGCCTGGGCCGCGCGCCGATGGCTTTCGGCGGCATAGGCGTCCTGGCGGGCGCGATCCACGCCATGCCGCTCGGCGACGTTCTCGGCGGTCACGCCCATCAGGCCGCCGCCGAACGGATCGGTCAGCGCGCCGTTGAGGCCGTCGACAAGCATCGCATCGCCCATCTTCTGGCCCCAGCGCGCCGCTGGCGCGAAATAGGGCGCGCGGCTCATCACCTCGGCCCCGCCGGCGACCGCCACCTCGGCGTCGCCCAGCATCAACAGCTGCGCCGCCGAGACGACAGCCTGAAGGCCCGAGCCACACAGGCGATTGAGCGTCATGGCCGGAACGTCTTGCGACAGGCCCGCCTCCAGCGTGGCGACGCGGGCCAGATAGGCGTCGCGGGGGCCGGTCGGGATCACCTGACCGAAGACCACATGGCCGACCGATGCGGGATCGACCCCGCCGGTCTCCAGCGCGGCGCGCGTGACCAGGGCGGCCAGCTCACTCGGGCTCTTGTCCTTGAGCGATCCGCCGAACGCGCCGATCGCGGTGCGCTGGGCGGCGACGATGAACACCTGGGCGGTCATGCGACGCGCACCGCCTCGACGACCGTGGCGATCGCCACGCGGTTCGAGAGGTCGATCCCCATACTCATTTCCTTTCGATGGTCATTCGTCGTCGTCGGCGCTAGGCCGCCGGTTCTTCCACCCAGTCCTTGCGCAGCGGCCGGACCGCGAGCAGGGCCAGGGCGGAGGCGACGAAGTAGAGGCAGACCAGCAGGACAGCCGAGTAGCGCAGCGCGCTCTCGCCGAACTGCGGCTTCATGAGGTCGCTGATTCCGCCCAGCAGCCACGATCCGGCGCCGATCCCGATCAGGTTGTTGATGAACAGGAAGCAGGCCGCCGCCGTCGCGCGCATGTGCGCCGGCACGAGGTGCTGGGTCGCGGTGGTCAGCGGCCCCACGAAGACGAGCGTGAGCGCGTTGGGGATCAGCAGGAACAGCCACGCGACCAGCGGCGCGGGCGACAGCAGGCCCGCGATGAACAGCGGCGCGGTGGCCAGCCAGGCGAAGGCCGAGACCTTGGCATAGGCGCCGCGATCCAGCTTGCCGAGCCTGTCGGCCAGCACTCCGCCGAGAAGGATACCGCTCACCCCGCCGACCAGCAGCAGCGAGCCGTAGAAATAGGACGTGGCGGTCAGGTCGAAGCCATAGGCCTGGATCACGATCGACGGCACCCAGAAGGCCAGGCCGTATCCCGCCGTGCTGCTCATCGAGGCCGCGAACGCCATCAGCCAGAAACTCGGCTTGCGGGCGAGGATCTTGAACACCGCGCTGACCGGCGCGCTGCCGACGGGCGCCGCGACCCGCGGCGGCTCCTTCACCACCAGCCGGAAGATCGGCGCTATGAGCACGCCGGCCAGGCCGAGCACGACGAACGCCGCGCGCCAGTCCACCGCCTTGGCGATCGCCGCGCCGAATAGAATGCCGGCGGCCATGCCGACAGGGATGCCCATCGAATAGATGCTGATGGCCCGCGCGCGCCGTTCGGGCGGGAAGTATTGCGAGATCAGCGCGTAGCTGGGGGCGACGCCGCCCGCCTCGCCCACGCCCACGCCCAGGCGGCACAGGAACAGGTGCCAGAACCCGCCCGCGAACGCGCAGAGCGCCGTGAAGCCGCTCCAGACGACCAGCGACGTGGTGATCACCCAGCTGCGGCTGGTGCGGTCGGCGACCAAGGCCAGCGGGATCGCCAGGGTCGAATACAGCATGGCGAAGGCGATGCCGCCCAGCGCGCCCAGCTGGGTGTTGGTCAGGCCCAGGTCGGCCTTGATCGCCGGCGCCAGGATGCCGAGGATCTGCCGGTCCAGCCAGTTGAAGATGTAGACCACCAGCAGCATCGCCAGAACGAGGCGGGCATAGCCGGGGCTATGGGCGGGCGCACGTGGGCTGTTGGTCATGCGGGCTCCTGGGCCGCCTTGGCGGCGATGAAGGCGGGGCGGGCGGCGAGGCGATCCCAGTAGGCCGAGATCTCCGGGCTGAACTTGTGGTCCAGACCCAGGTTTCGCGCGAGCAGCAGGGCGTAGCCGACGCACAGGTCGGCCATGGTGAACCGCCCGGCGCACAGCCATTCGCGGTCCTGCAGCGCCCGGGTCACGTGGCGCAGGCGCGAGAGGAACCACTGGGCGTAGTCGTCCGCCGCCTGCTTCAGCCGACGCTCCTCAGGCTCCAGCTGGGTATAGCGCAGGACGATCGTCTGCGGGAACGTCAGTGTCGCCTCGCTGCGATGCAGCCAGTCGAGCCACAGCCCATAGTCGGGCTCGTCGACGCCGACGGCCAGCGGCGTCGGTCCATGGCGCGTCGCCAGATATTGCGGGATCGCGGCGGACTCGGTCATCCGGACGTCGCCGTCGATCAGCAGCGGGATGGTGCCGAGCGGGTTCTTTTCGAGATAGTCGGGCCGCAGGATGCGCGGCGGAAAAGGCAACAGGTGGAGGCGATAGGCGAGCCCTATTTCCTCGAGGGCCCAGAGCGCCCGGAACGAGCGCGCGTTATGGCAGTGGTAGAGTTCGATCATCTTCCGCCCTCCCGGCCCGGCCCGGTGCGACGTGGCGCGCCCCTGGGCCGAAAACCGATCCGTTCTACCCTGCCTTGGCGTTTCCGCCTCGCGGCGCCAAGTTCCTTTTCATCGCCCCATAGGCGACGGCTGTCAAAAACTTTGTACGACAATTTCGAAGCTGTGGTGATACAAATTCTCGATCAAGAACCCCGTGCTCGCGTGCGTGAAAGAGGCGGGACAAGAACCGAAAGAATGGGAGAGCGACGCTGATGAAAGCGCCCGGAAAGCATGGCTTCGATGCGGGGCGGCTCAACCGCCTCGATGTGTTCCTGAAGGAACGATACCTCGACTCGGGCAAGCTGCCCCACGCGCAGATCCTGATCAGCCGCGACAACGAGATCGTCCACTTCAGCAGCCAGGGCGCGGCGCGCGAGGGGTCGGCCAAGCCGATCGACGAAGGGTCGATCTTCCGCATCGCCAGCATGACCAAGCCGATCACCTCGGTCGCCTTCATGATGCTGGTCGAGGAGGGCAAGGTCGCCGTCGATACGCCGGTCTCGCAGATCCTGCCCGAGTTCAAGGATATCGGCGTCTATGCGGGCGGCGGCGGAAGCGCGCCGTTCATGACCAGGCCACCGGCCGAGCCGATGCGCATGCTGGACCTGCTGCGCCATACCTCGGGACTGACCTACGGCTTCCAGAACCGCAGCAATGTCGACGCCGCCTATCGCGCCAGTAAGTCGGACGCGGGGCCGGTCGAGAACTGGCACGGCGACGCCGACCTGGACACGTTCGTCGGCGACGTCGCCAAGCTGCCGCTGGAGTTCTCGCCGGGCGAGGCGTGGAACTATTCGGTCTCGACCGACGTCCTCGGCGCCGTGGTCCAGCGCGTCTCGGGCATGCCGCTCGACCGCTATCTCTCGGAGAAGATCTTCCAGCCGCTGAAGATGCACGACACAGCCTTCGTCGTGCCGGAGAGCAAGGCCGACCGGTTGACCGACTGCTACGCCTGGGCGGGCCCTTCCCTGGGCCGGGTGATGTACGACCGCGCCGAGGACAGCGTCTGGTTGAAGCAGCCCAAGCTGATCTCCGGGGGCGGCGGCCTGGCCTCGACCGCGCTGGACTACCACCGCTTCTGCCTGATGCTGGCGAACGGCGGCGAGCTGGACGGCGTCAGGATCCTGGGCCGCAAGGCCATTGAGCTGATGACCATGAACCACCTGCCCGGCAAGTCAGACCTGTCGAGCCTGTCGCGGTCGATGTTCAGTGAGACGACGAACGGCGGCGTCGGCTTCGGCCTCGGCTTCGCGGTGACGCAGGACGTCGCCAAGGCCATGATCCCCGGCTCGGCCGGCGAGTACTATTGGGGCGGGATGTTCACGACCGCCTTCTTCGTCGATCCGGTCGAGAAGCTGCACATGGTGTTCATGACGCAGCTGAGCCCGTCGCTGCTCTATCCAATCCGCCGTGAGCTGAAGACGCTGATCTATTCGGCCCTCACCTGAAGGGGGTGACCTGAAAAGGAACGCCCGCCTGGCGTAAGCCGGGCGGGCGTCGAGGGTCCGAGGTCGGGGGCTGGATCTACCAGCGGTACGCCGCGCTGACGCCGAAGGTGCGCGGGCGGCTGTAGCGATTGGCCAGCGGGATGTCGGCCTGCTGCAGCTTCAGCACCGGGATGATCTGGTTGGTCAGGTTCTTGATGAACACCGCCAGCTCCAGCTTCCGATAGTTGACGCCCACGCGGGTATCCACGTTCTCGATGTCTTCCAGCGGGATGAAGGGCGCGGCCGTGGTCACCGTGTCCTGACCGCCGCCACGCGCGCCGTTGTAGGCGATGTTGCCGAAGCCGATCAGGTCCTTCGCCAGCGGGCGGCGATAGTTCAGGTTGCCCGAGAACGTCCAGTCGGGTGTCTGGGCGACCGAGCTGTTCAGCAGCGGCAGGCCGGCGACGCCGGGCGTGACCTTCACGAACTTGGCGCTCTGGTTGGCGCCGTTCAGGCTGATGGCCAGGCGGCCGCCGGCCACCCGATAGATCGCGTCCAGCGCCGCCTCGATACCCTTCACCTCGACCGTGCCGCCGTTGATGTTGAAGTTTTGGCCGGCCTGACCGCAGGCGTTGGCGGTGGTGCAGCCGTCGGTGACGCTGGCGATCGCGTCCTTGGTGCGCGACTGGTAGGCCGACAGGCGCAGGAAGATGTTGCGCGTGACGTTCGACTTCAGCCCGATTTCGTAGCTGGTGGTGTCTTCGTTGTCGTAGGTCGGACGCAGCGGGTTCGGAGCCACGGCGACGATCGCGCCGTTGTTGACGCCGCCGGCGCGATAGCCGGTGCCGGTCTTGACGTAGGCGATCGACGTGGCGTTGAGGCGATAGCTGGCCGTGGCGGCGTAGCTCACCGAGCTCTGCTTGAACCGGAAGCTGGAAGGCGCCCCGATCGCCGTGGTCGTGTAGAGCCGGAAGTCGCTCTGGGTGGCCTTCTTGTTGTCCTTCGAGTACCGCAGCTCACCGCTCAGGGAGAGCGGCCCGACGTCATACTTCAGCGCGCCATAGATCGCGGCCGAGCGGTATTCCGACGGGACGACGCGGCGGCTGCCGAAGATCAGCGGGAAGGTCGTGGGACAGTTCAGGGCCGTCGGCGTCAGGCGGTAGCAGATCGGCGTGGTCGGCGTGCCGCCGCAGATCCCGGAGGTGGCGGTCAGCGCGCACGGGCTGGTCATGACGTCACGGACGTACCGGTCGTCCTGCGACAGGCCCTCGATGCCTACCAGGTACTGCAACTGGCCGGCGTCGCCCGTGAGGTGGAAGTCCTGGTAGTAGGTGTGGTCGCGGGCGTTGGTCTTGGTCCCGCCCAGCGGATAGAGGCCGATCTGGCCTTGCGCCTGCAGCATGCCCTCGGTGGCGAGGTCGACCGCGGCGGCGAAGTTCTGCGTGGACTCCGAGTTGAGGAGCATCGACGTCGAGGTCAGCGTCCCCCAGCCCAGATCGTAGTTGGCGATCAGCATCACGCGCTTTTCGGTCTGACGCAGATCGTTCTTCATGTCGGACGGAATGTCGTACCGGGGACCGGTATACCCGAGCGGCAGGGTGGCGATCCGGCCGGGCGGCACGACCCACTGATTGGCGAAGGTCGGCAGGTTCATGTCCTGCGCGTCGACCATCAGCGTCATGTCCAGCGGCCCCTTGGCGTAGCGGATCTGGCCGCGCACGATGTAGCCGTCGGTGTGGTCGTAGTACTTGTTCTGGTTGGGATTGTAGAACAGGCCGCCGCCCTGCCCCGTCACCTGGGCGCCCAGGCGGATGGCGACATTGTCGGTCAGCTTCTGATTGACCACGCCTTCCAGACGCACCTGCTTGAGGTCGTCGGTATAGGTCGCCGCCAGACGGCCGCTGTCCTGGAAGGTCGGCTGGGCCAGCACGATGTTGACCGTGCCGAATTCGGAGTTGCGGCCGTAGAGGGCGCCTTGCGGCCCTTCCAGCACCTCGATCCGCGCGATGTCGAAATAGTCGATGCGCTTGAAGTTCCGGCCGCCCAGGGTGCTGCTGCCGACATAGGCGCCGTTGACGAACAGGCCCACGGCCGAGTCGGCGCTGGTCGCGCGCTGGGTCCCCGACCCGCGCACCGCGACTTCCGCGAGGTTTTCGCTCTGCAGGCCGTTGAAGCGCACGCCAGGCACGGTCTGAAGCAGGTCGCCGACGCCATCGATCGGGCTCTTGGCTTCCAGTTGATCGACGCCCAGCGCCGTGATGGTCGTGGGCACGTCGCGGACCGCCTCTTCGCGCCGACGCGCGGTGACGACGACATCGCCGACGGTGGTCACGGACTGATCGGACTTGCCGGCGGCGTCAGCGGGCGTCGCGGCCGCTTGGGCCATCACCGTCCCCGGGGCCATCGCCGCCATCAGCGCAACCACAGACGAGCACGCAAGCAAACGAACCATGCTGGTTTCCTCTTCCCCAATGTCTGCCGGCGTTTTTTGTGTCGGCTGAAGGGGACAATCCTCCGGCCTCATCGCCCTGTCAACATTGTACGACAATTTTAGTCTTATTGCGTTACGTCATAAGCGTATGGAGTTTTCGGCATATCGGGCGCAAGGCGCGCAACCCGTACGGAGACTCGATCGGAAAGGGTTTCCGCGCAGCGCCGGGTCCATGTCGGTTTTATGCGAAATACAATGGCGTCACGATTGTCGTACAATGATTGACAGTCGGCGGCGAAGAATGGTCTCGTTCCCCTGAGCGTCATGAAGAGCGCCCGGGGAGAGTAGATGTCAGCGTCCAAAGTCGCCGCCAAAGGGCCGAGCCTGAAGATCGCGGTCATGGCCTCGGCCGGCGCGGCGGTCGAGTGGTACGACTTCTTCCTCTATGGGACGGCCGCGGCCCTGGTCTTTCCGCACCTGTTCTTCCCGGCGGACCTGCCGCCGCTCATCGCCCAGCTCGCCTCCTTCAGCACCTTCGCGGTCGGCTTCATCGCGAGGCCCCTAGGCGGAATGCTGTTCGGGCATTTCGGCGACATCCACGGACGCAAGCATGCGCTGGTCGTGGCCATGCTCCTCATGGGTCTGTCGACCACATTGATCGGCCTGTTGCCGAGCTACGCCAAGATCGGCGTCCTCGCGCCCCTATTGCTGGTCGCCCTGCGCTTCGCCCAAGGCCTCGCGGTGGGCGGACAATGGGGCGGGGCCGCGCTGCTGGCGATCGAGAGCGCGCCGGCGCATCGGCGCGGCTTCTACGGCAGTTTCGTCCAGGTCGGGGTGCCGCTGGGCGTCGTCCTGGCCAATTCGGTGTTCCTGCTCGTCAGCGCGCTCACCACCGACCTCGCCTTCATGGCCTGGGGTTGGCGGATCGGCTTCCTACTGAGCGTCGCCCTGATTTTCATCGGCCTGGCCATGCACTTCGGCGTCTCCGAGCCGGCGGTCGACAGTATTGTCGCGGAAACGCCGACGGTCGACGAACCGCGCCGCTCGCCGCTGCTGGAGGTGGTGCGAGGCCACTGGCGCGAGATCCTGCTCGCCGGCGGCGCCTTCGTCGCCAACAACACCTGCTTCTACGTCGCCATCACCTATGCGGTGGCCTACGGGACGAAGACGGTGGGGATCGATCGCAGCCTGCTGCTGTTCGCGGTCATGGCCGGCAGCCTGGTGATGATCCCCGTGCTGCTCGGCTGCGGCGCGGCGTCCGACCGGTTCGGCCGGCGCGGCATATTCCTGATCGGGGCCCTACTGTCGGGAGTGTGGGCCTTCGTGGTGTTCCCTCTGCTGGAGCTGGCCACGCCCACGGCCGTCGTGGTCGCCATCACTGTCCAGCTGCTGCTGGTCAGCATGATGTACGGGCCGCAGGCGGCGCTGTTCGCCGAGCTCTTCCCCAAGTCGGTGCGCTATTCCGGCGCGTCGCTGGGCTATCAGATCGGCTCGGTGGTGGGCGGCGGCTTCGCCCCGATCATCGCCACGGCGCTGTTCGCTCGCTACCAATCGAGCCTGCCGATCTCGATCTATCTTTCGGCGATGTGCGTGATTTCGTTCTTCAGTGTGGTGCTGCTCGGTCGCCGCATGCGGCGGAACCCGGTCGAATGAGCGGAGCATCGTCACCCATGACGGCATATCGAAGAGAGGCGATGCGATGATCGACACCAGCAAGCGGACTTTCCTCGGCGCGGGCGCATTGCTTTCGCTGGGTGGCGCGAACGTCGCCGCGCAACCCGTTTCCAAGGAAACCATAGAGGCGGATCTGCTCCGCTATGTCGGCTTCGGCGAGAAGCGCGCCGGCGGACCCGGCGATACGGCCTGTGGCGATTGGCTGGCGGGCGAGCTCGAGAAGTCGGGCTACGCGGTCGAGCGGCAATCGTTCTCGGCGCCGTTCTTCGACGCCAAGCGCGCCGAGCTGACCAGCAACGGCGCGACCGTCCCGATCTATCCTCAACCGATCGTCGTTCCGACCGGAGCCGCCGGCGTCTCCGGGCCGCTGGTGCGGGTCGATTCCGCCGGCCGATTCATCGGTTCGCTGGACGGCGCGATCGCCCTGGTGGACCTGCCCTTCGCACGCTGGTCCTCGATGCTGCCCAACGCCGTGCGCGGGCCGATCAACGCGGCGTTCGCCGCCGGCGCCAAGGCCGTCGTGGCCATTACCAACGGCCCGACGGGCAAGGTCATCGCCTTGAACGCCGATGGTCGAAAGCCGATGTTCCCCGGCCCCGTCGCGCTGCTGGCCCCCGAGAACGCGAGCGGCTTCCTGGCCGGCGCCTTCCAGCGCGCCGAGGCCCGCCTGACCATCGATGGCGAGGGCGGACGGCGACCGGCCTTCAACTTCGTCGGCCGGATTGATCGCGGCAAGGGCCGGTGGCTGGCCGTTTCGACCCCGCGATCGGGCTGGTTCACCTGCGCCGCCGAGCGTGGGCCCGGCGTGGCCGCCTGGCTCGATCTCGCCCGCTGGGCGCCGCGCGCCCTGCCCGATCACGATCTGGCCTTCGTCTGCAACACCGGACACGAGTACGAATATCTGGGCGCGGCCGAGGCGATGAAGGCCATCGCGCCACCGCCTTCGGTCGCCCGTTTCTGGCTGCATCTCGGGGCCAATGTCGCGGCGCGCGACTGGCATGAGATCCCCGGCCGCCCGACGCCCTTGCCCAGCGTCGACAGCCAGCGGTTCCTGTCGATTTCACCAGCGCTCCTGCCGCTGGCGCGGACCCTGTTCGCGGGGCAGGCCGGCTATGAGGCGCCGGTCTCGAGCGCGGTCCTGGCGGCCGGCGAGCTCGAAGAGGTGATCAAGGCCGGCTATGCGCCCGCGGCCGGCGTCTTCGGAATCCATCGCCACCACCACACCGCCGAGGACGATGCGCGGTGCCTCCACGCGCCCGCGACCATCGCCGCGGCCAAAGGCTTTCGCGAACTGCTCCAGGCCGTCGCCAAGAGTTCCTGAACGCGTCGCGGCGGCACGGCGCCCGCCACCGCGGCCGCTATTTGCAACTATACCTTAAGTTGATGATCCTGGATAAGAGTCGATCTGGCTCTCGCGCACCCGTGTCCACGGGTGAGCACGAAACATCCCTGGGCTGGATTTCTTTCCAATACAACTTGAAGGAACACGTTATCTGTATAGTGTTCGCGCCCGACGGGGCGACGAGAGGCTGGCGGCCATGACATCGAAGGCGAATTGGATCTCGGTCCAAAAATCGGCCCATGAACCCACATACAACCCTGGGTATTGTGACGGATTCGAACCCGCTCACGAAGCCTCGGGGGCGTTAGGTCCATAGAGACCACCGCGCCCAGCACCCTCCGCCATCTCCTTGAGTCGCTCCTTGGAACACTGGTGGGTCAGCTGGGCGCCTTGCAGGGTTCGATCCGCCTGGCCGATGGCGGCCTGACTGTCTCGCGATCGGCGCGCGGCTTTCGCCATGAGCGGCATGACCCTCCGACAATCGACGAGGGCTCGGTAGACCATGCGGTCAATGTCGCCGACTGGCTGGAAGGTCCCGCCCCCAGGTCGCCGCACGATCCGCCGGCGATTGCCGACTATGCTCTGCGATACGCTGGACGCGAGGTGGGCAGCCTGGCGATCAAGTGGCGCACGCGCGCCGACCACCGCCAAGCCGCCGGCGCCTGGATGAAGGACTTCGCGGCCCAGTGCGCGGCGATCGTCCAGCGCTATGACACCCAGGCCTGGACGGCCCGCCGGCTGGGCGAGCCGATGTTGCTGGTGGGACTGAGCGAGCCGGTCCGCGCGCTGGAGCGGTTCCTGGAGCGCGCCGCCGGCAGCGAGCTGCCGGTGCTGCTGACCGGTGAGTTCGGCGCGGAGATGCCGTTGCTGGCGGCGACCATCCATTGCCAGGGTCCGCGCCGCGACGCCCCCTTCGTCGAGGTCAACTGCGCTGAACCCGCCGTCTCACCGGACAGCTGGTTCGCCCGCGCGGACGGCGGGACCTTGTTCCTCAGCGGCGTCGACGACCTGTCGCCGCGCCAGCAGAGTCGCCTGCCCCTCTATATGCGCTCTCGCCTGGGCCAGTGGCTGACCCGACCCGACATGGCCGATGTGCGGATCATCGCCTCGACCACCCGCGACCTGGCGGCCCTGACCGAGGCCGGCTTCTTCTCGCGGCGGCTACTGTCCGAACTGGACGTGCTGACCGCCCGCGCGCCGTCCCTGCGAGACCGGGCCGGCGACATAGAATCCCTGATCCGTGCGGCTCTGGAGCAGCGCGGCTATCCGCCCGACGACAAGATCTCTCCGCAGCTGATCGCGGCCTGCCGGTCCTATGACTGGCCTGGCAACCGGGTGGAACTGGAGCGGGTGGTGGCGCGGCTGGCCGTGATGACCGACACCCGGCGGATCGAGCTCGATGACATCGCGCGCCACGCCGGCTGGATCCTGCGTCTTCAACCGGCGCCCGCCGCCGCGCCTCGCGAGGAGCCGAGCTTTTCCCCGTCCCACGTCGCGCCTTCGCCCGCGCCGCCTCCGCCGCTTGGAGCGACGGTCCGGAGCCCGACCAGCATCGACACGGCCGACGACTGGGTGGCCCGGGCCCTGCGGCTGGACCGGCCGGCGCTTTCCGATCTGCACGAGGCCTTGCAGAAGTCGCTGCTGCTGATGGGCGAGCGGTACGGCGATCCGCTGTCGTTGGAGGACCTGACCCGGCGGGTTCACGTCAGCCCCTCGCACCTCAGTTTCCTGTTCCGCACCGAGCTGCGGATCTCGTTCAAGCAACTCCTGCTGCGCATCCGCATCCACCAGGCCCGCGAAATCCTGGTGGCCGAGCCGCGTCGTCAGATCACGGACGTGGCCTTCGGCGTCGGCTTCGCCGATCTCAGCCACTTCGAGAAATCGTTCCGCAAGATCGTCGGTCGCTCGCCCCGAGAATTCCGCCGCCAGGCCGGCGACGTCGGGGGCGGTGGCTTGGAACGCGTCGGGCTCTAGGCGGCGACGACCTTCCACAAGCCCCATTCGCCGGCCTTGGTCGTCAGGTAAGGACTGTCCTTGGTCGGAGGCATGAGGCGCTGGAAAGGGTCGGCCAGCGGCGCTGTCGGCAGCTGACTGACGAAATAGACGAGGTCGCCCTCCTTGACCCCATCGCCGCGTTCGCGACTGCCCAACAGCCGGACCTGCCAGGCCGAGCCGTGGTTGCGGTCCCCGGAATAATAGACCCAGTTGTTGCCGTGCGAGGCGGTCATCAGGATCCAGCCGACATAGGAGTGCTCGGTCGTGGCGATCCGCAGCACCGACATGTTGGTGATCGGCGCCAACTCCTCGCCCCCGCCCGTGGCCCGGAAGGTGAAGGTGATCGCTTCGGCCGGCGAGGTGGTCAGGGTCGGATAGTAGTAGGTCGGGATCTTTCCCGAACCAGACTTGCCCATATAGACCGACCCCACGCGGTCCTGCCACATGTCGCCGACGTACTGCAGCTTGTAGGGCTTGTTGAAGAGCAGGTCGGCCCCGTTGGAGCGCTCCTCGGCGACGCTCAGCGGCCGCGCCGGATAGTTCAGCGCCGGAGGCGGCGGGCCGCCGTCCTGCGCCGGCTGGGTGATCAGCCCCTCGAACGTCGGCGCGTTCGCGACGCGTTCGCCCAGCATCCAGTTGACCGGCGGAACCTGACCCAGCTTGAGAATGGTCGCGATCATCGACGTGTGGTCGTAGACGGCGCCTTGCTCGGTCGACCGGAAGAGCACGTTCTTCGGGATCCTGGGCGAAACCAGTATGGTCGGCACCCGGACGCCCAGCTGATCGAACTTGAAGCCGAACTGGGTGCGCGTGTCGGGGTCGATGTCCTTCCGGTCGACGGGCGGATGCGGCAGCGGACAGGCTTGGTTCCCGGGCGGAGGGACCGCCGGGTTCGGCGGCGGGATCGGCGGTCCATTCCCCGGCTGCGGCGCTGGAAGCGCGCCGGGCGGAACGACGTGGTCGTAGGTGCCGCCGTTCTCGTCGAAGGTGATGATCAGCAGCGTCTGGTCCCAACTCTCCTTCTTGGCCGACAGCGCCTGGTAGACGTTCATGACGAAGTCTTCGCCGGTGGTCGTGTCCGAAACCGGGTGGAAGTCGTTTCCCACCCCGCGCGGCGGGGAGGTGGTCTTGGCGCGGACCCAGCCCTGACCGCCGCCCCACAGGGGCTCGATCCAGCTGACCGCCGGAAGCGAGCCGTTGCGGGCGTCCTGGTAGAACTGGCTCATCAGGTTGCCGGCGTCGAACTTTACGAAGTTCGAGTCGAACTGCTTGTCCTCAAGCAGCGGCAGCATGGTGCGCGTATATTGCCAGCTCGCCGTGCCCGTACCCATCCTCGGCGGCCATTCGGCCTGCCAATAGACCTTCCAGCTCAGATTGGCCTCTTGCAGGACCTCGAACATGCTGCGGGTCGAGATCGGCAGCGCGTCGGCATGGCTCTTGTATTCACCGGTCGTGATCTTGGCGACCGTCTTGACGAACGCCAGGCTCCAGTTGGGCGGATCGTAGAAGCTGTTGTTGACCATGCCCCGCGAGGTTCCCGCCATCGAGAAGGCCCGATTGGTGTTGGTCTGGCTGGGCACCGAGCAGAACCATTCGTCGGATACCGCGTAGGACCGGGCCAGACCGCTCAGGACAGGCATCTGCGGGGGCAGATAGGTGTCCAGAACCTCGTTGAGCTCGTCCGGCGCGAGATGCTTTCCGGCGTGGTGGAAGACATCCAGGTCGTAGTCGAGGAGATAGCCGGTCATCGGCGGCGGCAGCTGACCGTTGTTGCTGAGAATGTTCAGCAGGGCTTCTCGCTTCGCGCGATTGAACCAGATCTCCTCCGACTCAGCGACGCCCCACATCTGGTTCATGATGTGCGCGAAGCTCTCGCCCGTATTGTACGAGGGGGTCTTCGGCGAGCGCGCGCCGCCCCGGGGCCCGACCGGGTCGCCGCCGCCCGGGGGCATCGGGTTCTTGAGCGCCTGCACCTGCTGCGGCGTCAGAGTCGAGAGCCCGATGAACGGCCGCTCGTCGTCGTCGCGGGAAACCAGCGTGTAGGGTGCGTCCTGGTCTTCCGGAACAGCCGGATACAGCCAGCCCATGATGTGGTCGAAACCACGGTTCTCCAGCATCAGCACGACGACATGCTTGATCGCGGCGTCGGGCAGTTGGTCGCTCATGGGCATGGAGGGCCTCCGCCGCGCCGCCCCTGGGGACGGCGCCGCTGTAATCGGTTTGGACTAGTGGTCGGTGGCGGCCACGGCGGCGTTGGCCTTGGCCTCGGCCACGGCGGCGCGTTCCTGGGCGGCCGCCTGGCTGGCGACCGAGCGGAGCTCGGCGTTGTGAATGATGTCGTCGGTATGGGCCACCACGTGTTCGGAGTGGACGACCGCCCCCCCCATGTGGGCCGGCAGGAGCCCCGACTTATTGCCCTTCTTGCGCTTCATGATGCTTTCTCCAGTTCAGGTCCGTCGGAAAATTTGAAATCGTCGTCGGTCGCCTTGCGTCGGCGCTTCAACCGGAAGGAGGTCAGCGAGATGACCCCTTGGGGATCCAGCCTCAGCCAGGCCTCGCAGAGGTGCGAAGCGATCGGGAAGATGCAGGTGGCGCCGTCCTGGCCCATCAGCCCGCGGCTGATCTCGGCGCTGTCGAGCAGGTCCCGGGAGGCCTTCAGATAGCCCTTGAGATACTCGCGCGCGGCCTGTCCGGCCTGGCCGTGATAGTGGGTGTGGGCCACGACCTCGCGCACCCCGGCCGACAGCCTGGGGAAGCCCACGGCCTTGCCGGTGACGACCCACATCTTGACCGCCTGGGCGACCTCGGACGGCGCCACCAGCCCCGGCACCTGCGGACAGTCCAGCCCCCAGAACAGCAGCGGCAGCAAGGCGTGGATCGCGCTCTGGGCGTTCTTCAGCCGGTCATCCGCGCCGGTCTTGGCGTTCGGCTTGTTGGCCAGGTCCTTGTAGACGTGGAGATAGTCGATGAACTCCAGCGGCGTGCGCGCCTCGTCGGCGGCGAAGGCGGCGGCCTCGCGGTCGAGGTCGGTCAAGACCGGCGGCGAGTCGTCGGGGTCGATCCACGCCATCAGATCCAGCAGGGCCAGGCGGTCCGAGAAGCCCATGGCCTGGAACACGGGCTTGCCGGGGACGCCGAGGTCGGCCAGGAACGGCTCGACCTTGGCCATGTCCGTGCTGGTCCGCAGGTCGTGGTGATCGAGGATCCGCTGCGCCCGCGCGACCTCCTTGGGACCGGCCCGCGCCTTCTCGACGTCCTGCAGCACGGAGAGCTCCGAGCCCCCCATGGTCATCAGCTTCACGGGGCTGACCATCAGGCCGAGCGTGGGCAATAGGACGAACCGCGAACCGTGCAGACCCTGCTGGACGGCGTCCAGGAACGCGCTCTCATCGGAGAAGGCGTAGGGCGCGGTCCTGACCGTCATCGCCCAGTTGGTCCACTCGCGGCCGCCGTCGATGAAGCTCAGCGCCGCTCGCGCCTGGTCGGAGAAATTGTCCGCCGACTGAATGACCTGGTCACCGATGAAGAGGGTCATGGCCGCCTCACTCGGTGGGGAACTGGCTGATGATCTGCGTCGCGGCCGCGCCCACCTTGGCGTAGTCGTCGGTGGCGCTGGTCACCATCTGCTGGATCTCTTTCAAGGCGTCCACATACTGGCTGTTGCCCGTGGCTAGCAGCTGGGCGACGGCCACGCCGGCGGCGGTGGTCGCGATGGTCGAGATGTTGCGCAGCGCGTCGGTCGCGTCCTGGACGGCGATCGCGCTGGACTGGGCCACCGACTGGTAGGCCTTGCCCGCGCCGCTGCGGGTGATGCGATCCTCATAGAGGGTCGCTCTGTGAACCTGATTGATCAGGTCGACGACCTGGGGGTTCACCAACATCGGGTTCGCCATGGGATCTCCTTTGGGTCGCGGGCGCCGCAGCCATCGGGCCGAGCGGCGCTAGCGGGGCTAATGCGTGGGCGGCGCCGGTTGCGGCGGCGGTGGCGTGGGAGGCGCGGGCGGCGCCGGCGGAGCTGGCGGAGCGGTCGCCTGGTTGAGCGAGGCGAGCGCCTGCTTGGCCTCGGTCTCTTCCTGGGTTCCCGTCGTCACCCCGTTCAGGATCACGCTGATCGCCGCCTTGGCCCGGGCCAGCGCCTCGCTGACCCCGTTGGGAGAGGGCGGCGAGGGCGGCGGCGACGGCTGGATCGGCTGGATCCCCGGCGGCGTCGGCGGGGCCGGCGGGACGGGCGGCGAGGGCGCGCCGAACTGCGTCGGAACCTGCAGCATCCGCGCGCAGGCGGCCGTCACGGCGGCCGCGTTCACGGTGCCCGAGGCCTGCTGGCGCATGACCGCGTTGTGCATCGCCATGCCCAGCGTCTCGGCCATCACCGTGTCGAGCATGCCGAAGGCCTGCGAAGGCGCTTGGCCGCCGACCAGCAGGCTGGCGGTGGTGACCGAATCCACGATCTGGTCGTTCGTCGTGCCGTCGCTCATTTGCCGGTGGCTCCCTTGGTGACGATCAGGGTCAGGACCTGGACCAGGACCGCGTTGCCGATGATCTGGCCGTTCTGTTGCGCCGCGACCGCGTTGGTCATGGCGATGGAAATGCTGTTGGCCATGGCCTGATAGGTCATGCCCATGGCCACGGCGGGAGCGGGGCCGATGGTCAGCGCCTGGGCGCTGACCACGGCGTCGACGACGCGCGCCATGCCCTGTGTCGGCGTGGCCAAGCCCCCCTCCCTCTAGCCGCGCGTCAGCCGAAGATCCGCGCCGTGGCGACGCCCGTGGAGGCGGTGTCCACCGACAGCAGGGTCGCCACGCCCTGCGTGGTCGAGGCCTGCATGGTCACGTAGCTCTGCTGCTGATTGTTGGTGGCGTTATGGGCCGCGTTCGACAGCGCCTGGCTGGTGCTGATGAACAGGTTGCCCATCGCGATGGCCGGCGCGTCGCCCAGAACCTTGACGTTGGCCTGGGTCACGGCGTCGGTGATCTGGCTGTTGAGAGCCGTAGGGAAAGCCATGCTTTCGTTTCCTTCTCGGTTTGAAGCGAGGCGGGCCTGAACCCGCCGTCAGTCGTTCAGATCTGGGGTCGTTCAGATCTCGTGGTCACTTGAGGATCTGGCGGATCGCCCGGCCGTCCGAAGCTCCGCCCAGCGAGTAGAGCAGCGCGACGCCGGCGGTCGTGACCGCCTGGGCCGTGACGTACATCTGCTGCTGGGCGAACGTGGCGTTGTGGGCGGCGTTGGCGAGCGCCTGGGACGTGGCCTGATAGAGATTGCCCATGGCCAGGGCGGACGCCGAACCCAGCACCTCGACATTGGCCTGGGCCAAGGCGTCGGTGATCTGGCTGTTGACGGCGGTCGGAAAGGCCATCGGCGCACCCCTCGGGAAGCTTGGCTCGGATCGAGGCCGCTACGGCCCCGATCAGACGGGCTCAATCAGGCGTACGCCGTCAGGCCGACAGGATGTCCTTGGTGGCCATGCCGGTGGACGCCGTATCGAGCGAGTACAGCGTCGCCACGCCCATGGTCGTGGCGGCCTGGGCCGTCACGTAGCTCTGCTGCTGGGCGTTGGTGGCGTTGTGGGCCGCATTGGCCAGCGCCTGGGCGGTGGCCTGGTACAGGTTCCCCATCGCCACGGCCGGGGCGTCGCCCAGGACCTTGACGTTGGCCTGGGTCACGGCGTCGGTGATCTGGCTATTGACGGCTGTCGGGAAGGCCATGCTGTTTTCCTTTTTTCGAGAGGTGGATGAACCGGAAGTCCAGGCCGCCGAATGACGACCTCAGGACGGGGAAGGCGCGCCGACCAGGGTCAGCGGAGCATGCTGGGGGTCGCGCCGAGGATCGCCGCGGTGGCCTTGCCGTCGGCGGCCGTGTCCAGCGAGTACAGCGTCGCCACCCCCATCGTGGTGGCCGCCTGACCCGTCACGTAGCTCTGCGACTGGGCGTTCGCGGCGTTGTGCGCCGCGTTGGCCAGCGCCTGGGCCGTGGCCTGGTAGAGGCTGCCGATCGCCATGGCCGGGGCGTCGCCCAGAACCTTGACGTTGGCCTGGGTCACCGAGTCGGTGATCTGGTCGTTTACAGCGGTGGGGAAAGCCATCGGTGCTCCTGTGGTCTGGCTCGCCAGGCGATCGAACCGGTCGCGGGGCGTGGGGTCTTCACAGGAAGGAGGCTAGGCAGGTTCAAAGAACCATGATTGGCGAGACGCGCCAAAAAACACGCCAGGAGCGTGAATGATAAATCGCTAAATCGTGAGTTAAGCCGACTCGGCGTCGTTTTCGCCGTATCGCGAACCGAAACACCGTCTGATCGACGCTGGCGGCCGCGCGGAAGATGGGGCGGGCGGAAGGGCGAACGCGCGCTGATCCGCGATCCGGGCCACACGTACGATAACACGCCACGGTCCCGGATGATCCGCGACGGTTGCTTAGGCTTCGTAAACAACGGGGGAGAAAATGGCGCGCCCGGAACGATTCGAACGTCCGACCCTCAGATTCGTAGAATGTAGTAGGGCCTTCTCCAGCGCCCTCTAGAGCCACATTACTTGCCTCCGCAAGCGTTGTATGTCATTGTAATTATGATGATTTTCGCGATCTAGCGTACATTAGCGTACATGGACCTCGAGAAACTCACACGGAGCACTTCCCCCGACTAAACCCCGACTAAAATTCTGGGTCTGAACATGGCGTCCGAACAGCTTCTTCTCACAGACAAGGCGATCGCCCGACTCCCCTACGCCGAGACAGGGCAGTATCTCGTCCGCGACACGGAGCTGTCCGGCTTCCTGCTCAAGGTCGGCAAGCGCCGAAAAACCTTCATGGCGGAGGGCGAGCACTGGAAGCACGGCGTTCGCGAGTTTCGTGCTCAGGCCAAGCTGGGCGAGTTCGGCGAGCTCTCTAGCCGCGACGCTCGCAACAAGGCCAAAGACTTTCTCGGCCAGATCGCGCGGGGCGAAAAACCTGGCGGGGAAGCGAAGTCCAAGAGCGGACCGGTCACCTTACGGACGGCTTGGCAGAACTATCTTGATCGCCATTTGCTCCGTAAGGGACGCGATCCCGGAACGATCGCCAACTACCGCGACCATATCGAGCGACTGATGGCGGATTGGCTTGACCGACCGCTCGCTCGCCTGGGCGAAACGCCGTCGATGGTCGTCGAGCGCCACGAGCGGATCAGCGAGCTGAACGGACCCTACATCGCCAACGGCGCCATGCGCAGCTTGCGAGCGATCTACAATCACGCCCTCAAGACCAACCCCGCGTTGCCCGGCGTGAACCCTGTCAAAGCGATCGACTGGAACGTCGAGGTCCGTCGCGACACCGGCATGGGGGACCAGGACTTGGTGGGCTGGCTGCGCCAGGCGCACGCCCTGGAGAGCCCCATACGCCGCGAGTATCATCTGCTCGTCCTGCTTTCCGGCTCGCGCCCAACCGCGCTCAAAAAGGTCCGGATTGAGCACATCGATCTCCGCAAGAGGATCCTGCATGTGCCGCGCCCGAAGGGAGGCGCGAAGAAGGCCTTCGATATCCCCTTGTCGCGAGCGATGATGCGGTGCGTGATCCGGGCGATGCGTTGGGGCCGAATGCTGCATCCCGAGCAGGCCGAGTTCTGGCTCTTCCCGGCGGACAGCGCGAGCGGCCACATCGTTGAGCACAAAGAAAAGCGGATCGTTCTGTCCAAGTGGGGCAATGACCTGCGCCAGACCTTCCGGACGGTCGCGCAGATCGCCGAGGTTTCCGAGCTAGACGCCCACCTGCTGATGAACCACTCCCTGCCCGGCGTGAACACGGGCTACATCACTCGCGACCGGCTGCTCTCGGGCCACCTGCGCAAACAGCAGGAGCGAATTTCCCAGGTCGTGTGCCAGAGCGCAGCCAAGTCCGGTCCGGATATCCAGCTCTGGATCGCGGGCTTCGCCAAGCAGTCAGTGGTTTGGGAACGCACAGGTTCGGTCACCGCGGGGATGCGAATAGCGGCCTAGGCCCGGGCAACGGTGGAGAGTCTCAATGGACGGGGGCCGCTCGCTCCGCTGAACGTCCGCGATTAGAGTAGGCGAGGCCTCGCGCCCATATGGGTGTCCAAGGCAAAGGCCGTTGGTATCGGCTCAGACTGTTGAAGATACTTCATCAACATTGCCACGGGCCGCCATAACGGGCCAGTCTACGGCATGCCGCTCAGCCGAACCGATCTTGCAGACTTCAGCTACTTCCTGGCATTGGCTCGGCACCGCAACTTCCGCCGGGCGGGGCTGGAGCTGGGCGTCAGCGCCTCGGCGCTCAGCCACTCGCTAAAGGGTCTCGAAGCCCGGCTCGGGGTTCGCCTGCTCAACCGCACCAACCGTAGCGTCACCTTGACCGCGGCGGGCGAGCACCTGCAGGCGTCGATCCTGGGCCCCTTCGAGGCGATCGAGACGGCGGCGGATACGCTCAACCGGTTTCGCGCCGAACCAGCAGGGCGGATCCGGCTCAACGTTCTCGAACACGCCGGCACGCTGCTGCTGGCCCCGGTGTTGCCGCTTTTTGTCGAGCGCTATCCGGACATCGCCATCGACGTCGTGATCGCCAACCACTTGGTGGATGTGGTCGCGGCCGGCGCCGACGCTGGCATCCGCTACGGCGGCACCGTGCCGGAGGACATGGTCGCCCAGCGCCTGTCGGCCGACATCCGCTGGGTGGTGGTTGGCTCGCCCGGTTACCTGGCTCGGTTCGACGCGCCCCAGCATCCCTCGGACCTAACGCGGCATCGTTGCCTGCGCATCCGGCTGGGCGACGACAGCATCTACCACTGGGAGTTCGAGCGCGGCGATGAGGCGCTGGCGGTGGACGTTCCTGGCCAGGTCACGATCGACGACACCGCCTTCGCCATCGATCTGGTCAAGGGCGGGGCGGCGCTGGCCTATCTGCCCGAGCCGTGCGTCGCCGCGGAGGTCGCTCGGGGAACGTTGCGGACGGTGCTCGGCGACTGGGCTTCGAACGGACCCGGCTTCTACATCTACTACCCAGGCCGCCGGCAGCTGCCGACCGGGCTGCGCCTGCTGATCGACCTTATCCGAGAGGAGCGCCCGCTCGGCCTCTGACTGGCTGGCGATGATGAGCGGGGCTCAACGCCGCGATAAACGGGTGGCGGCTATTGCGCCTCCCCCCAGCCCCTATCTTGCTGGCCATGGAAACCGCCGCCAGCCTGAACCTCGACACCGTCTCAACCCGCTCTGACACCGTGCCGGCCGACCGCAGCCGCTGGAGCGCGGTCCTGGCGCTTACGCTGTGCGTGGCCACCTTGATCGCCTCGGAGTTCATGCCGGTCAGCCTGCTGACCCCAATCGCCGCGGACCTGCGGCTGACTGAGGGCATGGCTGGCCAGGCCATCGCCGTATCTGGCCTGTTCGCCGTGCTCACAAGTCTGTCGATCGGCCGGGTCGCGCGGCTGGACCGACGGCTCGTGCTGCTCGGGCTGACTGGCGTCATGGTGATTTCGGGACTTCTGGTGGCCTTGGCGCCCAACGCGCCGCTCTTCATGGTCGGCCGCGCCCTGGTCGGCGTCGTCATCGGCGGCTTCTGGTCGCTGTCGGCGGCGACCGTCATGCGCCTGGTCCGGCACGACGAGGTCCCTCGCGCCCTGGCCCTGGTCAACGGCGGCAACGCCGTGGCCACCCTGGTCGCCGCGCCGCTGGGCGCATTCCTCGGGCAGTTCATCGGCTGGCGCGGCGCCTTCTTCCTGGTCGTGCCGCTCGCGGCTGTGACCTTTGCCTGGCAATGGCTCGCCCTGCCGAAGATGCCGTCATCATTCGGCGCGACGCCGAGCGTCGTCGGCGTCCTGCGCCGGCCTTATGCCAAGGCGGGGATGGTGGCGATGGGCCTGCTGTTCGCGGGCCAGTTCGCGCTCTTCACCTATCTGCGCCCTTTCCTCGAAGGCGTCACCCGGCTTGGCGCCTCGCCGCTCTCGCTGGCCTTGTTGCTGATGGGCCTGGCCGGGCTGGCCGGCACGGCCGTGATCGGGCGCCTCGTGGCCGCGAGCCTGAGAGCGGTGCTCCTCGTCGCGCCGCTGCTGATGGCCGTGATCTCCCTTGGCCTGATCGTCGTCGGCCCAAGCGCCTTGCCGACGATGGCCATGCTGATCGGGTGGGGCTTCGTGGGCACGGCCCTGCCCGTGGCCTGGTGGACCTGGCTGGCGCGAACCCTTCCCGACGACGCCGACGCGGGCGGCGGCCTCATGGTCGCGGTGATCCAGCTGGCGATCACGGCCGGCGCGGCATGCGGCGGACTGCTGTTCGACGCCGGCGGCCACCGCGCGACCTTCCTCATCAGCGCCCTTCTGCTCTGCGCCTCGGCGGGGTTCGCCGCCCTCAGCGTCCCGCGCCGTCTCGCCAGACTCTGACCCCACGGAGATTTTCATGCAAAGCCCAGACAATCTTCCGGCCCTCGCGCGCCCATCGGCGCTGGACCGTCGACTTCTCCTCCAGGGGGTCGGCGCGAGCGTCGCCGCCCTCGCCGCCGCCTCGCTTATCCCCGCATCCGCAAAGGCTCAGGACATGACCCACGGCGCAGACAACTTCTACAAGAGCGATCGCGTGACCCTCCAACCGGTCACCTTCAAGACTCAGTACCAGACGACAGTCGCAGGCAACCTCATCACGCCCAAGGGCCTCGCCCCGGGCGCCAAGGCCCCGGCGCTGGTCGTCGGCCATCCGATGGGCGCGGTGAAGGAGCAGAGCGCGACGCTCTACGCCACCAAGATGGCCGAGCAGGGCTTCGTGACCCTGGCCATCGACCTGCCGTTCTGGGGCGGGAGCCAGGGGGAGCCGCGCAACGCGGTCGCGCCGGACCTCTATGCCGAGGCGTTCAGCGCCGCGGTGGATTTCCTGGGCACGCGGCCCTTCATCGACCGCGAGCGCATTGGCGGCATCGGCGTGTGCGGCAGTGGCAGCTTCATCCTCAGCGCGGCCAAGATCGACCCACGCCTGAAGGCGGTCGCCACCGTCAGCATGTACGACATGGGCGCGGCCAATCGCGATGGGCTGAACCACACCGTTTCGATCGAGCAGCGCAAGCAGATGATCGCCGCGGCGGCCCAGAAGCGCTGGGCTGAGTTCGAAGGCGGGACGGTCGAGGTCGCCGGCGGCACGACCCTGCAGCTGACGGCCGACACCGATCCCATCCAGCGTGAGTTCTACGACTTCTACCGCACCCCGCGCGGCGAGGTGACGCCGCCCGGCGCGTCGCGCGAGCGCACCACCAAGCCGACGGTGACGAGCAACATCAAGTTCATGAACTTCTATCCGTTCAACGACCTTGAAACGATCTCGCCGCGCCCCTTGCTGTTCATCAGCGGCGACCAGGCCCACTCCAAGGAGTTCAGCGCCGAAGCGTACCGTCGCGCCGCCGAGCCGAAGGAGCTTGTCTGGGTGGCGGGCGCGGGTCACGTCGACCTCTACGACCGCGTGGACATGATCCCGTTCGCCAAGCTGACCCGCTTCTTCCGGCAACACCTGGCCGCCTAGGGCGACCGGTCCTCAATCCAGGGAGACCCGCCATGCGTCGCACCGTCCTGGCCGCCGCCAGCCTCGCCCTCGTCTCAATGGGACACGCCATGGCGCAAGAGCGCATCCAGATCTTGTCGCCGTGGGGCGAGGTCACCGCCACCCTGACCGACAACGCCGCCGCGCGCGCTTTCGCGCGGCGGTTGCCGATGACGATCGAGATGCGCGACCACCTGAGGCAGGAGAAGACGGGGACTTTGCCTGCACCGCTGCCGCAGGCCCCACGTAAGTTGGATTTCGAGCCCGGCACGCTCGGCTTGTGGGGCTCGGACGACTTAGTGATTTACTACCGCCGGGGCCGCGTGCCCCAGCCCGGCATCGTCGTCCTTGGCAAGGTGGCCGGCGATGTTTCGATCTTCGATCGACCAGGACCGCTGAAGATCCAGGTGTACCGTGCCGAGCGCGGTCCCCAAGAGTGAACGGGTCCAGGCTCTGGCTTGCTTGTTTTGCAGCCAGTGGTGGGGAGCTGCCATATCGAACCGCTGACCCCGTAATTGGTCCGGTGCTGTCGGCGCCCATTCCACTAGCTCAGCATCATGCCCAAAGTCCCCGGCTTGTTGGCGTCTTGAAGATCGCGGGCGCTGCTTGATGTTCCGGCGCGGCAAGTACCGCTGATGGGCTCCAACGCGGAGGGTAATATTCAAGGCCGCCCAGCCGGCTTCGCCCACTCTGAGATCGCGCTATGCAAGGATTTGCAAATGTCGATCGAAGTCAACAAGAGCGTCATTTCCCGCTACTACGATCTCGTCAACCAAGGGGCGCTCGACGCTCTGGTCGAGCTGGTCGATACATCTTGTCGATCACCAAACGACGGCCAATTCGACGTCTGCGAACTCCAACGCTATCTGGGCGGCCTTCGCTCGGCCTTTCCGGACATGATCTGGCGCCCGTTGGACATGATGGCTGAAGGTAGTCGGGTTATGGTTCTGGCTCAGATCACGGGAACCCACCTTAATCCTCTGGGCGACTTGCCGCCCACTGGAACCAGGATCGCGTTTGAAGCCCTGCAGGCCTATCGCGTTAGCGCCGGTAAGCTCTGCGAACATTGGCGGATCGAGCCGGTCGCATAGACGATCAGGATGCGGAGCCCCACCCTCTGCCTCACTAAAGCACCGCCGAACCTGTCAAATCGACGCTGAGCGTCCAAGCGCCATCGCCGCTGAAATGAGACTGTGGAGACGTCCTCAAGGACGGGTCCTCCTCCCCCAAAACCCAGGACCCGCCGCCCTCCTCACACCGCCTCAACCCCGAGGAGGGCGGCCATCCTTGTGGTTTCGCACACCGCCGCGATTGAGTTTGGCGAGAACCTCGTGCGCCGCTCGCAGATCGGCCGTGGCGTGCCCTTCGCTGAACCCTTCGACGATCGGGGCCAGAAGCGCCTCGGCCTCATCGGCCAGGCCCTGACTGTTCCAGAGCCGCGCCAGGCTGTTGGCGGCGCGCAACTCCCAACCGGTCGCGCGATGACGACGGCTCAGGTTGAGCGCACGCTTGAAGCTTGTTTCGGCGCCATCATGGTCGCCCTGACCCAGGAGGCGCTCGCCTTCGGCTCGGAAAACCTCCGGCGCGCACCAGCCCACCAGACCCGCCTCAACGCGAGCCAGGACACCCGGCGTAATGAACACCGCGGCGAAGGTCGCCATGGCGTCCGCCTGCTTGGCGTCTTGGGGCGGCGCCACAGCGACGCCGGTCTGGCGCCAACGCAGCACTTCCTCGAAGCGCTGGGCCCAGCTGCGCCAATAGTTGGCCTGACCCGCGCTGGACAAGTCCAGGAGGCGGTCGATGTGGGTCTGGGCTCGGGCCTCGTCCCCCCGCCACAGGGCGACCGGCGCGGCGGCCAAGGCCAGTGCATGGCACATGGCGATGCCCAGGTCGGCGGCGGCATGGCTGATCGCCGCCTCGACCATCTCCTCGGCCTGGTCCGGATGCCCCTGGATCCACAGGATCCGGGCCATGATGATGCGCATCGAGACTTGCCGGCTCACGCCCGGCATCGACATCGACAGGGGAATGGAGCGCTGCGGATAGTTGATGACCCGCTCGGCCAGGATCCGCGCCCGATCGTGACGCCCGAGAAAGTGCTGGGCCTGGGCCGAGGTCCTATCGCCCAGCAGGGTGATGAAGGGTTCGGACGAGACCTTGGCCACCATGCTCAGACGGTTGCTGAACTCGGCGGCGGCCGGGTAGTCGGCCTTGCCGAAGGCGCAGGACCAGACCCCCAGAAGGGTCGACGCCTGCTCGCTGGCGATGCCGACCCGCTCGGCCAATTCGTGAGCCTTGGAGAAGGCGGCCGTCGCTTCGGCTCCGGTGCCCCAGGTCAGCTGGGCGAGGTTTGCATAGGCGGTGTTGAGGCGCATCTGCAGGATCGGGCTACGCCGCCAGCCATCGCTGACGTCTAGCGCCAGCTTCACGCGCCCGCGGAACTCCGCGGTCAGAGACAGCTGCACCGCCAAGGGAACGGCCGCGGCCGTCAACGCCACCCCGAGCGGGCGGTCACCAATGCCCATGCACCAGTCGATGGCTGACCTTAGATCGTGGATGACATAGCCGTAGCGCTCCACCCACTGACGCTGACCAAGCTCATCCCAATCACCTTCGGCGCGTTTGAGGATTTCGTGGCAGACCTCGGCATGGCGACGACGGACAAGCGCGTAGTCATTTTCGCTCTGGAGACCGGAAAGGGCGAAGTCCCGCACAGCGGCGTGAAGTCGATAGAGCAGGACGCCGTCGACGATATCGCGGGTGACCAGGTGCATCCCCGCCAGCCGTCCCATGACGGCGCCCAGGTCCGAGACCCCGCAAATCTGAGCCATGGACTGGGCGGCTGCGAGGCTGATGAAACCGTTGAAGCTGGCGAGTTGGCGCAGAAAGGCGGCTTCGGATTCATCAAGCGCCGACAATGCCCATCCAAGGACGACATCGAGGCCCAGCCCGTCCTTGCCGTAGGCTGGAATGCGGGAAGCCAGCGCATCGACGTGCTCGGGCGATGCGGCGGCGACAAGCTCTATGGCGAGCGGCGCGCCGGCCAAGGCCTCGACCAGACGGCCGTAGGGATAGAAGTCCATGTCCGACAGATCGGGCGCCATCAGGCGTTCGATCCGTCGCTGTTTCATGAGCGCTGCGGCGGGCGATGCGTCGCCCGTCTCGACGGAAAGACCCTGGAGGCGATAGACGCGCTCGTCGGGGGCCCCCAAAGGTCGCGGCGCGCTTGTGAGGCAACGCACGCCAGGACAAGCCTCCAGCAAGCGGTCGGCGAATGACGGCGCCGCCTCGGCGATTCCCGCGCAGTCGTCGAGCACGAGAAGAAACTGCTTGTCGCGCAGATGGGCCAAGATGCTGGGGGACGGGTCCTCCGAGAGACTGCCGACACCCAGGGCCATAGCCACCGCGTTCGCCAGTCCGTCCGGTGATTTGACGACTCCGAGGTCGACGAAGCACGCCCCGTCGACGAAGCGCGCGCTGGTACTTTCTGCGGCCGCGACGGCGACGGCGCTCTTTCCCACGCCGGGCGCCCCGACCACGGTCACGAAGCGCGCCTGATCCAGCAGTTCGGCGATGTTGCGGATGTCTTCGTCGCGCCCCACCAGACGGTCACCGGGTCCTGGCAGGTTGTTCCTGGTCTTCACCACCCGCAGCGACGGGGTCGACGGCACGCTCTGTCGGCTCACTAACGCGCCAAAGCAGTAGCCCGTCGAGCGTCGGGTGATGTAGGCGCGCCCGCTGGGATCGAGACCCAGGCGCCGGCACAGGATCCGGACATAGGCCTCGATCATTTCCGCGCCGCCATCGCCGGCGCGACCAGAGTAGACGATCAACTCATCCGGCGTGACCTGCTCGCCCGCGCGCTCGACCAGCGCCGCAAGGATGGCGAAGATCGCCTCGCCGAGGTGAACCGGATTGTCCCCTTCGCGCAGGGTCTTGGCGGAGCGCCGAAGGCTGAACGGGCCAAAATTGAGCGCATCCTCAACCGCGGCGCCGGGTCTTGTCGTCATCATCGACCTGTCCGCCTCATGCCGCCACACGGAGCGTCTCGAGCAACGACTTGGCGGCCAGGATGTCGGCGGTCGAGAACCCTTCGGTGAACTGATCGCAGATCGGGGCCAGCATCTGCAGTCCCTCCTTGCCACGACCGTCCTGCGCCCAGAGGCGCGCCAGGCTCGTCGCCGCGCGAAGACGCCAAGATAGCGCGCCCTGCCGGGTGGCTAGGTCCAGAGCACGCTCGAAATAGCCTTCGGCGATACGGCGGGCGTCGCTGCCGCCGCTGACTAGGGCGATCTGCCCTTCGGCGCGTAGGATTTCCGGAGCGCACCATCCCACAACACCGCGCTCAACCCGTTCCAACGATTCGGCGCTCGCATATCGCCAGTCCAGAGCGCCCAAGCCGTCGAGCTGCTTTGCGCCCAGCAGGTGGCTGTTGACGTGCAGCCGGCTGTCCTGCGGATCGGCCTTGAGAGTGTGGAGAATGGCTTCGGCCCAGCTAGCCCAATACTCCGTCCCCGAAGCGCGCGCGTGATGGCGAAGGCGTTCGGTCAGTTGCAGGGCCAGCTCCATGTCGCCGCGCCAGATGGCGATCGGGCACGCCGCAAGCGCCAGGGTTTGCGACAGCGCCAGGGAAAGATCGGACGCGGAGAGTTCGATAGCCTCGAGCGCCATCGCCATGGCCTGATCCGCTAACCCCTCGATCCAGAGGATCCGCGACAGGATGATCCGCATGGACACCTTGCGGTTCAACTGCATCGGACTGCCGACCGGAAGGCGGATGCCCTGGGTCGGATGGTTGAGGACGCGCTCGGCGTAGGTCCGACCTCGCGTGTGGTCCCCGAGGAAGTGGCTGGCCTGGGCGATCTGCCGGTCGGAGGTCAGCTGCAGCATGGGATCTGAGCTGGCGCGACCGAGCATGCCCAGATGTTCGGCCGCCTTCAGCGCCGCTGGGTAGTCGCCCAGGCTGAAAGCCCATTGGAAGAGATCGAGCGTGGCCGATTTGTCGTGGTTGGGATCGTTCAGGGTCTCCGAAAGGCTCACGGTCTTGGCGTAGGCCGAGGTGATCATCGAGCCCGAACCAGACTCATGGAAGGACACCGTGCCCAGGAACGTGTTGAGCTGGACCTCGGCAATGGGAAGGGGAAACGGCAGGCGCTCAAGTTCGACGATCGCTCGGTTCACCCGCCCGCGAAACTCGCGCATCAGGGATAGCTGGCAGGCCAGAGGCACGGAGGCGGCGGTGAGTTCGATCCCCGTGACCGCGTCGCCGCCGGCCGAGAAAGCCCAGTCGATGCCGGCGCGGATATCGTCGATCCAGGGCGCGTACTCGGCCATCCAGTCGTCGCGCAGCTGCTCAGGCCAACCGCGTTCGGCGCGGCCGAGGATGTCCAGGCAGAGCGCGGCATGCCGCCGTCGAACATCGTCCCCCTCGCCCTGCGCCTCCAGCTTGGCGGCCGCATACGCACGGGTCATATCGAGCAGACGATACACCGCCCCGCCGCCCGTTTCGGCGGCCACCAGCGACTTGGCCCGCAGGCTCTGCAGGGTCTCCATGACCGCGCCGTCGAATGGATCGGTCCCGCAGACCATGGCGGCGGCGCGGGCGGTGAACCTTCCTGAGAAGACCGAGAGTCTACGCAGCAGGTCCTGTTCGGCCGCGTCCAGTCGTTCGTAGCTCCAATCGAGCATCGCCGTCAGGGTGCGGTGTCGCGGTTGGGCCGAGCGCCTGATCTGAGTGAGAGTCAAAAGCCGCTGGTCCAGTTCCGCGGCCAAGCCGGTCACCCCCAGCTGGCCGATCCGCGCGGCGGCCAACTCGATCGCCAGGGGAATGCCGTCCAGCCGGCGACACAGTACGCTGACGACGGGCGCTTCGGCGGCCGACAGCACGAAGGCGTCGTCGCCGGCCTGGGCCCGTTCGACAAAGAGCTCGACCGCAGCAAATTGCAGCGCATCGTCTGGACCGATGAAATCGCTCGATGGCGGTGTCTGAAGGGGCGGCAGGTGATGGACGGTTTCGCCGTCGGCGCCGAGCGCTTCGCGCCCCGTCGCCAGAACATCGACGTGCGGTGTGCCACGCAGAATTTCCTCCACGATCGCCGCGACCGTCTCCACCACGTGTTCGCAGTTATCGACCAGGAGCAGCATCTGCTTGCCCGCCAAGGCCCGGGCCAGCCCCTCGCTGGACTCTCCGGTCGCGGTGTTGAGGCCAAGGGTGGCGGCGAACGCGCTGACCACCGCTTCGGGGTGGGCGACCGGCGCCAGGTCGATGAGATGGACGCCATCGGCGTAGCGCGGCACGATCTGGTGCGCCACGGCGACGGCGACGGTCGTCTTGCCTATGCCGCCAGGACCGCAGATCGTCACCAAACGACGATCGCGCAACTGACTGGCCAGGGCGTCGACGGCCGCGCTCCGGCCGATCATTCGCGGCAGAGCCGGTGGAATTCTGGCGCCTCCCGCCGAAATCGGGGCCGGCGTCGGGTCCGAAACCGGGGCGGCGCGTTCGGCGACGGGGGCGACGAAGCAATAGCCCCGACCTGGGATATTGGCGATGTAGCGGGCGCCGTCTTGGCCATCGCCGATGGCCTTGCGCAACGTGGCGATATGGGCCCGCAGGGTGGCTTCCTCGACATAATGGCCAGGCCACGCGGCGGCCATCAGCTCTTCCTTGCTGACGACGTCGCCGGCGCGGCTCACCAGGTGCGTGAGGATGTCCAGGGCCCGGCCGCCGAGCCGCACCGCGCCGCCGCCCTCGAACAGCGCCTTCTGGGCGACGGAAAGTCGATAAGGGCCAAAGCAGTGCTCCTGGCCGCCTTCCGAAAGCATGGCCAGCTCCGTTTGACAGTCGGCCAACTATGCCTGTGTCGCACCCTGGCGCAACGGTGGCGGAGGCTATGAGGGCCTGTTGCGCAGCGCCCGCAACAACTCTTTGCAGGTCTTGACTGGCCTGCGCTCGAGCCGCGCCGCACCGTGGCATTTGACCGACAAGGGCGCCGGTCGAACGCGAAGGAGGGGACGATGTCGTCCATGGCTTTGGAGCTTGAGCCGAGGATGAGGCGCGATGAGGCGCCCCCATCCCGCCTGACCGTCGTCATCGATTTGCTGGTCGATGCGACCCGACACCTGGGCGACGAACACAAGCCCGTCCGCGACCACATCAGCCAGGCGCGTGACCTTCTGCGCGGGGCCCTCCTGGCGCCGCCGGCTTCCGGTGGCCTGGCGCCCTGGCAGGCCAAGCGCGTGGCGGAGTTTGTCGAAACCCACCTTCACGAGAAGATCCGAACGCTTGATCTGGCCCGCATCGCCCATCTGAGCGACCGCTATTTTTCCGAAGCCTTCAAGGTCAATTTCGGAGAACGGCCGCAAGCCTATGTCACGCGCCGCCGGCTGGAACGCGCCCAGGCCTTGATGGTCGAAAGCGACGATCCGCTTTGCCAGATCGCCTTGGCCTGCGGCATGGCGGACCAGTCGCACCTGTCACGTCTCTTCCGTATCCATCTGGGCCGTTCGCCCAATCACTGGCGGCGAGAACAGATCTGGCTGCGGACAGTCGACGAAGAAGCTAGCGCGCGCCCCGTCTCTCGTCTTGACCAGTAGAACTAGAGCGCAAGGTATGGCCGCGTTGGACGCTGGTTTGCGAGTAAGCATGTCGATCGCCGAGACCTACCTGAAAGCCGAGGACCAAACGCCCTCGGCTCCGCTGTCGCGGCTGCACGTGGCGATCATCACGATCTGCGCTCTGGGGTTCAGTTTCGACCTCTGGGAAGTGGCGTTGACGAGCGTGCTGTCCGCGGTCTTCGGCGCGCATCCCGATCCGGCTACGGCCAGCCAGCTGCCGTGGCTCTTGTCGTCGATCTACATCGGGGCCCTGCTCGGCGCGCCCGTGTTTGGCAAGGCCGGCGACCGTCTGGGTCGGCGCAGCGTGCTGATCGCGCTGATGGCGCTCCTGGGGGCCTCATCACTGGCCGCGTCGATGGCCCCAAGTCTTCTGGGGGTCACCATCCTGCGCGTGATCGGCGGCATGGCCATGGGGGCCTATCCGCCTGTCATGTTCGCCTACCTCACCGACATCCTGCCAGCCGCGCGCAGGGGACCAATCCTGATCCTGGTGAGTGCGGTCGGCGCCCTTGGCGCGCCGCTGGCCATCTTCCTGGTCCGGGAGCTGACGCCGCTGGCGCCGCTTGGCCTGGAAGGCTGGCGCTGGGCGTTCGTGATTGGCGGCGGCGGCGCGTCCCTATTGGCCCTGGCGTTCGCCACCCTGCCGGAATCGCCGCGATGGCTCCTGGCGACCGGCCGGCAGGACAAGGCCGACGCCGTCATGGGACGGTTCTTGGAGTCTCCGCCGCTGGTGCGGTTCAGAAAGGGCGACCGGCCGGCTACGCCGCAAGCCGCGCCGCCGTTTTCCGAGCCTTCGCGCCTGGTGTGGGGCGTGATGTTCGGGCTCTACTTCCTAAGCGGTTGGGCCTTGATCAGTTTTCCGATCATCAGTGCGCCCATCCTGCTGGAGAAGGGCTTCAAGCTGTCCGATACCCTGCTCTATGTCGGGGTGGCGGCTTTCGGGCCGCCCATCGGTTCGTTGGCGGCCACGCCCTTCATCGACAAGATCGATCGCCGCCTCGGCCTTAGCCTCTGCGCCGGCCTGATCGCGGTGGCGATCATCGTCTTTGCTTGGGGGGCCAGCCCCATCGTCCTGATGGTGTCGGGCTTCGCGTTCAACCTCGTGGCTCTGATGTACGTGCCGATGCTCTACATCCTGGCCGGCGAGGTCTTCCCAACCCGCATCCGCAGTTTCGCCGTGGCTCTCTCCTGGGCTTTCAATCGTCTGGGCGCGGCCCTGGCGCCGTTGGCCCTGCTGCCTCTGCTCAAGGCGCAAGGTCCTTTCGCTATCGCTGGGGTCATGGTCGCCGCCTTGGCGCTGAGCGTGCTGATCATCGTGACCATCGCGCCGCGCGGCGCTCGGGGACAAGCCGTCCAATGAAGGCGATGAACCTGATGCTGCTGGCCGGGGCCCTAGCCGCGCCTCACCTGGCGACACCTGCGCAGGCCGAGGAGCAAGGCGACCGCGTCAATGAAGTCGTCGTCACCGCCAGCCGGCGCGAAACCCTGCTCCGCGAAACGCCCGCCGCCGTTTCGGCCCTGACGGCGAACGATCTTGAAAGCCGTGGCGTGGTCGATATCGCCAGTCTCAATGGTCTGGCGCCCGGCCTGACAGTGCTCAATGGCGGCCCATCCAATCTGCGCTTGGCCGTGCGCGGCGTTCAGGGGATCGGCGAAGGAACGGTCGGGCTCTACTACGACGAGGTTGCGGTTTCCGGATCGGTCGGCGCCAGCAACGACGCGGGCGGTTCCGCGCCGGGCCTGGCCCTCTTCGATGTCGAGCGGATCGAGGTGCTGCGGGGCCCGCAAGGCACGCTCTATGGCTCCAACGCGATGGCCGGCGCGGTGAAGATTCTGTTCGCCAAGCCCACATTCTCGACCGACGCGGCCGGCCAGGTCGATGTCTACCACCGCGCCGGCGGCGAGCTTGGCGAACGCGCCTTCGCCATGCTCAACCTCCCCCTGATCGATGCGCGCCTGGCCCTGCGTCTGGTCGGCTTCCAAGAAGGCGGCGGCGGCTATATCGACAGCCGCGCGCGCCGCGAAGAAGATGTCAATGAGGCGCGCCGGTGGGGCGGGCGGGTCCTCCTGCGCTGGACGCCGCGGCAAGACCTGACGATCGACGCGGCCGCCTACTATCAGGACGCTCGCGGCGATCTTCCAACCTGGGTCCTGGAGGCCGGCGACTATCAGGACGACGCCCAGGCTCGCCGGACCAATCTCGACAAACAGGAAATCTACAGCCTCACGGCCAAGTGGGATCTCGGCGACGTGGTGGTGACGGGGCTGGCCTCGCACAGCCATCGCCGGCTCGACCAGTTCAACACCGACGCCAGCGCGTTCTTCGCGACCTATCTGAACAACGCGGCGATGTGCGCGCGTCTGCGCGGCGGCGGCGCGCCTTGCCCGACGGCCACGATGGCGGCCTTCAACACCTATGTCGCCAGCTTCATTCCCAACGTCATCCAGCCGCGCCAAGCCACCGACAGCGACAGCTTCGAACTGCGGGCCAGCTCCAAGGCGGCCGCTCCGCTCGCCTGGACCGTCGGCGTCTTTCACGCCGAGCGCGAGGGCGACGTCCGCAACGTCCAGATGGATGTCGATCCGGCCAACGGCCTGGTCATCGAGGGCCGCGTGCCCCGCTTCATCCGGCAGATCTCCGAGCAGCTGCGTCAGACCGCCGTCTTCGCCGACCTTGGCTGGCAGGTAGGTGAGCGCCTGCGCCTGGAAGCCGGCGCGCGGCGGTTTCGCTATGACCGCCAGAGCGCGGGCCAGACGCCGCTGGGCCTGGACCTGATCAACGCCCCGGCCACGCCCTATGCGCGCTACGACGCCAGCGAGACGGGGTGGGTTTCGCGGTTCAACGCCAGCTATCGGATCACGCCGGGCGCCCTGGTCTATGGCCAGGCCAGCAAGGGGTATCGGCCTGGCGGCGTGAACCAGGTTCTGGGCTTGCCCGACGCTCTGGTGGCCTATCGGTCGGACCATGTCTGGACCTACGAGGCAGGCGCCCGGCTGGAGGGCCTGACCGGCCGCGCCGACCTCCAGGCCTCGGCCTTCCGAAGCGATTGGAGCAATCTGCAGGCGCTGGGCTCGCGCCCCGACGGCCTCTTCCGCTTCACCGCCAACGCGGGCGCTGCCGAGATCTCGGGCGTTGAACTGGAGGCTCGGATCCGTCCCGCGAGGGGCCTTAGCCTGACGGGCGCGCTGACCGCCCTGGACGCGGCGCTCTCCGAAGATCAGATCAACGCCGCCGTGGTCGCCGCCGGCCGCAAGAATGATCGCATCCCCTACATTCCCAAGACCACCGCGACCGCCTCGGCCCGCTACGAGCGCCCCATCGCCGGGCTCACCGGATCAATCCAGTTGGACCTGAGCTATTCAGGCGCGTCCTACTCGGAGTTTCGGCCTACCAACGCCTTCTACCGACGGCTTCCCAGTTCCGTCCTGACCAACCTGCGTGTCGGCGTCGAGAGCCAGGATGGTCGGTGGTCGATGCTTGCCTATGTCGACAACCTGTTCGACGAGGTCGCGCTGTCGACCGCCAACGCCAACGCCGTGACCCTTGGCCGAACCCAGGTGACGAGCGCGCCCCCGCGCACGCTGGGCCTGGTCGTCCGGCGCAGGCTCTAGCCCGCAGAAACCGTCATTACCGCGCTCTCGTCCCAGTTCGCGTGGGCGTCTTCAACACATCCGATCCGGCGGCTGGCACGAAGGAGGGACACCGCCGCTCGCGCCAAATCCTGGCGGAGGGCGGCCCGTCCTCGATCCTCGCCGGGAGCCCGCTATGTCGTCCGCATCTTCCACAGATCATCTTCGGGACGAGCCCCTCGTCTCTCGCCGGAGCCTGGTGGCTTCAGGCCTGGCCCTGGTCGCGCTTGCGGGCCTGGCTCCCGCGCCGCAAAGCCTGGCTGCGGCGCCCGCCGGCGAGGCCGTCGTTCCCTTCAAGGTCACGCTGGCGCAAGCCGATCTGGACGATCTAAAGCGCCGACTGGCCGCGATCCGCTGGCCGGACCCGGAAATCGTTCCCGATCGCAGCCAGGGCATTCGCACCGAGCCCATGAAGGCGCTGATGGCCCATTGGCGCGACAAGTATGACCTGCGCCGGATCGAGCGAGAGCTGAACGCCTATCCGCAGTTCAAGACCAAGATCGACGGGCTCGACATCTGGTTCCTGCACATCCGCTCCAAGCACCCGCAGGCCAAGCCGATGATCATGACCCATGGCTGGCCCGGATCAGTGCTGGAGTTCATGAAGGTCATCGGCCCGCTGACCGATCCCACCGCGCACGGGGGAACCGCGGACCAGGCCTTCCACCTAGTGATCCCGGCGCTCCCGGGCTTCGGCTTCTCGGGCAAGCCCAGCAAGCCCGGCTGGACGCACCAGACGACGGCCCACGCCTGGTCGACGCTGATGCGCCGGCTCGGATACGGGCGCTTTGTGGCCCAGGGCGGCGACTGGGGCGCGATCGTCACCACGCTCATGGCGCGCGACCACGTCGCGGGCCTGGACGCCATCCACCTCAACTTCCCGATCGTCCTGCCCGCCAAGCTCCCGGCGTCACCAACACCCCAGGAGGCCGCCGCGATCGCCGCGCTGAAACTCTACAGCGACACCCGGTCGGGCTACTTCCACGAGATGGCCAACAAGCCGCAGACGACGGGCTTCCTGCTCTCGGACTCGCCGCTTGGGCAGGCGGCCTGGATGTACGACCACTATGTCGACGCCACCGAAAGCGGCGGCGTACCTGAAACGGTGCTCTCGCGCGACGAGATCCTCGACGAGATCATGCTCTACTGGATCACCAACACGGGGGCGTCCTCGGCCAGGACCTATTGGGAGAACCGCAGCTTCTCGTTCACCGCCATTCCGCTCGACATCCCGGTCGGCATCAGCGTCTTCCCCGGCGAGGTCTACCTGCCGCCGCGCAGCTGGGGTGAAGCCGCCTACAGCAAGCTGATCTGGTGGAACTACCCGCCCAAGGGCGGCCACTTCGCCGCCCTCGAGCAGCCGGCCCTATTCGTCGACGAGCTGCGCAACTGCTTCGCCAAGCTCCGCGCGGCTTAAGTCCCGCTCTCCCGCTCCCCAACCGAAGAGACCTGACATGATCTATCCGACTTCGACGCGCCGCGCCGGCGCGAGCCTTCGTCGCGCCTTGATGGCCGGCGCCCTGGCCCTATCGTTCGCCGCGCCGCTGACGACCGCGACGCCCGTTTTCGCCGCGCCCGCCGACCGAGTGATCCCGGCGGTCTCCGACGCCGACCTGGCCAGGCGCCTGGGCGACTTCAAGAGCGCCTACGCCGACGTCAACGGCACGCGCATCCACTACGTGATCGGCGGCAAGGGGCCGCCGCTCGTGCTGATGCCGGGCTGGCTGCAGACCTGGTGGGAGTTCAACAAGGTCATGCCCGAGCTCTCCAAGCACTACACGGTCATCGCCGTGGACATCCGCGGCATGGGCGGGTCGGCCAAGCCGGCCGGCGGCTACGACAAGAAGACCATGGCCGGCGATATCTACGGCCTGATCCGGTCGCTGGGCTATGAGAAGGCCAACATCGCCGGTCACGACATCGGCGCGATGGTCGCCTACGCCTATGCGGCCAACTATCCGCAGGGCACGATCAAGCTGGCCCTGCTCGACACGCCCCACCCGTCCGAAGGCTGGAAGGGGCTGCCGATGATCCCGCCGAAGGGGTCGTTCGGCGCCAAGGTCGACGACGCCCATCCGGTGTGGCCGTGGTGGTTCGCGCTCAACCAAGTCCCCGAGCTGCCCGAGGCGCTGCTGCTGGGGCGCTACCATCTGATCCAGGACTGGTCGTTCAACTACATGCTGCGCGACAACGCCTCGATCTCGAAGGCGGACCGGGAAATCTACTTCGCCGCCTATAACAACGCCGACGCCATCCGAGGCGGCAACGGCTGGTATCGCAGCTTCGCCCAGGACATCGACGACGAGGCCACATACGGCCCGCTGAAGATGCCGGTCCTGGCCCTGGGCGGCATCGGCTATCCCTGGCTGCAGGCGGCCCTTCCGCCGAAGGCCCCGGACCTCAAGCTGGTCAAGGTCGACAACAGCGGTCACTTCGTTCCCGAAGAGCAGCCCCAGGTCATGATCAACGAGTTCGTCGCCTTCTTCCGCTGACCGGGCGTCGGGCGGCGGTCTTGTCGGCTTGGCCGATCGGATCGCCGCCTTCATCCCTGCGAGGACCTCGTCAATGCGACGTGTGATGGGCCTCATCGCCCTGACGGCCTACGGGATCGGTCTTTGCGCGGGGCTGGCGATTTTCCTGCGCCCGTCGCCTCCGGCCTCCATCACAGTAACGCTTAACCAACCCGGCATCCGGTAAGGCTCGCGCGACTTTGGTCCAGGGGGAACGATGGACACGATCTGCATCCATGAGGCCGGCCATGCCGTCGTTCTCAAACGAGAGATGGGCAAGGTCCCCGTCCGCCTGCACTACGACCCCAAGACGGCGAAGGCGTTGACGAGTTCAGGGCTCGCCCTCCCGCAGGATGGACACGACGCGACCCGGTTCGCCGCCTATTTCTTCGGCGGCGCGGCCGCCGTCAGCCACGCAAAGTCCGTCGGCGCACTGCCGCAATCGACGGACCCCATGATCGGCTACGCCGGCGTACCCGGCAGTGGCGCCGACCTGGATCTCATTCGCCAACTGGGCGATCGCGGCGCGGATCTGCCAAGCGCCCGCCAATGTGCGGAGGCGGCCGTCCGTGACTTCTGGGACGTCCTGTTGCGGATCGCCGGCAGACTTGAAGACAGTCGGGAGCTTCTTCAGGGCGAACTGGATGGGTTGTTGGCGGACGTAACCCAGCGCACCTAGAAGCGCCGAGGATCCCTACCCCTCGTGGTGAGCCTAAGGGCCGCAACATCTTGCAGGCGTCACCGAGGGCAGGATCACCTGCTCGACGCCGCGCCGGGCGACATCGGTGTCGTTCGTGGTCGGCTTCATGCAAGGCGGCCCGCCGGCGAAACGCCGGGCGGGCCGCTGGAGCATAAGAGCGCCTCGGTTCAGTGGGTAGCCAGCGCGCCCGACAGCGGTCGCGCCGCGGCGGCGACGGGTGACGGGGTCGGGTTCTGCGCCCAGCCCAGGGCATAGTCGGCGACTTCCTCCCAGCCTGGCGCGGCGATCAGGAAGTGCGAGCGCCCCGGAAAGCTCTTGAAGGCGGTCAGCGCGGGCGACGCGGCATAGCGCTTGAGGTTCTGGCGGACCATCGAGGGCTCGATCGTCCTATCGCCGCTGGCGCTGATCAACAGCAACGGCGCGCGCTCGGGGTTCTTCCAGGCGATGGCCGAGCCAAGGCCCAGGACGGATTGATAGTAGATCCGGCCAGGCGCCGGCACGATCTCGCGGGCGAAGAGCTCATCCTGCTGGGCCTTGGGCAAGTCGTTGGCGAAGTACTTTCCGAAAGCGGCGCGCTTCATCCGCAGCACCCGACGCCAGCCGGCCCAGGCCGCGAAGACCGGGAAGGCGGCGGCGAAGGCGGTGAGGCCGGGCTTGATGCCGGCGGCCGGGGCCGGTTCGATCGACACGCCGGCCGCGCCGAGGCCGCGATCCAGAAGCATCTGGACGACGAGCCCGCCATAGGAATGGCCGATCAGGATCGGGGCTTCGGGGAGGCTGGCGATGACACCGGTATAGTGGTCGACGATGCGGCCCAGGGTGAGATCGCCGAGGCGCGGATCGGGCCGGTCGCGCAGGGCCACGATCGGCGCGTCCATCAGCGGCCAGGCCGGCGCCAGGACGGTGAAGCCGCGGGACTCGTAGCGCTTACGGAACAGCTCGAGCGAGCTGGGGGTGAGCCATGCGCCATGGATCAGGATGATTGTCTTGGACATCGGTTCGTTTCCAGCCGCCGACGAGTGGGGCGTGCCGACGGCGGGGCGGGGGACAGGAGTCGCCGCCGGCACGATTTGGCCCGTCGAATCTGGACGACGCGCCCGGCGTTCGGGGGAGACACGCCGATTTTGCGAGGACCTCCCGCCGGGAGGGGAGATGCGGCGGCGTCCGATCGCTGAGTCAGATTGCCAAACACCGGCGTCCGGCGAACTTGTCTTGCCGTATCGTTTGAATCGCGCCCGGGTTTGCCCATGCCATACCCGGGTATGGGCCGGCCGGCCTTCGCACAACGCTGGTTTGCGACTTGCCAAAACTCGCGCTACGCGAGACGCTCACGGTCAGGCTGGGGGGCTGAGACATGCGCAAGGGATTGGCTTGGATCATCGCGGGCGCGCTCGGCGTCGGCGCGGGACCGGCGGTCGCTGACGAGATCTTCTTCGGCAATCTTCACGCCCACACCAGCTACAGTGATGGCAGCGGTGTCCCGCGCGAGGCCTTCACCATGGCCAAGGGCGCCGGTCTCGATTTCTTCGCCGTCACCGAACACAATCACAAAGACGCCGAGATGGGCGCGACGCCCGATCGACGGGACAACAAGCTCATCGCCACCCGACCGGCTCTTTATCAAGGGAGCGACACCGGATCGCTGAAGTCCGCGGCGGCCAGGGCCAGCAAGGACGGCCAGTTCATCGCGCTCTACGGTCAAGAGTTTTCGACCATCAGCTCCGGCAACCACGTCAACGTGCTGGATGCGGCCAGCGTCATCGACGCCAAGAGCGGGGACTTCGCCGACCTGCTAAGGTGGCTCACGGAAAACCCCGACAGCGCGGGGGCCATGCCCGTCGTGCAGTTCAATCATCCGCGCGGCGGTCAGCGCTTTGAATCGGACTATGGTCGCGCAAAGCTTGGCCCTGACGAGAGCTGGGTGGCCAGGCTGGGGCCTGCGGTCTCGCTGATCGAAGTTCTGAACGCACCGGCGATGGAGGAAGGCGGCCTGCACCGCGCCGAGAGCAAAGAGCGCCAGTACTTCGCCTATCTCAATGTCGGTTTTCGTTTGGGCCCCAGCGTCGGCCACGACAACCACTACAAGACATGGGGTACGATCAGCGACGCGCGGGTCGGCGTCTATGCCGCCAGCCTTACCAAGCCGGCGATCCTCTCGGCCTTAAGGGCGAGGCGGACCTTTGCGTCGGAAGACAAGAACCTCAAGGTGATCTTCCGCTCCGGCCAGGCCGTCATGGGTGATGTGGTCGCCGCGCCGCAAGCCGATGCCGAGTATGGCCTCTCGCTTGAGCTGCGCGATCCTGACGAGCCCAATGCGGCCTATCGGATCGATGTCTTCCAGGACATGCCAGGCGGCGACCCGGCCTTCCGGCCGGTGCAATCCTATCGGGTTCAGGGCGACGGCGTTTGGACGCTCGATGGTGTCTATGCGCGCCAGGCTGGGGAGTACGTGCTCGTCCGGGTGACGCAATCGTCTGGTCCCGACGCCGAACATGAAGATGAGGACCGCGCCTGGACCGCGCCGATCTGGTTCGACGGTCGCGCCGCGCCCTTGGCTCCGCCGTCGATCATGACCCCGCCCTTGCGGCTGGTGTCCCTGCTTCCCGATCCCGAGGGGCCGGACCTGCAGAACGAGCAGATCACCGTGCGCAATGTCAGCGGGGCACCCTTGAGCCTGGCCGGCTGGCAGCTTCGGGATCTCAGCGGAGCCTATTGGACCTTCGACACCAGCATCATCCTGGCCGACGGCGCGGAACGGAGTCTGACCCGAGCCGGCCAGCCTCTATCGCTCAACAATGGCGGCGACACCGTCGAGTTACTCGACGACAAGGGCATGGTCGTTCAGACCTTCACCTATCCGAAGGTCGAGATGAACCAAGTGGTGACGACGGGCGAAACGACCTGAGTTTGTGACGACAATCCCACCGAGATCGACAAACCACCGCTCGGATCGTCGATAAGTCCGGCCCTGGCTCGCCAAGATGACCTCACCCCCAAGGAGGAGATCATCCCCATGCCCAAGACCGGTCTCGACGCTCTGCTGTCGCCTGAAGACAGCGTCCTGCTGCTCATCGACCACCAACCCTTCCAGTTCGCCAATCTGCACAGCCACGAGCCGACAGTGATCATCAACAACGTCGTCGGCCTGGCCAAGACGGCCAAGGCCTTCGGCGTGCCGACGATCCTCAGCACGGTGGTCGAGGAACGCGGCGGCCTCCTGATCAAGGGCATCCAGGATGTCTTCCCCGGTCAGAAGCCGATCAATCGCACCTTCATCAACACCTGGCAGGACCAGCGCGTCGTGGACGCCGTCAGGGCGACTGGCCGCAAGAAGCTGGTGATCGCCGCCCTCTGGACGGAGATCTGCCTGGCCATGCCGGTGATCCAGGCCCTGGGCGAGGGCTACGAGGTCTATTTCGTCACCGACGCCTCGGGCGGCGTGACGCTCGAGGCCCATGAGATGGCGGTTCGCCGCATGGCGAGCGCCGGCGGCCAGCCCATCACCTGGCTGGCGGTGATGGGTGAATGGCAGCGCGACTGGGCGCGCGAGGACACGGTCCCGGCCGTGGCCGCCGTTCTCGCCGAGCACGGCGGCGGCGGCGGCGTGGCCTTCGCCTGGGAGCTGCAGCTCTTGGCCACCCAGCCGCCCGCCGCCGCGGCGACCATCGCCGCCTGATCGGGGACCGGTGCTCGGCCGGTCCAGCTCTCCTCGGAGGACACCCATGGAAAAACTCGCCCCCCTCTCGCCAACGCTTGGTCGACTGCTGATCGCCGTGATCTTCCTCTTCAGCGGAGCGACGAAGCTCGCGGCTCCGGCGCTGACGATCGGCTACATCGCCTCGGTCGGCCTGCCAGCGCCTCAGGTCGGCTACGCGGCCGCCGTGATCGTCGAGGTCGGTATCGGCCTTCTCTTCCTCATCGGCTTCCAGACGCGCCTGATGGCGCTGATCCTGGCGGCCTTCTGCCTAGCGACGGCGCTCGTTTTCCACCGAGCGCTCGGTGACCAGAACCAGGCGATCCACTTTCTAAAGAACCTGGCCATGACCGGCGGCCTTCTTCAAATCGCCGCGTTCGGCGGTGGCGCGATCAGCGTCGACGCCCTGCGAAAGCGGCGCTCGTCGCCGTTGTTCGGGGGCCGTCCCCTGGCTCAGCCCTAGACGACGCCCGTACCCGCCAATGATCGCCCGACCGCCCAAGGCGGCCGGGCGATTGTACTTGTCTAGCCCAAGCTCCCGGCGAACCGTTCAGCGTAACGCTCCTTGCGAAACACCTCGACGACGTGGTCGATGAAGGCCCTGGTCTTGGCCGGGAGCAGAACGCGATTGGCGTAGTAGAGCGAGATCGGACCGGCGTCGGCGTACCAGCGCGGCGCCAGGCGAACGAGCTCTCCCGACTCCAGGAACGGCAGGACATCGGGCACTGCCAGCAACGAGACGCCCAGGCCCAGCAGAGCGGCCTTGCGCATGGCGGACGGGTCGTTGAGCACGATGGTGTCGCGAAGGGGCGCGACCATTTCCCGACCGTGGGCGTCGCGCATCATGTGCTCGCGGACCCGACCGGTTCGAGCCGATTTCATGACGATGCCGTCCAGTGCGATCAGGCCGGACGGATCGACGATCGGATCCTTTCCCCTGATGTAGTCCGGTGAGGCCACGGCGATGATGTGAGCCGGCGCCAGCGTCCGAGCGACCAGGCCCGCCCCCAGCTCGAAGCCGCCGCCGATGGCCGCGTCGAAGCCTTCGGCGATCAGGTCGACCTGCCGGTTCTCCATCTGCCAATCGATGCGCACGGCCGGATAGCGCGCCATGAACTCCGGCAGCATCGGCAACATGTACCGCTCGCCAAAAGTCGGGCTGAGGCTGACCTTGAGAACACCGGCCGGTGCGTCCCGGTCGGCGGACATGGCGGCGATGGCGCCCTGCAGAGCGTCGAGGTTGCCGCCGATATCGCCGAGGAACCGCTCACCGGCTTCGGTCAAGGTCAGCTTGCGGGTGCTCCGTTGGAAGAGCCTTACGCCCAGGTTTTTCTCAAGCGTAGCGACATTGCGGCTCACCGCCGCTGGCGTAAGGCCCAGACGCCGGGCCGCGGCCGAAAACCCGCCCATCTCCGCGCTTCGCACGAAGGATTCCAGATTCGCCAGGCTTTCCATGCCGCGACCTTCAAGTTTGACTTGAGACTAATCCAAGCCACTTAGGCCTAATCCAGAGGAATGGGGATCGCAATATTCGCTCCATCAAACCACGGAGCTTTCCCATGACCACCCAAGCCCAAACCCTCGCCGGCAAGACCGCCCTCGTCACCGGCGGCTCGCGCTCGATCGGCGCGGCCATCGCCAAGCGCCTGGCCGCCGACGGCGCCCAGGTCGTCCTGACCTACAGCGCTTCGCCCGCCAAGGCCGACGAAGTCGTCGCCGCCATCACCGCCGCCGGCGGCAAGGCCGTCGCCGTCCAAGCCGACGCCGGCAACCCTGACGCCGTTCGCGCCGCGGTCGCCAAGACCGTCGAAACGTTCGGCGGTCTGGACATTCTGGTGAACAACGCCGGCGTCGCGGTGAACGCGCCGATCGAAGACTTCGCCTTCGCCGACTACGAACGCATGATCGCGGTCAATGTCACGGGCGTCTTCGTGGCCACCCAGGAAGCGGTGCGCCACATGAAGAACGGCGGCCGCATCATTCACATCGGCAGCTCGATGACCCGCTACGCGGCGTTCCCGACCGCCTCGGTCTACACGCTGACCAAGGGCGCCGTCGCCGGCTTCAACCGCAGCCTGGTGCGCGACCTGGGGCCCAAGGGCATCACGGTCAACACCGTCCATCCCGGCCCGACCGACACCGACATGAACCCCGCCGATGGCCCCATCTCGGCGATCGTCGGCCCGGGCATCGCGGTGGGTCGCTACGGCCAATCCGAGGAGATCGCCGGCCTGGTCGCCTATCTGGCCAGCCCCGAAGCGGCCTTCGTCACTGGCGCCGACATCCTCGCCGACGGCGGCTTCACCGCCTGAACCCGTCGCCCTCTAGCTGAAGGATTACGATCATGACTATCGGCATCATCGGCGCGGGCGCCATCGGTTCGGCCTTTGCGCGGGCTTTGGCCCGCGCGGGGATCGAGGCGACGATCGCCAACAGCCGCGGTCCTGAAAGCCTGGCCGGGCTCGTCCAGGACCTCGGTCCCACGATAAAGGCCGGCACGCGTGAGGACGCCGCCAGCGCGGACATCGTCCTGGTGGCGGTGAACTGGTCCAAGCTGCCCAAGGCCCTCGAAGGCCTGGGCGACTGGAAGGGCCGCATCGTCATCGACGCCAACAACCCGATCGAAGCGCCGCTCTTCCGGCCCGTCGATCTGGGCGGTCGGGCCTCAAGCGAAGTCTTCGCCGACCTCGTTCCGGGCGCCCGCGTCGTCAAGGCCTTCAACCACCTGCAGCCTGGCCTGATCGCGGGCGATCCGCGCAGCGAAGGCGGTCGTCGGATCCTGTTCGTCTCCGGTGACGACGCTCGGGCCAAGGCTCAGGTCGGCGCGCTGATCGAACGCCTGGGCTTCTATCCTCTCGACCTCGGCTCGGCCGAAGTCGGCGGTCGTCTCGCCCAGTTCCCGGGCGGTCCGCTGCCCACCCACAACCTCGTCAAGTTCGGCTGAGCCGACGCCCCCGCCTTCTTGGCGGGGGCGCTCATTCGGAGTCCCGCCATGGGTCCCTCAACTTCCGAGGCCGTCCCGGACCATCAGGGTCCGGCCGCCTCTTGGCTGGCCGTCGCCACGATCGGCATCGGCGCCTTCGCTCTGGTCACTACTGAGTTTCTGCCCGTGGGCCTGCTGCCCAAGATCGCCCAGGACATGGGGATCTCCGAAGGCGTTGCCGGCCTGTCGGTGATGACGCCCGGCTTCGTCGCCGCCGTCGCCGCCCCGGCGACCATCGGCCTGGCGGCCGGGTTCGATCGTCGTAAGGTCCTGCTGTTCCTTCTGGGTCTTCTGGCAGTGTCCAACCTCGTCGTCGCCCTGGCGCCCAACTTCGTCACGATGCTCATCGGCCGCGTTCTGCTCGGTCTGGCCGTCGGCGGCTTCTGGACGATCGGCGGCTCGCTGGGTCCGCGCTTGCGTCCGGGCGCCGAGGGCCCCAAGGCCTCGGCCCTGATCCTCTCGGGCGTGTCGGTGGGCACGGTGGCTGGGGTGCCGGCGGCCGCTCTGCTGGGTGAAGCCTTCGGGTGGCGGTCGGCCTTCGTGGTCGCCGCGGTCATGGCCGGCGTGGTGGCGTTCGCCCTGTCCATCGTCCTGCCGAGCATCAAGCCGCAATCGAGCCGGGGTCTTCGCGGCCTGCCCGATGTTATGCGCCTGCCGATGGTGCAGCTGGGGTCGGCTGCGGCGATCCTGATCTTCATCGGGCAGTTCGCCGGCTACACCTACATCACCCCGTTCCTCAATCAGGTCAGCGGCGTCACCGCCGCCGCGCTCAGCGCGGTCCTGCTGGGTTACGGTGTGACCGGCTTCCTGGGCAATATCGTCGGGGGCTGGATCGCCAGCCGCAACGTCCGGGTCTCGGTCGTGGCCATGGCGGCCTTGACCGCCGGTTCGGTCTCGCTCCTGGCCCTGACCGGCGCCAACCCGATCGCGGCGGTGATCGCCGTGCTCGCCTGGGGCCTGGCGTTCGGCATGCTGCCGATCACCATGCAGACCTGGATGTTCAACGCCGCGCCCGACCGCCTGGAGAATGTCGGCGCGCTCTTCGTCTCGGTGGCTCAGCTTTCGATCGGCGCGGGCGCGCTGGTGGGGGGCCTGATCGTCGATCGCGCCGGCGTGACGAGCGCCATGTGGGCGGCCGCGGCCTCGGCGGTCGCCACCGGCCTCCTGATCGGCCTGGCCGGTGGGCGGGTTAGCGCCGGCGCCGGCGCCCACGCTGAGCCAGAAGCCGTGGCGGCCGAATAAACGGCGGCGAGGGATCTCCGGGGCGGCGCGGGTCAGACACCCTGCGTCGCCCATCCGCCGCCGGATGATCCAAGAACGGGCGCGGCGATCCGGGTTAGCCCTGGATCATCAGCCGCCCAGTGTTCGAAGGATGCACCCTATGACCGGCACGTTCGCGTTCGATCCCGCCCGCCGCGCGATGGTCGGATCCCTTGGCGGCCTGGCCGCCCTCGTCGCCGCATCAGGCGCGTCGGCGTCTTCAAAGACCGATACGCCCCAGGACGCCCAAGCGCGCGCCATCGTGGGTCGCCTGATCCGGGAGGTACAGAGCGGCGGAGATTTCGCGCTCTTCGAAGAACTGTTCCACCAGGACTTCGTCGACCATACACCCTTTCCGGGCTATTCGCCCGACAAGGCCGGGGCGCGGCGGATCTACCACACCTTCCGCGACGCCTTCCCCGACTTCCGAGCCGAGGTCCACCTGCAGGTCGTCGCCGACGGCCGCGTCACGTCGTTCAAGACCTATCGTGGCACCCACAAGGCCACGTTCATGGGCCTGGCCCCGACGGGGCGACAGATCGCATTTCCGATCATGGACATCGTCGAGGTCCAGGACCGTAGGATCACCGCCCATTGGGGCGTGCCCCATGGCCTGATGCTCTTCCAGCAACTGGGCGTGTCGTCGTTCGACCAGATCAAACCCAGCTGATCCGTCGCTCGCTGACGATTAGCTATGGGAGAACCGCCGGACGCCGGACAAACCGTTGGACCGATGCTCGTATTTCCCCCGTCTCATCCGGCGCGAGGCGAAGAAGTACGTGGCGAAGCTCGCCATGAGGAGCAGAGAGCCAGTCTCCGAAGAGCGTTGCGCGCCAGTCCGGATTCTCGCCATGGGATATCGGAACTGTCCAAGCCTTGCCGCCCATGAAGAGTGGTAGGATATCGCTCAATTGGGCGCAGGCGCCGGCGGCGATATCAGGGATGGCGGCGAGGTCCTCCACCCAATCAGGCATGTTGAGCGCCTCGGTCGTCACGAAGTTCTGATCCGCGGGCTTGCGCCATCCGGTGAGACCAAACGTCAGGTAGCTGGCTAGGCGGCTGAAGCGTTCGCGTCGATCATAGCTGTCGAGTGTTTCGTCGTGGTCGCTGATCCAGAGGGACGGCTGGTCTTCGTTACGCAGACCCGCCTGGAGCACCGCGACCAGGAGCGCCAACCGGTAGATCTTCTCGATCCCCGCGTCGGTTTGGTCGGGCAAGAAGCAATCATCCAGGACTTCCGCAAGCGCCCTTGGGCCGCCCTCGATGAAGCTGCCAACCCGATTATCAATCATGACCGTGATTAGGTTGGCGGGCAGTTTTCCAACCAGCTCGAGGAAGCGCGGATAGGCTCGCCGTCGCATTCCCTCCCGCAATTGCTTGAAGGACAGCCGCCGGCCATCGGGCAACCACTGCGCACGAAACGAGGCGCGTAGCGGCAGCCATGCTTGCAGCTTGTCCCAGGTCGTGATCAGGAACGAATAGACCTCGTGGGTCGCTTGCCGATGCTGGCCCGAGTAGTCACTGACAAGCACTTGCGTGCCTTGATCGACCGGCCACAGAAGTTCGGCATCGCGTTCGTCCACGCTCTGCAAAACGTCACTAAGAAGCCGCTCATAGCCAGAGGCGCGATGAGAGAATGATCGCCAGACCCTCATCGCCCCACGCCCCGAGGCCGCGACAGTTTCTCGAACGATCTTGAGCGGCTTGGGGTTGGGATTGTCATTTGCCTAGCTCAACGCCCAATCGGACGATTGTCTAGATCGCCCGCAGTCAGGCCGCCAACAGGTGTTGACGGCGCCAAGCCTTCGGCGACGCGCCGGTGGCGCGGCGGAACAGACGGCAGAGGTGCGATTGGTCGGCGAAGCCGCACTGATAGGCGATCTGGCTCAGCGCTTCGCGACCGGCCAGCATCATGGTCTTGGCGGCCTCGAGGCGACGACGGGTGATGTAGGCATGGGGCGTGTCGCCGAAGCTGACCTTGAAGGCCTTGCCAAAGTGGCTTGAGCTCAGGGAGACCAGTGCGCTGAGTTCGGTGTTGGTCAGCGGCGCATCGAGGTTGGCCTCAATGTGCTTGCGCAACTTTTTGGCCTGCCATGGCGATAGACCGCCGCTTGCCAGTCCGTCTTCGCTCGGCCCTGTGGCCACGGAGACGATCGCAGAGGCCTTGGCCACCAGAGCGCGCGCCATCGCGGCTTCGGGCTCGAGCGTCCGGTCGAGCGCTTCGAGCACTTCGCGCAGGTCGGCGAAGCTGCGACGCTCTTCGTCCAGGATCTGCATGGCGAGCATTCCCGAAACCGGCGCGGCGTTGGCGGTGTCGATGGAAAGGAAGGACATGGCGGTGATCCCTTACTGACGCGCCCGTTTGGGCTCCGAAGTCTGGGGTCACTGTTCTCCAGGCCAAGGCCGGGTCGCCATTGCACCCGCGCTTGCTCCGAGGCCTCCCGGTGTTTGGCCGCTTCATACCCGGGTATGGAAAAGGCGGCGCAGGTTTAACCGCCGCCGCGCCTACGCGTCCGCCGCCGTCTCAGCCTGTTGCTCGAAGCGCATGATCAGGAACCGCGCCGCGGGCCCCGGCGGAGAGTCGCTGCGATAGATGGCCTGGAGGCGATAGGGCCCGCCTTGCGCGTCGGGCATATCGAGCGCGACGAGCCGCCCATTGGCCAGGTCTTCGCGGACCATCGGTTCGGGCATGTTGCCCCAGCCGATGCCCTCGCGCAGAAGCATATGCTTTGATCCAAGGTCGGCCAGGCGCCAGGTGCGATTGCCGACCACCGCGAAATCCTGGCCTTCTGTCAGGTTTGAACGGTCGGTCAGAACGAGCTGAACGTGGTCTCGGCCCGCGCCCGGTGGATTGCGTCCCGCCCGTGCAAGCGGGTGATCTGGAGCGGCGACTGGGACGAGCTGGACCGATCCAATACCGATGCGCTCGATCCCGCCCGTGCTCACCTCCAACGGCCCGCTGACCCCAAGGCTGGCCCGTCCGGAGGCCACCATCTGCGTGACCGCGCCTAGCGCCTCGGTGTAGAGGCGAAGGGTCACGGCGGGATAGGCTTCCGTGAAGGCTCGCAGGGCGTCGACGACACGCTCGGCCGGTAGCATGACGTCGAGCGCGAGCAGGACTTCCGGCTCGACGCCTAGCGCAAGCCCCTTAACCTTGGCCTTCAGTCCGGCGACGCCGCCGATGATGGAACGCGCCTCGGCGACCACGGCGCGCCCGGCGTCGGTCAGAATCGGGCGCTTGCTGTTGTCCCGATCGAAGAGCACGACGCCCAATTGAGCTTCGAGGTTAGCGACGCCGTAACTGACGACGGAGGGCGCGCGCCGGAGATGGCGGGCGGCGGCGCCGAAGCTGCCGCCGTCGACGACGGCCAGCAGGATCGCCAGTTGGTCGAGGGTTGGGTTACCCGGATCGCTCATCGAAAATCTCGAAGGGTTATGCGGTGTTTGTTCGACGCATTCGTCGATCCGAGACTTGGCCAGGGATTTGCCGCTCGGCAAGGCGCGCCCGTCCCCTGATCGGATTTGGAAGCCAGTTCCCGCCGAGGGCGTCAAATATCGACGAGGCGTCCAAGGCGACGCCCCTGCGCATCCGCACATTCGCCGCGCTTGTGAAAGGAACCTCCGTCATGACCATCGCCATCATCGGGTCCGGTGCGATCGGCTCGGCGCTCGCACGTCGCTTCGCCGCCAGGAGCCTGAGCGTCCAGATCGCCAACAGCCGGGGCGCCGGCTCGATGCAGCCGCTCGTCCAGGAGCTGGGCGACGTCATCTCGCCGGTGGAGCTTGATCAGGCGCTGGAAGCGCAGATTGTTTTGTTCGCCGCGCCCTTCGGCACCGCGCCGTCAATCCTTGGCCAGGTTCCCGACTGGAAAGGGCGTATCGTCGTCGACGCGACCAACGCCATCAACTTCACGAACTTCACGCCGATGGATCTTGGCGGGCGGCTCTCGTCGCAGGTCGTCTCAGAGGCGGCTGTCGGCGCGCGCCTGGTCAAGGGGTTCAACACCCTGCCGGCCGCCGTGCTCGCCGCGTCGCCGGAGTTCGCCGGCGGCCATCGGGTCCTCTTCCTGGCGGGCGACGACGACAACGCCAACCGCGAGATCGCCAGGCTGGCCACATCGCTCGGCTTCTTCCCGGCCATTCTTGGCAAGATCGCCGAGGGTGGCCGGCTGCAACAGTTCGGCGGCGCCCTGATCACCCACAACCTGATCAAGATCGGCTAGGCCGCCATTCGATTTCATCGAATGATTTCCGGGACTTTATTCGGCTGTTTTGCGGCGTCCCGTGAATGGCAGATGGCGGCCCTCGCGGCGCCCCGCCGCTGGCTGCTGCTCGAAAGGACCGCATCATGCGCCGTACAAACGTCTTTGCGGAAATCTGGAAATTCCTCGTCTTCGTCACCGTGGTCAGGCTGCTCGCCAAGCGTTTCAGGCGCCGCCGCACGCTGTCATGGCGCTGATCCCAGGAGCGGAAATCTCGAACAAGATCTTCGATTTTTTCCCCGGTGAAAGCCCCGCTGGCCAACGCCACTTGAGGCTCCTCAAGGAGCCCGCCATGTCACCCGTTCGAGAGATCCAAAGCCGCCACCGCGCCTTCCACACCATCGAAGGCGACGGGGTAGACGTCCTGCGCGCCGTCCCCGGTCAGGGCTATGAAAGCGTCGGGCCGTTCATCTTCCTGGATCACTTCGGCCCCATTGCCTTCGACCCAGCCAAGGCCAAGGGTGCCTCGGCCCATCCGCACGCGGGCATCGAAACCCTTACGCTGCTGATCGAGGGGCGGATGAGGCACAAGGACAGCCTGGGCAACGCCAGCACCATGTCGCCCGGCGACGTCCAGTGGATGCGAGCCGGACGCGGGATCGTTCATGACGAGCAACCCGATATCGCGGCCATGAAGCCCGGCGAGCGCACCCACGGCGTACAGCTGTGGATCAATTTGCCTGCCGGCTCGAAACACATTGACCCCGCCTACCGTCACATCGGCGCTGGCGAGATCCCGCTCCTGCCGTCCGAAGGCGGCGCGACGCGGGCGCGGCTGGTGGCCGGCCAGGTCGGCGCGGTGACTGGGCCGGTCGAGACGTTTGGCGCGCCGTTGGCCCTGCACGTATCCTTCGACGCCGACGACTCCCTGGTAACGCCGACGGCAAGCCAGGAACTGGGCGTCTATGTCATGCAGGGCTCGGCCCTGGTCGGCGGCGACACCCGGCCGGTCGAGAAGGGCGAACTGGCGCGCCTCACGGCGGGCCAGCCCGTCGTCCTGTCGGCGACGGCGGGGACGGAACTCCTTGTGCTGGGCGGTGATCGCCTCGATACGCCGATCCTTCGCTACGGCCCGTTCGTCATGAACTCGGCCGAGGAGCTGCAGCGCGCGGTCGGCGACTATCGGTCTGGCCGGATGGGTGTGATCTCCAACCCATAGGTCCCACGCCATCTGTCCCGGTGGTCGCGCGATCCTTCAAGAACCTTGAGCCAGACCTTGGGACCATGGCTCCGGCCTCGCGCCAATGTTCGGAAAAGCCGAACAACTTGGACGATTTTATTCGACTTCATCAGAGACCCATAAGCGCGCATTTCACCCCGGCGGCGGTCGAAGACCGCTTACCCCAAGGACAAGATCATGGACGGGTTCACCCATACGGTTTCGAGCTTCATCGCCGAACATCGCGCCTGGGCGGGACCCATCGTCGGCTTGATCACGTTCGGCGAATCCATGGTGCTGATCGGCGCCTTTCTGCCCGCGACGGTGCTGCTGGTCGTCGCCGGAGGGTTGGTGGCGACCGGCGTGCTGGATGCGACCCAGGTGGTGGTCTTCGCCCTGGCCGGCGCGATCCTGGGCGACGCGGCCTCCTATGCCCTTGGACGCCGCATGGGTGTTCGCGCGCTGGCCCACCCTTGGCTTTCGCGCCATCAGACCTTGCTGACCAGAACCCGCACCGCCACCCAAAAGTACGGCGTCGCCACCCTGTTCCTCGGCCGCTTCGGCGGCCCGCTGCGCGCCTTTGTTCCGATCATGGCCGGCATGATGGCCATGCCGGTCTTGCGCTTCCATATCGCCAACGCGCTTTCGGGCGTGGTGTGGGTCGGCGTCTTCCTGATCCCGGGCTACCTGGCCGGGCGCGGCGTCGCCCTCGTCGCCGACGTTCCTTGGCAGACCCTGGGTCTGGCTGCCTTGGCCGCCGCTCTGGTCATCCTCGTCAGCGTCGCGATTCTGCGTCACCTGCGCGCTGGGACCGCACCTCGCCCTTGCGCCTGCTGAGCGCGGCGGGCAGCCATCCTATTCGACGCGCTTGGATCCAAGATCGCCGCCGCCGCGTCTGCGATGGTCTCCCAGCCGGTCCGACAGGGGCGGTTGACGTGGAGCCGGACACGCATGTTCCCCAGCACTCAGACCAGAAACGAACCGGCCGCCGCCTGGCTGTTTGTGGACGAACTGGCCCATCGCGTGGCCAATGATTACGCCCTCGCCGTGGCCAGCCTGGCGCGGGAGGCGGCGCGAAACGCCAATGTCGAAGTGCGGGAAGCTCTGACGGCCGCGGCGGCCCGCCTGCGTCGCCACGCCGAAAGCCACCGCGCGCTGCAGCCACCGGTCACCCCCGACATCATAGACTTGTCGATCTATCTCCAGGATCTCTGCGCGAGTCTGGTTCGGACCATGCTGGAGGAGCGTGAGATCCGTCTCACGTTCGTCGACGCGCCCGTGGCGATCGAGGCGCAACGCTGCTGGCAGGTGGGCCTTGTGGTCTCCGAGCTGATCACCAACGCGGTGCGGCACGGCGATTTGGCCTGCCAGGGATCCATTCGCGTGAGTGTCGATCTCACCGAGAATGAGGAGGTTCGCTGTCGGGTCGCCGACAACGGCGGCTGCTTGGGCGAGCCCCGGCCAGGCCGCGGCTGGCGGATCGTCGACGCGCTCGCCGATGAGCTCGGAGGCTCGATAAGGCGACGGTTCACGCCCGTCGGCGCCCTGATCACCCTGACGTTTCCCCGAACGCTAAGGTGACAGAAGCGGACGCGGCCTGAGCGACCGGCAAGCGCAGTCGGAAGGTCGCTCCCCGGGCGGCCTCTCCGTCGAGCGTGATCTCGCCGCCATGGGCCTCGATGATCGTTTTGCAGATCGACAGGCCCATGCCCATGCCGTTGGACTTGGTGGTGTAGAAGGCGTTGAAGAGCTGGTCCCGGCGCTCGGGCGCAACGCCAGGGCCGGTGTCGCTGACCGACACCGTGACACGGTCGCCGTCCAGCGTGGTACGGATGGTGAGGTTTCTCTCGGGGCCGCCAGCCTCGCCCATCGCCTGGACGCCATTGATCATCAGATTGACCAGAACCTGCTGAAGCTGGACGCGGTCGGCATCCAACTCCGGCAGGTCGGCCGCGAACTGCAGTTGCAAGGCCACATCGTGAGCCGCCAGTTCGCGGCGAACGAGGAGGGTGGCGTCCTCAACGAGACCGTTGATCGCGACCCTGGCCTTCTCGGGTTCTCCTTTGACGGCCATGGTTCGGATCCGCCCGATGATGCCCGACGCCCGCGTGGCCTCTCCGATCATGCGGTCGATCGCCTTGCGCACCTCTTCCAGGTCCGGGGTTTCGCGCCGCAGCCAACGCATGCCCGCCTCGCCGTTGGTGACAATGGCGGTGAGTGGCTGATTGACCTCATGGGCGATCGAGGCGGTCAGTTCGCCCAGGGTCGAGATTCGAGCGGCATGAGCGAGTTCGGACTGCACGCGCTGAAGATCTTCCTGGGCGCGAATTCGGTCGGAGATGTCGATGATGCCCACCAGCGTCGTGCCCCGCTGCAAATGCTCGCGCGGGAAACAGCAGGTGAAGAGGCCGTCGAAGTCGCGGCCGTCGTGCGTGCGGAACTTGGTCTCGGCCTCGAAGTGGGACTTGCGTTCCAGGGAGGCCATGACGCTGGCGGCGAAGATATGTTCGCTCGACGGCGGCCAAAAGCGGGCGACGGGACCGACCAGCTGGTCGCGAGTGGCGTTGAACAGCTGCAGCGACTTGTCGTTGACGTCCACGACCTGGCTACATTCCATCATCTTGCGCACGAAGCCCGGGTGGTCGGCGATGTAGGCGCGCAGATCCGTCACGCCATCGCTCCTGAGCCGGCCGAGGATCCCGCCCAGAGCAGAGAAGTCGAGCTCCCAGAACGATACGCTCATGGCGTGGAACACGTTGCGGAAGCGATATTCGCTACGGCGCAGGGCCGCCTCGGCCCGGCGGCCTTCGGTGATGTCGCGGCCGGTTTCGAGGATCTCGACCGGTGTCCCGGTCTCGTCGCGACGCAGCGACCAGCGCGTGGAGATCACCACTTCGCGGCCGTCGGCCAGGCGCCGCGTCAGTTCGCCCTGCCACTGGTCGGTGGCCAGGAGCTGGCTGTTGATTTCGTCGAGGGGTGCGGGAAAGCGGGTTTGAAGGAGATCATGGGCGTTGGAGAGCCGAGCAATCTCCCGGCTGTGGCCGTACAGCTCCTGAGACCCCTGGTTCCAGAAGGTGATGTTGTCCTGCAGGTCGCGCACGAAGATGGCGTCGTGGGCGAGGTCGAGCATGCCCGCCAGCTCCTGCTTTCGCCGAGCGACATCAAATACCAAAATGTAGAATCCCTCGAAGCCCGAAGGGCCCATCTTGGGCATGTAGCGGATGGCCGCGTCGCGCATGCCGCCGTCGCGGTGGGGTACCTGGGCGTCGAAGGCGACCTGATCGCCGGCCGCGACGCGATCAAGGAAGGGTCGGCGGGCGGCGTACAGCTCTGGGCCGATGAAATCGAGCATCGCCTTGCCGACCAGATCCTCCGGCGGGCGCCCATACCATTCACGGTGAAAATCGTTGGCGAAACGACAGACGTGGTCGGCGTCGAAAAACGAGATCAGCGCCGGCACCGCATTGGTGATCGCACGCATGTCCTCCTGCGAAACGCCCGTCTGTTCGGCGGCGTCGAAGGCCTTCAACATCATCCTCACCAAAGGTTGCGGGCCTTTATTGACGGCGCTCGGCGGTTGGTCCAGCTATCAGGCCAAATGTCAGAGCCCACTGTCCACATCGTTGATGACGACGCAGCTGTCCGCGACGCGCTCGACAGCTTGTTTCGCTCCGTTGGCCTAGCAACCCGCGTGTTCGCCACCGCGCAGGACTTCTTCAAGTCCGGACATGCGCATGACAAAGGGTGCCTCGTCTTGGATATCCGGTTGCCGGGCGTGAGCGGCCTCGACTTCCAGGCTCAGCTCAATACGGCCGACATCCGCATGCCCGTGGTGCTGATGACCGGCCACGGCGACATCCCCATGACCGTTCGCGGCATGAAGGCCGGCGCCATCGACTTTCTGGCCAAGCCGTTCCGCGACCAGGACATGCTCGATGCGGTGATGGCCGCCATCGCCAAGGACGAGACCCAGCGCCAGCAGCGCACCGGGATCGAGGAAGCGCGCCAGCGCTACGAGACGCTGACCGCCCGCGAGCGCCAAGTCATGGGCCTGGTCGCCGGCGGCCTCATGAACAAGCAGATCGCCTTCGAGATCGGGCTTTCGGAGATCACCGTGAAAATCCATCGGAGCACGGCGATGCGGAAGATGGGCGCCAAATCGATGCTTGAGTTCGCGCGTCTGGCCGAGCTTCTGGGGTTGAAGGCGACGGCTGCGTCATAACGCCATAGACCCGAGTATAATTTCACGGCCAGCAGGTTTGCGGCACTTATGCCCGCGTCGACGTCGCCTGCGCCTGGAGCGGCCCGACGTCCGTAGAGGATGTAGTGGTGTCGCAAGCTCCCCTGATTTCGGTGGTCGACGACGATGAGGCGGTCCGCACCTCGCTCGAGGCGCTGATCCGTTCGCTCGGCCACAGGGTTGCGACCTTCGACTCCGCGGCGGCCTTCCTCGCCTCCGACCATGCCGGAGACAGCGCTTGCGTCATCAGCGACGTCCAAATGCCAGGTCTCAGCGGCTTCGACCTGAAGATCGCCCTCACCGAGCGCGGCGTCGCCACGCCCGTCATCCTGATTACGGCCTTCGTCGACGAGCGCGCTCGACAGCGCGGCCTCGAGCTCGGCGCGGCCTGCTTCCTGAAGAAGCCCTTCACGGGCGAAGCCCTCATCACCTGCCTTGAGGACGCTCTGACGCGCCAACCTGAGCCTTAACGTAGGGGCGCATGAGACTGGCAAGGTTCAGGTGCTTCGTGCCCTCGGAGTTGCAGACCCGTCCGCTACCTGCGCGAGTTCGACCGTCCTAGGCTCGCCTTTCCAGCGGCGCTGTCCTTTATACTGCGAATCGACGCTCTGGCGCGCGATGTGAAGCCTGGGGCGCGGGGGGAGAACGGCGTGCATCTGGCTGAACTTCGGGTCCGCAACTTCCGGAAGCTGAAGGACGTCACGCTGGAGTTCCAGCCTGGCCTCAACATCCTTGTCGGACCCAACAATGCCGGCAAGACCGCCGTCGTCGACGCGCTGCGCGCGCTCCTAGGCGGCCTCGACGAGCCCTATCCACGCATGACCACCGAGGACATCCACCGGCCCAAAGGCGGAAAGGCCGAGGGCGACATTCTGTTCGAGTATGTGTTCGCGGGCCTGGATCTGGACGACGAGTCCGAGTTCATGCCTGCGGTCCGCCCCGCCGGCGGGGATCAAATGCGGGCTCATTTTTCCGTTAGCTACGGCTCGCCCGACAAGACCGGCCGTCTGCAGGCAAGACGCTGGTGCGGCGAACACAAAGAAAACAGCCTGACCACGGACATGGCCGACCACCTGCGCGGGGTCTATCTCCCAGCCTTGCGCGATGCGTCTCACGGGCTCAAACCCAGTCGCGGCAGCCAACTGGCGCGCTTGATCCAAATCCTGGCTGACGACGAAGGCCGCGAAGGCATCAACGCCGCCCTAGTTGAGCTGGACAAAACGCTGAAGAAGCATCCGCCCATCATCAAGACTCAGGAAGCGATCGCCGGCCGCCACGCCACCATGCTGGGCGACCAGTTGGCCCAGGTGCTCGACGTAGGGCTCAGCGTTAGCGATTTCCAGCGTCTAGCCGCCCGCCTGTCGATCAGCGTCGACGCCTTGGACATCGAGCAGAACGGCCTGGGCTTCAATAACCTGATCTTTATGGCCGTGGTCCTCAGCGAGATGGCCAAGAACACCCGCGCCGCCTTCCGGGGCCTAGTAATCGAAGAGCCGGAGGCCCACCTGCATCCGCAGCTGCAGGCCGTCCTTCTGCGCTACCTGACCGGCATCCAGGCCGCAGTCGAGGGCGAAAAGCCCGTGCAGATCTTCGTCACCAGTCATTCGCCCAATTTCGCCAGCATCGCCGAACTCAAGACGCTGATCTGCCTGGTCGACCAGGGCGACCATGTCGAGGCCTTCCTGCCGCGCACAGTCGCGTTCGAGAAGGGCAAGCGGGAGAAGCTTGAGCGCTATCTCGACGTGACCCGAGCGGAGATCTTTTTCGCGCGGCGGATCATCTTCGTTGAGGGGGCCGCGGAGCTGATGCTGGTCAACGTTCTAGCCGAGAAGGCGGGCTTCAAGTTGCGCGACCACGGGGTCAGCGTCATCAGCGTTGAGGGCCTCAACTTCGATTGCTTCCTGCCGTTGTTCGGCGAGAAGGCCCTGCGAGTGCCTGTCGCCGCTATCACCGACGCCGACCCTATCGACGCCGAGGGCAGAGCCCTCTATCCGGCCGCCGGCGACGCGGTTGTCGTGTCGGCTAACACCGCAAGTATGTGCAAGCGCCAGGACGCGCTGGTGAAGGTCTGTCATGGCCTCAAGACCCTGGAATACGACCTGGCCCTCGAACCGGATAATGTCGCCACCATGATGGCGGCGCTAACAGACATCCACCCGGGCATCGGCGCGGACCTGGCCAAAGCAATCGTTGACCTGCCCGAGGGTCAAGCCCGCGCGCGGGCGGTGTTCTGCGGCATGTTCGAGCGGCCGCAGAACAATGTGCAGAAGGGCCGCTACGGCCAGGCCCTCGCCCAGGCCTTCCTGGCCAAGGACGCGGCCTGCGTAGTGCCGGGCTACATCAAAGACGCCATCGCCCACGCCTGTCAGATGCAGGCCCGATGATCGACCTCTCTGATCAGCAGAAGGAGGTCGTCGCTGCAGACCTTGATCCGCTGGCTGTGCTGGCCTGCGCGGGCAGCGGCAAGACCCGAACCGCCGTGCATCGGCTGTTGGCCGTGCGTGAGCGGCTGGGCCGGCCCAATGGCCGCGTAGCCCTACTGTCGTTCTCCAACGTCGCCGTCGAGACCTTTCGCCGAGACTATTCGGCGTTGTGCCAAGCCAAGGCGGTCTCGGCGTTGGGCCCCGTCGAGATCGACACCATCGACGCCTTCATCACAGCCAACGTCCTGCGGCCGCACGCCTATCGAGCGATGGGCGCGCAGCGGGCCGCCTTCCTGGTCAACGGCTCTGAGCCCTTCCTCAAGGGCTTTACCCTGCCTCCGCCCGCCAAGGGCTGGCCACCGGTCAGCGTCGAGAACATCCGGGTCAAAGTAGTGCGCGGGCGGTTCGTCTTCTATCTGGAGGTGTTCAACAAGCAGATCGACCTGGACGTCGACGCGGCCAAGGATCTGGTCGAGCGGCTGGGTAAGACCGGCGCCTACACCCACGACTTAGGCCGCTATTGGTGCTGCCGCGCTTTTCGGGCCGAACCGCGGCTGCTCAAGGCTTTCGCCAACCGGTATCCGCAGATCCTGATCGACGAAGCCCAGGACGTCGGCTCCGTCCAACAGGCGATCCTCTCGGCTATTGCCCGGCACGGCGCAACCGTGACCCTGATCGGCGACCCCAACCAAGCCATTTACGAATATGCCGGCGCTGACGGCGCCTATCTGCAGGCTCACAGTCCTGCGCCGCGCCCGCTCTCCAAGAACTACCGCTCGATTCCGGAGATTACCGCAGTGGCCTACGCCCTGTGCGGAGTGCAGGGCGAAACCGACCGGGCGTCGCACGCGCCACCGTTCGGCGCCTTTGCCGTGCCTTGCGACCCTGAACGCTACGACGTGGTGATCGACCGGTTCCGTCACGCCATCGCCGCCTGCGGCCTGGATCCCGCCAAGAGCGCGGTTCTGTGCCGAGCCGCCAAGCTCGTCGACACCCTGACCGGCGAAGGTGATGAGGTCGGCGCCGGCGCGGTGCGACTGCTGGCGGCCGCCTCGGCGGCACGGGACGGCGGCGGCGATGTCCATCGCGCCTTTGCTCTAGTCGCAGAGGCCCTGGAACAGTCCTTACTCGACGATCCGCCGCGCGGCTTTGCGGCTCACTTGGCCGACCCGCGACGGCATGGCGAACTGCTTGCGGTCCGCCGCCTCGTCTGGAAGTTTGCCCGTTCGTCGGGCGAGGGTCTGCCGTCGGCGACCTTGCAGGCCGACACCGATTGGATCCAGCGTCTGCGAGTAACGACCGCGGCGTTGCTCGTGGCCATCGAAGCCCAGTCCGGATTGAAACCGGCCGACAATCTCAATCGCCGATTGGCGGTCAAGGCGTTGCCGGCCGCCCCGGTCTGCGCCCTCGATCCAGCCCTGGTCAGGAAGCTGCGGATCGATACGGTCCATGGCGCCAAGGGCGAGAGCCTGGACGCGGTGCTCTACATCGTCACCAAGCCGCACCTGGAGCACTTGCTTGCGGGGGTCCGGACCGAGCTCGGACGGATCGGCTATGTCGCCGTCACCCGTCCCCGGGACTTGCTCTGGGTGGCGGTGCCCCAGGCGATCTGGCCCGAGCATCAGGCTGGCCTGGCGGCGGTGGGGCTAAGGCCCCTGTTCGTTGATGAGAAGCACGCGCTATAGCGCGGTCGTCCTGGGTGCTTTTGCGACCCGGTCGAATGCGGCCATGGTCTTTGGTCCGCAGCGCAGGTAAGCCTGGGTCGCCCCTTCGACGCCGTCCCGAGCCCGCCATGGCCAGACCCCTGCTGCCGCTGAGTGAGTACAACCGCGTCTACCAGGTCGCACATGGGGTTATCCGCGATATCGGGTCTGCCGAACGGGCCTGCATCTTCTTCGCCGCCTTCGGCGCGCTCGTTCTCAACAAGCATTACAAGATCAGGGCGCAGGTCGTGGCCGGCGCATTTGGACTGTGTGTCAACGGGGGAGACCGGCCCGACGTCGCCTTCTTCGGGCGCCAGAACGAGGGACGGCTGAGCTCGGATGGTGGGGGTTTTCACATGTGGGTTCAGACGGAAACCCACCTAGTGGACTTCATGGCACCGATCTTCCCGGAAGCCTTCGCCGAGCATGGGGCGACCTTCGGAACGCCGCGAAAGATGCTGCAGCGGCCGCTTGCTGAAGAGGCACTGGCGCTGGATGCACTGGACACGCCGGGCGACTTCTACGGTATGCCGAATCCCGAGCTGACCGAGGAGCTGATCGACCGGTTCTTTGATCGCGAAGCCAATGGCGACCTTCTAAGGGTCGCGGATCATTGGTTTGGAAAGCGAACCGGCAAGCAGAAGGCGTCGATCATGATGGGCGACAGCCATGGAGCCCCGCTGCGGTTGACCTTGCCCACCACGGTCGCGACTGGGATTTGGTAACCTTGCAGGTGGCGCTCAGGCCCGTTCGGAGAACCGTTCGAAGGCGGTGATGCGCCTGGGGCTGAGGTTGGGCTCGTAGCCGTAGATTTCTTGGGCGAGATAGAGGAGTTCGGCCTCGCGGTCGGCCTCGGTGACATCGGTGTACCAAGCCTTCGGGCCGGCGGCCTCGTCGCCGTTCCAGCGGTAGCCGCGGGTCTTGAGCCTGTCCTTCATCTCGAACGGCGAGCGCTCTGCGACGATGCGCCAGCTGGGTGTGCGGGCGGCCTCAAGCAGGTGAGAGAGCGCCGTGCGGCCGGTGGGCAGAGGGCGGCCGAGGATTTCCAGACCCGCCAAGCAATCGTTCTCGGCTCGGTGGCTATCGAAGAAGAAGCCGCATTGGCCAGCGAGGTAAGAGAGCTTGGTTCCCTCGAACCCGTGGCCCTTCCAATCGATCTGACTCATTGAGCAGGCCCAGCCCTTGAACTTGAACGCGTCGGTCAGGCGCTCGGCGAACGGGCGGTCGAAGGCGGCGTTGTGGGCGACGATTAACACCGCCTCGGCGATGAAGGCGGCGACCGTGACCGGGTCTATGGCCTGGCCCTCAACCATTGCGTCGGTGATGCCCGTGATCTTGCTGATCTCGGCCGGGATCGGCTTGGACGGCTGGTTGAGGGCCACGAACGGCTGGCCGACCGCGCAGAGGCGTCCGGTCGGGTCGTAGTCGAACGGGATCATCGCCAGTTCGATGACCTCGTCGCGCCGGCCGTCTGTGCCGGTGGTCTCGGTGTCGAGATAAATGCCGCGCTTGAGGGTCTGGGGATCAAAGGCGGTGTGCAGGCTGCAGAACTCGAACCGGCGCAGCAGACGGTAGCGCCCGCTGGCCTCTAGCTGGGCGGCCATGGCCTCCAGGGCGGCGAGGTCCGGTTCGATCGAGACTTGGTGGGGCTGGTCGTCGTCAGGCATGGGAATCGGCGATGTGTCAGGCCAGAGCGTCCTGATCTCTATCGATGCTCCGGACGTTTCCAGGGACTTGCGATTTGACCGTCCTCGTAGAGGACTTCGTCGACCATCTCGGACACAACCACTTCGATGGTGTCTTTGCACCGCTCGCCATCGGTCAGCACGTCGGCGGCGCTAAACGAGAGGACGCGCACCCCTCGCGTCACCAGCGCCGTCTCGATGCGGAGCTTCTCCGGGAGTCTCTCACCGGGTCGATGCTGATCCACGAAGATCGCCAACTCCCTGACCTTATCGTCATGTCGACACTCGACGCCTACGGTCGGAGTGACGCCATGCATCGTCGGCCAGAATACGTAGCTCGTCCGCCACCCCCTTTGTGGCCAACTGTTCCAGGTCTCGCAGAGGTCGGCGACGTTGTAGCCGTCTTCAAAGCCGATCAGGTGACCGCAAAGTACTCGCTCGGCCGGTGTCGCTTCGGCCCTGACGCAGTCCTTGTAGCGATCAACAAACCGCGAGGCCCTCTCGTCGCCGAGCCGGGCCAGGATCGCCGTGACGGCCAGCTCGGCCTCTTCGACACTGGCTTCAGGGGTCAAGGCGGGCGCGGGGTTCCAGGGCGGAACCTCCCGGGCCAACGCCGCGAGCGCCAAGCGGAGCATGACCGGCGCGGTGCGCCGCCCGGCCTCCCAGTCCTCGATGGTGCGCACGCCAGCCCCCAAACGGCTCGCAAGCTCGGCACGGCTCATGTCGAGCTGGGCGCGAAAAAGTCGGATATCCTGCGACGACGGGGCTTCCAAGCTTGCCATGACCTTCTCCACGCAATCAAGCCTACACCCACGCAATGCGTGGTGTCTATCTGAATTGCGTGGCCAATCAGCACCGCTGTGCCTGGGCTATCCGACCCGGCCTGTGCCCGCGACGACTCAAGTTTAGTGTTCGAGTGCCGTTTCCTTTGGAGATCAAACGTGGCTGACCGATACGATGAAATCGTCGAGCAACTTCTCAAATTGACCGAGCCCGGCTTTGGCGGTCGGCCCCGGCCGGATTTGGTTGGTCAGATCGATAGGCTGACCCGCGAATTGGAGAAGCTTGCAGGTCACGACGGGTACGTGAGTGAGAAAGCGGCCAACTTGCGTGAATGGGTGGGCCGGGCATGCTCGCAGCGGCGCTACGCCCAGTGGGGCCTACAGAGGGTTGAGAGCTTCGCCTACGAAGACGCCTACCGACTTAAGAACGCATGGAAGCCGCCGGAAGCCCGCGACGCCTCGGGCGCGATCTGAGAACCGATCATGCCTCCGGCCGTCTCAAATTCAAAGATTGCCCATCCTAGTCGGGGAGTTGGAAAAGTCGTGCGAGGACTCCCAGGGTTTTGGCGCGAGCGCTTGGACATGCCGCTAGGCTCCCCGACCAAGGTCTCCATCGGTTAGCGCTACACCGGCGCGCGGTCAAAGGACGGGCTTTCGCCATCGCCTGTCTTTGCACGCCAGGGCGCGATGGGCGCTTTTTGGCCCTGGCGTCCCTGCCGCCTGACGCAATTGGTCTGTCTCCGCTTGTGTGGAGACGGCCATGTCGCCTGCCAGAATTCTCTGGGTTCCGATCGTTGTCGTGGGCGCGATCGTCCTGGCGACGACCTGGGCGGCGACCCAACTGACCGCCGATGCACTCGGCCATCAGCCACAGCTTGGTCCGCCCTGGTTCAGACTGGGCGACTACGGCGTCTATTCGCCGCCGGCGTTCTTCTGGTGGTGGTTCGCCTTCGACGCCTATGCGCCCTCCGTCTTCCTGCGGGGCGCTCTCGTGGCGGCGAGTGGCGGGCTGCTGTCGGCGGTCGTCGCCATCGCGTTGTCCGTTTGGCGTGCGAGAGAACAGGGCCGGGCCGGCACCTTCGGGACCGCGCGCTGGGCCACAACCGCCGAAATCCGAAAAGCGGGGCTGCTTGTCGACCAAGGCGTGATGCTTGGCCGACATAAAGACGGCTACCTTCGTCATGGAGGCCCAGAACACGTTCTTTGTTTCGCCCCGACCCGGTCAGGCAAAGGCGTCGGCTTGGTGGTGCCCAGTCTGCTGACCTGGCCGGGATCGGCCATCGTTCACGACATCAAGGGCGAGAACTGGACGCTGACGGCGGGGTTTCGCGCGAGACTGGGCCGTGTCCTTCTGTTCGATCCGACCGATGCGCGGTCGTCGGCCTATAATCCGCTGCTGGAAGTGCGCCGCGGCGAGAACGAAGTGCGCGACGTGCAGAACGTGGCCGACATTCTGGTTGATCCGGAAGGCTCGCTCGACAAGCGCAGCCATTGGGAGAAAACCAGCCACGCTCTCCTGGTCGGCGCCATTCTGCACGTGCTTTACGCCGAAGCGGACAAGACTTTGGCCGGCGTGGCCACCTTCCTCTCCGATCCCAGGCGCACCATCGAGCAGACCTTGGCGGTGATGATGCGCACCCCGCATCTTGGCGAGGCCGGGCCGCACCCCGTCGTCGCCAGCGCCGCCCGCGAGCTTTTGAATAAGAGCGACAACGAACGCTCGGGCGTGCTCTCCACCGCGATGACCTTCCTAGGCCTCTACCGCGATCCGGTCGTCGCCCAGGTCACAGCGCGGTGCGACTGGCGCATCGCCGATTTGGTCGATGGCGGTCCCTGTTCCCTGTACCTGGTCGTACCGCCCTCGGATGTCAGCCGCACCAAGCCTCTGATCCGACTGATCCTCAACCAGATCGTCCGTCGACTGACCGAAAGCCTGCAGGGCGTCTCAACCCGGCAGCGCCTCCTGCTCATGCTGGACGAACTTCCCGTCCTCGGCCGCCTCGATTTCTTGGAGAGCACCCTAGCGTTCATGGCCGGCTACGGCGTGAAGGCGTTCTTGATCACCCAGTCCCTCAACCAGGTCGAACGAGCCTACGGGCCCAACAACGCCATTCTCGACAACTGTCATGTGCGCGTGTGCTTCGCCACCAATGACGAGCGCACCGCCAAGCGCATCTCCGACGCCTTGGGTACGGCCACGGAGGAGCGAGCCATGCGCAACTATGCTGGCCACAGACTTTCTCCTTGGCTTGGTCACCTGATGGTCTCGAAGGCGGAGTCACCGCGGCCGCTGCTGACGCCTGGCGAGATCATGCAGCTGCCAGCCGACGAGGAGGTGGTTATGCTCGCGGGCTCGCCGCCAATTCGCGCCCACAAGGCCCGCTACTTCGAGGATCCGCGCCTGGCTGGACGAATCCTCCAGCCGCCATCGCCCTGGCGCGCGGCGGAATCGCGGCGTGACGATTGGGCAAGGCTTGCGATCCCGGTAGACGGCTTGGCCGAAGCCGGACCGTCAACCCCGGTTGAAGGCGCTGGCGAGGGACCTGCGCCCCGCACGCTCGAACTGGCGCCGACCCTGAATGAGCTCCCCACCTTCACCGACGAGTTCGCGTTCGAGGATGTCGGTCCCAATGCGGATCTCGACGCCGCGAGTGTTCGCGTCGACAAACGCATGTCCGGGACCGCCCGCTTGGCCGCGCTCGATCCCGACGATGGTGTGGAGCTCTAGGGTGCGCAGCAAGCACACGTTCCGCCTTCCCCCCAGCTTGGCGCGCCGCTTGGCGGACTACGCGCTCCGCAAGCGCATTTCCCAAGCGCTGGTCGTCGAGGCCGCGCTTGAATCGTTCCTGTCGCCCGATGGCGCCGAGCAACTCGAGGCCGCGCTCAGCCGGCGGCTAGATCGCCTGTCGCGGCAGGCCGACCGTCTCGAACAGCAAGGTCTCATCGCCAACGAAGCCATCGGGCTCTTCGTCAGGTTCTGGCTGGCTAACACCTTGGCGCTCCCCGAGGCGGCGCTGGCGGCGCAGCAGGCCAAGGGGCGTGAGCGCTATGACAACTTCCTGGCCGCGCTCGGACGGCGGATCGCCAAGGGCAGGACCCTGTCGCAGGACATCGCTGGAACCCAGGTTGATGATCTGATGGATCCCTAGGCCGGAGGCTCGTCGTCCCATCGGTCGGCGCCGAGCGCCTTGAGCATCTCAAGTTTGAGAACGGCTTCGCGATGGATCTGGCCTTCGAGCGCGGAGCATCTTTGATCGAGCGCCCTTCGATCATCCCTATGGGCCACAACAAGCGCCGCGCCGAGCAGTTCGGTCAGTCGGGCGATAACCAGCTCGATCCGCTCCGGATCGCGATTGGCCAGGGCCAGCTCGGTGATGACCAGCGCCCTTATCTTGTCGGTGAAATCCATTCGCTCAACCACGCCGTTACCATCACGGCCAACGCCCTGCCTCGCAAGCTGAGCCATAGGCGTTTTTCAGGCTCTCCGTAGTTCTGCCTCCTCGCAAACCCGGCCCGCCTACGCCATCGCCTGTCTTTGCCCGCCAGCCCACGCCGAACCCAAGGGGCTTGTTGCGTCGCCGGAAGGTCAGCCTTCTCTAGAAAGCCTCCGCCCCATGCCGAGGCTCCCCAGTGTCGCTCCAACTCCTCAACAGCGAACCCGCGCAGCGCAGCCAGCGCATGCTGCGCACGGCGCTCGGGCCGGCTATAGCCGCCTGGCTCGGCGAGCCCGACATTATCGAGGTGATGCTCAATCCCGACGGTCGGCTCTGGGTCGACCGACTTGGCGAGGGGCTCATCGCGACCGAGGCGGTGCTCAGCGCCGCCGAAGCCGAACGGATCGTTCGTTTGGTCGCTCATCACGTTGGCGCCGAGGTTCACGCGCGCTCACCGAGAATCTCGGCCGAGTTGCCGGAAGGCGGCGAACGCTTCGAAGGCCTGCTGCCGCCCGTCGTCGTCGCCCCGACGTTCGCCATCCGTAAGCCGGCTGTCCGGGCCATGCGCCTGGCCGACTATGTCGCCGCCGGGGTGATGAGCAGTCGGCAGGCCGCCGTGCTCCAGGCCGCGATCGCTGGCCGGCGAAACGTCCTGATCGCCGGCGCCACCTCCAGCGGCAAGACCACCCTGGCCAACGCGCTGCTCGCCGAACTGGCCGACCGCCGCGAACGGATCGTGTTGATCGAGGACACCATCGAACTGCGCTGCCTCGCGGCCAACACCGTGGCGCTGCGCAGCAAGGAGGGCGTGGCCTCCCTGACCGAGCTGCTGCGCTCCACCCTACGCCTGCGCCCAGACCGGATCATCATCGGCGAAGTGCGCGGTCCCGAGGCGCTCGACCTGATCAAGGCCTGGGGGACAGGTCATCCAGGCGGGGTGGCCACCATTCACGCCGGCTCGGCGCTCGGCGCACTACGCCGGCTCGAACAGCTGATCCAGGAAGCGGCCACCGTCGTCCCCCGCGCCCTGATCGCCGAGACGGTCGATATCGTCGCGGTCCTGTCGGGACGGGACGGACCGCGCCGCCTGATCGATCTGGCCGCCGTCGAGGCGCTCGCCGACGGCGACTACGTGCTCTCACCCCCAGGAGACCTGCAATGACCTCGCCTCATGCGGCCGCACGCCGCAAACGCCGGCTGCTGGCCGGCACGATGCTCGACCGGCTCGGCTGCGCGGCCCTCACAGCTGGCAGTGTGCTTTACGCGCTGCCAGCGCGCGCGGCCGGCTCCTCCATGCCCTGGGAGGCGCCGCTGCAGTCGATCCTGGAATCGATCGAGGGGCCGGTCGCCAAGATCGTGGCGGTGATCGTGATCATCGTGACGGGTCTGTCGCTGGCGTTCGGCGAAACCTCAGGCGGCTTTCGGCGGCTGATCCAGATCGTGTTCGGTCTGTCGATCGCCTTCGCGGCGTCGAGCTTCTTCCTGTCGTTCTTCTCGTTCGGCGGCGGAGCGATGATCGCATGACGTCCGCCGAGGTCCCCGCCGGCTACTATGCCACGGTGCATCGCGCGTTGCTGGAGCCGATCCTGCTGGGCGGCGCGCCGCGAACCGTGGCGATCGCCAACGGCACGTTGGCCGCGGCGATCGGTCTTGGCCTGCGGCTGTGGATCGTCGGTCTGATCGTCTGGCTGGTCGGGCACGCGCTCGCCGTCTGGGCCGCGCGCTACGATGTGCAGTTCGTCGAGGTGGGACGACGCCACCTGCGCTACCCGCCCTATCTGCGGGTGTAGGCCGATGATGGCGCTGAAGGTCTATGGCGACCGGACGCCGGCCTTGGCCGACTTCCTACCTTGGGCGGCCTTGGTCGCTGAAGGCGTGGTGCTCAACAAGGATGGCAGCCTTCAGCGAACCGCACGGTTTCGCGGCCCCGACCTCGACAGCGCCACTCCGGCCGAGCTGACGGCGACCACCGCGCGCCTGAACAACGCGCTCCGCCGGCTCGGCTCGGGCTGGGCGCTATTCATCGAGGCCAGACGTGATCCGGCCCCCGGCTATGCCAGGAGCAGTTTTCCCGACCGCGCGTCGGCCCTGGTCGACCTGGAACGGCGTGAGCAATTCGCCGAGCACGGGTCTCACTTCGAGTCCCGCTACTATCTGACCTTCGTCTGGCGGCCGCCGGCCGAGGATGTCTCCCGTCTCGGCGCGCTGATGATCGAAGGGCGCGCCTCGCGGGGGCCGGACGCCTGGGAGGACGCTCAAGGCTTCATCGCTCGCACGGACCGGGTCTTGCAGCTGATCGAAGGCTTCATGCCGCTGGCGACCTGGCTCGACGACGCCGAGACCCTGACGTTCCTGCATGGTGCGGTCACCACCCAACGGCAGGCCGTTCGGGTCCCTGAGACACCGATGCACCTGGACGTGCTTCTGGCGACCGAGCCTCTGATCGGCGGCCTTGAGCCGCGCCTGGGCGAGAGACACCTGCGGGTGCTGAGCGTGATCGGCTTTCCGAGCGTGACCTTTCCGGGGATCCTGGATGAGCTCAATCGTCTGGCCATTCCCTATCGGTGGTCGACGCGCGCGCTGATGCTCGACAAGACCGACGCGGTCAAACTGCTTTCGCGGATCCGGCGGCAGTGGTTTTCCAAGCGCAAGTCAATCGCCGCCATTCTCAAGGAGGTGATGACCAACGAGGCTTCGGCGCTGGTCGACACCGACGCGGCCAACAAGGCCGCCGACGCCGACGCTGCCCTGCAGGACCTCGGCGCGGACGATGTGGCTCAGGCCTTCGTTACGGCCACCGTCGCGGTCTGGGACGCCGATCCCAAGGTCGCCAACGATAAGCTCCGCCTGGTCGAGAAGGTGATCCAGGGTCGGGATTTCACCGTCATCCCCGAGACCCTCAATGCGGTGGAGGCTTGGCTCGGGAGCCTGCCGGGCCAAGTCTATGCCAATGTCCGTCAGCCGCCGATCTCGACGGTCAACCTCGCGCACATGATGCCGCTGTCGGCGGTGTGGGCCGGGCCAAACCTCGATGCTCATCTCGGCGGCCCGCCCCTTTTTCAGGCCCGCACCGACGGGTCGACCCCGTTCCGTTTTTCGTTGCACGTCGGCGACGTTGGTCACGCCCTGGTCTTGGGACCGACTGGCGCGGGCAAGTCCGTGCTGCTGGCCATCCTCGCCCTGTCGTTCCGTCGTTACCCCGGCGCTCAAATCTTCACGTTCGATTTTGGCGGCTCCATCCGCGCCTCGGTTCTGGGCATGGGCGGACGCTTCCACGACCTGGGGACCGACGGCGCCCCGGCGCTGCAGCCTTTGGCGAAGGTCGACGATCCCGCCGAACGGGCTTGGGCGCTCGACTGGCTGACGGCGCTATTGGCCAAGGAGGGGATGGCGCCCGATCCGGAGGGTCGCCAGCACCTTTGGTCGGCCCTAGGGGCCCTGGCGAGCACGCCCGTCGACCAGCGAAGCCTGAGTGGGCTGGCCGCGCTCCTGCAGAATGCGCCTTTGAAGTTGGCGCTGGCGCCCTACTGCCTGGGTGGGCCGGCCGGCCGCCTGCTCGACGCGGACCATGAAAGTCTCGGGTTTGCCGACCTTGAAGCCTACGAGATCGAAGGCCTCGTGGGCGCGCCCGGCGCCGCTGCGGTCCTGGCCTATCTTTTCCACCGCATCGAGGGCCGGCTCGACGGGCGGCCAACCCTGGTGATCATCGACGAGGGTTGGCTGGCGCTGGATGACCCGCTGTTCGCCGGCCAGGTGCGCGAATGGCTCAAGACCCTGCGCAAGAAGAACGCCAGCGTCGTCTTCGCGACCCAATCCTTGGCCGACATCCAAGGCAGCACGATCGCGCCGGCGATCATCGAAAGCTGTCCTACACGGCTGTTCCTCCCTAACGCCCGGGCGCTGGAACCTCAGATCGCCGAGGTCTATCGGGGCTTTGGCCTCAACGACCGGCAGATTGAGATCCTCGCCCAGGCCACGCCCAAGCGCGACTACTACTGCCAGTCGCCGGTGGGAGACCGCCTGTTCGAGCTTGGTCTGGGCGAAGTGGCCCTGGCCTTCGCCGCGGCCTCCTCCAAGAGCGATCACGCCGCCATGGACCGGGTCTTGGCGAAAGCCGGCCAGGATGGCTTCGCCCGAGCCTGGCTGATCGAGCGGGGGCTCGATTGGGCCGCCGACCTTCTCTCGACCCTGCCACAGGAGATGCTGTCATGACCCAGCGCCTTGCTCGGCGCCGGCTGCTGCTCGCGGCCGGCGTTCTGGCCGCCGTCCCGGCCGTCGCGTTCGCGCAGTTCACGGTCTTTGATCCGACCAACTACGCCCAGAACCTGCTGACCGCGACCCGTTCGCTGCAACAGATCAACAACCAGATCACCAGCCTCCAGAACCAAGCCCAGTCGCTCGTCAACCAGGCGCGAAACCTGACGTCGCTGCCATACTCGGCCCTGGGGACGCTGCAGAGCCAGCTGCAACGCACCCGCGCCTTGGTCGACGAGGCCAAGGGCCTGGCGCTGCGGGTCAGCGATATCGAGGCGGCGTTCAAGGCCGCCTATCGCCCGGCGGACCTCAGCGCCGGCGACCTCGATCTTGTGACCGACGCGCGCACGCGCTGGGCCAACAGCGTGGCGGCCTTCCAGGACGCCCTGAAGGTGCAGGCCGGCGTCGTGGGCAATCTCGACGACGCCCGTTCGGAGATGAGCGTTCTGGTGGGCGCCAGCCAGTCGGCGAGCGGGGCCTTGCAGGCGGCTCAGGCCGGCAACCAACTCCTGGCGCTCCAATCGCAGCAACTGTCGGATCTGATCACCCTGCTGGCCGCCTCGAGCAGGGCCCAGACGCTGGAAGCAGCCCAGCGCGCCGCGGCGCAGGACCAGGCACGCGAGCAGCTTCGTCGCTTTTTGACGCCCGGCGCAGGCTACCAGCCTGGCGCGGCCAAGATGTTCAATCAGCCATGAACACGCGCCTGGCGTTTCGCCTGGGCGCGATCGGCCTGGCCGCCCTGGCCGTTCTCGTCACCGCGCTCGAGGCCGGCCGCAAGACGCCGGTCGTGCCGCCGGCGCCAGTAGTCGCCGCGCCCACCCATCCCCAGGCCCAGCAGGCCGAGTTGGCGCGCTGCCAGGCGCTCGGCGCGGCCGGCGCGCAAGAGCCGACCTGCCTGAAGGCCTGGGCCGATGCGCGCACGCGCTTCCTGAGCGGCTCGGAGGCCAAGCGCTGATGGAAGGGCCCGGCGTCATCGATCGCTTCCTGGGCGTTTTCACGTCCTACATCGACTCCGGCTTCGGACTGCTCGGCGGCGAGGTGGCGTTCATCGCCACGACCCTGATCGTCATCGACGTCACCCTGGCGGCGCTGTTCTGGAGCCTGGGCGAGGGCGAGGACGTCATCGCGCGCCTGATCCGCAAGACCCTCTTCATCGGCGCCTTCGCCTATCTGATCGGCAACTGGAACGCTCTGGCCCGGATCATCTTCGAGAGCTTCGCTGGCCTTGGCCTGAAGGCTTCCGGAACGGGCTTCTCGGCCGCCGACCTGCTCCGGCCCGGAAGGGTCGCCCAGGCCGGCATCGACGCTGGACGCCCGCTGCTCGAGAGCATTTCGGGCCTGATGGGCTATGTCGCCTTCTTCGAGAATTTCATCCAGATCGCCGTCCTGTTGCTGGCCTGGCTGATCGTCGTTCTGAGCTTCTTCGTCCTGGCGGTGCAGCTCTTCGTGACGTTGATCGAATTCAAGCTGACCACCTTGTGCGGCTTTGTGCTGATGCCCTGGGGCCTATTCGGCAAGACCGCGTTCCTCGCCGAGCGCGTGCTGGGCGCGGTCGTGGCTTCGGGCGTGAAGGTCATGGTCTTGGCGGTTGTGGTTGGCATCGGCTCGACGCTGTTTTCCCAGTTCACCGCCGGGTTCGCCTCCACCCAGCCGACGATCGAGGAAGCCCTGGCCGTTGTCCTGGCCTCGCTGTGCCTGCTGGGGCTTGGCCTCTTCGCGCCGGGCATCGCCAGCGGCCTGATCGCGGGCGGGCCTCAGCTGTCGGCCGGGGCGGCCGTGGGCGCGGGGGCCGCGGCCGGCGGCGCCCTGCTGGCCGGCGGCGCTCTGGCGGGAATGGCGGCCGGAGGCGCGGCGGGCCTGGCGATGGG